>JAFTMS010000033.1 GCA_017452265.1 Bacteroidales bacterium | reverse complement strand
TAATACCTTGTAGGGAACATTGTTTCGTGAACAATATGCCTGGATCGACATCCCTCGCGGCATCCATTCTGTCTGGTAATCGAAGTAAAACCTCTCTAAGTCTTCGCTGCTGTACATCTTTGGCATTTTTGTCGCAAAGCTATAACGCTTTTAGGACATGCCCTTTTTTGACCACTAACCGTCACTCCGTGCTGCTCGCTGCAAAAGTCCACTGGACTGTTTGCTTATCGCTCACGACCCTCGGGGAAAGGACTTACTATCGACCTAAAGGTCTCAAAAACAAGGTACTTTCGCACTTGCGAGAGTTAAGTTATATACCTTTCTTTTCCGTTAAGAAAGTCATATGACTCAGGTGATATGCAATGCTGGTATGGAGAAATAAGATTGAACAACCTGCTATTGATGTTAGTATTGATCAGTAATGAACCGACAACAACAGAATCTACTGTCTTTCCGATAATAACAAAGTATTTATCCCTAGACACATCACCTTCCTTTTTCGGGATAACCTTATCTTCAGGATACATTGTCATTTTAAAGACACTTCCAACTTCTATTGCCAATGATTTAAGTACAGAAAACTCTTCCAGTCCCATTATCCAAGCATTTCTTCCAGATCCAACGCCTCCTGAAGATAACTGATGATGTCGTCATCGGCTCCTCCCTCCTTTGCTATCATAATATCGTCCATGAAACGGCTCTTACTGTTCCAGACACGGTTCCACTCGTCTCCGTGCGTATCGGCAACTATCTCGTCGAAGTCCATCGAAGCGACTTTTGCGATCGCTTCATCTAGACATTCAATGTTGGATTGGGACAGAATGTCACAATCTGCATTTTCTTTAGCATAGAAAATTTCATCCTGAAAACCGATGGCACCAGCAACGGACATCAAGTCGGAGTTGCGATAAAAATTCAACACTTTCCTGTCACCTCTCGCCATCTTGAGAACATCGTATATCGTCGAAGGGACCGGACCAAACTGAAGAGCAGCAATCTTGTCTTTATAAAGTGGCAACGCCCATTTTACAAAATGAAACTGCTGGGCATAATATGCAGTTTTTACAATGCTATACACATTATGCCTATCCTTCTCGCTCTGATGAAGAATATAAAGCAAAACAGCCTTTATCTTCAATACGTTATCCATCTCCTTCATATCCAGAACTATATGCAAACATAATGCGATACAAAAGTAGTAATTATTTTCTTAATGAAGTTAAGAAAATCACTTTTTCTATCTGAAAATCTCCAAAGTCCTCTGCAATCCCTTGCAGGCATCGACCGGCATCGGATTCATCAATAATTGCGCAGTACAACCTCAAAGGCCTCAGCATAGTTGCAGCCCCACTGACCGCCTCTCATGGCAGCAAGGCCAGTGATATACTCGGCCGAACGAGGATGAGGGTATGGACGCATCACACCACGATACATCGACAATGCCTTTATCTTCGCCTCCACGCCTTCGGCCCCCACCTCCACAAAGCAGTTCGGGTTGAAGGTATTGAATGCATTATTAATCTTCCACTCCGTGCAACTCGGAACCTCCATGTACCACAGCTCCTTCACACGCTTCACCTCCGGACGACGTTGGAACAGTCGAACAGCCTCCTGACAAGCCATCGACGTCTGCAGATGGTCATTGTTCGTATCTGCAGGATGATGCGTAATCACAATATCCGGTTCACTCTCCTTGATAGCTGACTCTATGAACTGGACCAGCTTCAGATGAGGGACAGTATTCATCTCAATGTTCGGGAATGTTCCCTCATAAATTCTGCTCACGCCAACAGACTTGACTGCGGCAGCAGTATCATCCTCCAGTTCATTATCCTCCGGACGGAACGCACGCGCCTTCGCTTCTGTGCACATTATCGCCAATTCGACGACATCGCCTTGATGGCTCCACTTCCACATCGAAGCGCCAGCACCCAGAACCTCATCGTCGGGATGGGCTACTACTAATAGGTATTTCATATTTATTATGATTTTGTCGAGTAAAAAATACTATACAGCTTTGGAATATTCTACCAATTTATCGTGCATCCACTGCGGATACTTGCCTAAGGCAGTATATAGAATGGCCAGGACAGTCCAGATTATTAGCTTTATATCTCCAAAGAACGAAGCATGCTTCACGTAGTACACATCCAGCTTCAGGCGGATGGGGAGCACCTTCTCGTTATATTCAGCCTCATCAGGGAACTGGTCGCCATAGATGTAGTCCCACAGGCTTGACTGACTGGTCAGTCCGCAAGGCACGGTGGCCGCAATTGCATTCTCGCCCCCACGAGTGATGCCTACCTGATCCACAGCAGCCGGACGAGGCCCCACGATAGACATTGTGCCGTTCAAGATATTTATCAGCTGCGGCAGCTCATCAATCTTCAGCCTTCTCATCCACTTACCCCACCAGAAGATACGGTTCTGGTCCGGACGCAACGAAGCCTCATTTGCCCCACGAGCCACCCGCATAGAGCGGAACTTCCACATCTTGAACTGCTTATTGTCCTTGCCCACACGGTTGGCAAAATAAAACAGCGGCCCCCAATCGCTAATCAAGGTAGCCACTATAGAGAACAACCAGATGGGAGCCGTGCCAATGATACCTATCAAGGCACACCCCACATCAAACAAACGCTTACAAAATCTATATATCATAGTCTTTCCATTTATCTCATTGTCTTTCTCGCATCCAGTCCCTTCAAGCTCTCCTCAAATGAGATCACCTGATAGTCAAAATCATACTGACTCATCTCCTGCACATAGTAAGAATCCGAAAACATCTTAGGAATAGGAGGCAAGAAGAACGAACCCAACCATACGAACGGATTCAGCAACTTCGTAATCCAGATCTTATGGCCATGTTCCTTGGCAAAGCAACGGACAATCTCCACCGTATCGGCATATTCCGCATTCTGAGGATAGAACGTACCAGCCATTTCACGCACAATGAGCTGCTTCACAAACTCAGCCAGATTCAGCACATGCAGCATCGAACGCTTGTTGTGCCATGCAGGGAACACCTGAGTCTTCTGAGCCAGCCAAGCCAATCGAGGCAAGTTACCCTTGTTGCCAGGACCATAAATCATCGGCGGACGGATAATAGCCACCTTGAACGTATCGCAAGCCAGTTCATTCAATCCCTTCTCGGCCTGCAGTTTACTATCCCCATAGAAATCATTCGGATTAGGCACAGTATCAGGAGTCGTCACATTCGGCTTCATGTCCTTGCTGGCATGATACACAATGCGCGAACTCATGTAGATAAACTGCTTCACCCCATGCTCCTTCGCCCACTGAGCCACCTCGATAGCAAGGTCACGGTTAACTTTATAATAAAGTGGAGCCATCTCCGGCTTCGGATCTACATGCGCAATGCCCGCCACATGGAATACAGCATCATACTTAGTGTAATCCACCTGCTTCCAAGCATCGTTCATAGTGTCCACCGTATCCACAGCAAACACCTCCGGCTCCTTCATGAGCCATTTCTCTATATTGGTGCCAACAAAACTGTTGGCACCGGTAATTAGGATATGTTTCATATAATTTTATCCTTTCAATTTTGCTTTTCTAAAATTCGGGTCGAGATATTTCACCACACCCTGCAAGCTGCCTGCAATCATGGGCAGAGGGTCAGCCAAAGTGCCATCATGATAGCTCACATTCTTACCCCAGAAGCGGAACCAGCTAGGACGAAACGAAAACCGTTGCGGGCACATCAAGAACCACATCACGTCCAGTCCGAACCAACGCACCTGCTGCCCCACCTTATAATAGCTCATATCAAACACCTCAGCTCCACTACCAAGATACTCATCCACAAATATCTTGGCAAAGTTCACCCCTGCAGCAAAGCTAGCCTGAAGGCTCGAAGGCACACGAGGATTTATTTCAATAATCTTCAGTTCTCCCGTTACCTTATCCTCCAACACATCAAAATCGGCAAATCCATGCCAGTTCAGTTTTTCCAAGCAACGTTCGCACTGTTTCAACAAGAACGGATGTTCCACTGTCTCACTATAGCAACTGGAACCACCCTTCAGAGGGAAGAATCTGCGAATTTTTATCACGGTTGATGCAGCTGTCTTTCCATCACGCCTACGGAACAACATCACATTATAGTAATAGTCCGGCTGCTCCACGTACTGCTGAAGCGTACACTTCCCAAACTCCTTAGCAATGGGCGGAAACTTCGTATGCAGTTCCCCTTTATTCTCCACCTTCACAATACCCCTTGCACCGGCCGAAAGATTAGGCTTTATCATGGCAGGAAATCCAACATAATCCGCCACACTATCCAACGACTCAATGCTCAGTTCACGCGTCTTGGGATGCACAATATCATACCTCTTGCACACCTCCATCAACTTCTGCTTGTCGTTTGCCAACTCAAAAGTAGCATCCGACTCTACCGCACAGGGCGTGTCATACTGTTGCTCTACAGCCTCCTTTTCCCTACTAAGGAAATAAGCCGAAACATCACCCATTGGGATGATAAGATCATACTTATGCTCTTTCAAGTGCTCATAGAAATAGCTCTTGAAAGCTTCTTCCTGCAGGCGCACATCCGGTGACTTATATCTATGATGAAGATACTTGGTAGCATACCCACTGCTTACCTTCTGAGCACATAGAGCCGAAACCTCACACCCCAACTTATTCAGTTCGCGAGCCATGCACACTACTTGTACACCTTCTCCGTCGAGTAATAGGATGCGTTTAAGTGAATTAAGTTCAGTTCTTCCCATAGTATTAAGCCACTCCTAGATAGTTAATACTAAGGGAATTATAAAGCCTTATTTTACCCCCCCCTAAATCACTTATTTTCAAACATTCAGCACCTTCACTGAAAGTCTTCACCACTTTTGCAGGACTACCCAGTGCAAGACTCCATGCTGGAATATCCTTTGTAACCATTGCTCCGGCACCTACTATAGCGCCTTCACCCACAGTTACGCCTGGCATTACTAGGCAACCTGTTCCAATCGCACAATTTTTACACAAATGTATCTCACCATATTTATATGGTTGCATACCATAAACTTGGTCAGGACAGTACTTAGACAAATCCTTCTTATGGCAAAGCAGTCGCACATCACCTGCTATATGAACCCCGTCCTCTATGGTAATCAAATCCGAGTGATTGAGATCCACTCGCACATAATCACCTATGAAAACATCCTTGCCAACTTTTGCTCCAAGTATTCTCAAGATTGCAGGTCTCAATTTTCTTGGATTAAAAGGTTCAAAAACAGCCCAGTTCATGGCATTTATCAGCAGACGATGATACCAATTCGTAAAGAACTGCTTAACCACCTTCCACAACGACACATCACCATAGTCTTCCACAGGATATTTAAATCCTAATAAGCAGAGGAATTTATATGTGAGACTTGTTTCCTTTTTTTCCATCTTTATGCGTAATATTTCTTACCAATTATTCTTTTGCCAAGAATCCCGATGAGATACTTTAGCAAATAGAATGAATGCTTCATATACCACTTAAACTCCTTCATCGGAATAGAGCCCTTTCTTGTAAAAAGCAATCCTGCTAATCCTATTTTCTGTAAAGGACCGTCCGGGCTTTTCAACTCTCCTATCTTATATCTGAAAGCAGCCCCCACACCAATCAACACCACCCCATCATTCACATAAGGAGCCAGCATGGCATTCAAGTAATCCTGCTTAGGAGCACGCAACGAAGTCCAAACAATGTTTGCCCCACTATCGTTAATCATTTTGGCAATGCCTTGAATATCGTATTCTTCCAGAGGAGCAAAAGGTGGAGAGTACATACCCACTATCTGAGTGCCATACTCTTTTTCACACTTCTCCTTCAACTTCTTCTCTGTCTCCTCTGTATCTCCCAATAGGAAATGCTTCAAAGACGAATCTTTATCTTCCAAAAGGTCATCAAACAAATGAGGGCCACAAGCACGCTCTGCCTGCTTGATGCCCCATGCACGTCCACACCACACCAAAGGAGTACCATCAGGAGTGTTAAATAATGAGTTCTCCATTACCTCAAGATATTTCGGCTCCTTATTGGCAACAACCACAGTTCGCATGGTAGAAATGCAGATGTAACCCTTTTCCCCTTTGCGGATCAACTCTTTTACTCTATTGGCAGCATCCTCTTGGCTTGTTACAAGAACCGGTGCCTTCCCTACTCTATAAAAGTCAAACTTAGGATTGTATTTCATTTCGTTAATTTTGTTTTCTTCATGTTTCTTATGCTATATAATCAAACAACGAATCAAGCAACTGATAGAAGTTAGTTTCCACCTCATTACCTTGTCTCATATACATTGTTTCAATAGATGCTGTTCCAGAATCTTTGTTTAACAGTAACTGAACCTGATGAGCCCTCTTTTCCTCATTATTAATGCAAATCATACATCTGCCTCCTTTACAATTCTTCTGATGCATAAAGACATACGGTAAAATATACCTTACAAACAATTCCTGCTTCTCTTCTTTTAATGCCAGTATATTCTTTCTTATCTCAGCATCTGTATATTTCAGTCGTCTGAGAATAGCCATCACTCGGATAAATGAGGTGGATAATGCCACAGGCTCATCATCAATTATAGCCACTGGCACTCTCACAACACTTTGCGAAATCTCGAATGACTGGACAATTTCACGGATAGTCTTGGAGACTAAATCACTCTCGGGGAAGACCAAATTAACAATGTCCTTATCAAGTCCGGTAAGCTCCGACAGCTTTGAAACCACATACTCACACTTCTGTTTTTCCAATGAATAGGCAAATGGTACACTACTAAGGAATTTGCTGATATATCCATTGAAGTCCGTACGTTCACCATAAAAGTGCCTATAAATATGTCGCAGATTATTGTAGTCAATAACCAACACGATATTATCAAGACCAAACTTATTTCCCACCAAGGAAGCATCAGGCTTCACAAAATACTTATATCCATAATCAATATGTGCTGACAGCACATTCAAGATACGGAACAGATGAGCAGGATCTATTCTATCCAAGTCTTCGACGATTAGAGCCACCTTCTTGTGTGTCCGCTTCTGGAAATCCGTGATAGTCTTTTGGATAATTTGAGTAATCACATCACACTCATAGATAAAACTAGCATCTGCCTTATCCAAGAATGCCTCAATCCTGTCATCGTCAGATACCAGCTGCTCCTTCTTGAATTTCTCAAACTTCTCCTTAATACCCTTGAACAGTTTGAGCCCCTTCATAGCAGTAAGCACCTTGGCACATTCATCTGGCTCCAGCCCCAACTCAGCAACATAAGGTAGCAAATCAGCAACAAGGCTCTTGCCATTCATATATACAAACCACGAAAATGCCTCGGACTCTTTCAGCACCACATTCCCACTAATCATATCATGCAGCATCAGTTGGAATAAGATATCTCGCTTGATAAGTTCAAAAATATCCTTATTCCCTACCACCTGATAATTGACCGGATAGATGGTCAAGAACTCATACTCATCCTTCAATCCTTCATCCTCCTTTATCTTCTGAAGGAAGAAACTCTTGCCATCACCAAACTTAGATGACAGAATGGTACGAGGATTAGCATTGATATGCCTGGCAAAATCCTTGATAGCCCCATCTATAGGTACATAAAACTCACTCATTGATCTTGCGTTTTACAGTTTCGTATGATTCCTGCACATAGATAGTCTCCATGCCACCAGACACACTCCTGATGCTGCCTCCAGACTCAGAGGAAGATATTCTCGTCCCACACAGATGCACTTTACACCCTTTATCAGCAGGCTCAATGTAAGCGACATGCTCCACATTCACCATCACTGGGTGTTTATAGATGGATTGAAGTTCGATGAAGTAGGACATTAGGCAAAACTATTATTTCTCGCTCGACTATAAATCTCCATTAAATAATCATAAATCTGCTCACGAGAATATGCAGTCAATGACTTCTCTCTGCCCGCCTCTCCATACTTTCGACAAAGATTAATCTGTGGGTATAATTCACTAATAGCTTTTGATAAATCTTCAACACTCCCTGGTTCAACTAAAATACCATTAACACCAGTTTCAACAATACTTTGCATTGCACCAATATTAGTAGTAACCACAGGCCTATTAAGCAGAAAGCCTCTAAGAATAACGTTAGGAAAACCTTCATACCATTTACTTGGTACAACGATGATACGTGACTTCAAATAAAAATCATCTAAATCGGCACCTTTCAAGAAACCAACGAACTCCAAGTTGTTAGGTATATCCTGAGGTTTTTCAAAGTTAGCATCTAAAGAACCTGCCACCTTAAAGGGAATACCCGGATTAAGGCGGGCAGCCTCAATGAACTCATAAATACCCTTTTCTGCACTCACTCTCCCTACGAAACTCACCCATTCG
This sequence comes from Bacteroidales bacterium, assembly GCA_017452265.1. Classification (GTDB taxonomy): domain Bacteria; phylum Bacteroidota; class Bacteroidia; order Bacteroidales; family UBA932; genus Cryptobacteroides. The sequence goes on along the minus strand of JAFTMS010000033.1, from coordinate 74,358 downwards.
CCCATATATACGTCACTACGAGGGGTAACATTGGGCGATATGCCTGGCACTATTCCGATTTTATGCTCAGGTATACCTTGTCCAATAAATTTCTTTTTTTGAAACTCTGACTGCACGATAAAGACATCAACTCCATCACTTATTTTTCCTGTAATTCTATTGAATGAGTTTCGCAAAGCATAACCCACACTTTTAGGTATAGAATTCTCACAATTACCCTTGATACACCACCACTCGTGTCCCTTCCTCCAACAACGTTCGCACACCTGACCACTCTTATCAAGGCTCAAACCCGAAGGGCAGAAAAGTCTATAGTTTGGACATCTCATCACTACAGGTATGTGATATTTCCTTAATACACCAAAGATACTCGAAGAAATCAATGGATATAAATTCTGTACCTGTGCAACATCTGGTTTAAAGTCGTCGATAATTTTTGCCAATTCCTTTTTTATAAAAGGATTATAAACCCCTGTAAAAAAGGAGGCAACAGTTAACTTCTTCGATGAACGCACTTCATCTGAACTTCGCTTAAACCACCTCACCTCATGTCCATGCTCTTCAAGTAGAGCTGCAAGTTCACGAGATGCATGTTCTTCACCCGAAGGTGTCTTTTCACTATAAGAATTATGTATAAATAGTATTTTCATCAATTAATCATTGGTATTTTTATCATTTCTCCAAACTTATAATCCCACACTTCCGGCTCAAACGGTACAATACCTCCAAAATGAAAGAATGTCATTTCTCCAAAATAAACACGACCATTAACTTCGTATAAATCCACTCTAACATGAGGAATACCTTTGGACAATGTTGCTGCCACTTCCTTCATTTTTTCAAATGTTGAAGGCTTTTCAGGAAGAACCACATTTCTAGGGTGACCTTGCTTAAAATCTAAACTATTGAAATCCCCATCGAAGAAGTTGAAGTATGGTTCCTCACGTGTTTGCCTATCCGTTGCTATAAAGAGTGCTTTTACCTTTCCATCAAAACAAAAGAATTTGTAATCACGTAATTCTTGTGTTGTCTTATCCTCTAGAAATGCTTCTGCAAGAATCCGTTTTGGTACATTCTTATAAGGCCATTCGCGATTTCTTTTATAAAGATCAAGTTTCATGGACTTTTTAAGATTCTGAATAATCACTTCCTTGTCTATTGATAACTTATCTTTAACTACGACTACACCTAAATTCCCCCCCCCATGAGTTGTTTTCAACACAAACTGATTAGGCATAGAATCCCAATCAATATCTTCTGGTTTGTCCCAAACACCAAGAGTGGGTATTATGTATGATTCACCAATCTTAGAGGCAACATACTCTTTTACCGCATACTTGTCTACCATTGTTGTATATTCTGGCTTGCGGTTATATAACTTCAGCCACTGGAGCTTTTCGTTGAAGGTTTTAGGGTTATTCAGGTTCAGCTTTTTATGCATGACAACCCTATACTTTAGTTTTAAATATGCCTTGTCAGGTATTAGCGATAATACATTATCCAACACCCATTCTTTAATTGGTCTTAGCATCTAAATAATGATTTAAACAGGTGATTTAAAATATAATCGATTCACTATCTTCTATGTTTTCTGGATGTGTGTACTTTCAACAGAAACTTATAGAATATATATTTTAATAACGAGCCATACCCATCTTGCTTTAAACGAGAGTATCTCTTTATATTGTTTTTTAGTCCTTCTTTTTTTCTTGAAAAGAAATCTATATTGTCATAGTGCATTCCTACAACATTATTGCTGTGTTGTCTGTAAAGCATTGTAGGAGTATAAACTGATTCAATTATACCACCAGCCTTTATACATCTCGTCGAAATCCACCAATCGTGCATTGATGCATAGTCTGCAATAGGTATTGCTAGTTTTTTCGCACTATTATTAAACAGCAGTGTACAGCCCTGAGTATAACAATATTGTGCAAGATAGTTATAAGACTTAAGTTTGTTAGGGTCTAAATTCACATCATCCCACCTTGATTTTCTTATAATATTGAGATTCTCATCAGTGACAGAAATATCAGTATGAACTATTATTGGTCTTGTTTTGGATTCTTTTATTGAATTATAGGCGTTTAATGATACTTCAATCTTATCAGGAAGCCAGAAATCATCTTGGTCTGAAAACATATACAATTCTGCATCAATCTGTTCGAGTGCTTTAAAGAAACTCTTCCCAGGTCCTAAATGAGTCTCCTTATCCTCTATATTAATGATACGAGAATCCTTTTGGCTATACTCTTGTATTATTTCAATGGTTTTATCCTGTGAGCCATCATCTCTTATATATAATTTCCAATCTTTTTCTGACTGATTTATTATTGACTCAATTTGTTCTGCTAAAAATCGTTCTCCATTATATGTTGCCATAATTATGGCAATTTTATGTTCACATATAATCATATTTATTAAAATTAGTTCAAGAAAAAATATTGTATATCGAAGAAAACAGGTAAGCACTCAACATATCTTTATCCCCTTATAATCCAAAAGAAAATTGATAAGTATCTAACATATCGGGGTTTCCTCTCATAGAAATTGCAACAAAAGTCCTCACTGCATATGCAATTGAAAGGACTAAAAAAGCCAAAGCTTCAACTCTTTTTCTATTGTGCCAAAGTATATTGACTACATTCGGATAGACAAAAATACCATAAATCGTTAAGAATAAAGGAACTCTATAAAGATTTCCCATACCAAATAGGAACATATCAAGGAACGCACCTATTAAGCAAAGCATTGTGATATATCTTTGCATTCCATATGTATATTTCAAACTATAAGCGATATAGAATACAAAATAACCTTTTACCACATCTATTAAAATATTATAGCTTGCCTCTCCTAAATCGCCAAAATACCCTTCTAATCCTCCAAGATCCAATTGCAGCAAAATTGGTTGTATAGTTTCCACTAAATATATTTTTGACACATATAGCGAGTAAAAGAGCACAACTGCAGCTATAGATAATAAATAGGCTCCTATTTTAATATTGAAGTATAGTAGTCTCAATTTTTCAAATATAATATAAAACAATACATAAGCAAACACGACCAAACCTGTTTGATGCATTAAAAAGGCTAAGGCAGATATTCCCATTGATAAAATAATATTCTTCAAAGATACTCCTCTCCCTATTGTATAAATAGCTAAGACACCTAATTCAATAGCAAGTGCTTGACGTAGTCCCTTCATTTGGAAGAACATCATGTTCATATCAAAAAAGAAAAGAACGGCAGGTAATATCCATAATACCTTTGGGACATATTTCTTTGTAAACTTAGAAAGAACATAAAATTCAAACAAAGCAACAAAGAAATAGAAGACAAAAAAATTAGAGAATCCGAACAGTCGATTAAGACAATACCACCCAACCTCGTTGTCGTTAAAATTTACTCTAAAGACATTGTATTTATAAAAGCTTTCTGCATAAGAGTAAAAATCACCCGTAACATTACTTTGAAAGGCCATAACAATGAAAACAATCAAAAAGTACGCATAGGGGGTTACTTTTTTTCTATAAAGATACATTATGGCAAAGTATAGGAAAGCAATAATAATAAGCTTCATAATGAAAGGAGTTATGTAACTGGACTATATCTGTTCAATAAGATTATTTAAATTATCTACATTATAGTCACGAGAAAAAAGAACCTCTAGTTCTTTTGCAGGCTTTGGATTGTTATCTTGTAGTTTTTCATCCATTCTTAATACTGCTTCTGCAAAAGAATCCATATTATTCATTTCGAAAAAACAGACATGACTAGCTCCTTGCGAGTATTCATCTGCCTCTTCTGTCCATGCTGCAACAACAGGAGTTCCCAAGATTAAACACTCCACCATCGCTAAATTAGCATGCGGTTTCGTGAAGTATGATAACATACAATACGATTGATTAATAATATCAACCAACTTATAGGTTGCCGGAATACATTTTATTCTCTTATCATTAGCTACAATCTGACGTATTTTCATTTCGTTAATCTCATAGCCTAATTTAAAAAGAAAGCGTTTAAGAAATCCATTAAAACCTCCTGTCGGTCTATCCATATCGTATCCCAAAAAAAGTAGACGCTTATCTTCTCCTTTTATTTTTTCTGTAAAACATTTTAAAACCTGATATCCACCTTTTATCCTTGCCATTCCTCCTGTAAACAGATAAATTTTCTTTTTAGATACATCCTCAAGAAAGATCTTGTTAAGAGAAATGGGTTCATATCTCTCGGAAAAATCTACCCAATCATACACAACAACTACATCATTCGCACGTTCTTCAAGCATTGATGCACTATATGTATTGATTGCAACAATGTGATCCGCATACTTTTTAATATGTTTTATAGCACGCTCCCTTTGCCATTTATGCTCGCCTTCTGGCCAGTGCTCGCGTATATGTATTACTGTCTTCTTCTTTAAAGTCTTTGCTTGTTTCAAATAAGGATAGAGCATCATGGTATTTATATAAACGATGTCCACACCTAAATCTAAAACAATTTTTCTAAAATCCTTAAAAGAACGATTGATATGATAAGTATTCATCAAAGCACTCTTTGTCAGTAGACTCCAATTATAAGGTACCATTCGCATATCCTTAAGAAAAAAAACTTCTATACCAAGCTTCTTTATCTCATCTACAAGCGGACCATTTTCACACAATAACACGTATGGTTTCACAGTTGTCCTATCTAACGATTTCAGAATATTAAGCAAACAGTAACTACCTCCACCAATCGTTGAAACGTGAAATACAAAAAGTATTTTTTTCATTAGTTCATTTTTTTCTACTTGATTGACTCTCATTTAAAGCTTTTTTAAGAAAAGTAATACTATCTTCACGAAATCTATTTATATTCTTTTCTATACTTTCATATTCAATATCAGGATTAAGTTCATCAATCATTCTATTTATAAATCTATTATTTTCCCCTGAAATTTTCTTTAAAGTATCCATACGTGCATTTCCTCGTTTATCATTATAAAAACAATAGAATTGTTTTTTAAAGATTAGAGAAAACACTGTACCATGATAACTATCGGTTACTACATAAACTGCATCACGGAAGTTAGCCAGCCATTTTTCTATTGTATCTTCAGCTTTAACCTTATCAGCTGTAAGATACAATATCTTACAACCATACTCTTTCGCCATCTTTTCAGCCATTTGTTGCTTTTCCTCTGTCATATCCAAGATATATGCAAAAACAAAAGGTTCTTTATTTCGAGGCAATTCTTTACATAATGACAAATAATCTTCTTTTCTCAGCAGCATTGTAGGATCAAGAACCCATTGTGCGTCAATATGAAGATTCTCTCTCACAAGCTCAACCGAAGATTCCTCACGCACAGAGACAGCGGAAAATTTACTTACTAACTCTCTTAGTTGAATTGTCGTTTCTTTACTAAAAGGCCAATAGTCCAACGCTATGGAAGGAGCATAAGCCACTCTAATAATATCATGATTCTTTGCAAATCCAAAAAAGAAATAATTTGCAGCATCATACATTATTGGACGCCATATCTGATCGCTTCCAACAACCAAGGCTTCAAGGTCATTTTTATAAACATCATCCATGGATAAATCTGTTATGAAATCCGTGGTTGATATATATCTTTTGACAAATTCTTCCATGCCTTGTACATTCCTTCTCCATGTACCAATAAGTAAAGGCTTCACACATTTACCATCAGTTATCTTATGATATATGAAACGAACAACCTGATATGGAAAAATCTTAAGCCAATAACGACAAGAAGACATTCCCTGATAATCGACAGGGAATCTAAGAGTTAAGGGCTCATGTCCTAATTTAATCAGCACTTGTTGCAAAGCCCAATTCTGCAAAGTTCCCCCATAATTAGCACATAATGGCATAGTAACTATTCCTACTTTCATAAAAGTATGTCTTTCCCTTTTTAATACAAAAAAAATACATCAATTATTACTGATTATCTTAAGCTCTATGATAACCTCATAATTCTTCCAACTATTTCTCTTCTCGCGGAAGTAAATACTATTAATTTCTTGCTTATTAATGCGAGATGGAAGTGACAAAGCATTTATTTTACCCCCCCCTACTATCTTTTTCAGGATTATCTTGATTACATATTTTATCGCCTGTAACCCTCTGGGGAAAGTATGCTTTGACACTAATTTTGAGAAGCTTTTTGTTTCTTCAAATTCCGTCCAAAATAACTTTCTATATTTATGGGGTCTTGAACTTCTGACCAATGCAGAATTATATTTAACTACATCTTCATAGGAAGTCTTAGAATACCTGAGGTTTAGGTTTTTAAAGAATGCTTCTAACTTTTGATTATGGATTAATACTACAGATGTCCCCTTGTCATCATAAAAGGCCGGATTCACCTCCCATATTCCCCAGAAATCGGCTATTGTAATATCGGAATTTGAACTACATTCTTTTGCCACACATGAATGACACGAGGGTCTAAGAATTAAGTCACTTAGAAAAGCTTTCATATATGCATTATCAGTAGCCAACGAGATAAACGATAGAGCCGATTTATCTTTATCATAATCTACCTTAAAAGAAAAATCTTTCCATCCACGATTTTTGGCTCTCATCGAAATTTGTTGAACAAACTCTTTAGATGTGAGTTCTGACAAATATTTTCTCCAAGCTTTCGGACTTGGAACACCATGACACACGAAATCTACTGTCAGCAGATTATCATACTCTTTCCTAAGGAAATGCTTTAAGCCAGAAATTTGACAAGGAGTGCCAGAATATAATACTTTACGTTCTTCCTTCAAAAACTTCTCACATTGCTTATATGTATCCTCTATACGTGCTTGCACATATTTACTTCCTCTGAAAGCAGCCAGACCATCCTTTGTTTCCGTATAATCTAAAACTACCTGCCATTTTTCATCGAAACGTGCACCAAAAACGACACCACCATCATCTATTACTTTTTCTGCAATGAGTGTAAAAACACCTCCAGAGGAACTTTGCATCCTTATCTCTTCATCATTATTGATAGCAGCGAAAGTATGAAGTGGAATTCTTTTCTCGTATGGGTGAATTACAGGACATACTTTTTCACAGAGTCCGCACTCAATGCAATCATCAACGTTTACTTTAGGATACAAGAAACCTTCCTCATCCCCTTGAAGCGAAATGCACTGTTTAGGACAGCGTTGTACGCAAGCTGTACATCCACAACAATCTTGCTTATTGACTATATTTATCATGAAAATCCAATATATCTAGTAATCTTCTGAGGTAGAATCTTTCTCGCGAACACTATAAAAACCACTGTAATCAATGATACTAAAGCCCATCGAAGCAACCACGAGGTTGAATAATAAACGCGATCTACCATAGCTATGAAATAACAATGTATCAAGTAAATACTGAAGGATATTTTACCAATATATGCAATTAAGGTAGTTAAAATATTCTTTCTATATAGAGACTCTGATTGTGGATGCAATGCTATTAGCACGATGCCATATGAATATATGAAAGATGAAAGTTTAATGCCAACTCCACCTGTGTATCTTGTGTTTAAAAGGTATGTTTCAATACATTCTAAGAGAAAACCTAATAACACTATAAATATAGAACACTTTAACGAATATGTCCTCTCAATACGTGAATAATAAACCCCTAACATATAAAAAACAAACCAGACGACAAAAGGACCTGCATAAAAAATGAGAGGTAATGACATTGCTTTCACAGAATTTGTGTAGGTTACAATGCATACTGATATTGCTGATAGGATAATAGAGATTATAAGATTACGTCTCAAGTGTCTTTGTAGTAATGGCAACAGAAGATAGTACTGAATTATCAGAGCTATAAAATAATAAATACTAAAACCGCATATTGCCATATAAACGACTTGTTTCCAAAGAATTACCCCCCCCGAACGAATATCTAAAGCTAATATCGGCAAAGACCAAATTATACAAGGGACATACACTTTCGGTATTTGTTTTTTCCAAAAAGTTATAATGGCTTGTTTGCTATCAAATTTCTTTCGCCCTAAAAAAAATCCAGAAAGAGCCAAGAAAATAGGCACGGCACAATTCAATGTTTGACGAGTAATTATACTTATTGTCCCTTCTACAGATGTAAAATTACCAGAAGTATATGTATGGATAGCTATAACCATCAGAATGGCTACACCTCTTAAGAACTCAAAATATTCTATTCTTTTATTCATTACTTAATTTTCAACCTTTGTAGAACAACTTTGACTTTTTGATTTAAAAACTCACGTTCTGATTGATTAATTCCAATAAAATAAATGGTCAAAAGCACTGATAGCACAGAAACTAAACAAACTACCAGAATATTGATAATAGCATCTCCTAAATAATGGTTAATAAAAACAGGAAGTATAACACTTATTAAACTCACCTTCAACACAGGAATTATGACTGATACGCAAAATTTTCTTATTGAAAGATTCACAAGGCCTCTCACTATCATTAAACGAGCACATTGTGCCAAAACAACAACTCCCAAATATATCCATAATACCGATTCTGGTGTACCACCAAGCTTAAGAGCCACATAAGCTATCGGCACTATCAATATAAGAATAGTCCCGACAACAATTTGATATTTCTTGATATGTCCAGAGGCATTAGCTGCTGTCATTAATGGAGTGGATAGACTATTGACCAATCCTATCAACATTGTTATTCGCAAAAATGAAATAGTATACTCTGGTACTTCTTCTAACCACACGGATAGAATGAAAGGAGTTTCAAGAGCGATGGGCAAAACAATCATAAACAACAAATAATACGAATATCTGCAACTTGCAAAAACAAGATTATGCATTTGCTGTAAATTGTTAGATGCATAATTTTTCATTATTTGTGGATTCATTGCCGTTTGAAAATTCTGCACAAAGCTAAAAATTGCATTTTCAACCTGTTGAGCTATAGCACGGGCTGCTATCACTACTGGAGAGAAGAATACATTTAACAAAACATTTATACCCTGGCCCATTCCAACACTTGCTAAACCACCAAAAAAAGACCATCCTGTGAAACCAACCATTTCCTTAGCCAATGATCTGTCTAACTTTAACGAATAATGAGTTTCTTCAAAATTTCGTTTACTGTAAATGGTATATATACCTCTTATAAGTAGCTGTACTAAGAAAAGAAGAAAAGCATAAACAATCAATTTATCATATTTAGTCAAGCTCAGCAAATATACAATCACCAATTTAAGGAGCACTTCTATAATACTAATATACGCAAAAGCTGACATCTTTTCATGGGCAATAATACAAGCATTATAAGGCAAACTCACTATTAGCACCATGGTAGAAAGGACAGAAAACTGATATACCCAAAGAGCTGCTGTAAGCCTCTCTGCGGATATGACTAATTTGTTATACAAAAACCATAAACCTACTGTTTCAGCTAAAACAAATACTAATATAGCTACCATCCAATGTATACACATAGCGGTATTAAACACTCTATTCAAGTTTTCTTGATTTCCAACTCCTATCTCATATGTAATAAAACGTTGGGTAGCTCCGGATAGAGTTCCATTTAAAAAAGCGAACATCGTAACAACTCCACCCACAACATTGTAAAGACCATAATCTTCTACACCTAATGTTGCAAGCACTACACGTGAAGTATATAGAGTTACTGCCATTGTTAGCAGCATCCTTATATACAAAAATATCGTATTTTTTGCTATTATACTATTAGACATATATGTTAGATATATTCCTTAGTTGCTCCAAATTCAATGATTCACAGTTCTTAATATATTCTGGCTTGGTCAACGTAGTTCCATGCGGTTGGTATACTACTACACGTTTGGAAAGACTCTTAAAATAATTGACCTCTCTTTCTGTATATGGTGAACAGATGCTATTGTCAGTCATCACATACAAAAGCATCTTTGATTGACGCATTCGCAATTCCAATGCATTCCATGTATCTTCATTCTGATTTGGTCTATTCAGCATAACCTCATCATTTATCCAGTCAATATAAACGACTAAATTTTGCTTGTTCAATGTTTGTTTTAACTCCAGCAATTCTTTTACATCCAAGGAACTATGCGAAAGGAATACGTCATAACTTTGATAAAGCACCTGTTGATTGATATAAATCAACTGTAACAACTCTGTAGGATTTTTCTGAAGGTCGATTCTTTTCAATTGAGAAGCCTTCTGACGACCTTTTCTTTTCCTTACCTTCCAAGGATGTTCACCCATTCGGACTAATGATTGATAGGCTATATCCCGAAGTTCATCATTTTTATCACAAGTTGCTACACAGTGAAGAAACTCAATGGTCTCTTTACTATGAAACTGAGAGGCCTCTAATAAAATCAAATAACGAGCATTGATATTCAAGGTATCTTTTTCCCGAGTCTGGAAATAAGCAGTAATCAAATCTCTCACATACGAAGGGGTTACTTCCTGTACTCTTTCCAGATTCTTCATTATTCTCGTATCCCGTTGTGATTTTTTCTTCTGCCCCTTTTCTACCAGTTTGTTATATCTGTTCTGTCGTTCCCCATCAGACAATACTTCAATACGTCTTCTATTCCAACCACAGTTTCTTTTCAAATACAAAGGTGGTGAATAAAAAGGCACTGTACGAAGTCCCTTATTCCTTCTGCGATAAAAATCACTCCTTCTCTCAGTACAATAATTGATGATGTCTTCCCAAGCTGCCGGGTAGCAATCTATAAAAGCCTGTAAAAAGTCATCGAATCCATATTCAGCAGGAAGAACTTCCAAAATCTCCTTTGTACGTCTTTTAAGATGCAAGTCCTTCTTAAAGAGCAAATCCCGATGATTCTGTTTACGATAAAAAATGGACATCTATACTAATCTGAACAGCATAACAATTGGAGTAATAGTTCCCAATTAAGTACCAATAAGACAACTAACACACAAATGGCAATACTACCATAAAAAGGAGCTATCGACTTGGAAAAGAATCTGTCTGTTGTGGAAACGATACCTTTTGTTTTATCTTCTTCAACAGAGACTAACGGAGCAAACTGGAATAGTGCTTTATTATAGTCATCTATTACTTGTTCATCTGCCGCATTGGTGTTCAGAGATAATAATTCTTTTGCCTTATTCAGAAAATCCTTTTGCCGATTCCTCATTCCACGTTCCAAATGCAAATAAAAGGTATCCAAATACCAGAAAACTACGATTGGAATAAACGCCAAAGCAATCCAACCATTCAGTTTATCTACTCCACAACCAATGGCAAGGAATGCTGCTACAATAGTGACTGTCCATGTTTTGCAGTTAGCACTATTAGAGGCCATGCGTGAAATATTGTCTTGCATCATTTGGAGATACAAGCGGTCATCTTCAGAATACTCAAACTTATTCATAACCTGCGGTAGCTGAGTTAAATTTAGTAATCCCACTTATGAGAAATAGCATCTTCTATTAAACTTTCGATGTTATTCTTTATATCATCATAAACATATGTACTTGTGCTATAGCCAGATTCGAATAGTTTCACATAATTCGACAATCTGTTGCCTGATGACGTTAAGATGTTATAAAAAGGGTTACTTCCCATGGGGTCTTGATTGTCTTTTCTGTCTTTTAAGCGATTTATTCGAATACCAACAATCCCTTTGCGTAATTTCATTGCTTGTTCAATCTCGTACTTAACCCATTTGCGCTGAGATGTTTCATAACCTACAAGAACAACTAAACAAGAACGCATAGCCAATTGACTATCTATCCACTCCTTTATCTTAGCATCAGACTTATATCTTACTTCTTCCCAATCATTATCGCTAAAAGTAGAACTATTATCCACTTTTCCCATATTTCTAATTTGAGAAGCTCTCCAAACATCCCTATCATAATGAAAACTAAAAAACACTTGACGTTTCATAAGTTTGATTCTTTAATGGTGTTTATGACTTGTGCACTATCAACTTTTTAAACAGATATTAACTGTTAACGCGTAACTCTAATTTTTCTTATTCCTCCCTCCCGTATGTTCGTTCGAACGGCTGGATGCCAAGGCTTCAAACAGGACTTTCTGTTCTATAGGCATTGTCCCAGCTTTTATCCTTTTCCGCTGATAACGACACCAGTTGTTCAGTTTGGTGTGCTTGTTAGGAAAGTGTCCCGTCTGGGCTACATGGGCCTCGAGGGCTTCGAAGTTGGTTTGCCAGTTGTCGGAGTTTGTCATTGAATTTCTTACAGTTCTGACAGTTGACGGTTGGGGCAGATGCTGAAACGGGTTGTACAGATCCCGAAACAAGTTCGGGATGACAATCATTATTCCCTTCTAATCCTCAACTCAAACGCCTCTGGATGTTTCTTCACAAATGCCTTGGCATCTTCCACGACCAAAGCAAGGTATCCGCCACCTCCTGCTCCGGGCATCTTCCAAGCAAGGACTTCGGGCATAGCACTATAATGTGCTATGGCATCGGCTATATAGCTGCCGTCTGTTTCGGGGTGGTCAAGGTATGTGGGATGCACCATTCCCGGAAACATGGATACCTGTGCCTCAAAAGAGGCTCGGTAGGCTGCTGCAAAGGCGGTAAGGTCTTTGGCCATGATGGCGCTCCAGCAGGCATCGGCAGCATCGGCAAGGGCTTTGACCTTGGATGGGGTGATGTCTTTGCCTTCTACCACACTGCAGCCGAGGGCTCGAGGTTCGAGGGGTACCATAACGAGGTGTTCTTCGAGGAAACGGAGGGTCATCTCGTCGGTGGTACTCTCTATCTTCTTTGGCCAGAAGTTATTGTCGTAATAGTGACGGCAGAGGCCGGGGACGCAGATGCCGATGGCGTCTTGTGCTCCAGAGATGAGCCCGTCTTCGCGCTCGGGGTTGTTCTCGAAGCAGAAGACCAAGCGGGCAAGCATCTCGGGATCCATCTTGGGGAGCTTCATAGGCCAGATCTTCTGGATCATCTTGCGGGTGCTGGTGCTGAGGCCACAACGGTCGCGCACTTCGAAGGTGGGTTCCAAGGAGATGGTGAGTGCCCATCCGGGGTGGTGCTGGCTGACGTAGGGTTGATCGATCCAGGTGCCGGCGAGATCCAACCTTGTTGGAATCGCGCTATTGGCTGTTGGCTTTTGGCTATTGGCGGCCATTGGTTGCTCTTGGTTCAATGCAGCTTTGAGGCTGCTGGAACTGCGGGCTTGGAGGCCGGCATGTGGGGTGCGCTCCAGTTCGATATATTGGATGCCCCTATCCTCACAGAGTTGACGCTTAGCCTGACTGCCCCCTTCAGCATTGACGACAAAAATATCTGGCTTCACGATATCGAGTGTTGGGATGAAGTCGATGACACCGCTTCCTTCATTTATATAGGCCTCCTTGACTGCTTTGATGTTGAGTACCATAAAGAGACGCTCCTCTTGTGGAAACATAGGTTTGCGGTGCTTATACTCTAAATAGGTAGCATCAGATCCTATACCGACATATAGATCACCAAACTGCGAGGCCTGGTGAAAGAATTCAACATGTCCGCTATGCAGAAGGTCATAACATCCTGAAACAAAAACTTTTTTAGGCATAAATTACTGATTAGAGTCAAAAATCATATCCATCAATTGCCATTTCTCTTTCGACAGCATATTGGAGTCACATCCCTGAAACTGAGACACATAAGCCTCCCATTCTGCTTGTCTAGGCATTTCTGCCAACCTCATCATATCGCGTTCCCAGTCAAAAGAATCTATAGTGTCACATATCATGAAGAAACTTCTACCCAATCCGAATATCTGCATCTGGATTATACCGACAGCCTTTTGGCCTTCTATTATCTCCGGCCAAACATTCTTGTGTACATCAATATACTGTTCTATCAGTTCCTGATTGTCCGGCAACTCAATTCTTTGACAGTATCTTTTCATCTCGTATAACACTGATTGCGTAACATAGCACTACTGCAAAGCAAAATGCCGGCACAAGATATGACACATAAATACTTGTCGCATCAGACAAGAGACCTTGCAAAGAAGGTATCAAGGCACCGCCTAGAATTGACATGATAAGGATACTGGCGGCTATCTTGGAGTCGTCCGGATAAGATCCGGCAGTAATGCTTTCTAAGGCTGTACCATAGATTGTAGGAAACATCAGACTCATAAAGAGACTTATGAGAACTAGCGCAACGACCATCAGTATTCCATTGCCTTCCAAGCAAGCCACTACAACAGAACAAGCCATTGACAAAACTCCGGATACAGCCAAAAGTTTAGTTGGTTTCACCCACTTCATCAACCATGTATAGAAGAACCGTGACATGCAGAATGCAACCATACTTATTAGGAATATATCACTTGCTTGTGCTTCCAGGACATTCATCTCCTGCATCACAATCCGGATGGTATATGACCATACTCCAACTTGTGCTCCAACATAGAAAAATTGGGCAACGACGCCATATACATAGCGCTTGTTGTGAATGAGACGGGAAAGGGTGGCCTTGAGAGACCCGTTTGCTTCAGCATCTCGTCCCTGAGGCATTTTAGCAAAAAGCATCATTATTATGATAAGCAGCAGTAAGCACCCTAAAGCAGTATATGTCTTGCTCACAGAATATAGAGATATATTATCCAGTATGAGGTACTTGCTGGCTAAAATACCGGCAATACTGCCGACAGGGTTGAAAGACTGGGCAATGTTGAGTCTGCGGGTAGCTGTCTCGGGGATACCCATAGACATGATATAAGGGTTGGCTGTGGTCTCGAGTACAGAGCATCCGCCAGCCATTATATATATGGCAATCAGGTAGAAGCCGTAGCTTGCAGCCTGGGCTGCCGGGTAAAATAAAAGAGCACCTATCGCATACAGGACAAGTCCGAGTATAACTCCGGCTCTATAACTGTACTTACGGATAAAGAGTGCGGCTGGTATAGCAAAACAAAAGTAGGAGCCGTAGAAAGCAGAAAGGATAAGACTGGTCTGCGTGTCAGTCATATCCATGATGCGCTTGAAAGCGGCCAACAATGTATCTGTCATATTGTTGGCAAGCCCCCATAAAAGGAAGAGGCTTGTAACAAGTATGAACGGAAGTATGTACTTCTTCTCTATTGCCTTGCTCATAGATGTGTTTTATTTCACGATTCCCTTTTCGAGGTATTCAGCAAGGTTGGTGCGCACCCTTGATGCCACATCTTCGGCTGCTACCTTGGCCATGTCGTGCTCTACCATGATCTCGACGAGCTGTTCGAATGAGGTGGTCTGTGGATTCCAGCCGAGCTTGGCCTTGGCTTTGGTTGGGTCGCCCCAGAGGTTGACTACGTCTGTTGGACGATAGAAGTCTTCGGACACGGCTACGAGGGTCTTGCCGATGAGGTGCTCGTTGGCAGGGTTGATGACGGAAACGCAGATACCTTTTTCGTCCATGTCCTTGCCTTCAAACTTGAGTTCGATGCCGGCATGGTGGAAAGCGAGCTGGGTGAACTCACGCACTGAGTGCTGCACGCCAGTTGCAATGACGAAGTCCTCTGGCTTCTCCTGCTGGAGGATGAGCCACATGCACTCTACATAGTCCTTGGCATAACCCCAGTCGCGAAGGGAGTCCATATTGCCGAGATAGAGGCAGTCCTGCTTGCCCTGGGCGATACGTGCTGCTGCAAGGGTGATCTTACGAGTTACGAAGGTTTCGCCTCTTCTCTCAGACTCGTGGTTGAAGAGGATACCTGAGCAGCAATACATGTTGTAGGCTTCACGATACTCTTTGACAATCCAGAAGCCGTAGAGCTTGGCTACAGCGTATGGTGAGTAAGGGTGGAATGGGGTGTTCTCGTTCTGAGGAACCTCTTCTACCTTGCCGTAGAGTTCGGAGGTGGATGCCTGATAGATCTTGCAGGTCTTCTCCAGGTGGTTGGTGCGGACGGCTTCGAGGAGGCGAAGAACGCCTACGGCATCGACATCGGCTGTGAACTCAGGGGCATCGAAGGATACCTGCACGTGGGACTGGGCCGCAAGGTTGTAGATCTCGGTTGGCTGTACCTTGCCCACGAGCTTGACGAGCGACATGGAGTCGGACATGTCGGCATAGTGGAGGTGGAAGTTAGGGGTGCCTTCAAGATGGGCGATTCGTTCGCGGTAATCTACTGAACTTCGGCGGATGATGCCGTGCACATCATATCCTTTTTCAAGGAGAAACTCACTGAGGTAGGAACCGTCTTGTCCGGTAACACCTGTTATTAGGGCTATGTTCTTCATCTATTTTGGAGGTTTTATTATCGTTCTGCTCGCATTGGGTTGTGGAGGAAGTCGTCGTAGGCCAGACGGATGCCGTCTTCGAGCTCGGTCTTGTAGGTCCAGCCAAGTGATTTGGCTTTGGATACGTCGAGGAGCTTGCGTGGGGTGCCGTTAGGACGGGTGGTGTCCCACTTGATTTCGCCTGTGAAGCCTACTACTTTGGCCACGAGTTCTGTGAGGCCTTTGATGGTGATTTCCTTGCCGGTGCCGGCATTGACGGTCTCGTTGCCGCTGTAGTTGTTCATGAGGAAGACACATAGGTTGGCAAGGTCGTCCACATAGAGGAATTCACGGAGCGGGCTGCCGTCTCCCCAGCAGGTGACTTCGGCAAGGCCTGCCTCTTTGGCTTCGTGGAAACGACGGATGAGGGCCGGGAGCACGTGGGAGTGCTCAGGGTGGTAGTTGTCGTTGGGGCCGTAGAGGTTGGTGGGCATGAGGCTGATGAAGTCGGTGCCGTACTGGCAGTTGAGGTATTCGCAGTATTTAAGGCCGCTGATTTTGGCCAGTGCGTATGCCTCGTTGGTCTTTTCGAGTTCGGAAGTGAGCAGGCAACTCTCGGGCATAGGCTGTGGGGCCATGCGAGGGTAGATGCAGCTGGAACCGAGGAATTCGAGTTTCTTGCAGCCGTTCTGCCATGCTGCATGGATGACGTTCATTTCGAGTATCATGTTGTCGTACATGAAGTCGGCCAGTGCGGTCTGGTTGGCTATGATGCCACCGACCTTGGCTGCTGCCAGGAAGACGTACTCGGGTTTCTCCTGTTGGAAGAAGGCTTCGACTTCGGCCTGTCTTGTCAGGTCAAGTTCCTTATGTGTACGGGTGATGATATTCTCATATCCATGGCGCTTCAATTCACGCACAATGGCAGAGCCCACCATTCCGCGGTGCCCTGCCACATAAATTTTACTAGTTTTTTCCATTATACATTTCCTGATAATACTTCTCATACTCCCCAGAAGTTATGTTGTCCATCCACTCCTGGTTGTCGAGATACCAGCGCACAGTCTTTTCGATGCCTTCCTCGAACTGAAGGCTGGTACACGTCCACAATTCCGCGAGCTAACGCTTAGTCTCTGATTTTCAGAGGCTTCGTCGTGGGTCGTGTAAGCTGTAAGCGTCTCCAGAGTTACGTCTTGATGTATGGCGACTGATCCTTTAGCTTTGCATCTCTAATCTTTTTTCAGATATGCAAACATTCGATTCAATATCAAGCGAGGGTCGTCGTCAGATCGTCGAAGCCTATCGGGCGGCGGTACTGTCCAGTCCGGAGCGTTTATCATTCAAGTGCTTTTGCGACACTAACGGCATCTCCAATTACAAGGCGATCCTATGGTGGTGCAGGGAATGCTTGGCGGCAGGTTACCTTGCGGTGACGCTGGCGATTGAATCTGGCAGGTCAGCTGAGGTGGTCGTCGTCCTCGTCGTCCTCGTCGGTTTCGTTGGCGAGGATCTGATCGTACCAGAGGTTGTAGGAGGTGTCGTCGATGGGGGTGGTGAGGAACTGGATGTATTCGAGATTCCTCCGGGCCATCGCGCAGCGGTAGCACATCTCGTCGATGGTGCGGTAGTAGACGTTGTACATGACGAGGGGGAAGGGGTAGCCTTTGACGTTGAGGACCATAGGTGGGTCGGCGTCGGGTACGAGGCGCTCGAGCATGTATGCCGATTTATCGAAGGCGGCCCAATACTCCCCTACGCAGTAGAGGTTGATTCTGTCTTCGTTGTGGAGCTCAAGCCGTAGGATCTTCTTCAGCTTGGTGGCAAACAACCGGTTGACTTCGTTGAACATACGCTTTTCAATCCAAGACCTGCAAGTAACCGTCTGTGAGTTCTGTGATCATGACTGCGGCGACTCCCTGCACCAGCACGACGACGCGCTTCCTATGGCTCTTCTCCACCTTTACAAAAGTGCCCTCAACACCGTCGAACGGGGTTCCGACTATTCTGACCGGTGTTCCAGCTTCGAGATTGACCTCTTCGGGGGCAAGGTACACGAGATGTTCATCGTGAGTCTCGCATACGGCCATGAACTGCTGCATCTGGTACTCCGGAACGATGATGGGGACATTACGGCCGTCATCGTGTCTTGTCAGATATTGTAGCCAGGGAATGGAGGATTTGAGATTCTGGATGATGGTCTTGGTGGTGTAGACGAAGATGAGATTGCTGATTGCGGGGACGAGGCGTCTGACCTTGCCTTGTCTATGGTCGGAAACGATGGCATATTTCATCGGGACGAAGCAACGGATGGAGTGGCTTTCGATTGTTTCCTTTGCCTTGAGGGCGCGGCCGAAAGTAGCGCTCATCGCGAACCACTCCAGAGCCTCACGGGCGTTCCTCTGGCTCCCCGAAACCGAGCTTTTAGCGCTGAGTTTCAGGCCATTAGATAATTCCAAGCCATTACTTTCCATCACACACAATCCTGTTCTCTCCACAATATCCATATCACACTGGAGATATCAATCTTCTGTGAGAAGATTGATGTCATCTGCAAAAATAGGAATTAATATTGAATATTGCTACATCCGAGGAGGAAAATCTTGACCTCACACGCCTCCATAAGGGATTTCCGCATTGCGGATGTCTGTAACATCCTGTATTACAGACATCCGTTTTAAAAGTCAATCTTCTCACAGAAGATTGACACCTTCCCCTCACGAAACCCTCCATTGTCACAGCAGCCTGAGTATCTTCCTGTTCGCCTTGTCGATGACTTCCGTCTTCAGCGAGGCAAGATAGATTTGCGTGGTCTTTTCGGAGCCATGTCCCATTCCTTCGCTTATCACTGAGACCGGAATGCCGTTTTCACGTGCGATGCTGGCCCATGAATGGCGCGCACAGTACAATGTAAGCGGCTGGTCCAGGCCGAGACGTCGCCCCAGGGACTTTATATGGCGGTTCACAAGGAAGAGGGCATTCTGATACTGATGGCGGACATCGCCGGACGGGTCCTTTATCAGGGAAAAAAGATAGGGCGAAGAGGGAACGGACGCATGTTTGTCGAGAATTCCCTGCATACATGGTTCCCAACGCATCATCAGAAGCTGTCCGGTCTTCTGCCGGCGGTAGCGAAGTATGCCGTCACAGAGATCTTTCTTCCGGAGATACGCGATGTCGATGAAGGACATGCCGCGGGTGTAGAAGCTGAAAAGGAAGATGTCACGTGCAAGGGCGTCGGACGAGCCGGGGGCGAGCTTCATCGACTTCAGCCGCCGGATGACATTCAGCGGGACGGCGCGCTTGACCGTCTTCTCCACGGACGTGCTGACGCGTCGGAAAGGGCGGCTGTCGGCAACAAGCCCCTCGTCGACGGCGCGGTTGTAGACGGCACGGAGATGCTTGTGGTAGAAGGAGATCGTGTTGGGAGAAAGTTCGAGCCTCATCAGATGCTGCTGATAGTCTTCGAGCAGGCCTGAATCGATTTCTGAAAGCGGAATATCTGTGCCGTCACGGAATCTTCTGAAGCTGTTCAATGTGGTCTCATAGGTCTCGCACGTGCGGTGCTGTCCGCGATTGCGGTAAAGCATGATGATCTGCTCCATATAGCAGAACAATCCTTGAGTCTTTGATGATGCCATAATCTGTAAGTCATTGGTTTATGGCAACTTGAAGAAGACAAAAGACCGCCTCTCCGATATGGAAAGGCGGTCTTTCTTGTGTGGGAGCGGAGGGATTCGAACCCCCGACCCTCTGCTTGTAAGGCAGACGCTCTGAACCAACTGAGCTACGCTCCCGAAACAGGACTGCAAATATACGGACAATTTTTGAATATCCAAAACTTTTTGCAGTTTTTTGTCGCACTTATCAAGCAAACCATCAGGAAATGATTTCTCAGTTAGCCGGTGCGGAAACCTGTGCAGACTTCTGCTGTGCCTTGGCCTCTACGCCTACAATCTTGTCGAAATCCGATTCTGAAATCATCTTGCAGGTGCCGTTGAAAGTGGCTCCAAGGTCTACCGAAAGCTTCTTAACATGGAGATTGCCGTTCACCTCGCATCCTTCCTTGAGGGCAAGGGTGGCCTTCACGAACACGTTGCCTTCGAGCTTGCCCCAGAGATCCACGTTCTCGCAGACCACGTCGCCCTTGATGTTGGCGCTCTCGCCTATCACGACGCGGCCCTTGCTCTGGATCTTGCCTTCGAAGGTGCCGTCGATACGCAGGTCGTTCGGCGATATGATTTCGCCCTTGATCACTGTACCAGCCGATATCCTGCTGATGGAATTTGCATTCACTACGGGTTCTGTCTTTGCCATATTACTTATATTTATAATTACATTAGATTCTCACGTCGCCGCTTCGCGGTTCCTCAGAATGACGGCTACGCCTGTTTGCCGTGGCAGTTCTTATACTTCTTTCCCGAACCGCACGGACATGGGTCGTTACGTCCCACCTGCTTCTCCACATGCACCGGCGCATTGCTTCTCTGCTGGCCTCCGTTGGTCACGAGATCCGTACGCGAGGTCTGCATCTGGCTCATGTCAGGCCTGCGCTGCGGCGGAGCCTGCTGGAGCTGCTGGCGCGGAGCCTCATTGGCATCACGCAGCGGAATGAATGCGCGGAGGAGGAACGAAAGCACGTCCTTGTTGAGATTCTCCAGCATCTGGCTGAAGAGGTTGAAGCTCTCGAACTTGTAGATGAGGAGCGGATCCTTCTGCTCGTATGTCGCATTCTGGACGGACTGCTTGAGGTCGTCCATGTCGCGGAGATGCTCCTTCCACTTCTCGTCGATCTGCCAGAGGGTGATGGTCTTGCTCAAGGCCCTCGCAATCTCCTTGCCCTCATTCTCGTAAGCCTTCTTGAGGTTCACGGAAAGGGTCAGCATCTTGCGGCCGTCCGAAATCGGAATCGCGATGTTCTGATAGATGGCTCCCTGCTTCTCATACACGTCCTTGATGATAGGATAAGCCCTCTGGACCATTGCGTCCATGCGGCGCTGATATGTCTCAAGCATATGTGCATGAAGCCTTTCCGTCAGTTCCTTCGGCTTGGCCGAGCTGTAGAAGTCCTCCTCGAAGCCGAGGTCGGTCGAAAGGGCCATCATGACCGCAGCCGAGAATGAGTCGTAATCCATTCCTTCCGATTTTTCGACAAGAATCTGCGCAGTGTCCTGCATCATGTTCATCACGTCGATCTCCACTCTCTCTCCAGAAAGGGCGTTGCGTCTTTTCGTATAGATGACCTCACGCTGCGAATTCATGACGTCGTCGTATTCAAGGAGTCTCTTACGTATTCCGAAGTTGTTCTCCTCGACCTTCTTCTGCGCCCTCTCTATCGAGCTGTTGAGCATCGAAGCCTCCAGAGCCTCATCGTCCCGCATTCCCATCTTGTCCACCATTCCGGCGATTCTCTCCGCACCGAACAGACGCATGAGCTTGTCCTCAAGAGACACATAGAAGATTGACGAACCCGGGTCTCCCTGACGTCCTGCACGACCACGGAGCTGACGGTCCACACGGCGGCTGTCGTGGCGTTCCGTACCGATGATGGCGAGTCCGCCGGCTTCCTTCACCTCGTCCGGAAGCTTGATGTCGGTACCACGGCCGGCCATGTTCGTCGCGATGGTCACCGTAGAAGGTTCACCGGCATGTTTGACGACTTCGGCCTCACGTGCGTGCTGCTTGGCGTTCAGCACCTGATGCTGGATTCCGCGCAGGCGGAGCATACGGCTGAGGAGTTCGGAAGTCTCCACGTCGGTCGTACCCACGAGCACAGGCCTTCCCTGCTCCGTAAGTTCGACGACATTGTTGATCACGGCCTCGTACTTGGCCTTCTTCGTCTTATAGATAAGGTCGTTCTGGTCTATGCGGGCGATCGGCCTGTTGGTCGGGATCACCACCACATCGAGCTTGTAGATCGACCAGAACTCGCCTGCCTCCGTCTCGGCGGTACCTGTCATTCCGGCAAGCTTGTGGTACATGCGGAAATAGTTCTGAAGGGTGATGGTCGCGAACGTCTGCGTCGCCGCCTCCACCTTCACGTTCTCCTTGGCCTCGACCGCCTGATGCAGTCCGTCGCTCCAGCGGCGTCCCTCCATGATACGGCCTGTCTGCTCGTCCACGATCTTCACCTTGCCGTCCTGGATGATGTAGTCGATCTCCTTGTCGAACATCGTGTAGGCCTTGAGGAGCTGGTTCACCGTGTGCACGCGCTCGGACTTGAGGGCGAAATCGGCAAGGATCTCGTCCTTCTTCGCCTGCTTGTCCTCCGGAGTCATGCATGATTTCTGCACCTCGGCGATGGCCGCTCCCACGTCCGGAAGCACGAAGAAGTTGGAATCCGACAGATTGCCGGTTATGAGGTCGCGTCCCTTGTCGGTCATGTCTACAGAGTGCTGCTTCTCGTTGATGACGAAGTACAGCTCGTCGGTGATGAACGGCATTTCGCGCTCGTTGTCCTGAATATAGTAGTTCTCGACCTTCTGCAGAAGCTGCTTCATACCCGGCTCACTGAGGAACTTGATGAGCGGCTTGTATTTAGGATAACCCTTGAACGCCCTGAACAGAAGCACGCCTCCGTCCTTCTCGTTGCCGTCCGCAATAAGCCTCTTCGCATCGTTGAGAAGCTGGTTCACGAGGGTCTTCTGCATGCTGTAGAGACGCTCCACAAGCGGCTTGTACTCCATGAACTGCTGATCCTCGCCCTTAGGCACCGGGCCGGAGATGATGAGAGGGGTACGTGCGTCGTCGATGAGCACGGAGTCCACCTCGTCGACGATGGCATAATGATGCTTGCGCTGCACGAGGTCGTTCATGGACGTGGCCATGTTGTCACGAAGGTAGTCGAAACCGAACTCGTTGTTGGTACCGAAGGTGATGTTGCAGGCGTATGCCTTCCTGCGGGCGTCGCTGTTCGGCTGATGCTTGTCGATGCAGTCCACCGAAAGGCCGTGGAACATGTAGAGAGGGCCCATCCACTCTGAGTCTCGCTTGGAGAGGTAGTCGTTCACGGTCACCACATGCACGCCTTTGCCGGCCAATGCATTGAGGAATACAGGAAGGGTCGCCACGAGGGTCTTTCCTTCACCTGTCGCCATCTCGGCAATCTTTCCCTGATGCAGGACTATACCGCCGATGAGCTGCACGTCATAATGCACCATGTCCCATGTGACCTCGTTTCCGCCTGCCATCCAGTGGTTCTTCCATACAGCATAGCCGCCCTCTATGGTCACGAAGTCCTTTGTCGCGCTGAGGTTACGGTCGAAATCCGTCGCCTTCACCCATATGACCTCATTCTCCTTGAAGCGGCGTGCAGTCGACTTCATTATCGCGAAAGCATCCGGAAGTATCTCATCGAGAACCTTCTCGATCGTTTCATCTACCTTCTTGACGAGCTTGTCCTGCTCAGTGGCAAGAGCCTCCTTCTGACTGAGCGGGATTTCCTGCTCCAGTTCCTCCCTGATCCGGGCTATACGGCCTTCATCTGCCGCGATGGCCTCCTGAATCCTGTTCTTAAGCCCCTGACACCTTTCCCTCAGCTGGTCGTCGGTAAGTGCGTCTATGGTCTTGTATGCTTCGAGCACCTTGTTGAGCGTCGGCCTGAGGGCCTTCATGTCACGGTCCGCCTTGGTACCGAAAAGTTTCTTGAAAACGTCTGTAAATGACATATCGTATATTTTTATTTTTCCAAAATGCAGGTTTGTATTTCAAAAATGCAGGCCGCCTGCGCACATGGCGCAGACAACCTGCAAATATAGTGACAATCTGTGATTTATCCAAAAAACAAATCAGAAACGGAGGCCGACGCTGAAATAGAACTGGTTCCTCCTCGTCTTGAAGTCTTCGGCGTAGTCTCCCTTGTTACGGTTGATCAGGCCCCAGTCATAGCCGATGTGGACTTCCAGCATGTCGAAGAATTCAGCTCCTAAGGCGCCGCCGAGCAGTACGTCGAAGCGCCTGTACTGTGACGGCGGAAGCTGGTCGTCGAACCACGTCAGAGCCCCTTCAGGCATGTTCTTGGACTGGATGTCGCCGTTGTAATAGTTGTATGATATCCTTGCTGCCTGGTCGTCCGTGAGCCTCGTCCTGTAGTTCAGCTTCGACGAAAGGCCGATGGACATCGTGGGGCCGCCGTATGCGAAGACCTTGAGCCAGTGGGACACAGGGAAGGAGTACTTCACGCGCACGGGAAGGTTCAGATAATGCTCCGTCCTGTCGCCTATCAGCTTGTTGCTGAGGAATGTAAGCGTCTCCCTTCTGGCCTCGTTCAGGAAGGTGTAGTAGAGTCCCGTCTCAAGGTAGAGGGCATCGTGTATCAGGGTGGCGTCATGGTTCATGCCCACGTAGAGGCCGTTCATGCCGCTCTTGTCGGTCAGTTCGTCTGTGGCCCAGTCCACGGTCCTGTAGGCCGAATTGAGATAGCCGAAGTTTATGCCGGTCCCCACTCCGCCGGAACGGAAGCCTCTTGCGGAAGCTCCTGCCGATGTGGCGAGCGCAAGGACAGCCGCCAGAATACAGATAGAAAATCTCTTCATATCACTGTTCTTTAAATGTTTCACTAATCAAGAAGGCCCTTTCCCGCCATCCTGCTCAAGCAGAACGAAAGGGAATCCCTCCAATGCGGCATGATGATGCCGAAGGTGTTCCTTATCAAGGAATTGTCGGACACCGCCGACTGCGGCACGCGGGAGTACGGAGGGCACTCCGCACCCGAGCACGGATGTATTTCGCAGAGATGGCCCGTGATGTCGCAGGCCTCCTTCACGAAGTCGTAACACGAGCACACGCCTTCGTCCGTGACGTCGTACACACCGGTACGGTCCAGTTTTCCGCTCTCTATCACCGCGAAGATGGCGTCGGCAAGATCCGGGACATACGTCGGCGAGCCTATACGGTCACACGGGACGTCCAGAACCGGCACGGAGGCCGTCTTGTCCGCGAGGGCCTTCAGCGGGCTGTCCGCTCCGTCGCCGTAGAGCCATGAGGTGCGGAAGATCATGTACCTGCATCCCGAATCCATGACCGCCTGCCCGGCTTCGGAATCCCCGGCCGCAGACACCAGCATGAGAAGGGCTCCGGTCTTTGCAGCCGCACCGGCGAGGATGCGGATTCCGCAGGTATCTTCACCGCAGCTGATGATGACATCGACTCCGTTCTCCATGACAAGCCTCTCCACAGCCGAAGCATCGGTGACATCCAATGCGAAGAGACCGTCGCCGCATGTATATATATAGGTATGGTCGTAGCCGTGTGATGCCCTGACCAGTTCACGTCCCGGCTGTCCGCCGCAGCCTGTCATCAAGATGTTCATGTCGGTATCTATTCTTCGTTATACTCAAAAAGCCATTGTGCATCCTTCAGGCGCGGATGCTTCAGATCCTTCCCCGAAAGGATGGCCTTGTCCGCCGGCACACCCCAGTCGATTCCGAGGTCGGGGTCGTCCCAGGCTATCGCGCCCTCGCTCTGAGGAGCATAGTAGTTGTCGCACTTGTACTGGAACACGGCCTCATCGCTCAGCACCGCGAATCCGTGCGCGAAACCGCGGGGGATGAAGAACTGCCTGTGGTTCTCTTCCGTGAGCTCCACGGCCACATGCTTCCCGAAGGTCGGAGAGCCTCTGCGCACATCCACCGCAACGTCGAGCACCCGTCCCTTCACGACGCGCACCAGCTTGCTCTGAGCATGAGGCGGCTTCTGGAAATGCAGGCCGCGGATGACTCCGTAGCAGGACTTGCTCTCATTGTCCTGCACGAACCTGACTTCCTTTACGTCAGCGCAGAAGTCGCGCTCTGAAAAAGATTCGAAGAAATAGCCTCTGCTGTCTCCGAATATCCTTGGCTCGATTATCACGACGCCAGGTATTTCCGTCTTAATTACATTCATATCAATACGTTGTTTTCATCTGGTTTATAACCCGGGTCGGGCGGAAGCTGCCTTCCTGCGGCGACCGCGCCCGCTCCCGCAGCGACGGCCAGGGCATCGCACCGTTCGTTCTCCGGATGGCCCGCATGACCCTTTATCCAATGGAATGCCACCCTGTGCTTATGCATCAGCGGCGCGAAACGCATCCACAGATCAGGATTCTTCACCTTAGCGAAGCCCTTGCGTATCCATCCCTCCAGCCAGCCCTTGTTTATGGCGTTCACCACATAGGACGAATCGCTGTAGACATGCACCTCCGCATTCTGCCATCTGATGGCCTCCAGTCCCTTTATCACGGCCAGAAGCTCCATCCTGTTGTTGGTCGTAAGGCTGAAGCCCTCTGACATCTCCATGACACGGCCGGCACATTTCAGCACGACACCATAGCCTCCGGGGCCGGGATTGCCGCTCGAAGCGCCGTCCGTATAAAGGAATATGGGCGGCCTTGCCTGCTGGGAATTCTCCGCCATCACTCGATGATCCTTCCGCCGCGAGGCTTGATTTCAGTATCCGGCATCTTTATGCGCATGCGGTTCTCCACAAGGTCGTCATAATCCGCACGACGATTGTAAATATCTATGGCTGTGTATATTGCGGACATCATCGAGCGCGGATCCGCCATGTCGCGCCCTGCCATTTCGTATGCGGTTCCGTGATCCGGAGACGTCCTTACGATAGGAAGACCTGCCGTATAGTTGACGCCTTCCTCGAAAGCTATCGCCTTGAACGGGGTGAGGCCCTGGTCGTGATACATCGCAAGCACGGCATCGTACTTCGCGTAATTTCCCAGGCCGAAGAATCCGTCCGGAGAATAAGGGCCGAACGCCATGATGCCCTCCTCGTTCGCAGCCTTCACGGCCGGCAGGATAATCTGCTGCTCCTCGTCTCCGAGAAGGCCGCCGTCGCCGCAGTGAGGATTCAGACCGAGCACCGCAATCTTCGGAGCGTCGATTCCGAAATCCCGCCGGAGCGAAGACTTCATTATGCGGAGCTTCTTGAGTATGTTCTCTGTCGTGATCCTTCCCGGAACGTCCTTGAGCGGAATGTGGCCTGTCACGACACCCACCTTGAGCTGGTCGCAGACCATTATCATGGCGACCTCGTCCACGCCGAACTCCTGTTCCAGATACTCCGTGTGGCCCGTATATCCGAATCCTTCGCCGACCATGGCCCTCTTGTTGATCGGAGCCGTGACGAGGACGTCGATGTAGCCGTTCTTTATGTCGTCGACGGCCCTGTGGAGGGAGGTCATCGCCGACTTGGCGGACTCCGGCGTCGGCTGGCCAGGCTCAACGAACACGTTCTCCGGCAGGCAGTTGACGATGTTTATCCTCTTCGGGTGCACGTCCTTCGCCGAATTGATGACGTTGGTGCCCACCTGCTCGATGTTGTGGATCTGCTTCCTGTAGAATCCGAATATCTTTGACGAACCGTATATCACCGGTGTGCAGAGATCGAGCATACGCTCGTCGGCGAGGGCCTTGATGATCACCTCGTAACCGATTCCGTTGCCGTCACCCTGAGTGATTCCTACTACTAATTTCTTTGCCATGTGACTTTCCTTTATGAAATTGACGATGGTTTGCGCTGTTAACCTGCAAACAACCTGCAAATATAATAAAAGTTAACGGATAAGTGATTTTATTTTACTTCAAGTATTTTTATTTGCCTTACAAGTATTTTTATTATCTTTACGTGCTTGATTTGATTTGCAGACCATGGGACATGACGGACTTGACATGAGCATACAGTTTCTTCCGGGAGTCGGCCCCAAGCGGGCGGCCCTGCTGAAGAAGGAACTCGGCGTGGAGACGGCCGGGGAGCTTCTCCGTCTGTACCCGTTCCGCTATATCGACAGAAGCTCGTTCGTGAGGATAGCGGACGCGAGGCCGGACATGGCGTATGTGCAGATACGGGCGCAGGTGCTGAGGGTGGAGATGCACGACATGCGGAGGATGAGCGTATGGATCGGAGACGGTTCCGGGGAGATGGAGACGGTGTATTTCAAGGGAATCAAATGGATGCAGGAGAAGCTTACGGTCGGAAGCGAGTTCGTGTTCTTCGGGAAGCCGACGGCCTTCAACGGGCGCGTGAACCTCGTGCATCCTGAGGTGGATGCGGTGTCGGTGGCAGGGAGCGGCAGTACGGTGACAGGAGGCATGACAGGTGTATACACAAGCACGGAGAAGCTCAAGAACGCCGGGGTCACGGGCAAGGCGATGACGAAGATGATGGAGACGGCGCTCGAAAGATGCCTCGGATACGTGGAGGAATCGCTTCCCGAATACATAATGAGGCAGTGCGGACTCGTGCCGATACATTTCGCACTGAGGAACATACATTTCCCGAAAGACATGCAGGCCCTCGAGAAGGCGAAATACAGGCTCAAGTTCGAGGAGCTCTTCTATCTGCAGCTTTCCCTTCTGAAACAGAAATACGTCAGAAGCCGCGGAGAGCACGGCATACAGATGCCCCGTGTGGGCGAAGAGTTCAACCGCTGCTACGAATCGCTGCCATTCCCTCTCACAGGGGCGCAGAAAAGGGTAATAACCGAGATCCGCAACGACATGAAGAGCGGCCACCAGATGAACAGGCTGCTTCAGGGGGATGTGGGAAGCGGGAAGACCATGGTAGCCGTGCTGAGCGCCCTGATCGCCATAGGAAACGGATATCAGGCCTGCATCATGGCACCGACGGAAGTCCTCGCGCAGCAGCATTTCAAGAACATACAGAAGTTCCTCGCGCCGACAGGCGTGCGTTCCGCCCTGCTGACCGGAAGTTCGAAGACGTCCGAGCGCCGGGAAGTCCATGCCGGCCTTGAGGACGGTTCCATAGGCATTATCGTAGGCACTCATGCCCTCATCGAGGACAATGTGATATTCAGAAATCTCGGGCTGGCCATCATAGACGAGCAGCACAGGTTCGGCGTGGAGCAACGCTCCAAGCTGTGGCGCAAATCCACCTGCGGCGCACCTCCGCACGTGCTCGTGATGACGGCAACACCTATTCCGCGCACCCTTGCAATGACTCTATACGGGGATCTGGACGTGTCGGTGATCGACGAACTGCCCCCGGGCAGAAAGCCTGTGCAGACCATTCACGCAACAGACGGAAAGAGGCCGGCGCTTTATAAGTTCATGAAGGACCAGATCGCTCTCGGAAGGCAGATATTCGTCGTATATCCCCTTATAAACGAAACAGAGAAGCTTGACTATCAAAGCCTTGAAGCTGGAGCCGAAGAAATCATAAGAAACTTCCCTTTTCCGCCGTACAAGACAGCCGTAGTGCACGGAAAGCAGCTCAACGACGTCAAGCAGTTCAACATGGACGCTTTTGCGGCAGGAAGGGCGGACATACTCATCGCCACTTCTGTGATAGAGGTGGGAGTGGATGTGCCCAACGCTTCGGTCATGGTCATCGAAAGCGCGGAACGATTCGGGCTGAGCCAGCTGCACCAGCTGCGCGGACGTGTGGGGCGAGGCAGCGAGAAGTCATACTGCGTACTGATGACGGGGCACAAGCTGAGCAAGGAGTCACGCCACCGCATCGAGCTGATGTGCGCCACGGAGAACGGATTCGAACTGGCGGAGGAAGACATGAAGATGCGCGGGCCGGGAGACCTCGAGGGAACGCAGCAGAGCGGTCTGCCGATAAGCCTGAACATAGCGTCCATAGCCAAGGACGGACTCATCCTCAATGCCGCGAGGGACTGCGCCGACGCCGTGCTGAAGGAGGATCCGACGCTGCACTCGGACCGCAACCAGCTCCTCAGGAAGGAACTGCGTAAAGACAAATACCAGATAAAGGATTACAGCAAAATAAGTTAGAGATGGTAACAGAACTGCTTAAGAAATATATATGGCTTGTGCAGACCTTTATCCGTGCCGGTGAGCGCGGACTGAGCCTTGACGAAATCATGGACAGATGGGAGAACCGTTTCGACACTCCGTATTCACGCCGCACATTCAACAACCACCGTATCAGCATCGAGGAGGTGTTCGGCATAAAGATAGGCTGTGACCGCAGCACGAACCGCTATTACATCGAATATTCGGAAGATGTGTCGGATGAGAATGCCAACGCGGCATGGCTCATAAACACGTTCACGGTCAGCAACATGCTATCGCTCGGCAAGGAAAGGCTCTCCGGAAGAGTATCGGTGGAGGACATACCTTCGGGCCACAGCTACCTGACGAACGTCATGGAAGCCATGACTGAAGGGCATGAGATCATAATCGGATACAGGAAATACACAAGCTCGCAGGAAAGCCGCTACACCCTTCGTCCGTATGCCGTAAAGGAATTTGCAAAGCGCTGGTACATAGTCGCATACTGCGTCGAGAGAGAGGCCATGCGCGTTTACGGTCTGGACAGGGTGATGAGTCTTGAAATAACGGACAGGACCTTCCGCATGAAGAAGGGCTTCGATGTGGACGAGCTGTTCGCCACCAGTTTCGGCATATACCTTCCCGAAGGCCCGGGGCAGAAGATCACATTCAGGACATCGCAGACGGAGGCACGTTTCCTCCGTGACCTGCCCATCCACCGCAGCCAGACGGAGATATCCTCAGACGGGGATTCCGTGACGTTCAGCATATTCGTATGCCCGAACGACAACCTCATCATGGAGTTCTGCAAATACGGAAGCAGGCTTGAGGTCCTCTCGCCGGAACCGGTCCGGGAAGCCGTGGCGCAAGAGCTTGCAAAGGCCGCACAGATGTATATAAAGACAGAATAAATATGAAGAAATCATCGACAATTTCCAGGGTGATCAGACTGCTGATACTCGTTGGAATCGCAATCGGAATCGTAATGGTCATGAAGAAGGAGGAAAAACCATTTGACGGCGAGGGATACATCGCCAGAAGCAGCATCAGCATCGAGGACGGGCATATGACACCGGAGGCACTTCTCGCTTTCGGCAGACTTTCGGACCCGCAAGTATCCCCGGATGGGAAACACATATTATATGGAGTAAGCTACACATCCGTGGAAGACAACCGGTCATGCCGCAACCTGTTCGTCTGCAATCTCGACGGCTCTGACCAGCAGCAGCTTACGGAATCCGGCAAGAGCATTTCAAATGCGAGATGGAGCGCAGACGGCAGGCACCTGGCCTTCCTCATGGGCGGACAGCTGTACACCGCTGAAACAAGCTGCCGGAAAGGCTCGTGGAAGCTCTCCAAAGTGCAGAAGGTCAGCGAAGTACCGGCTGGAATCAGCGATTTCAAGCTTTCACCGGACCAGAAGAAGCTCATGTACGTGAGCACCGTGAAGAGCGCCGTAAAATCCCCTGCAGACTGCTACGGAGATCTCGACAAGGCAACGGCATATACGACAGACGACCTGATGTATCGCCATTGGGACCACACCGTCATGGAAATTCCGCACACATTCATCGCAGACTTCAGCTTCGACGGCACGAAGACCATAGAGCCATCGAACTCGACGGACATCCTGGCCGGAGAAGATGAGCTTTATGAGCTTCCGACAGAGCCGTTCAGCGGCATCGAACAGCTCGCATGGAGCCCGGACAGCAGGTTCATAGCCTATTCGTGCCGCAAGCTCACGGGAAAGAGATACGCCTTTTCCACAGACACAGAGATATACATCTATAATATAGAGACGGCGCAGACAGAGGTCATCGAGATGGGCGGAGGTTACGACACGGATCCTGTCTGGAGCCCGGACGGCAGCAGGATATGCTGGATCAGCATGGAGCGCGACGGATATGAGGCAGACAAGCAGAGGCTCATCGTTGCGGACGTGGACTGGAGCTCGGGCATGCCTTCGTTCAGCAACATACTCGACATCACGAACGACTTCAAGTACAATGCGGCAGGTCCCGTATGGGCAGAAGATTCGAAGAGCATTTACTTCAATTCGCTTGCGGAAGGCCTTCAGGGCATCTTCGAAGCAGTCTGCGAGGCCGAGGGATGGGAAATCATACGCCTTACGGAAGAAGACCGCTGGAACGACTTCGGCTCGCCTTTCCATGTTGCAGAATCAGAAGACGGCACCAGGACTCTCTACACGACCTGGTGCAGCCTGGACTTCCCGACGGAGCTTGTAGCTGTAAACATCGGAAGCTCAGTGACATATACTCCTGTAACCACTGAGAACGACCATATACTTTCACAGCTTGCACCACATCAGACCGAGGCACGTTACGTGAAGACAGTCGACGGCAAAGACATGCTCACATGGGTGCTCTACCCGCCGAAGTTCGACCCTTCAAAGGAATATCCGTCAATCCTCATCTGCCTCGGAGGCCCTCAGGGCACGATAAGCCAGGGATGGTCGTACCGATGGAACTACCGCCTCATGGCAGCTCAGGGATATGTGGTCGTGCTGCCGAACAGACGCGGAACGACAGCCTTCGGACAGGAATGGACGGAACAGATATCCGGCGATTATCCGGGACTCAACATGCAGGACTACCTCGCTGCGGCGCGTGAACTGAAGGCGGAGCAGTATGTAGGAAAGATGGCGGCATGCGGAGCAAGCTACGGCGGATATTCCGTATACTATCTCTGCGGAACACACGAAAACACATTTGACGCATTCATCGCGCATGCAGGCATATTCAATGAGGAGCATATGTATATGACGACCGAGGAAATGTGGTTCCCGAATTTCGACAACGGAGGAGTTCACGAGGCTGAAATCGATCCACGCGTCGGAACCGCTGATGCTCCTGTCGGCCCGGCCGGTGACGGAGTGACGTTCGGAGGAATCAGGCAGGGAGGTTCACCATGGAGCAGCGAGCCTAAGGCCGTGCGTCATTATGCCCTCTCGCCGCACAAGCTCGTGACCAGATGGCATACGCCGCTCATGGTAATACACGGAGGAATGGACTACAGGGTGCCTGTGGATGAAGGAATGGCTGCCTACAATGCGGCACAGATGATGGGAGTGCCGTCAAGACTGCTTATTTTCCCTGATGAGAATCACTGGATACTGAAGCCGCAGAACGCGCTGATGTGGCACAGGGAATATTTCAGATGGCTGGATCAGTGGTGCAGATAGATGTCAGGCAGGAACATGGATATCAGGCAGGAAGTGGGGACACCTACTTCCTGTCTCTGTTCATGGGAGTCCTGCTCGTTTCGTTTTCGGAAATGAGGATGCCTCCGGCAAAGCAGAAAGCCATTGTGAAGAAATAACGCCACGCACCGAGCAATGCGATGATGAAGAATACCGCACCTGCAATAAAACATAATCCTGAAAGAATCTTTTCCATCACGTCAACAGCTTGAAATTACTATTTTTGTTACTTTTTTGTCTACGCGTCGCCAAAAAGTGTTATATTTGCCTCGGATTAGCGATTGACCTCGCAAATATAACACCGATTTTGTAATAAACAACACTTTTTATACAAAATTTGTAAATAAAATGATACCAACCATAGCCATCGGCAAGAAAATAAAGGAGTATTTTGCGGAAATGGGCATGTCCCAGCAGGAAGTCGCAAAGGTTCTTGAAGTCCAGCAGGCAGCTGTAAGCAACCAGCTGAACGGAAGACCGTTCGGCAAGAATTCCGCTGCAAAATGGAACAAGGCGTTCGGTTTCAGGGTGAACTGGCTGCTCACAGGCGAAGGACCAATGTTCGACACAAAAGCCTCCGCTCATCCGGAAGACCATACGGAAAGCCACCCGGAACTGAGCCATGACGAGTATATTCCCGTAATCCCGGCAAGGCTTTTCAGAGCCCCTGAAATAAACATATATGAATATGTGACCAATTCGGAACTCGTTGACCGTCTCCCGCCGGTGCCGCATTTCCAGAAGCATGACCTGTTTGCGACCTGCCCGGGCGATGCAATGGCGCCGAGGATATGCAGAGGCTACCTTCTTGCACTTCGCAAGATTCAGATGGACTCAACCATAATCAACGGTGAGATCTACGTCATCGACACGATGTCGCAAGGCATGGTGGTCCGCAGGATTGTAGACAACGGGGCAACGCTCCGATGCATAGCTGAAAACAAGGATCACTTTCCGGATTTCGAACTTCCGCGTGAAGAAATCATAAACATATTCAGGGTCGTCGGAGTGCTGATCCAGAACCTGTAAAAAAAGAAATCCCCGGCCAGGCCGGGGATTGATGTTGTAGCCCCATGCGGAATCGAACCGCAACCGTCAGAACCGGAATCTGAAATTCTATCCATTAAACTATAGGGCCGGATATCTTTGCAAAGGTAGCAATTTTTGACGATTTCGCCACATTATTGTCAATTATTCCGCAATGGGGCGAAACTTTCGCGCAGCAAAACAATATTTTATACCTTTGCATCCGTAAATTACACACAAAGTCATTATGAAATCATACGTTTTTCCCGGCCAGGGATCACAGTTCCCGGGTATGGCCAAAGACCTTTACGAGAACAACACCGTAGCACACGCGATGCTCGAAAAGGCAAACGAAATCCTCGGATTCAGAATCACTGACATAATGTTCGAAGGCACTGCTGACGACCTCAAGCAGACAAAAGTCACCCAGCCGGCCATCTTCCTGCACTCCGTCCTGCTGGCAAAATGCCTTCCGGACTTTGCTCCGGACATGGTGGCCGGCCACTCGCTCGGCGAGTTCTCAGCCCTTGTCGCCGCCGGCGCCATGGACTTCGAAGAGGGACTCAAGCTCGTGTCGATCCGCGCACAGGCAATGCAGAAGGCTTGCGAGATCACACCGGGCACAATGGCAGCCGTCATAGCCCTTCCGACGGAAAAGGTGGAGCAGATCTGCGCTGAGACAGAAGGAGTTGTCGTGGCGGCAAACTACAACTGCGACGGCCAGATCGTGATTTCAGGCGAGAAGGAGGCTGTCGAGGCAGCATGCGTGAAGATGAAGGAAGCCGGCGCAAAACGCGCACTTCCGCTTCCTGTCGGCGGTGCATTCCACTCCCCTCTCATGGAGCCGGCCCGCGCAGAGCTTGCGGAAGGCACCGAGAAGGCCGTATTCAGCACGCCTATCTGCCCTGTATATCAGAATGTCACTGCACAGCCGTCGACCGATCCCGAAGAAATCAAGGCAAACCTCCTTGCACAGCTTACATCTCCGGTACGCTGGACGCAGAGCGTGAAGAACATGATTGCCGACGGGGCAGACCATTTCATCGAGCTCGGCCCTGGCAAGGTGCTTCAGGGACTCGTGGCAAAAATCGCCACCGAGCCGGTCGCAATCGAAGGCCATCAGAGCTTGTAGAAAGGCATCCGAAACTGAGTTCCAGACCGTTCCCTTACCGGTTCTGGAACTTTTTCTTTTTTTTTAACGATTATCGGCAAAAAATACCTAAATTTGTACGATATTGTTTTCACCGTGCACGTACACGGGATTATGACAAATTATAATACAACATAAACAATTAACGATTATGGCAAACGAAAAGAAATTCGTCACTTGTGACGGTAACTGGGCTGCAGCGCACATCGCGTATCTCTTCAGCGAGCACGCAGCCATTTACCCAATCACGCCTTCATCGACCATGGCAGAGTACGTGGACGAGTGGGCGGCTCAGGGCAAGAAGAACCTCTTCGGCGAGGTCGTGAAGGTAACCGAGATGCAGAGTGAAGGCGGTGCTGCCGGCGCAGTACACGGCTCGCTCCAGGCAGGCGCCCTTACAACGACATTCACCGCATCGCAGGGTCTTCTCCTTATGATCCCTAACATGTACAAGATTGCCGGCGAGATGCTTCCGACCGTGTTCCACGTGTCGGCACGTGCACTTGCATCGCACGCCCTCTCCATATTCGGCGACCATCAGGACGTGATGGCATGCCGCCAGACAGGCTTCGCAATGCTCGCATCCGCTTCTGTACAGGAGGCTCTTGACATGGCAGCTGTCGCTCATCTTTCGACCATCAAGTCAAGCATTCCTTTCCTCCATTTCTTCGACGGTTTCCGTACTTCACACGAGATCCAGAAGATCGAGCTTATCGACGAGGAGGCTCTCAAGGGAATGGTAAGCACCAAGTCACTCGCAAAGTTCCGCGCAAAGGCGCTTTCACCGGACGCTCCTGTGACACGAGGCACTGCACAGAACAGCGACGTGTATTTCCAGGCACGCGAAGCATGCAACCAGTATTACGATGCAGTTCCTGACGTAGTGGCACGCTACATGGGCGAGATCAGCGAGCTTACAGGCCGCGAGTATCGTCCTTTCGACTACTACGGAGATCCTGAGGCAGAGAACATCATCATCGCAATGGGCTCAGTGACCGAGACAATCAAGGAGACAATCGACTACCTCGCATCACAGGGAAAGAAGGTCGGCGTCATGATCGTACGTCTTTACAGGCCTTTCTCAGCGAAGTATTTCATGAAGGCCCTCCCGAAGAGCGTGAAGAGGATCGCCGTCCTCGACAGGACAAAGGAGCCGGGCGCACTTGCAGAGCCTCTCTACCTCGACATCAAGGCCCTCTTCCAGGGCGCGGAGAACGCACCGCTCGTAGTAGGCGGCCGTTATGGTCTCTCATCAAAGGACACGACTCCGGCACAGATTGTTTCAGTATACGAAAACCTCGAGCTCGCAGAGCCTAAGGACGGATTCACGCTCGGCATCGTGGACGATGTCACATTCAAGTCCCTCCCTCAGAAGGAAGAGTTCTCTATCGTGAAGCCGGGCACAACAGAGTGCAAGTTCTACGGTCTCGGTTCGGACGGTACGGTCGGAGCCAACAAGAACACCATCAAGATCATCGGTGAGCATACTCCTAAGTACTGCCAGGCATATTTCGACTACGACTCAAAGAAGTCAGGCGGATACACCTGCTCTCACCTGCGTTTCGGCGACGCCCCTATCAAGGCTCCTTACCTCGTAGGTACTCCTGATTTCGTTGCCTGCCATGTGCCTTCATACCTCACAAAGTATGACGTGCTCAAGGGCATCAAGGAGAACGGCACTCTCCTTCTCAACAGTCTCTGGGATGAGGAAGAAACCCTCAAGAGAATTCCTGACCACTGCAAGGCAATCATCGGAAAGAAGAACATCACCCTCTATATCATCAACGCGACAAAGATCGCTGCTGAGATCGGACTCGGCGGACGTACAAACACAATCCTCCAGTCTGCATTCTTCAAGATCACTGGCATCATCCCTTACGAGGAGGCTGTGGCATACATGAAGAAGGCCATCGTGAAGAGCTACGGCAAGAAGGGTGAGCACATCGTGAACATGAACTACGCTGCCGTCGACAGAGGCGGTGAGTACACCAAGGTGGAGATTCCTGCCGACTGGAAGAACATCACAGCGAAGTTCGAGAACCCTAACAAAGACCGTCTTGCTCCTGAATTCGTGAAGAACATCGCAGATGCCGTGAACGCACAGTGCGGCGACACTCTTCCTGTAAGCGCATTCAAGGATCAGGCAGACGGAACAATCCCGGCAGGCACAACAGCTTATGAGAAGCGCGGTGTGGCAGTGAAGGTTCCTGAGTGGCAGGCTGAGAACTGTATCCAGTGCAACAACTGTGCATTCGTCTGCCCTCACGCTGCAATCCGTCCGTTCCTCCTTACTGAAGAAGAGGCGGCAAACGCACCTGAGGGTGTAAAGCTCCAGCAGGGCAAGGCCGTATTCAAGGAGTACAAGTTCGGCATCAGCGTATCTGTCCTCGACTGTACAGGCTGCGGCAACTGTGCCGACGTCTGTCCTTCAAAGGAGAAGGCTCTCGTGATGAAGCCTCTCGGCACGCAGGAGGAAGAGCAGAAGAACTTCGACTGGCTCCACTCGCACATCGGCTACAAGGACAACGTGCAGCCTAAGACAGGAAACATCAAGAACGCTCAGTTCGCACAGCCTCTCTTCGAGTACTCGGGAGCATGTGCAGGCTGCGGTGAGACACCATACATCAAGACCATCACACAGCTCTTCGGTGACCACATGATGATTGCCAACGCAACAGGATGCTCTTCTATCTACGGTGCATCATTCCCGGCAGCTCCTTACTGCACAGACGCAAACGGACACGGACCTGCATGGGCAAACTCACTCTTCGAGGACTTCTGCGAGTTCGGTCTCGGTATGAAGCTCGGTTCAGACAGGGCAAGAATGACGGTTGCGAAGCTCATGGAGCAGGGACTAAGCTGCAGCTGCTGCACAGACGAAATGAAGGCCCTCTTCACAAAGTGGCTTGAGAACAAGAACGACGCAAAGGTTACACGCGAGGTTGCAGACCAGCTCATTCCTCTCTGCGAGGCATGCGGATGCGACGTCTGCAAGGGCCTTGTGGAGTACAAGACGTTCATCCCGGCACGCAGCCAGTGGATCATCGGCGGTGACGGTGCTTCATACGACATCGGATACGGCGGACTCGACCACGTGCTCGCTTCAGGTGAGAATGTAAACATCCTCGTTCTCGACACTGAGGTATATTCAAATACCGGCGGACAGTCATCAAAGGCAACTCCTGCAGGTGCGATCGCGAAGTTCGCAGCCTCAGGAAAGAGGGTTCGCAAGAAGGATCTCGGAATGATGGCGATGAGCTACGGATATGTATACGTCGCACAGGTGGCGATGGGTGCATCACCGGCACAGTACTTCAACGCTATCAAGGAGGCTGAGGCATACGACGGACCGTCACTCGTGATCTGCTACGCTCCATGTATCAACCACGGTCTCAAGGCCGGCATGGGACTCAGCCAGAAGGAGGAGAAGCTCGCAGTCGAGTGCGGATACTGGCACCTCTACAGGTACAATCCTGCTCTTGAGGGTACAGGAAAGAATCCTTTCACTCTCGACAGCAAGGAGCCAGACTGGAGCAAGTTCCAGGACTTCCTCAAAGGCGAGGTACGTTTCGCATCCCTCTACAAGATGTTCCCGGAGAGCGCCGACGAACTTCTCCAGAAGACAGAGGAATTCGCAAAGGTACGTCTCGAAACCTACAAGAGACTTGCAGCTCAGTAATCAACCATACGAAAAGCCCCGCATCAAACGGGGCTTTTCCTTAATATGAACAGACATGAAACGTACAGCAAGCATATTTGCAGCCCTGGTAATGGCAGTATCATCGGCATACGCACAGCCGAACACGAAGCTCCGTCCGGACGAAACCGTACTCCTTTATTCTGACAGTTTCGACGGAAACATCGATGCCGTATATGGAGAAAAAATCATTTACGCAGGATTTGAAATGACAGAGGCAAACGGTCTTGCAGGCTCGGAGACACTGCCGGCAAACGGAAACCTCGGAAACATCTCTGACCTTGCCAGATGCGACCTCTATTTCCCTAAGAAGCCCAACGGTCAGATGGTGATAGTATGTCCCGGCGGCGGATACGGAATCGTATCGTCATACAATGAAGGAACATATGTCGCCGACTGGTTCCTCAGCAAAGGCATAACCGTATGCGTGGTGAAGTACAGGCTTCCGAACGGCCATTGGGAAGTGCCTCTTGCAGACGTCCAGAACGCTTTACGCTACTGCCGTGCACATGCGCAGGAATGGGGAGTGGACCAGATCGGCGTGATGGGATTCTCCGCAGGAGGACATCTTGCCGCAAGTGCCACGAACCTGTATGTCGATGACGTCACAAGGCCGGACTTCTCAATCCTCATATATCCGGTGATCTCACTTGAGCATGGCATCACTCATGAAGGCACAAGAAGCAGACTGATCGGAAAGGATGAAATATGGAACGACAAGGACGTGAAGGTGACGGAATACGAAGCAGCACAGAACAAGCATGCTGAACTGCTTAAGCATTACACCCTCCAGAACCAGATCACAGAAAACACGCCGACGTCATTCATTGCTCACTGCACCGACGACACAGTCGTCCCGGTTGCAAACAGCATCAACTATTACATGAGGCTTCTCGACTGCAAGGTTCCGGTGGAGATGCACATCTTCCCTAAGGGCGGACACGGCTGGGGCTTCTCGTCGGAAAAGTTCAAAGGAAAGGGCAATGACGTGTTTTCATATGCACGTCCTCAATTCGAGGCTTCGCTCGAGCGCTGGCTCAAAGACCTCAGGAAATAGCTGAAACGAAGAATTCCTCGATGAGGCGACAGAGTCTTGTGCAGGAGAAGGACTGCGAGGGCTGGAACAGAAGGTCGAAATAGGAAACAGTTTCATGGGTGGTTGAAAAGTCACCCATTTCCTTTGGTGCCGGACTCAGCGCCATCCTGATCTTTGCGATGCAGTCTTCACGTATTTCGAAAGGAGACTTCGCGGAAGGAGCCAGTTGAAGCCTCAAGTCCGCATCATCCCACAGACAGCGTTCGAAGAGCACTTCCGGATGCAGTTTCATGAAATCGTCAAGGACAGGCCCTATTATATAGGTATATATTTCTTCAGAAGCAGAGATCCTCACTGTGGCCGGCGACGTTTTCGTGAAAGTTCTTTCCGTCCGGGCATATGAACCGAGGATTTCAGCAGCGTATTTCATGAATATCTCCCCCTGAGGTGTCAGCACAACCTCTCCCCTCCTCCTTTCGAAAAGCCTCATGCCCGTCGCCTTCTCTATGTCAGCGACATTCTGACTGACGGAAGGCTGGGATATCCCGAGCGAAGCGGCAGCCTTTGTGAAACTGCCTTCCTTCGCCACGGCGACAAATATATTAAGTCTTGAATCCTCAAACATGAGGCAAAGATACAATTTTTTCATTACCTTTGCAGCTTTAGGCGCAAAAGTGCGTCTTATGGTAAACAAAGACGAAAACGAATTAACATAATCCAATAAAGCATGAAAAGAATCTTTACTTTCATCGCGGCTATCTTTGCCGCTGCGGTTGCATTCGGTCAGACACCGCTTCCAAACGACCCTGCCGTAAGGGTGGGAAAGCTTGAGAACGGACTGACATACTACATCCGCCACAACGAGCAGCCTGCACAGAGGGCTGAATTCTGGCTTGCCACAAACGCAGGAGCGCATCAGGAGGAAGACCATCAGGACGGTCTCGCCCACTTCTTCGAGCACATGTGCTTCAATGGCACGAAGAACTTCCCGGGCAAATCGATGCTGGAGTATCTCCAGAGCATCGGCGCCGAGTTCGGCCGCAACATCAACGCATCTACAGGCTTCGAGGTAACCCAGTACATGCTGAACAACATCCCTGTCGTAAGGGAGAGCATCGTGGACTCATGCCTTCTCGTTCTTCACGACTGGTCAGGCTTCGTGACATGCGATCCTGCTGAAATCGATGCGGAGCGCGGTGTCATCACAGAGGAAAAGCGTTCAAGGGACGGAGCGGACTGGAGGATGTACATGGCGGCACGTCAATACTATTTCGGGGACACTCCATATGCAAAGCGCACCCTCATCGGAAGCTACGATCAGCTTGCAAACTTTGAATACAAGAGTCTTACGGACTTCCACGAGAAGTGGTACAGGCCTGACAATCAGGCAGTAATCGTAGTTGGAGACATCGACGTTGACGCAGTGGAGGCAAAGATCAAGACTCTCTTCAGCGAGATTCCTGTGCCTACGACTCCTAACGACAAGCCTGTCGTGAAGATTGCGGACAATGCAGAGCCGATTGTCGGCATAGTCACAGACCCTGAGGCCCAGTATTCATATGTGGAACTTGCATGGAAGAGCGAACCTATGCCGGAAGAGTACAACAGCACCGACGTGGGCTTCATGACAAACCTCATCAAGGAATATGTGGAGCAGATCATGGACGAGAGATTCACTGACATCGCTTCCGATCCGACATCTCCTTTCATCCAGGCCGGTCTGTACTTCTACCCTATCTGCGACGAATGCGACGCCCTGAACGGACAGGTGATGTTCAAGGAAGGCGAGACAGTCAATGCACTCGAAGCATTCATGACGGAAATCGAGAAGATGAAGAGGTTCGGCTTCAATGACAGCGAGGTACAGCGTGCCACCGACAACATCATAAACAGATACGAAAAGGCGGTCGAGGCAGCTTCTACGCGTAAGAACAGCGACTTCGTGCAGCCTCTGCTCAACAATTTCTACGACAACGAGCCTTATCTTGAGCCGGAGACTGCCCTTCAGCTTGTACAGATGATTACCAGTCAGTTCAACGCCCAGTTGCTCAACCAGCTTGCTGCCGAGCTCATCACCGACGAGAACCTCGTAGTAATCTACTACGGCCCGTCAAAGGAGGGTTCGATAATCCCTACAGAGCAGGAGATCAGGGGTGTCCTTGAAGCTGCAAAGACTGCTGAAATCCAGGCTAATGTCGAGGAAAGCGTAAACGAGCCTTTCATCAGCGGCAAGCTCAAGGGTTCGAAGGTGACGAAGGAGTCGCAGAGCATCTACGGAGCGACAGAGTGGACTCTCAAGAACGGTGTGAAGGTAGTCGTGCTTCCGACACAGCACAAGAAGGATCAGATTCTCTTCAATATCTCCAAGGAGGGAGGAAAGACACTCATCGCTACCGAAGACATGCCGTCATTCGAGGACAACATCTGGGGACTCTACCTCCAGAATTCAGGTATATCGAAGTTCGCAGGCAAGACCGTGCCTAAGATGCTTGCAGGAAAGTCGCTTGCCGTCGAGCCTTACATCGGCAGCACACGTCATGGAGTGAGCGGACAGAGTACGCCTAAGGATATTGAAACTGCACTCCAGATTGCATATCTCTACTTCACGGCCCCACGCTTCGACGAGAGCGAGTACATGACCGGCATCAACCAGATCAACGCTCTTCTCCCGAACCTCAAGTCCGATCCGGATTTCCAGTTCTCTATCGAAATGAGCAAGGTTCTCTACGGTGGCAATCCGCGTGTTGTCGATCTCACTGATGAGACTCTTGCAAAGGCTGATCTTGCTACTATCGAGCGTGTATACCGTGAACTCTTCAAGGATGCCGCAGGTGCGACAGTGACTATCGTCGGAAACGTGGACCTTGCGACACTCAAGCCTCTTGTCGAGAAGTACATCGGTGCTCTTCCTAAGGGCAAGAAGGCTACTGAGGTGAACAAGGAGAACATCATCTCCTTCGCAAAGGGTGAGGTGAACGAGACCGTGAAGCTCAAGATGGAGGCTCCTAAGTCTACAGTGCTCCAGCTCTACACCGCCTACACTCCGGTGGACACAAAGAAGAGCGTTGCCCTTGACGCCGCAAACTATATCCTCGACATGATCTACACTAAGACGATCCGTGAGGATGAGGGAGGCACATACGGCGTCGGCACATCCATCGTTGCACAGAGGAATCCTGAGGAGCGTCTTATCGCACAGGTCTACTTCAACACGAACCCTGAGTCTGTGGAAAAGCTCAGCGCACTTGCAGTCAAGGGGCTCAAGGAACTTGCTGAAAACGGCCCTACGACAGAGCATTTCAACATGGCTATCGAGAATATGAAGAAGAACATCCCTGAGTCACGTATCAACAACAGCTACTGGCTCGGATGCCTACAGACATGGT
This sequence comes from Bacteroidales bacterium, assembly GCA_017452265.1. GTDB lineage: Bacteria > Bacteroidota > Bacteroidia > Bacteroidales > UBA932 > Cryptobacteroides. Next base: position 30,908 of record JAFTMS010000033.1, on the reverse strand, counting down.
ATCAGTACGGCATCGACCGTAATGCGGAGCATGAAGCTGCCGTAAATTCACTCACTGCAGAGGATGTCAAGGCTGCCCTTCAGGAAATTCTGTCACAGGGCAATGTAATCAACCTCACATCATTCCCTGAAGAATAATCATTATTACATATCTTGAATAAGGCTGACTAAAAAGTCAAATTGACTTTGAGGTCAGCCTCTTTTCATTTTTACTCAAGTTTCGCAAGTGTAAGTTATTCTTAATCTGAAAGTTGGTGAAGCTTGCGAAACTTTTCCCCACCGCACTTTCTTTGTCTACGTGTCCCTATCCCTAAATCCCTTTCCTCGGGAAGCTGCTCGCTGCAAAAGCCCACTGGGCTGTTTGCTTATCGCTCGCGACCAACCTCGACCAAGGTCGAAATACAAGGTCTTTCGCATTTGCGAAAGTTAAGATTTTTATATTACACAGGAGGTAAAATATAAATAAAAAGGGAGTGACTAATCAGTCAATAAGACTTTTTAGTCACTCCCATCTGTTGCTTTATGCAAAGATTATTCGCCCGGTACGATTGCACCCATAGGGCAAGCGTCAGCGCAAGCGCCGCAGTCAATGCATGTGTTAGGGTCGATCTTGTAGATGTCGCCCTCTGAAATCGAGCCTGTAGGGCACTCACCCATGCAAGTACCGCAAGCTGCGCAGTCTTCTGTAATTCTGTAAGCCATTTCTTTATCCTTTTAAAGTTAAGTTGCCATTATGTTTTGCGTGGCAAATTTAGTCAATATTTTCAATAATCAAACCACCCGTCGAATGTTTTATCGGATGTTTTGTGTTATCTTTGTGTCTGCAATTAAAAGATTCAGACCATTATGTATAATATAAGAGTTCTTTTGACGGCTTTCCTGCTGACGGTCTTATCCGGCTCCATTGCAGCTCAGGAAAAGATCGGTGACGGGCTTGAGATAGACCGTATGGTGCATAACTTCGGGGATATAATGCTGGACAGCGGCCCCGTTTCATGTACATTCACGGTGACAAACACCGGTTCGAAGCCTGCACTTATATACAATGTCACCACTACATGCGGCTGCACGGACGTGAAATGGACACGCGAACCCATCCTCCCAGGCAAGACGGGAAAGATTTCGGCCACATATTCAAATGACGAGGGACCGTATCCTTTCGACAAAAGCCTTACTGTATATTTTTCTGACGTGAAGAAGCCGGTGATCCTGAAGCTGCGAGGCGTTTCCATGAGCGAAAAGAAACCTCTCGCAGAAATGTATCCCGTCAGCTACGGCGGCCTTGGACTGAAGGAAGCTCTCATCAAATGCGGCAATCTTGAGCAGGGCGGCCGGAAGAGCGAATCGGTAATGGTCGCGAATCTGTCCCAGAAGCCGGTCAGAGTATCCTTCAAGGATGTTTCCGAGCATCTGGACATATCTGTATCCCCAAATCCGATACCGGCCGGAGAGACGGCTGAAATGTCCTTCACGGTGACTGCAGACAGAAGCATCTGGGGGAAAAACACGTACTGGGCCACTCCCCTTGTGGACGGAAAGGCATATAAGAATGCGGATGGAAGCAGCAGTATAGGCATATGGGCGTTCACCAAAGAGAATTTCGACAACATGACCCACGAAGAGAAGTCCAAGGGAGCACGTCCGATGTTCGAGAACAGCACTTTTTCCTTCGGCAAGATAAAGCGAGGACAGGAAGTGCACGCGACATTCAGCTTCAAGAACGAAGGACAGCAGGATTTCCGTGTATATCAAGTGAATACAGACGCATGTTGTTGGTCGCACAGCGATATACCGGTGGCCAGACCGGGCGAGGAAGTGAGCTTCAGAGTGCACGTAGACACATCCTCCATGCCCGTCGGAGAAACGCTCACGATCGTAACTCTCACGACAAACTCACCGCTTCGTCCCATTGTAAACCTTTTCATAGCCGGCTGGCTGGAATAATACGCGACTCATGCTGCATCTGTTCATAGACATACTCCGAAATTCCATCCTCATCACAGGCCTCGTGGTCGTGATGATGATGATGATCGAATCCCTCAACATCGAATCACGAGGCATGGTCTTCAGGGGCCTCCGCAAGACAAAGGTGGGACAGGTCGTGATAGCGGCCCTTCTCGGCTCTGTGCCGGGATGCATGGGAGGATTCGCGACAGTCTCTCTTTATACGCATCGTCTGTTCAGTTTCGGCGCCCTGGTCGCAATGATGATAGCGTCATCGGGTGACGAGGCCTTCATGATGCTTGCGATGATTCCCGAACAGGCGCTTATCCTGTTCGTCGTGCTGTTCGTCATTGCGGTCGTCGTCGGCATACTGACGGACGCCATCGGAGACAGGCTGCACAAAAGGCACTGCCACAAACATGACCATACGGACTGCGGAGAGGCAGGAGAATGCAGCGACGGATATGCAGTGCATGAAGGAGACGGCTGTCATGAGCACCACCATCATCAGGAAGCGGAGAAGGCGGAAGATGAAGCAAAGAAGCGTCATTACGGCTGGAAGCGCATCGTCATGTTCATGGGCCTTGCCGTATTCATCGCCGCCCTCGCCAGCGGACACCTCGGACATGACCACAGCGTACATGAGGGACATGCGCACGAAAGTCATGAGCACACGGCAGAGTGCACGTGCGATGGACATACGCATGAGCATGAACACGAAGCGGCATTCACCATAGACCTTCTCAGCGAGGACTGGATGAACGTGCTGTTTGCCGGTCTCAGCATAATAGTACTCTTTGTCCTCCTGTTTGCATCAGACCATTTCGTCGAGGAACACATGTGGAACCACATCGTGAAAAAGCATCTTCCGACGATATTCGCGTGGACCTTCGGCGTGCTTCTGGTCATCGGCGTCCTGCTCCAGTTCATGGACATAAGCAGCTGGATAAGCGACAACACCGTGCTGATGATCCTTCTCGCGACAGCCATAGGCATAATCCCGGAATCCGGCCCTCACATGATATTCGTCACGCTCTATGCCGCCGGTGTCGTGCCGTTCCCGGTACTTCTTGCGAGTTGCATCTCACAGGACGGACATGCCTCCCTTCCGCTCATTGCCGAAAGCAAGAAGAGCTTCCTCTGGGCCAAGGTCATCAACTGCGCTGTGGCCCTCATTGCGGCTTTTGCAGCCATGCTCATAATGTAGCTCCGGCATTCTGGCATTCGATTTGGATTGCGGGGTGACATAATCTCTTAGATCATGAAAGATATGAAGTCATCCCCAAAGCATGTGCACGGACTCACATCTGAAAACGGACGTCCGATTGCAGACAACCAGAACACACAGACTGCCGGAAGGCCAGGCTCTGTAACAATGCAGGACCCCTGGCTCATCGAGAAGCTGGCGCATTTCGACCGGGAGGTCATCCCAGAAAGACGCATGCACGCAAAAGGTTCAGGAGCATACGGCACTTTCACGATCACGAACGACATAACGAAATGGACACGTGCCTCGATCTTCGCCCATGTAGGCAAACAGACGGAATGTTTCGTGAGGTTTTCGACCGTTGCAGGGGAACGCGGAGCCGCCGATGCGGAAAGAGACATCAGAGGCTTTGCTATGAAGTTCTACACCGACACCGGCAACTGGGATCTTGTCGGAAACAACACACCGGTATTCTTCCTCCGCGATCCGCTCAAGTTTCCCGACCTGAACCATGCCATCAAGCGTGATCCGCGCACAGGTATGCGCAGCGCCACAAACAACTGGGATTTCTGGACACTTCTTCCCGAAACCCTCCACCAGGTGACAATCACCATGAGCCCTCGCGGCATCCCATTCTCTTTCAGGCATATGCACGGATTCGGCAGTCACACCTACAGCTTCCTCAATGAAAAGAACGAACGTACATGGGTGAAGTTCCATCTTCGCACGCTCCAGGGCATAAAGAACCTGACTGACGAAGAAGCGGAGGCTCTGATAGCGAAGGACAGGGAATCGCATCAGAGGGACCTTTACGAGGCAATCGAGCGCGGCAATTATCCGCGCTGGCTCATGCAGGTGCAGCTTATGACAGAGGAAGAGGCAAGGAATTACAAAGTGAATCCGTTCGACCTTACGAAAGTGTGGTACCACGGGGATTTTCCGCTCATAGATGTGGGCATACTCGAACTGAACCGAAATCCCGAAAACTTCTTCGCAGAAGTGGAGCAGGCTGCGTTCAACCCCATGAACATCATCGACGGAATCGGATTTTCGCCGGACAAGATGCTGCAGGGCAGGCTTTTCTCATACGGAGACGCACAGCGTTACAGGCTCGGCGTGAATCACAATCTCATCCCGGTGAACAAGCCGCGCTGTCCTTTCCATTCATACCATAGGGACGGCCAGATGCGTACGGACGACAACTACGGAGGCACGGTTCCGTATGAGCCGAACAGCTTCGGAGAATGGAAGGAGTCGCCTGAAATGAAGGAGCCGCCGCTTCCTGGAGGCGATGTGTACAATTATGACGAGCGTGAATATGATGATGACTACTACACCCAGCCGGGCAAGCTGTGGAGGCTCATGTCCGAAGAGGATCAGAAGGCTACATGTGCAAATACGGCACGTGCGATGGGAGACAGTCCGCTGTTCATAAAGCAGAGGCATACGCGCAACTGCTATATGGCGGATCCGGCCTACGGCATCTGCATGGCTTCAGCGCTGGGAATCAGTCTTGACGAAGCGCTTATGGCGAAGGATCCGGTAGACGAGTTGAAATAAAAATGGTATATTTGCAAAAATTCAAACGATATGAAGACGATTTATATGACTGCGGCGCTGGCTGTCATCTCAATCCTGAGTTTTGCATCATGCGGAAACGCCGGCGCGGAAAACAAGAAGGAAAAGGAAATGAAAGAAATCAGGAAGGTCACCGAACTCAATGCACAGGAGTTCGCGGCCAAGGTCTATGACATCAGCGCACAGGAGCTGACATACCTCGGTGACAAACCGGCCGTTGTGGACTTCTATGCGACATGGTGCGGCCCATGCCAGAGGATAGCACCGATAATGAACGAACTTGCGGCAGAATACGACGGGAAAGTGGTCATATACAAGGTGGACATCGACAAGGATCCCGAACTGGCCAAGGCATTCGGCATAAGCTCGATTCCGGCCATATTGTATATTCCGCTCGATGGAGAGCCGACGCTTACGGTAGGCTCACGCGACAAATCCCGCTTCAAGACCGAAATCGAAACGATTCTGCTGGAAAAGAAATGAATTTTACGGCATCTTGTAGCATTTGGCACAGTTCATGCGTCTTATGAGTGTGCATTTAGATGTCAGACATAAATATTGAACGGACTGCATCCGCCCGCAGAAGTGATTCTCCGGGCGGATGTCTTTATATGGAAAAAATACGTATATTTGTGTCATGGAACATCTTGTGACACCTGTCGAGAAGCATCCTCTTGAGCCTTTTCTTCCGGAAGAGGCGCGGATTCTCATGCTCGGGAGCTTTCCTCCGAAACGGGAGAGATGGTCCATGGACTTCTTCTATCCGAACTGGATCAACGACCACTGGAGGATCGACGGGCTGATCTTCTACGGAGACAGGGAGCATTTCGTGGCGGAAGACGAGCTGGGACGTAAGCTGAAGCGGTTCGACAGGGAGAGGATAATGGAATTCTGTTCACAGAAAGGCATTGCGCTTTACGACACGGCGTGCGAGGTGAGGAGGCTGAAGGACAACGCTTCCGACAAGTTTCTGGAAGTGGTGCGCGCCACGGATCTGCATGCTCTGCTCGCACGTATTCCTTCGTGCCAGGCCATAGTGACGACCGGGCAGAAGGCGACCGAAGTCATATGCGAGGCATTCGGATGCAGCGAGCCGGCAGTCGGTGGATGGGCCGAGTGCAGTTTTGATGCTGAAATGCTCGCGGTACCCCAAAATCCGGAGGCACCAGGAGCAGTTTTGCAGGAAAAGTGCACGCGATACCTCAGGCTTTGGAGAATGCCGTCCTCGTCACGGGCATATCCGCTGCCGCTTGAAAAGAAGGCGGAACTGTACCGCAGGATGTACGAAGCGGAAGGATTGCTTGCAAGCCCTCGCAAAGCACGTCATTGCGAGGAGCATAGCGGCGTGGCAATCCCAAACAACAAGACAAAATATTAACAATATGAATATCAGACATTTCAAAGTTCTTATGACCGCCGTCATGGGTATGGCGGCAGCAGCATTCGCAAGGGCCGACGAAGGCATGTGGCTTCCGTCCCTCATCTCACAGAGGATTGTGGACATGCAGGAGAAGGGCTTCAGTCTCGATGCGGAGGACATCTACAGCGTGAACCAGGCATCGCTCAAGGATGCCGTCGTCCTGTTCGGACGGGGCTGCACCGGAGAGCTTGTTTCGCCGGAAGGTCTGCTTCTGACCAACCATCACTGCGGATACGGCCAGATCCAGCGCCACAGCAGCGTGGAGCACGACTATCTGCGCGACGGCTTCTGGGCAATGAGCCGAGAGGAAGAACTGCCAAACAAAGGGCTGACAGTGAGCTTTCTGGAGCGTATGGAGGACGTGACAGCACAGGTTCTGGAGGGTTATGCTCCGGAAATGAGCGAAGAACAGAGGGTGGAGCTGGTGAAGCGCAATTCGGAAGCGCTCATCAAGGAGGCCACAGCCGAAGGCAAAGGCATGAGGGCAACGGTCGAGGCCCTGTATTACGGAAACCAGTATTTCCTGTTCCTGTATCGTGAATATGCCGACGTACGTCTGGTCGGTGCGCCGCCTTCATCAATCGGAAAGTTCGGCGGAGATACGGACAACTGGATGTGGCCGCGCCATACAGGCGATTTCTCTATATTCAGGATATATGCCGACAAGGACAACAACCCTGCTCCGTATTCAGAGGACAACGTTCCGTACAGACCTAAGAAATATTTCAAGATATCCACTGCAGGCGTGCAGGAAGGCGATTTTACATTCATTTACGGCTTCCCCGGCAGGACACAGGAATATATCCATTCCGAAGGCGTACGCTATATCGAGGAAATCGGAGATCCGCACAAGATAGCGCTCCGTACCCTCCGTCTGGACATAATGAACAGACATCAGGCCGAAAGCCAGAAGGTGCGCATACAATATTCGTCGAAGAACGCCAACGTCTCGAACGCATGGAAGAAGTGGCAGGGAGAGGTGAAGGGCATCAGGAAGATGAACACGGTGCGTACGAAGCAGGAATATGAAAAAGCCTTCAGAAGCTGGGCTGAAGGCGGAGAATTCGACGGCATCGTGGAGAAGATTGCAGGAATATACGCAGAGCTGGAGCCATACCAGTTCGCCACGGACTATTACAGCGAGACCGTCAGAAGCATTGAAATCGCAGCATTTGCAAACAGCTTCGGCAGCCAGTACACCGAACTGACCGACAGCACAGGTGCCGTCGCCGCCTCATTCGACAGGAAGAGGGCCGATGAGATTGCGGCAGCCTTCTACAAGGATTATCATATGCCTGTCGACAAGGAATCATTCATAGCACTTGTGGACGCCTTCGACAGAAACGTTCCCGAGGATTTCAAGCCGGAATACCACAAGGCACAGATGAAGAAGTACGGGAACACGCAGGCCTGGGCGGAAGACCTCTTCAGCAGCACCATATTCACAGACCCGTCCAAAGTGGCGGCACTGACGGCAGAGGACAAGGAGGCGGTCATGAACGACAAGGCAGCCGTATTCTTCAGCGAATACCTCAAATGGTATACAGGAAGCATCCGTCCCCACACACGCAGACTGAACCAGGAGCTTCAGCTCGCCTACAGGGACTACATGCGCGGACAGATGACATATTCCCGCACCCAGCGTATTGCAAAGGACTTCTACCCGGACGCGAACCTCACCCTTAGAGTGGCATACGGTCATGTGAAGGGCTACTCCCCTGCCGACGGAATATATTACACTCCTTCGTCGACGATAAAGGGAATCATGGAGAAGGACAATCCGGACATATTCGACTACAACATCCCGCAGAGGCTTCGTGACGCATATGCCTCAAAGGATTACGGACGCTGGGCAGACGCTTCCGGCGAAGTGCCCGTATGCTTCATCGCCACCAACCACACCACCGGCGGCAATTCAGGAAGTCCAGTCATCAATGCAGACGGCGACCTCATAGGCCTCAACTTCGACCGCGTCTGGGAAGGAACCATGAGCGACATCGTGTTCGATCCCGAAATATGCAGAAACATAGCTCTCGACATAAGATATGTCCTCTTCACCATCGAAAAGATCGGAGGTGCGGAGTATCTGTTCGAAGAAATGGAATTTACGGAATGACATGCGGAAGCCGCTTCGGCCACCAGCAGAGAATCATATCTCCATCATGGCCGAAGCGCTCTGAAGGACTTCCGTCAGCGTCGGGTGGGCATGGATGATGTTCTGGAATTCTTCAAGAGACGCTCCACGGCTAATCATGGCGCAGGCTTCCTGTACTATGTCGGAAGCATGAGGGCCATAGATGTGGCAGCCGAGGATGCGGCCGGAGAGTTCCACGACAAGCTTGCAGAAGCCATCGGTCTCGCCCATGGCGACAGCCTTTCCGTTCGCTCTGAAGAATGACTTGAGGCACTTCACCGCCAATCCTTTCTCCTTGCACTCATCTTCGGTCATGCCGACGGAAGCAGCTTCCGGTGACGTGAACACGGCAGCCGGCATCACAGAAAGGTCTATTCCGTTGCTGACACCCATGATATGGTCAAGGGCAACGACACCCTGGAAGGTCGCCGCATGTGCGAGCATCATCTTTCCGTTTATGTCTCCGACTGCATAAATATGCGGCAGGTTCGTCTGCATCACATCATTGACAGATATTCCCTTAGGAGTGAATTCCAGGCCGATGTCCGCAAGATTCAGAGACGACACATTGGCACGGCGTCCGACAGCCATGAGCACCTTGTCGGCCACGACAGTCTCCTCCTTGCCTTTACGAGAATAAGTCACAAGACAAGATGCGTCCTTAGTGATTGAAAGCACCTGAGCCTGCGTAACCATATCAATTCCACGTTTTCCGAGGCTCTGCTTCAAGCGTTTTGCCAAGTCTGAATCGAAATGCGGGAGAATATCCCTGCAATATTCCAGCACCGTGACCTCGCTTCCGAAACTGCGGAATATCGAGGCGAATTCAAGACCTATGACGCCTCCGCCGATGACGCACAGCCTCTTGGGAACTTCCTCTATATCAAGGATTTCACGGGAAGTCAGCACATCCGGAAGATCTGCTCCGGGAATCGGAAGGGAGGCGGAAACGGAGCCTGTGGCTATGATAATATAGTCGGCCGAGTACTCTTCATCATCCACGATTATGGTGTGCGCATCCTTGAAGGAGGCCTTGCCTCTGACCAGAGTGATGTTCTTATGGTTCAGCAGGCCTTCCACACCGCCACGGAGCTGCTCCACAACAGCATCCTTTCGTGCCCGGACAGCGCTGAAATCAAAGCCATACGAAAGGTCGGTGACTCCGAAGGCGGAAGCAGCGCGCAGTTCGTCGAGAATCTGTGCATTACGGCAGAAGGACTTTGTCGGGATGCAGCCTTCGTTGAGGCATGTGCCGCCGACGTGTCCGGATTCCACCAGAACCACTTCCACTCCCCTTCTGGCTGCAAGAAGAGCAGTTTCGTATCCGCCGGGGCCGGCGCCTATTATTATTATCTTCATATCAAAGGTATCGGATTCTTCTCTTGATTCAGAATGACGTTTCGGAATGATAGCGGAGCACGGGCTGGCGGGCCGCGGTGGTTTCGTCAAGGCGTCGTACAGGCGTCGTGTGAGGCGCCGTCTTGAGGGTATCAGGATCCGACAATGCTTCAGCAGCAATATGCCTCATCATATTTATGAAGCAGTCCAGCGTCTCCTTCGACTCCGTTTCCGTCGGCTCGATCATGATAGCCTGATGGAACAGAAGCGGGAAGTATATCGTAGGCGCATGGAAGCCATAGTCCAGAAGCCTCTTGGCGACATCGAGAGTCGTCACTCCCGTCGACTGGTCGAGCAGTCCGTCAAACACGAATTCATGCTTGCAGACGGTCGGAACAGGAAGCCTGAAGCAGTCCCTGAGCGATTCCTTGACATAGTTCGCCCCGAGGACAGACAGTGGGCCGACCATCCTGATGTTCTGCCTTCCGATCATAAGTATGTATGTATATGCCCTCAGAAGCACACCGAAATTGCCCATGAATCCTGATATGCGGCCACATGCCTGACCGTCATCTCCGGCCACATACAGCGAACCGTCCTCCGCCTCCATAACCTTTGGAGCAGGGAGATGCTGAACAAGATGAGCAGCTACACCCACTGGTCCGGCACCTGGACCACCGCCGCCATGAGGCGTCGAGAATGTCTTGTGAAGGTTCAGATGCATCACGTCAAAACCCATGTCTCCTGGACGCACGACGCCCATCAGAGGGTTCATGTTCGCTCCGTCATAATACAGGAGGCCTCCGCATTCATGAACGAGGGCGGCAATCTCCTTTATATCCTTTTCGAAAAGTCCGAGCGTATTAGGATTCGTCATCATGATTCCGGCAATCGTATCATCGAGCAGAGGACGAAGGTCGTCCACATCCACAAGGCCGTTTTCCTTGGACTTCACGACTACGATTTCAAGGCCGCAGACAGCCGCAGAAGCCGGATTTGTGCCATGTGCACTGTCCGGAACGATGATGCGCGTCCTTCTGGAATCTCCTCGTGACATATGATACCGACGTATCACCATGAGGCCGGTCAGTTCGCCATGAGCACCTGCAAACGGATTTAGCGTGAACTCCGCCATCCCGGTTATTGCCGAAAGAGCATGAGAGAGGTCACGATACAGCCTCAAGGCTCCCTGAACGGTAGATGCTGGCTGAAGAGGATGCAGGCCGGCAAAACCGGGATGCGCCGATATTTCCTCGTTGATCTTCGGATTGTACTTCATCGTACAGCTGCCGAGAGGATAGAATCCGGAATCCACTCCGAAGTTCATCTGGGAAAGATTTGTATAATGACGCACGACGTCCGGCTCGCTCACCTGAGGCAATGCCGGTTCTTTAGCACGAGCGAGGCCAGCAGGCAGTTCGGTCAGAGAGGCGTCCCAGCCATTGGAAGGCAATGAATATCCGCATCGTCCTTCCTTGGAAAGTTCAAAGATCAGTTTGTCGTAATATTTCATGCCTTGAACTTCTTTATTACTGATACAACATATTCAATATCCTCCTTGCGTATCTTTTCAGTCGCACAGAAGTTTACAAGCCCCGGCTCCACCTCGACGGCTCCGAAGATGCCTTCCGCATGAAGCGCTTCCTGCAGATCAGCCACAGGCACAAGCGGCTTAAGCGTGAACTCCTTAAGGAACGGCTTGTCAAACGCCTTTTCAAAAAGCCCGGTCGCAAGAAGGCTGTCATGGAGATAATGAGCGGCACCATAGCTTAGCTCATTCACGTCACGAAGACCTTTCGAGCCCATAAGAGACAGATATACAGTCACATACAGAGCCATAAGAGACTGGTTCGAGCATATGTTGCTGGTCGCCTTCTCACGGCGTATATGCTGCTCGCGGGCCTGAAGCGTGAGCACATAGGCACGCTTTCCGTCCACGTCTTTCGTTTCTCCGACAATACGTCCCGGAAGCTTGCGGACAAGCTCCTTCGTACATGTAAGGAAGCCGACATACGGGCCGCCGAAGCATAGAGGAACACCAAGAGACTGAGAATCTCCGCATACGACATCCGCACCCCACTCGCCTGGAGTCTTGATTACAGCAAGCGAAGACGGATCCGAATATACCATCAGCAGACCTTTCTGAGCATGAACAGCATCTGCAAATCCTGTCATATCCTCAATGATTCCGTACCTGTTTATACCCGGCACAAGGACACCGGCCACATCACCTGCAGCAAGCTCGGCGACAAGAGCGCCATACGATGTCACGCCGTCGATGCAAGGCACAAAGCCAAGCTCCACGCCGTTGAACTTCGCATAGGTCTTCACCACTTCAAGAACCTGCGGAAGCAGGCCCTCGGAAAGCAATACACGCGTCTTCTTCTTTGTCGCAGCCATAGCCATCATCATGGCCTCAGCAGCTGCCGTCGCACCGTCGTACATCGAAGCATTGGTGCAGTCCATGCCCGTCAGTTCGGCTATCATAGACTGATACTCGAATATATAACGGAGCGTACCCTGCGACACTTCAGGCTGATACGGAGTGTAGGCGGTCAGAAATTCCGAGCGCGAGATTATGGACGGAATCACGGCCGGAGAATAATGGTCATACGCGCCCAAGCCGCAGAGGCAGAGCATCTTGCGGTTCTGCGATGCAAGGCCTTCGAAATATCGGCGCGCCTCAAGTTCGGACATTGCATCAGGCAGGTCGTATTCCTTTCTGTAGATGACATCCTGCGGAACATCGGAGTAGAGGTCCTCAAGGGAATCCACTCCGATTCTGTCCAGCATCTGCCGTATATCATCCTCTGTATGAGGGAAATATGCAAAAGCCATATGCACTGATTTTATGCGTCTGCACACATTGCCTCGTAGGCGGCGGCATCCATAAGGGACTCAAGCTCAGACGGATCGCTCATCTCCACCTTCATGATCCAGTTTGCGAAAGCATCCTGATTGAGAAGCTCCGGAGCGTCTTCAAGTTCCTCGTTGATTTCGATAACTGTTCCTGATACAGGGCAATAGAGATCGCTTGCTGCCTTCACGCTCTCGACCGCACCGAATTCCTCGCCTTTTTCGAGTTCGTCGTCCACCTCAGGCATATCCACATAAGAGAGGTCGCCCATAGCGTGCTGTGCAAAATCGGTGATGCCGATCACTGCAACATTTCCTTCAACCTTTACCCATTCGTGTGACTCGCTGTAATAGAGTCCGTCTACTGTCTTTGCCATATCAAGTTATTTTTTATAGTTTGTTTCGTAAAAGCGTCTTTTTGTCACTATGCCCGGGAAGACCTTCTTGCGGATGCGTATCTCCACCTGCGTGCCAAGTTCCGTGTATGCCTTGTCCACCATCGCAACGCACACGCTTCGCTCTGTCGAAATCGAACGGTAGCCCGTGGTCACGACTCCCACCTGCACTCCGCCCACCTCCACAGGGTAGCCTGCACGCGGAATCGCCTTGTCCTGCAGCTCGATGCCGACGCTCTTCCTTGCAAGCCCGGCCTCCTTCTGCGCCGCAAGAGCATCCCTTCCGATGAAATCCTTGTCCTTCACCTTCGCAAACATGCCCAGGCCTGCCTCCAGAGGCGTTATTTCATCACTGAGCTCATGGCCGTAAAGCGGAAGGCCGGCCTCAAAACGGAGGGTGTCGCGACAGCCTAAGCCGCAAGGAACGACACCGGCCGCAAGAAGGGTATCCCACATCGTGTTTATGACATCGTGCGGTGCGTATATCTCGAAACCGTCCTCGCCGGTGTAGCCTGTGCGGCTGATGATGATACGAGATCCTTCTGCTGTATGGTCATTATAATATGTATAAAATGCAAGGCCAGCCGCTTTGGCCAGTCCGAGCGTCTCCACGGCATATTTCTCCGCCTCCGGCCCCTGCAGGGCAATCTGTCCCCACGAATCGGACTCGTTCACGACCGTCACGTCGAAGCCTTCCTTCTGTGCGCACAGCCAGTCGTAATCCTTAGCTATGTTTGATGCGTTTACCACAAGAAGATAATGATCCGGCTCAAACTCCCTGTACACAAGGAGATCGTCCACTGTGGTGCCGTTCGGATACAGCATCATGCCGTAAAGGATCTTTCCGGGCTCCATTCCGGCCACTTTGTTTGAGAACACATGCTCCACAAACCTTTCGGCATCCGGGCCGCTGACGAAAATCTCGCCCATGTGCGAAACGTCGAACATTCCGGCCTTATGACGCACAGCGTTGTGCTCATCTGTGATGTTGGTATACTGTATCGGCATGATGAAGCCGCCGAAAGGACTCATCTGCGCCCCAAGGGCGATGTGCTTGTCGTACAGACAGGTTTTAAAAAGGTTATCTTCCATTGTTTCAATGTTTTATATCATATCAGGTCATCGTATGCCATTTGCAGCTTTTCCACCTCTGCGATCTGCTCCGGCGTCAGGGTTACCGTCTCATCACAGAAAAAGCTCACCAGATGCTCCTTCAGCGCTTCGGCCGAGCGCAGGGCATCGTGTATATGTTCCTTTCCTTCAATCCATTCCGAGATGTTCATCACCCTCTGCCGGACAGACTCCACCCCGTGCCGCTGCAGTTTCTCCACCGGCGGCCTTATCGCCTCCACAAGCGCCTCCATATCAACGGAATACAGCAACGTCCCATGAACTATACTCCTGTCCGGCAGCATGTGGAACGCATTTCCGCTGACCTTTCTTCCCTCCACCATGACATCATTCCTCTCCGACCTTCCTGCCGGCAGTCCGAAAGAACGGAGACAATCCGAAAGAGCGGACAGATATCTGTCAAAGACATCGGCAGCATCTCCCCTGCGCGAGACGTATGAAATCATGATGTTGCCTTTGTCCGAATACACGCATCCTCCACCGCTGCGACGACGGCAGACATCTATTTCATGAGCCCGACAAAAATCCATATTCACCTCATTCTCAAGAACTTGATTACGTCCTATTATCACCGTCGGCTCAGACTGCCACACGAAAAAAGTCTCACCCTCGAACTCCCTCGCCACGAATTCCTCCATAGCGAGATAGAATGTCAGTCTGCGCTGACCGATGTCGGGTAAGACTACGTTGATCATGGTTCTGCAGATGCAAGTCTTATAAAATCCACCAAATTTAGCAAAAGTATACGATATATCAGCCGAATTTTAAAAAAAAGATTTCGCGATATCGGGCGGGAAACCATTCTGCGGCACTGATTATGCCTATGTGCCGGACATTGAACCAAGAATTTCGGATATGGAAAAGAAGAACAACAAGGCCGCAACAGGCCGCAGCAGTCTGAACATGAGAAGCATTTTCAGATGCATGATGGAGGAAGGATATTACCCCACATTCGAGAAGACCCACATCCAGTTCGGGATAGACGATAATATCGGAGTCCTCGAATACGAAGAGAACATTTTGTCCATCAGGCTTTTCTTTTCAATAGAGGAAGAAGTCTACGACCTTTTCCTGGAGGCTTCGAATGCAGCGATGATGGAGACATATATAGTGAAGCCGGTGATACTCGACGACATGAAGAACATCATGTTCAGCTGCGAAATCATGTGCGACACACTCCGCGAGTTCCGCAAGTTCTTGCCGCGCGGAATCGAGCGACTGAACGAGGCCCTGATGATGCACAAGGCCGAGATGAAGAAGCTGCTTCTTGCTGAAGGTGTGGCCGGAACAGCAATCCCTGCCACAGACGACATCGCATCCATGACAGGGATCTCAAAATCTCATAAGGTCGTCTCTTAGTTCCGGTGGGCAGGACGAAGGAGGTCGAGGACTACCTTCACAGGGTTGAATGTTGCGAGCGGAACCTCGACAAAGAGGGTGTTCCAGTTGCTCATGGCACCGTTCCAGAGCCCCGGAAGCTCGAGTGCCTTGAGCTCGCGTCCCTGATAGCTCTTCGAGCTTATGAAGCCGGCATCCTCATCCACATATTTGAGAAGGTCGAAGCTCTGCCCCTTGTAGTCATGGAGGCAGCATACGATGTCCACAGGATTGAAGTGGGTTGCCGATGCGAGGGCATTGCGGGCATGTTCGTCGGACATGTTTATCTGCACGCTTTCAAGGACCTGAAGCGATGTGGATCCGTCCTTCTCCGCGATGATGAAAGGTCCGCCGCCCGGCTCGCCCTGATTCTTCACCATTCCTGCCACGCGGACAGGGCGGTTCAGCTTTGCGCGAAGGGCTGCCACACGCTCCTTAGGAGTCTCGGCAAGAGGCATCTCTATGCAGAGCACATTCCTGAGATAGGCCTCGATATCGTCACAAAGAGCCATAGCCTCAGGAGTCGCGGCAAGATCCTCGTATACAGGATCATATCCGGGAACACCTGCAGTCGTGTTTCTTGAACCCTGAAGAGGGCAGCATACCGCATCCAGTTCACGAAGATAGCCGTGAAGGGTGTCACGAAGTTCGAGTGCCTTTCCGAGAAGCACCTTCTTCCATGTCGCCGTATCCGGAAGAAGCCTTTCGTTCGCGACATTGTCGATGTTCTTTATCGAAACCACCTCTTCCTCGATCTTGTTGAGATTGTATATCAACGCGCCATGACCTGCAGGACGGAAGAGAAGAGAATCAGTTTCTGTCCTGAAAGGCTTGTTGTCCACATCCACAGCCACAGTGTCAGTCGCCTTGTCCTGGAATGTGAAGGAGATGTTGTATTTCACGCCATATTTCCTTTCATAAGCGTCCTTCACCTGTGCATAAGCTTCTTCGAAAAGATGCTGATGCTCCGGAGATATGGTCACGACGAGATTTGCCGTGCCGTCCTCATTGCGCATATAATTCTGAGCCTCAACGAGATGCTCCGCAAATGCCGTGCGTATTTCGCCGTCTGTATATTTATGGAACTTCAGGACACCCTTTGGCTTTGAGCCGTATCCGAGTCCATCGTCGGTGAGTGTCCTTGAAAGCACGTCCTTGCGGTACTCAGGGCACTTGCAGCTCTTCTCACCGAAAAGTTCCGGAGTGTAGAACGCGAATTCCGCGATGTGGTCGACGAATTTTGCGGCAGGCGCGTCATCCGCGAGATCCTTTCCGGCCTTCAAGGCATCCAGACCACCGAAAAGATCCTTGAACATGCGTGAGGCGGCACCTGAAGCAGGCACAAACTTGCACTTGCCGGCAATCTGCGCGCCTTCGTAGTATTTCACGGCTGCCTCGACAGCTGCCTCATCAAGCACCTGTATGCCCTTCTGAGGCGTTGCAGGAGCCACAATCTTCATCCAAGGGAAGCCTTTCTTAAAGCGCTCCACCTGCTCTTCCACGGTATGCACCGACGAGCCTCTCTGCTCGATCTGCGCGATGTCTTCTTTCCTAAACATAATATTTATTTTGGTCATTAGTTTATTTCATAATCAAAACCGATACCTCAGGGCAGCTATTCCACATAAATTTCCCTGCGGTACTGATACTCGGCCCTAAGCTTCTCGAACTTGTGCGGCTCCATGCGGAAACGGAAATCGTCTGTAAAGATAGGATAATTATATTGGAAAACCGCTGCAATCTCTCCCTGTTTTTTTCCTTTCAGATCCAGAAGCACAGGCTCATGATCCGGTATGTCTGCCTCAGGATAGAAATCATACAGGGCTTCAATGCCGAAATGCCTTGCCACCGCCTGCACAGCCGCTGCGGTTCCGTTCTGTTTTCCCTGATACGAATATCCTGCAATATGAGGCGTCGCGATATCCACCATATCAAGAAGTACCTCATCAACATCAGGTTCATGGCACCATGTATCTATCACGACGGCACCGAACTTCGGCATGGCCACCTTCATAGCGCTTTCGTCCACGACCTCTCCGCGTGAGGCATTTATGAATATCGAACCGGGCTGCATCATCGTGAAGAAGTTCTCCCCTGCCATGCCCCTTGTACTCTCGTCAAGCGGGACATGCATCGTCACGATCTGCGACTGCTCCAGCAGGTCCTCCAGCGGGCAGAAGCCCTCCGGGCCTTCCGCAGCTGCACGAGGCGGATCACAACGCAGCACATTGAATCCCAGATACCTCGCCATAGCCTCCACCTTGCTTCCCACATGCCCTACGCCGATGATACCGAAATTGAATCCGTCCAGCTTTATGGCCTTGCGGGCCGCCACTCCGTAAAGCGCAGAAAATACGTACTGCATCACTCCCCCGGCGTTGCATCCTTCGGAATTGTGCACCTCGATGCCGTTAGCGGAACAATAGTCCAGGTCTATATGGTCCGTTCCGATGGTCGCCGTGGCAATCATCTTCACGGAAGTGCCCTCCAGAAGCTCAGCATTGCATTTTGTGCGTGTGCGCGTTATCAGTGCATCTGCGTCCCTGATGTCTTCATGGCCTATCTGCGGGCCTTTCATATAGACCACCTCTGCATATGGTTCGAATACGCCTTTGAGAAAAGGCACGTCGATGTCTGCTACAATCTTCATTTCAGGATTATGTTCTTTACGGGAGGGCCGGATGTTTCCTTTATGAAACTGCCGTCCTTCTCCAGATATTCGTTTATCTTGTCTATGAGGTACGTTCTCTGGAAATACAGCTGGTTCCTCACCACGGAAGAGCCTATGGTACAATACAATATGCCGTCACGGAAGAAGCGGTCCACCGTATAGCGTGCAGCCCCCGACACCACATCCCAGGCCTCCGACACCCTCTGACGGTTCAGACCTGCCGCGAGCTTCATCTCGCGGATGTACTGCTCTATCAGGACTTCCATCCCGACTGCCTCCTTGCGGCGCAGCTTATTGTCTCCGTATCCCATTGCTAAATTCTTGTGAATGTGCCTGCTACGGTTTCATAATACGCCCTATCCTGCGTGAGTCCGTCCACGATTCCGGCCATGCGCACCTTGTTGCTGTCCGTGATGAAGATCTGACCGAAATCCTTGCCGGACACCATCTGCAGCAGGTTCGAGATGCGTCCCATATCCAGTTTGTCGAACACATCGTCGAGCAGCAGGATAGGAGCGAAGCCGTAGTTCTTCTTCATGATTTCGTACTGGGCGAACTTGAGCGACACGAGGAAGGACTTCTGCTGGCCCTGCGAACCGCAGCGCCGTATCGGCCAGCCGTTCATCCTGAAGGCGAAATCGTCCCTCTGGATGCCGCAGGTCGTGTATCTGAATATGCGGTCCTTCTCGTATGAAGAATCGAGAAGCTGCTCCAACTGAGCCTTTGAAAGGTCTGACTCATATTCTATGTCCACATCCTCGGAGCCGCCTGAAAGCGCCTTGTAATATTCGGAAACGATAGGTTTGAGTTCCTCGACGAAGCGTCTGCGGGCCTCATGTATCGGGCCTGCCAGAGCCGACATCCTCATGTCCACTACCTCAAGAAGCGTCCTGTCCGGAGACATATCCTTCAGCATCCTGTTGCGCTGCTGAAGAAGCCTGTTGTACTGCTGCAGGGACGTCATGTATTCTCTGTCCATCTGAGAAAGCACGGCATTAACGAAACGGCGGCGCTCCTCCCCGGACTCGCTCACCATCGAGATGTCCGATGGCGAGACAAGCACAATCGGCAGCACTCCCACATGCTCAGACACCTTATTATATGGCTTGTCGTCACGCTTTACCTTCTTTTCCCCCTTGGACGTCATCCTGATGGCGAACCGGCTTGAAAGGCCGTTCTCCATCCTGTACGTACCGGCAAGAGAAAACTCATCTGTACCGTGCCTGAAATTGAACTTGTCTGAAGCTGCAAAGGCGCTTTTGGTCATCGACATATAATAGATGGCATCGAGAAGGTTCGTCTTCCCCTCGCCGTTGTTTCCGCTGATGCAGTTCACATTGGGCGAAAACTCCAGTTCCTGAAGCTGAATGTTTCTGAAATCCGATATCACTATTTTCTCGAGTACTGCCATGTCACTTTTATATCTTGGCAAAGATAAGGAATTTCTTGGCAGTTTTGACATTTTTTCCTAAATTTGCCGCCTGTTTGTGCGCAGTGTGCCCTGACGGGGCCAGAATGCGTTTCCACTGACAAATATAAAAACATTCAGATATGGCTAAGGAAATCAAAAATGAGAATGCCGAGGCAGTAGTCGAGGCGGTTTCAAAGACGGAGCAGTTCTTCGAGAAGAACGGTAAGCTCCTCACAATCATCCTTGTTGCAGTCGTTGTGATTGCTGCAGGCATCTTCTGCTGGTACAAGTTCGCCTACCAGCCGAAAGTAGTAGAGGCACAGGGCCAGATGGCGGTTGCAGAGCAGAATTTCCGTGCAGGAGACTATGACCTTGCACTCAACGGAGACGGCAACGACCTCGGTTTCGTGCAGGTTCTCGACCAGTACGGCGCAAAGGCAGGCAATTCGGTGTACTTCTACGCAGGTGTGTGCGAGCTCCAGCTCGGCAACTACAAGGAGGCGATCAAGTATCTCGAGTCCTACAAGGGCAAGGACGCCATCCTCAACGCACGCGCAACAGCATGCATCGGTGACGCTTATGCAGGTCTTGAGGATTACAAAAAGGCCCTCGGATACTATGAGAAGGCTGCCGCTGTAATCGACAACATGTATGCTGCAGGCTATCTTCTCAAGGCAGGTCTCGTTTCAGAGAAGCTCGGAGACAACGCCAAGGCACTCACATTCTACAAGAAGATCAAGGATCAGTATCCGCAGTCTATGGAGGCATACGACGTGGACAAGTATATCGGACGTATCGAGGCAAGATAATTATGGGAAGAGCATTTGAGTTCCGTAAGGAAAGAAAGTTCAAGAGATGGGGCCACATGGCCCGCGTCTTCACTAAGATCGGCAAGGAAATCACCATCGCTGTAAAGCAGGGAGGCCCTGATGTGACAGGAAACCCTCGTCTTCGCGCACTTCTTCAGACTGCAAGAAGCGAGAATATGCCTAAGGACAACATCGAGCGCGCGATCAAGAGGGCGACAGACAAGGATCAGGCAGACTACAAGGAGGTGGTATTCGAGGGTTACGGCCCGCACGGAATCGCTGTTCTCGTGGAGGCTGCTACAGACAACAACAACCGTACTGTAGCAAACGTACGTTCATATTTCACGAAGAGCGGCGGATCGCTCGGAACATCAGGCAGCGTGGACTACATGTTCGACCGCAAGTGCATGTTCCGCATGAAGTCGGCAAATCCTTACGACCTTGAGGAGCTTGAGCTTGAGCTCATCGACTACGGCGTGGAGGAAATCTTCGAGGAAGAGAATGACAACGAGGAAATGGAAATCGTGCTCTACGGAGAGTTCACAGCGTTCAATACCATCCAGAAGTGGATCGAGGACAACGGCTACGAGCTCATCGCCGCAGAATTCACCCGCCTTCCTAACGTAGACCTCAAGGTGCTCGAAGGCGACGCAAAGGCAGACGTCGAGAAGCTCATCGAGCGCATCGAGGAAGACGACGACGTACAGAACGTATATACGACAATGCAGCCGTAAGCATTTGGTTTACAAGCAATAATAAAAAGCTCCGACAGAGATTCTGCCGGAGCTTTTTATTAGATTGAAGGGATGGCGCTCATGGAGAAGTCTATATCCGCACCGTCCGCCAGCTCCGAATGTTTAAGGAAATACGTTTCATTCTTCCTGCCGTCCACAGACATGCTTCCGACATACGGAGAATCCGGGCCGTTACCGGCTGCGTCGATGACAATTTCGCCGCCGTCTTCAAGATGCACGACGGCTTTTCCGAACAATGGAGCCCCGACGGCATATTCATCAGAAGCCGGGCATACCGGATAGAATCCGAGGGCCGAGAACACATACCAGGCCGACGTCTGGCCGTTGTCTTCATCACCGCAATATCCGTCAGGAGCAGCGCCATACAGCCTGTCCATGACCTCACGTACCCTTTTCTGTGTCTTATGTGGCTGTCCTGCCCAGTTGTACAGATATATCATATGCTGTGCCGGCTGATTGCCGTGGGCATAGTTACCCATATCCGCAACCTGCATTTCCGTGATTTCGTGGATACGGTAGCCGTAATAGCTGTCGTCATATACAGGAGGCACGACGAACACGGAATCCAGCATCTCAGCAAACCGGGCCTCGCCGCCCATAGCCTCACGCAGTCCTTCCACATCATGGAAGACAGACCACGTATAATGCCATGAATTGCCTTCCGTGAAGGCTCCGCCCCATTTGTACGGGCTGAAAGGCTCCTGAAATGTTCCGTCCGCATTTCTTCCCCTCATGAGGTTATGGGACGGATCGAAGACGTTCCTCCAGTTGCGGGAGCGCTGCTCCCAGCGGTCGAGCTCCTCCTGCGGCCTGCCGAGCATTTCCGCAATCCGGAGCATGCACCAGTCGTCGTATGCATATTCAAGAGTCCGGGCCACGTTCTCGTGTATGCCCACATCGTATGGGATATATCCGAGTCTGTTGTAATATTCATGGCCGAGACGGCCTGTCGAGCTTACCTGAGGGTGGACATTCTCCGTTCCGTGCACAAGGCAGTCATAGAGAGTCTGCCATTCTTCCTGCGGAGTGACGCCCTTCACAATGGCATCAGCCACCACCGATGCCGAATTCTGTCCCACCATGCAGCCTCTGTGGCCCGGGCTCGCCCATTCAGGCAGGAATTCGTTTTCACGGGCGATGTTTGCAAGCCCCATCTGTATCTCCCTGTTCACCGACGGGTAGACAAGGTTCAGCAGAGGAAACAGCGAGCGGAACGTATCCCAGAATCCCGTATCCGTATAAAGATAGCCGTCGCATACATTGCCATTGTAGGGACTGTAATGGACAGGCTTCCCTGCTTCATCGATTTCATAGAACTTGCGGGGGAAGAGTGTGCTTCTGTAGAGGCAGGAGTAGAATGTCCGGTACTGTTCCTCTGTGCCACCGCCTACCTGTATGCGTCCCAGGACATCGTTCCAGCGGTCTTTGGCAGCCGTCTTCACATCCTCGAACGAACGTCCCTCGATTTCCTTGAGATTAATCCACGCCTGCTCCAGCGATATGAATGAAGAGGCAGCCTGCACATTGACCTTCTCCCCTCTTTCCGTACGGAACCGGACCGCCGCGAGGGCATGATTTCCTTCAGATTCAAGGACATCCTCCGGCATCATGGAAGAGCCGTCATAGAGGGTGACGCTTTCAAAAGGCTTGTCAAAGACCACGACGAACCAGTTTCGGAAATTCTCCGGAACGCCGCCGCAGTTCTTTGTCGTATATCCAACAACCGCCTGACGCTCAGGCAGAACCTTTACGTACGAGCCTTCATCATAGGCATCCACAATGACACCGGAAGTCTCAGACAGAGGATAGGTGAACCGCAATGAGGCCGCCCTGTCCGAAGGGGCGATTTCTGCATTTATGTCGTGATCAGCGAGATACACCTGATAGTAATACGGCCTCGCCGTCTCGGACTTATGCGAAAACCAGCTCGCGCGGCTGTCCTGATCCACGTCGGCGGCATCACGCACCGGCATGATTGCGAACTGGCCGTAGTCGTTTATCCACGGCGAAGGCTGGTGCGTCTGCTCAAAGCCGCGGATCATGTGGGCGTCGTAGCGATATGCCCAGCCGTCCCCCATCCTTCCCGTGACAGGAGTCCAGAAGTTCATGCCCCACGGGAGGGCTGTTGCCGGATATGTATTGCCTGTCGAGAAGGAATGTTCGGAAAGGGTTCCGACAAGGGTAGATACATAGTCCGCAGGCTCTGTCACAAGCTCGGGCCCATTTTTGCAGCAGCCAGTTAAAAGGCTGGCTGTCAATAAGATGAATAATATTCTCTTCATTATATGATGCTGTTCAAAACGTGTAATCTTCCGTCATCAATGATTTTGAGGATAAGCTCGCCGAAGAGGGTGTTCTGCCATGCGAACCATTCTCGTGTGAAGACCTCGCTGTCCTCCTTGTGGAAGGACTCGTGCATGAAGCCTGTCCCGGCATCGGTCGTCATGAGCTGGCATATGCAGTCACGTATCTCATCGTCATCCTCTGACGTGAAGGCCCTCATCATTATGCTCATAGGCCATATGACCTCAGACCATATATGCGGCCCTCCTATGCCCTCACCGGCCGGGCCACGATGAAAATATGGATTTGCCTCGCTCCAGACGAAGCGGCGCGTGTTCTGATATATCGGATCATCATCCGGGACATCCCCGAGATAGCTCATGGACAGAAGAGAAGGGACGTTTGCATCATCCATCAGGAATCTGCTGCCGAATCCGTCCACTTCGTAGGCATATATCTTTCCGTATTCAGGATGCTCCACCACGGCATATTCCTTCAAGGCCTGTCCGACTTCGGCAGCAAGGCTGAGGCACTCTTGGGCCATAGCCTCGTCCTTGTTCACATCCCTGAGGATTTCCGCCGCCTTGCGAAGAGACGTGACTGCCATGAAGTTCGACGGAACAAGGAATTCGAAGGTGGTGGCATCGTCAGACGGACGGAACGCCGAAGCTATCAGGCCCACCGGGTTCACAGGATTGCCCCGCCCTACGACGCATTTCGTATCGAGCTGACGGTCGGTCACGCGAAGGAAACGGTAGCTGCCCGGCCCGTCCTTGCGCTGCTGTTCGCGCATGACTTTCAGGATATTGCCCATAGCCTCCAGCCATATGTCCCCGAACACAGAGGCATCTCCGCTGGCCTTCCAGTACTCATATGCAAGGCGTATCGGATAGCAATGCGAATCCAGTTCCCATTTACGTTCGAACACATACGGATCGGCCTGAGGCCAGTCGGTCCTGTTCGCCGCGCCGACCGGCTCCACATTGAAGGCATTGGCATATGGATCGAGGCAGATGCACCGGAACTGACGGTTGATCACTCCGGCAATCATCCTCTTCAGTTCTTCGTCTTCATTTACATAGCGCACATACGGCCACACCTGTGCTCCGGAATCGCGAAGCCACATCGCCGGAATATCTCCGGTATATACGAATGTATCAGGACGGCCGCCTTCGCTCTCCGCAGGATGCACTGTCGTGTCCAACGTATTGGGATAGCAGTTGGTGAACATCCACTTAAGACGCGGATTCTCAAGCATTTCCGAAACCCTTGCCATTTCCTTTTCCACGGCTTCCGAAACGAATAGCCTGTCTTGAGGAAGAGGACGTCGGCATTCATATTCAAGAGGTTCCTCCGCGCAGTACCACACCTTAGGCTCCGGGCCCATATGCAGGACAAGGTCTCCCCCGGCAGCAATATCCTTATGTTCGACATATCCTTTCGTGTATGCCTTTCCGTTCAGGGTGATCTTCTGGACATAGCGGTTTTCCGGGCTGTTTCCGACTGCGGTGATGCGGAAGACGCCTCCAGCGACATCCATCTCTGCTGAATCGAACAGAGGCGAACCGAACCAATAGCGTGACGAGCCCGGCTCCACCTGATAGAATCCAAGCGCAGACATTATGTACCACGCCGACATCTGCCCCACATCCTCATTGCCCGAAAGGCCGTCCGGCTGCGCGCTGTAAAGCGTAGCGAGCACCTCGCGCACCCTGTCCGCCGTCTTCCACGGCTGCCCTGCCATAGTATAAAGGTAGAGGATATGATGGCTCGGCTCGTTTCCGTGGGCATATTGACCTATCAGGCCCGAGATGTCCGGCGAGCTTTCACCTCCCTCGATCACGGACGAAACGGTGAAGAGCGAATCCAGCTTTCCGATGAATGCATCCTTGCTTCCGAAGCACCCGATGAGGCCTTTGACATCGTGAGGCACCAGCCATGTGTACTGCCAGCCGTTGCCCTCGCAGTAGTCGTCCGCCCTGTGAGTCGATGCGAAAGGACTGTATTCCCTGCGGAACTCTCCCCGGCTGTCCTTTCCGCGGATAAATCGGAGTTCCGGATCGAAGAGAGCCTTATACGACTTGCTGCGGTTCAGAAAATACTGCCAGTCGTCATCCTTTCCGAGCACCTTGGCGGCATTTGCAAGTGCGCCGTCCGCGAGGGCATATTCAAGGTCGTAGGCCACTGATTCATTGAATCTGTCGTACGGGATGTAACCGTATTCCATCCTATGGTCCTGACCTCTGTCCGGCCTCATCGCCGAAGCCTTCATCGCCTCGTATGCAAGCTCATAATCTATGCCCGGAAGGTTCTTCATGATGGCGTCAGCCACAGGCGGAATGCCCGGATTGCCCACCATGCAGTTCGTTTCACAGCCGTGCAGATGCCATACAGGGAGCTTGCCCTGCTCGCTATAAATCGAAAGCATCGTATTGATGAAATCCGTGTACCTTTCCGGCTGGAAGATGCTGAAAAGCGGCATGGCGGCGCGGTATGTGTCCCAAAGGGAGAATGTCGTGTATGTCAGATGGCCGGGATCTCCATATGTTTTCCCGTCGGCTCCGCGATAGCTTCCGTCTGCATCACAGAAGGTGGACGGGGCTGTCATCAGATGATACAGAGCCGTGTAGAACACCTTCCGGGCCTGTTCGTCGGACGTATTTATGCGTATTCTTCCAAGCTCTGCATCCCATGCCTCTGCAGCTGCTTCCGCGACTGCATCGAAGTCCCATCCGGGCAGTTCTGCAGCCATGTTCGCCGCCGCGCCGTCCATGCTGACAGACGAAAGCGCGACCTTCATCAGCACCTGTCCTCCGTCCGCCATGTCGAAGTCCGCCTTTGCATACAACGGCATGTAATCGATGCTGTGGACGTGCAGATCCTTGAACGGTCTGGAGAATTCCGCGTAAAAGTATATGCGCTGGTCATCCGCCCAGCCTTTTGAGTATCTGTACCCTCTGACAGCAGAATCGCCGCATGGCTCGATATAGGTCTCCGTCGGCATGTCCCAGCATCCGCCGTTTTCAAGATCTATGACGATTCCTGCATCCGTCGAGGATTTCGGGAATGTGTAGCGGTGCATTCCGACGCGGTTTGTGGCAGTCAGCTCGGCCGTGATTCCGTAGCGTATGAGCGGTACGCTGTAGTAGCCCGGACGGCAGATTTCCTGCGAGCGGTCTGCGTACGACCATAATCCCGACTGCTGTTCTCCCTCGTGCCCTCGGGCGAAAGTGAGGTCTGAGCCTGTGACAGGCATCACCGTGATGTCGAAAAGGTCTCCTATGCCCGTTCCGTTGAGATGGGTGTGCGAGAAGCCTATGACCGTCGAGTCGCTGTCGTGATAGCCGGAAGTCCAGTCCCATTCCTGCGGAATGCTCGTCGGCCCGAGCTGCACCATGCCGAAAGGCACATTCGCACCGACGAACACATGGCCGTGTCCTCCTGTGCCGATCTCAGGGTCTACGTATTCTGTGTATGATACCGCCTCGGAGGCGCATCCTGCCGCAAGCAAAGCGGCGAAAACAAGGGTTTGAGTCCAGTGTCTCATATGAAGTAGAGTATGTGGGCGGCAATGGTCCGGCCGCAGGCACAAATCTACTAAAAATCAAGGAGAAAAACTATAGCTTTGCCCTCATGCGACGCACTAAATGCAGAAGAATATGCTTCCATGAGGTCAGCTTCCTGTTTTCCTCCCGGATTTCAGCCGAAACGGCATTCAGACTTGCCTTCAGACAGGCATAATCCTTTATTTCTGAGAAATCACTGTTCATAGAAGATGCTTATGAAAAGTTTCACAAAAAGGTCGCGGAAAAGCCTCTTTCTGAGGAATATGAGAACAGCAAGCAGTACGAGGAAGAGCCCTCCGACTATGAATGCCGCAGCCGCCCAGCTTCCGATTAGTTCTCCAAGCAGCACGACGAGACCGAATGCAAAGGCGGCCGAGGCAATCGCCCCAACCGCCATGATGGTCATGAGCGCCAGCACGCTGCTGACACCGACTGAGAGACCGTCCACAGCCTTCAGCTTGATTTCGTCAATCCGAAGTTCCAGAAATCTGCGGAGCTCCTGATTCATGTCACCGTGCGCAGGCATGTCACTTTTCCTCAAGAGCGGCCTCAAGCATGTCGAGCCCCTCGATGATCTTATCCTTTGCCATGCCGGCCGCATCGGCAGCGCCGCTCCTGATCTTCTCGCGTGTCTTCGCACCCGAATCCGGAGCCATAAGCAGGGCCGCGACAGCTCCGACCGCCGCCCCCGCAACAAAAGCCAAGATTGATTTTCCTGTATTCATATGAAAATGTCCATTTGTAAGTTCCCCCGGACATTTCCACAAATCGCGCCACAGCGGGGCTAAAGCGGTTCCTTCGGTGTAAATATCACAGCCTGACCTCCATCCTGCGCCATGGCAACGTCGAGAATGTCGCGGGAGGCCACTTCTATTGTACGGATCACATACGCAGTCTTGTCCGGAGCTGTCGTGCCGTCGGGCTGAAGGATATATGGGGCAGACAGGTCGTCTCCGTATATGACCGCTTCATACGTCACACCAGGCTCAAGAAAGTCCAGAGGCACTTCCAGATTCCTCGGCTCGGCATCCGTTCCTGCCCCGAGGAAAAAGCGGTTTCCGGCGCGACGAACAATCACTATATAATCACCTATCTCTCCCGCAACGGCCTTTGACCAGTCGCAGTCCGGATCGAAGTCACGGAAAAACTGAAAGGCAGGATGGCCTTCGTAATTCTCTATAAGGTCGCAAGCCATCTGCAGAGGCGAATAGAGCAGCACCCAGTTGGCAATCTGACGTGCTATGGTCGTCTTAATGTAGCATTCGGAGTTCGGGCCGTTCCATTCCTGCCTCTGAGGCGAAGCGGCAGCTCTTCTGTAATAGATGTCGAACACTCCCGGAGTGTAGTCCATCGGCCCCGACAGCAGCCTCACAAACGGTATCGTACAGAGATATTCCGAAGAATTGCCCTTGCTCCAGGCATTCCACTCCATGCCTTTGGCTCCTTCGCGCGTCATCATGTTCGGCCATGTCCTGCGGATACCGGTCTCCTTTATCGGCTCGTGAGCGTCTATCATTATCCTGTGCCCGGCCGCCTTCTCGACCACAGTCTGGTAATGCCGGACGGCACGCTGTGAATGATGCCTTATATTTTCAGGCATACCTCCCGCATATCCGGTCTTGAGATAATTAACACCAAGGTCTTCATACATCGCAAAAGCCTCGTCAAGCGCCGCTTCATATTCGAATATGCTGCCGCCTGTTTCGTTGTGCATCCAGAGTTCCACACCTTTTTCGGCTGCGTATTCAGCTACAAGCTTCAGGTCGAAATCCGGATATGGTTCCGTATAGTTGAAATGCTGACGTCCTCCCCAGCTTTCCCAGCCCTGGTTCCATCCCTCGAACAGCACTCCACCGATATTGTTTTCCGCAGCAAAATCAATGTGTCTCAATGCATTCTGTGTCGTCGCCCCATGACGTTCGTCGCAGATCCAGCCATGCGTTCCCAGATGCATGCCCCACCACACTCCGACATATTTCTGCGGCTTTATCCATGACGTGTCATCGATGACTGAAGGCTCGTTGAGGTTGAGAATGAGGGAGGAGTTTATGAGGCCGACAGCATCGGGAGCTGTCTGTATGGTTCTCCACGGCGTCTTGAAGCATCCTGGAACACGTGCCTTGCAGCCGTCCTGGCGCGGAGCGAGCTCACAGCGGAAGCCGAGGGAGTCTGACTGGTACAGATTCATTTCCGGGAAGTCGTACAGGGCAGCCTCATGGATGCTTCCGTACGCGTCTCCGACCTTGAAGGTGAAAGGCGTATTTGCATTTTCTGTCGCGCTCAAGGCCTGTTCACGGACATCAAGCTCGTATGTCTCAAAATTTGCCGGAATCGACCATGAGATGCCGTCTGAGGCGAAGCGGAAAGCCGTATTTTCGGCCAAGACAGTCAAAGAATCCTCCTGCGTCTCATACTCGTATCGGAATCCGATTCCGTCATCGAATGCACGGACTCTGACCGTCAGGCGCACTCCGGACTTGTTTTCAAGTGCGACCGCCATTTCGTCATGCCTGTCGCGCATGGTCTTGTTCTCACCCCAAGGCTGCGTCCACACCTCATTCTTGCTGTTCCGCTCGATGCCCACGATGCTGAATCCGTCTCCGAGCGAGGTTTCGGAAGCCTCAAGGCCAAGAGGCGAAGCTGAAATCAGGACATCACCTCCGACACAGACAGAGTACTGCGGCTTCCCTTCCGCATCTGCAGAAACGGTAAAACGGATGCGTCCGTCCGGAGATTTCAGGACAGCATCAGAACTGCATGAGGACATCGCCGGCAAGACCGCCGCCAGCAAAGCCAGGATCAAAAGTCTTTTCATAATCTTGCATTTAATTCATAAGTTCAAATCCTCCCACGCTTCTGCTCCGGAAAATGGCCTCTTTTTCCGGAGCAGTGCCACTATTTGCAGGGGTCATCCGGAATAAGGGCCATTTTTCCGGAGCAGTGCAGGATTCAGCGGGTGCCGTATTCCGGGGCGTCGGGTTCGCTCAGGTAGACTTGTCTGGCGGAATCAGGGACGGGATTTGGGGCGGTGTAGCCGGAGACAGGGGCGAGGGCTCCTGCAATTATGTCTATGTCAAGCGCTTCTTCCAATTTCGCAATGGTCTGAATTGATAAATTTTCCTGTCCTTTAAGCAATTTAGAGACATACTGCTGGGTACACCCCATCTTATCAGCAAGAGTCTTCTGGGTAAATCCCTTATGTTCCATTGCATCAAGGGTCATCATAGCAATAGCCTGGGAATATCTGAGCCAGAAGCGATTATCCCTGCGGAACAATGCCTCCTCCCTCCATTTGGACGGTGTAGAAGAACGGTGCTTATTCAATAATTCAATTGTTTTCTTCATAATCAAACCTCGCCATCATATCTTACCGCCCAAAGTCTGCCATCGTCTGTTATATCGTCAAAAGTCATTGTAACTATTTTTTGACAAATATAATATACAACTTACTCAAGTTTCGCGAGTGTAAGTTATTCTTAATCTGAAAGTTGGTGAAGCTTGCGAAACTTTTCCCCACCGCACTTTCTTTGTCTACGTGTCCCTATCCCAAAATCCCTTTCCTCGGGAAGCTGCTCGCTGCAAAAGCCCACTGGGCTGTTTGCTTATCGCCCGCGACCAACCTCGACCAAGGTCGAAATACAAGGTCTTTCGCATTTGCGAAAGTTAAGTACAACTTATAATTGTACAAATAAAAGTTGTAAAAAGCAGACCGGAGTCGAGGAACTTCGGTCCGCTTTTGCAATATCATTCGGTTTGGGATCCTCACGTCGAGGATGAGGATCGGTTATTCTGAATAGCCGGTCCAGGTAACATCTATAATACCAATTGCATCCATTGTAGTATTACTTGTATTATACCTGACATTATTGATCACCATCTGAAAATCTCCAGCAACATTCATTTCAAATGAAGTTTCCTGAATAACCTTCTGTGCAGCATCCGGATTTGTGTGACTTTCTGTCTTCAATACTGTACCTTCACTATTCTTGATATCAACTGATATCGTATTTCCGGTCTTAGCACTCCCACGATAC
>JAFTMS010000032.1 GCA_017452265.1 Bacteroidales bacterium | reverse complement strand
GGCGGGACTTGCGAAACTTTTACCCACCGCACCTTCTATATTTACGTTACCCCTATCCTAAATCCTTTCCCTCGGGGAAAGGACTTACTATCGACCTAAAGGTCTCAAAAACAAGGTACTTTCGCACTTGCGAAAGTTAAGATTCTAATAATATCGGTAGAAAAGGGCTATGGCCTCCATACCCGCGAAGAGCTGCTTCAGGAGATAGCTTTCGTTCGGAGAATGGATTGTATCACGCTCAAGACCGAAGCCCATAAGGAGAGGATCTATGCCGAGGATGCGCTGCAGGTCCGCAAGAATCGGAATGCTTCCACCGCCTCTTGACGGTACAGGCTCCATGCCGTAGACCTCAGTCATTGCCTTTTCGGCAGCCTTGTAGGCAGGTGACGAAATCGGAATAAGGAAACCGTCGCCTCCGTGATGAGGAGTCACCTCCACCTTCACATAGTCCGGAGCTATAGCCTTGAAATGCTCTGTGAAAAGCCTTGTGATCGTGGCACTGTCCTGGTTCGGAACAAGCCTCATGGAGATCTTCGCATGAGCCACAGAAGGAAGAACCGTCTTCGCACCCTCGCCGGTATATCCTCCCCAGATGCCGTTCACATCCAGACACGGACGTATTCCCGTACGCTCGAGAGTCGTATATCCGGCTTCGCCCTTGACCTCCCTGATATCAAGGAATTCCTTATATTCCTCCATATCGAAAGGTGCCCTTGAAAGCTTTGCCCTGTCCTCGGCAGAAAGCTCGACCACATCGTCATAAAAGCCCTTTACGGTGATGTGTCCGTCCTTGTCTATCAGTGACGAGATCATGTCGCAGAGCACATTTATCGGATTTGCGACCGCTCCGCCGTAATGTCCGGAATGCAGGTCCTTGTTCGGGCCTGTCACCTTCACCTCCACATACGAAAGGCCACGCATGCCGCAGTTGATTGAAGGCACAGACTCGGAAATCATCGTCGTGTCGGAAACGAGGATGATGTCTGCCGCAAGACGTTCCTTGTTTTCTGATGCCCATTCCGCCAGCGACGGGCTTCCGATTTCCTCTTCGCCCTCAAGGATGAACTTCACGTTATGCTTCAGACCGCCCTCGCGCACCATGAACTCAAAGGCCTTGATGTGCATGAAAAGCTGTCCCTTGTCGTCGTTCGCGCCACGGGCATATATCGCTCCGTCACGGATTTCAGGCTCGAAAGGATCTGATTTCCAAAGTTCTATCGGATCGACAGGCTGCACATCGTAATGTCCGTACACAAGCACGGTCGGTGCAGAAGGATCGACAGTCTTCTGTCCGAAGACGACAGGATGACCTTTCGTAGGATATACGGCAGCCTCATCGGCACCGGCTTCCAAAAGAAGTCCGACAAGACGCCCGGCACATTTCTGCATGTCCGGCTTATGCTGTTCCAATGAACTCACGGAAGGAATCCTCAAAAGCGAAAACAGCTCATCAAAGAACCGCTCCTTATTTCTTTCAATATACTTTTTCATAATATTGAT
Source organism: Bacteroidales bacterium (assembly GCA_017452265.1). Taxonomy (GTDB): domain Bacteria; phylum Bacteroidota; class Bacteroidia; order Bacteroidales; family UBA932; genus Cryptobacteroides. Next base: position 130,457 of record JAFTMS010000032.1, on the reverse strand, counting down.
TCATAAAATAAAATTTATAGTCGTATGGTTTTAATGCGGAATCGGCATTTTGCCACCCCCGGCTAGGGGGAGGGGCCCAAGCTTGCTTGGGAGGGGGCCGATGGAGCATAAAACCATCGACTAAATTTTAGCAAGTTTCTCCTTGGCATATTTCACCGTCAGCCTGAACGTCTTGCGGTCAGAAGACGGCACATCATACATCGCATCCGTCATGATCGCCTCACAGATCGACCTCAATCCTCTCGCTCCCAGCTTGTTCTCAATCGCCGTATCCACAATGAGATCCAGCACGGCAGGCTCCACCGTCAGCTTCACCCCATCCAGCTCGAACATCTTCTCGTACTGCCTCATGAGCGCATTCTTCGGCTCCGTCAGTATCCTCTTGAGAGCATCCCTGTCCAGATGGTCGAGATACGTGATCACAGGAAGTCGTCCGATAATCTCAGGAATGAGACCATAAGAACGTAAATCCTGAGCCTCGACATATTTCAGAAGATTGTCCTTGTCTATCTGCTGCTTATTGGCCGCACCGAATCCGATCACCTGCGTATTGAGCCTCTGCGCTATCCTGCGCTCAATACCCTCGAACGCACCGCCGCAGATGAAGAGAATGTTCTGCGTATTCACATGCAGGAACTCCTGCTCCGGATGCTTGCGTCCCCCCTGCGGCGGCACATTCACCACGCTGCCTTCCAGCAGCTTCAGCATCGCCTGCTGCACACCTTCACCCGACACATCACGGGTTATGGACGGATTGTCGCTCTTGCGTGCAATCTTGTCTATCTCATCGATGAACACGATTCCCCTTTCCGCCTTGGCGACATCGTAATCCGCCTCCTGAAGCAGACGGGACAGAATGCTTTCCACATCCTCACCCACATAGCCGGCCTCCGTCAGGACAGTCGCATCCACAATAGTGAACGGCACATCCAGAAGCTTAGCTATCGTCTTGGCCATCAGCGTCTTTCCCGTTCCTGTCGGGCCCACCATCAGAATGTTCGACTTCTCCAGTTCGAGATCATTCTCGCCGGCGAGATTGTTGTTCAGCCTCTTGTAATGATTGTACACAGCCACAGAAAGCAGTTTCTTCGCCCTGTCCTGACCGATGACATACTGGTCGAGGAAAGCATGGATATCCTTAGGCTTGTACTGAGTCTCCACCTTGCCGAGCTGCTTCTGCGAAGAGCTTGAGTTCGTGAAGTCCCTCACATAGTCCTGAGCCATCTTCACGCAGTCCGCACATATGCATGCGTCTATACCCTGCAGCATCAGAGACACCTCCCTCTCCGACCTGCCGCAGAACATGCAGTATCCGCCGTTGTTCTTTCCCTTGGCCATAGGCTTACTTCTTCTTTGTAAGTATCTCGTCAATCATTCCGTATTCGAGGGCCTCCTGCGAAGTCATCCAGAAATCGCGGTCTCCGTCCGCATAAATCTTCTCAAGCGGCTGGCCGGAATGCTCGGAAATGATTGTATAAAGTTCCTTCTTCGTCTTCTCGATCTCCTGGGCTGCAATCATGATGTCCGATGCCTGGCCGCGTGCCCCTCCGAGCGGCTGGTGGATCATCACCCTCGAATGCTTCAGGGCAGACCTTTTGCCCGGCGCACCGGCGCAAAGAAGCACAGAGCCCATAGAAGCGGCCATGCCCGTACAAATCGTAGCCACATCCGGCTCGATTATCTGCATGGTGTCATATATTCCGAGACCGGAAGAAACCTGTCCGCCAGGAGTGTTGAGATACAGGGATATGTCGCTCGAGCTGTCGTTGGAAGCGAGGAACAGGAGCTGCGCCTGGATGATGTTTGCCACATCATCGTCGATAGGAACGCCGAGGAAAATGATCCTGTCCATCATCAGACGGCTGAACACATCCATAGAAGCCACATTCAGCTTTCTTTCCTCGATGATCGTAGGGTTTATGTATCCGTCAAGCACAGACTCGTACCTGTGCATGGTCATGGAGCTGATTCCGTGCTCCAGACGTGCGTATTTCTGGAATTCCTTGTTCATCATATACAATAAAAACAAGGGCCGGCTTTGCGAGCCGGCCCTTCAGTTCCAAATTATTTCAACTCGCGGAATTTCTCGACTGAAATCTTCTTCTTCTTAAGTGTAACGACCTCGCGTACAGCAGCAATCGTCTTCTCGTTCTCCACCTGATCGTAGATCCTGCGGCTCTGCTCCTCCTGCTCAAGGATGTTCTTTGCGAATGCCTCAAGCTGATCGTCCGGAACATTGTTCATGCCGTACATTGCGAACTGGTATGCAGCGAAGCCCTTTGCGCTTGCAAGAAGGTCTGCCTGCTCGATCTTCACGCCATACTTCTCCATGAGGTATGTGCGCACCATCTGCCACTTGTAGTCCACGATGAAGAGGTCCCACTCCTTCTCGATGTCCTCCATGGTGAACTTGCCGTCGTTGATGACATAGATCCACCTCTTGAGGAACTTCTCAGGAACGTTCAGCGCAGCCTTCTCGAGAAGATAGTTCTTCGCATCCTTAGAGAAACGGAAATCTGCCTCCTGAGCATACTCGGCGCGGAGTCTTTCCTCCACCTTCGCATCGAATTCAGCCTCGCTCTTCACTGCACCCTCACCGAACACCTTGTCGAATGTCTCCTGGGTGAGAGGGGCATTAACGAAAGTCTTCACGTTCTTCACTGTCATCTTCCATACCGGCTCGAGGGAAGCAAGCTCTTCCTTCTTCACCTTGAGCATTGAAGCGCGGTCAGTCTCGTTCTCGAATGCCTCATTTACGTTTACATCAAGAACATCGCCGGGCCTGATTCCTACGAATGACGGCTTCACAGCTGCCGAAATACTGCGGAGAGCCACATATGTGCCCTCTACCTTGTTCTCACCCTGCTCGAAGTCCACGATCACGAAATCGTCCTCCTTCGCGGCCTCACCCTCTTCAAGAGAACCGTACTGCTTGAGGATGTTCTCCTTCAACTCTGCCTTTGCAGCCTCTGTTGCTGTAATCGTGTAATATACGACCTCGTCATCCTTAGAAAGTTCGAGGTTGATTTCAGGATTCTGAGCGATATCGAACTTGAAGCTGAACTCATTGCCGTTCACCCACTCGTTGTGCGGAGTGTCCTCGCTCGGAAGCGGCTCACCGATCACCTTGAGATTGTTCTCGCTGATGAAATCGTTGAGGCCACGTGCGATCACATCGTTCACAGAGTCCACGAGAGCCTGTCCGCCATACATCTTCTCCACGAGAGACATAGGTACCATACCCTTGCGGAAGCCCTTTATTTCAGCCTTCTTCCTGTAGTCGTTAAGCGCCTTCTTCCTGCTGTCAGCGTAATCCTCGCTTGTCACAGTGAGGCTGAGCTCGAGATTGAGATCATCGATTCTGTTCTGTTCAATTTTCATCTTGTATTTATTTTTTAATCATTTTCCGTGACACGGGCGCAGAAGCCCGCCAAACAAGCCTGCAAAATTAAGAAATCCGCACGATATTTCAAAATATCGTTTTACGCCCCTTCCCAGTGGTTCTTCTCAGCTGCGGTTTCTACGTTTAGGATAGCTCACACGCGAATGGTACATCTGCTGAAGATATGACTTCATCACCTCCCTCGCAGTATTCAGTTCGCGGAGCGATATGTCAGAGTCCGAGAGCTGTCCGTCGCCGGCCTTTCCGTCCACAATCCTGTCTACAAGAGCGGAAATGCTTTCGGCAGAATAGTCCTTCAGACTTCTCGAAGCTGCCTCCACAGCATCACAGAGCATGAGTATCACCTGCTCCTTCGTGGTCGGCTTCACTCCGTCGTAGAAGAACTCCTTCACATCCTCCGGATCACCTCCCTCATTGAGATACTGGTTGTAGAAATATCCGGTGCATGTGGTTCCGTGGTGTGTCCTTATGAAGTCCTTTATCACATCAGGCAGGCTGTGCTTCTCGGCAAGGGCAAGACCATCGGAGACATGCCTGATGATTTCCTGGGCGCTTTCCTTAGGAGTCAGTCCTGAATGATATTTCACGCCCGGCGTCTCGTTTTCCGTAAAGCATTGCGGATTCGCTATCTTTCCGACATCGTGATATAGGGCTCCTGTACGGATGAGAGGCACATTGGCGTCAATCGCACGGGCAACTGCATCAGCAAGATTCATCACCTGAAGAGAGTGCTGGAATGTGCCCGGAGCCTTGTCAGCAAGCTCACGCAGAAGGGTGTTGCTCGTATCGCTGAGCTCGACAAGCTTCGAGGTGGACACAAGCTTGAACATCTTCTCAAAGAGAAATATGAGCGGATAGCCTGCCACTGAAAGCATCGAGCCGAAGAAGAGATACAGCAGAGTGTTGTACTCGCCTATTCCCTTAAGACTGTCGGTGAGTCTGAAGCCTGTCCATACCACAGCCATCGCAAAGAAGACGATGAGCGCCGTGACGAACTGGAGCCAGCCTTTGTTGAAGAAGGCGAACACGAGTATGCAGACGACGCCGGCCACAAGATACATCACGAAGAGCTCCATTCCGTTCGGAGCGAACATCAGCATCGGCACAAGCGAAATCACATAGACGGCAAAGACCATCCTCTTCTTGAAGAAAGCAAGCAGGTAGAGCGCAATCAATGTGAAAGGCACCATATAGAAAAGCGAAGCGTCCGTACGGGCCACGACCGAAGAGGCCACAACCGCTATCGTGAAGACGAGCAGAAGGTACAGATACTTGTTGTACTGCTCAAAAATACGGGCGTTGCTGTAATATATCGAAAGGAAAAGCACGAGGACAAGGGCCAGGGATATGAGTACGTTGCCGCACCACTGAAGGGCCTGAGGGCCGCTGTAGCCTATGTTCTCGTCATATTCAGCCTTATAGGATTCGAGAAGCTGTTCGATTTCAGCAGTCACGATTTCTCCGTTGGATACTATCGTCTGTCCTGCCCTCACGACTCCCTGCGTCGTGGAGATGTAGTCCACTGCTTCATCATGCACAAGATCGGTCGTCTGCTGGTCGTAGATGAGGTCCGGAACTATAAGCTGCATCAGACCGGTAGCAGAATAGAGCGAATCCAGATTGCAGTCCGGACATGCGGCAGCCACTTTCTCGTGCAGCTTCATATTGGCATCATTCAGCGTATATACCTCATCTACAGACACTTTTATGGCCCTCCTGTCCTTCTGGACATATAGGATGCCCTCGGCGTTCTGCAGCACATCCGTTCCGTTCTGGCTCTTCGCCGGCGCCAGCACACCCTTTGCATAGACGGATGAAAGCACATCAGCCACTTCCCTCTTCAGCGAGGCATGGCTGCCGAAATCGACAGCAGCCAAAGCACGGTCCGCCTTCAGCGCCACCTTCGAATCGTGCCTGTAATACGGTATGACGCTCTGTCCGGCACTTTCACGCTCCCTCTGGAGCTGCTGTTCCGTCTTCAGCACCGGAAAGTCAAACTGCGCGATCAGTGTCTCGTACATCCACGGCGAGCCCTTCCTGTAGTCGTAATTGAACTTCGGGTTTCTCGGCATCAGAAACACCAGAAGCATGAAGAGCACAATCAGAGGTGCATACACCCTGAACTTTTTCGGAAAATAGATCTTGTCCATAACGTTTCTTTTCTTGCAGGGCAAAGGCAAAATGCCTGCCCATATAAATGCACAGTCAGTGCCGTCACCTTATGCGACGACACTGATCATGCTGATATCCGGTCAATCTTCACCGGCATTACGCCTTCACTGCCATATCTACGATGTCGCCCTCGTCGCCATCATAGTAGCCTGCATCGAGCTTTGCACGCACTTCCGTGAATGCCTTGAGCGTACGCTCGACATCCTCCATAGAGTGGGCTGCAGTCGAGATGATGCGGAAGATCACCATTCCCTTAGGAATCACAGGATAGATGACCACAGAGCAGAAGATGCCGTAGTTCTCACGAAGGTCTACAGCCATTCTTGACGCCTGACCTACGCCACCCTTGATCTGTACCGGAGTCACACAAGCCTCTGCAGGGCCGATTTCGAAGCCGAGGTTGCGGAAGCCGTCCTGAAGGGCCTTGGTGATGGTGAAGAGCTTCTGACGGAGCTCGTCTCCCTCCTTGCTACGGATGATCTCGAGCCTCTTGAGACCGCCCTCGACGAGAGCCATAGGAAGAGACTTTGCATAGATCTGCGAGCGCATGTTGAAGCGGAGATAGTTGATGATCTTCTTAGGACCTGCAACGAAACCGCCGATCGAAGCCATTGACTTCGCATATGCACCGATATAAAGGTCGATGTCGTCCATCACGCCGAAATGCTCTGATGTACCACGGCCTGTAGGGCCCATGTTACCGAATCCGTGAGCGTCGTCGATAAGAATTCTGAACTTGTACTTCTTCTTGAGCTCAACGATCTTGTCGAGGAAGCCGAGAGCACCTGTCATACCGTACACACCCTCGGTGATGAGGAGGATTCCGCCGCCTGTCTCTTCGCAGAGCTTTGTCGCTCTCTGGAGAGTCTTCTCGCAGCTTTCGTAATCGTTGTGACGGTAGGTCATTCTCTTACCCATATGAAGACGCGCGCCGTCGATAAGGCATGCGTGAGCCTCTGAGTCATAGACGATTACGTCATGACGATCCATAAGGGCGTCGATTGTTGAAAGGATTCCCTGATAACCGAAGTTGAAGAGGAATGCGTCCTCCTTTCTCTCAAACTCAGCGAGTTCACGCTCGAAGCGCTCGTGAAGGTCTGTGTGGCCTGTCATCATACGGCTTCCCATAGGGTATGCAAGGCCCCACTTTGCGGCTGCTTCCGCGTCTGCCTTTCTCACCTCAGGATGGTTTGCAAGTCCGAGGTAGTTGTTGAGGCTCCATACGAGGACGTCCTTGCCCTGGAACTTCATATGAGGGCCGAGTTCTCCCTCAAGCTTCGGGAACATGTAGTATCCGAATGCCTTTGCGGCATACTGGCCGAGAGGGCCGCCCGAATGCTTCTCGATTCTTTCAAAAATGTCAGTCATAACTGTTATAATGGTTTAGTACTATGCGTCAATGTTGGCGTAATGTGCGTTCTGCTCGATGAATTCGCGGCGTGGCGGAACATCGTCACCCATCAGCATCGAGAATGTACGTTCTGCTTCAGCGGCATTCTCAATCGTGATCTGGCGGAGAAGACGCTTCTGAGGATCCATGGTCGTAGACTGAAGCTGTTCCGCACTCATTTCTCCAAGACCTTTGTAACGCTGCACGAACACGCCCTTGTCAGAGCCCTTTCCGAGCTGGAGGGTCGCCTCCCTGCGCTGTGCTTCTGTCCAGCAATATATCTCCTCCTTGCCCTTCTTCACAAGGTAGAGAGGCGGAGTCGCGAGATATACATATCCGTTCTTGATGAGGTCTATCATATAGCGGAAGAAGAATGTCAGGATAAGTGTCGCGATGTGGCTTCCGTCCACATCGGCATCGGTCATGATAATCACCTTATGATAGCGGAGCTTGCTCAGGTTCAGAGCCTTGCTGTCCTCTTCCGTGCCGACGGTCACGCCGAGAGCCGTATAGATATTGCGGATTTCCTCGCTTTCGAACACCCTGTGCTCCATCGCCTTCTCGACATTCAGAATCTTACCTCTGAGCGGCAGGATGGCCTGCGTCATACGGTCGCGGCCCTGCTTTGCCGTACCGCCTGCGGAATCTCCCTCGACGAGGAAGAGCTCGCACACTTCAGGATCGCGTGAAGAGCAGTCCGCCAGCTTGCCCGGCATGCCGGCACCTGACATAACGGTCTTTCTCTGCACCATTTCGCGTGCCTTACGTGCTGCATGACGCGCAGTCGCTGCAAGAATCACCTTATCGACGATCATCTTCGCTTCCTTAGGATTCTCTTCGAGATACTGCTCAAGAGCCGCTGCAGTAGCCTGCGACACGGCAGACACAACTTCTCCGTTTCCGAGCTTGGTCTTTGTCTGTCCCTCGAACTGAGGCTCGGCCACCTTCACGGAAATCACGGCTGTCAGACCCTCGCGGAAGTCGTCAGCGGCAAGATCAAACTTGAGCTTGGCAAGCAGTCCGGCCTTGTCGGCATAGTTCTTCAGAGTCCTTGTAAGGCCCATCTTGAAGCCCTGAAGATGCGTACCTCCCTCTATGGTGTTGATGTTGTTGACGTATGAATATATCTTCTCCGTGTAGCTTGTGTTGTACTGAAGCGCAACCTCAATCGGGATTATCTTGTCCGTTTCGAGGCAGATAGGAGTCTCGATGAGCTTCTCTGCTCCTGCGTCCAGATACTCGACGAACTCCTTGAGACCGTCCTTGGAATAATAGGTCTCGCTGCGGAGATGCTTTGTCACGAGCTCATTGCCGTTCTCGTCCACGTCCGGAACGTATGTCCTCTTATCCGTCAATGTCAGCTTTATACCTTTATTAAGATATGCAAGCTCACGGAGACGCGCCGCAAGAGTGTCGTACTTATACACAGTCGTCACCTGAAATATCTCGGGATCCGGATGGAACGTCACTGTCGTACCCGTATCCTCGGTCTCTCCGACCACCTCGACCGGCTTGAACGGCTTACCCTTCGAATACTCCTGCACGAAGATCTTGCCTTCCCTGTGGATTTCGGCCTTCAGATAGTCCGAAAGGGCATTCACGCAGGATACACCGACACCGTGAAGACCGCCGGAAACCTTATAGCTGTCCTTGCTGAACTTACCGCCGGCATGAAGAACCGTCAGCACGACCTCAAGGGCAGAACGATGTTCCTTCTCGTGCATTCCTGTCGGGATGCCTCGTCCGTTGTCCCTTACGGTGATTGAATTATCCTCATTGATATATACCTCGATATCGGTGCAGTATCCGGCCAGGGCCTCGTCGATACTGTTGTCCACCACCTCATAGACCAGATGATGGAGACCTCTTTCGCCGATGTCACCGATGTACATCGAAGGTCTCTTTCTCACGGCCTCAAGGCCTTCCAGCACCTGAATGCTGTTTGCGGAATACTGTTCCGCAGAAGCATTGTTCATTACTTCTTCGCTCATTATCTTTAACTTCTTTTATTTTCTAAAACAAACGGACAAATTTAGCAATTTTTCTTAGAAACTCAAACATATACCCGCGGTAAAATTTATCCCTCTTTCAGCGTAAAGCGGGTTGCGCTGTATGTTCATGTTCAGAAGATTTCCTCCGCGAAGCCATACCGAGAACCTGCTGCCGGCAGCATATTCCAGACCAAGCCCAAGGTCGGCATATCCCGGAAGCCGGCAAGCATCGGAGAATCCCGTCACGAAAGCCTCTCTCGCAGTCGAAAACGAGCAGTCGATTCCTGCGAATATGCGTCTCTTGAAATTATATTCGAAAGACACATCTCCCGTCAGGGACGCCGGTCGGAAAAGCCCCGAAGCCTCGTCAATTCCAAAGGCGTCACCCCACGCGTCGACATATTCCAATCCTCCCTCAAAGGACACCCTTTCGGTCTTCAGACGCCAATCCAGAGAGATGAATCCCTTCTGATATGCGGCATACCCGACAGCCGGAAGTATCGCAGGACCGCCGGAAGCATCTTCGGTTTCATTTCCGACCGGAGCCAGAGCCGCAAGCACATCATTCTTGTAATTGACATATCCTCCACGCAGATTATAGCTGAATCTTGAGGATATACGGCCTTCAAAGCCAAGGATAAGGGACAGGCGTTCCACAGTCGTGTCAAGCAGAGGATGCTGCCTTCCGAAAGTCATGTTCAGATGGTGATTGTCCCCAAGCAGGGACGAATATGTGTTTATCCTGTTGCCGCCGCCAGCACGAAGATACATGTTCAGGACATTCCTGACCACGTCGAACCTCATCGTGACATCCGGATATACGAACTGCTCGCGGGTCTTGTACATCGTCACCCCGCCGTCGCCCCTCATGAGCTTGGCAAGACGGACTCCAAGATCCAGGTCCATGATGCCGTATCTGAAAGAATAGTGCGGGACAAAAGCGAATTCGCCGATCACCGTCTCCAGAAAGCCTGAATAGGCGTCCAGCTCCAGAGCCACGTCAAAATACACGTTATGCACTCCTCTGGACGAAGGTGCAAGCCTCATGTCGAAATTGAAGGCATGCTCCCGGAGCACGTTCACGGCAGCATCGGACTGCATCCTGTCGCCGCCAAGACGGTACTTCATGCTGAAATCATAGAGGAAATGCTCCGGCCATGAAGATTTGGAGCGGACCCGGGCATGAAGGTCCAGGGCATTGTAGCCCGACGAAGCAGACAGATCCTTCCTATGCAGTCCGTAATAGCCGGCACCGAAATCCAGCCTGGCCTTGCGCCAGTCGAAGTGGAAGTCCGCTCCGGCCTTCGAACGCAGGTCGTTGCCGTTCCAGAACTCCCCCGTCGGCTGAAGCCGGGTGTCGAGGCTCCGGTATTCGCCGATATATGACCGGTGCATGGCATAAACATCCATATCGAAGGCCTTGGAAGATCTTGGAGACCAGATCAGGTCAAGAGTCGGATGCAGGGCATAACCCGCTCCAGCACGCAGATAGAAGCACTTCTGTCTCCGTGGAGCCGTCGTCGGCCTCATGGTCATGGCATACGGATTGAACTCGTATGAGCCCCTGTACGGGCTTTCGAATACGGAATAATCGAAATCCAGGTCGAACCTGAGCACAGAATCCGGCACAGCCATCTTCAGGACGGGCTTGTGAACCTCCATCAGCTTTCCCTCATAAGCCCTGCTGACCTCGACAGTAGGGTCAAGATCCTGAGCCACAGACACCCGCACCGACAGGGCAGCTGCCGTGAGGGCCGTCAAAGCATATATATACCTTCTCATAATCATCCTTTATTGTGCGGTGATTTCCGCAAGTTTCTTCAGACGCATGTTCACGTTGTCGAGGACGTCATCCTCCGTTCCGGCAGGCTCGTAACCGTCGCGCACGCTCTCGAACGTCGCCTTTGCCTGCTCCATATCCCCCCTTTCGACGAAAGAGTCTCCGAGCACGACGAAGCTCTTCGCCAGCCAGTATGTCTGGTCGGAACCGGCGTCCGCAAAAGCATATACCCTCGTCTCCACCTGAGGGAAATCTCCCCTGTCGTAGCAGTCCTGTATCAGGAGATATGCGGCCTCTGCTCCGTATGCCTCTGACACGTCTGCAGCAAGCTTTTCGAGTATTACAAAGGCTTCGTCACGGCGGCTTGTTGCAAGATAAGACTTCGCCTTTATATAGTTGGCCTCCGTCTTCACCAGAGCAGTCGTACGTGCTTCAGAAACCACCTTTCCGGCGTTCGATATGGCATGTTCCCAATCATGTCCCCTGTATGAGGAACGCATCATGCCCACGAGGGCCGCGGTCCTGTTGTTCTCGAGCTTGGCCGCGTTGTAGAGTGAAGAATACCCCCCGAACGCATCAGACCACTTCTCAAGCCTGTAGGAAAGATCCGAGAACTTGAGCATGGATATCTCCACAAACGAGCCCTCGCCGTTGTTGATGACCTTGCGGTAGCTGTCGCAGGCCTGTTCGTACTTGCCGAGGCTGCTGTAGGATTCGGCCATATAGAACTCCGCCTTGTACACATCCTTGCCCTCAGGATATTTCGCGATGTAGGACTGGAGCGAAACGAGGGCCTTCTCATAGTTCTCAGACAGGAAAATCTGCTCTGCGGAGTTGAAGATCATGCTTTCCTTCTCGTCCTCGGTCTTGGTCGCACCCTTGCCGATCTTCTCGATGTAGGCTATGTACTCCTCCGGATCGTTCTTGGCCTGATATATCGACTCTATCGCCAGCAGGGCATCCTCCGCATATCCCGAAAGCGGCATTTCCTCGACCACCTTCTTATAATATTCCAGCGCCTCGTTGAACTGAGACTGGTTTCTTGAAAGTGTACCCATTTCGATGTATGCCCTTGCCACGAAAGTGTTGTCCTTCACATCGGAAGCAAGCCTGCGGAAGCAGCCGAAAGCCTCCTCGTCCTTCTCCATGAGGGCATACGTACGTCCGAGCTCAAAGAGAGCCTCAGGATAGAACTTCGACTGTGGAGACGCCTTCAGGACGTTAGAAAGCAGTTCCACCTTCTTCGCCGAATTGTTGTCGAGGCCATACGACAGGGCGGCCTGGTAGTACGGATATATGTCGTTGACGCTGAAATATTCCTTCAGCACCTTGTCATACACACCGGCTGCGGCCTTGTAATCCTTCGCCATGAAGTGGCAGTCTCCTTGACGCTCAAGGGCGCTCTTGCGGTAATTGACAGATTTTTCGCCGAGATACTGCGTGAACCATTTCAGGGCAGCGGCATAGTTGCCTTCCTTGAAGTAGCAGTATGCTATGTTGTATGAAAGGAGGTGCGATTCCGGCATTCCGTAGAGGGCTGACGTGTTGTAAAGGTTGGAGAACACATCGCGCGCCTCCTCGTACTGGTCGTTACGGTAGTATGACTCGGCAAGCCAGTAGCGGGAGAGCTGGTTGAAGCGACTGTTCTTTTCGGAATAGTATGCCGCCACCTTGAGACAAGGTATCGCCTTTCTGTACGAACCGCTTCCGATGAGCTGGTTTGCACGCAGATAGTTGGCCTTCATATAGTTGAGCCTCATATCCTCATCCAGGTCGTCAATCTTGTCATAGGCCTCGACCGCACCTTCGTAATCACGGTTGTGGAGGGCGGCGACAGCTATGTAGCTGTTGATCCTGTCGCCTTTTTCAAGGCTCGAGTACTTCTTCTGGTAGTCGTTGAAGACGGACGTGTCATTGTTGAGGTCGAAGGCGAGCTTGGCCCAATTGAAATATGCGTCCTCGGCTATGTCCGCATCGAACGGCAGGGCGGATGCCTCCTTGAAGGCCTGCATCGCCGAGACCTTGTCCTTGGTCTGGATGTAGCTGTAGCCCATGTGGTAGCTTGCGACCTGTCCTATGGAATCGGTGCGCTCGCCCATGTTCGCGAATGCGTTTATCGCTCCTTTATAGTCCTCCACGGCGTAGAGCACCGAGCCGCTGTAGAACCAGTCCGCCCTCGACTTGCTGCCGCCGCTGTCCTTCTCTGTGAGGCTGTAGTATCTGCGTGCGTTGTCCGCATCCCCGAGGACGAGGTAGGACTCTGAGATTATGCGGGCGAGATGAGGCTTACGTTCGTCCGAAACCGCATCATACATGCTGTCCGCCGTCTTCACGACATATTCATGGTCTCCCTGCATGAAGCGGCACTCCATGATGTAATAGTTCGACATCTGTGCGAACCTCGCATCCTTCACGGACTTGCGGAACCATTTTTCTGCCTCCTTGAAGTCCTTGAGGGTGTAGTTTATGTATCCTGTCGCATATCTCGACGGAGCGGAGTAATCCGACTGAGGCCTCCTGTCCACTTCCTTGAAGTTCTTCAGAGCCGACTGCATGTCCTTGTTCTCGAAATCGCAGTAGGCCTTCTTGAAGAGGAACTCTGTCTGACGGCTTTTGTCGACGTCCTTCACATCGATCTTGGCAAGCTGTGAGGAAGCGCCCTTATAGTCCTGGGCGTCAAAGAGATTCATCGCATGTCCGAAGCGGACCACAACGGCGAGAGGAGAATACGGACGGGCATTAAGGAAGGCATCCATGCTCTGTCTGTACCCCGGAACCTTCGCCTTCACGTCACACAGAACCGAATATCCCTCCGGATCGGCGGCCGCGCTTTTGTCACCGATATCGTCGAAAAGCACACGTGAACGGCTGTACATTCCTGCATCATGCAGCCTCAGAGCCTCACGGAACTCCTCCGGAAACCTTTCTGTCCATCTTCCTGACGTGCCGTCCTGTGCATTCAGAAAAGGAGCTGAGCCAAGCATGAGAACAGCCACCACCGCTGCAAAATTCTTGTATTTCATCTGCATCTTAATGTTATTCGCTATAAAAGTACAAATTTAACCATTTTTCCACTATATTTGCGTGTTTATAGCTTATTTTTTACTCATGGAAGACAAGACTCCCATCATTTCATTCAAGGACGCCGATATCGTAAACGGAGAAGCCACAGTCATTTACGGACTCGACATGGACGTATATCCAGGGGATTTCGTGTATATCGTCGGAAAGGTAGGCACCGGAAAGACCTCCATCATCAGGACAATCATCGCCGAGAATCCCCTTTCAAAGGGCAGCGGGATGGCCTGCGGATACAATCTTGTGGGTATCAGGGACAAGGACATACCTTATCTGAGACGCAGGATGGGAGTCGTGTTTCAGGATTTCCAGCTTCTGATGGACAGAAGCGTGGAGGAGAATCTCCTTTTCGTGCTGCGGGCGACAGGCTGGAAGTCGGAGGAAGACATGAGGAAGAGGATGACGGCGGTGCTGGAGGCTGTCGGAATGGAGCTCAAGGCCCACAAGATGCCGCATCAGCTTTCCGGCGGAGAGCAGCAGCGTATCGCCATCGCCCGTTCGCTTCTGAATGACCCTCAGGTGATCATAGCCGACGAGCCGACAGGAAATCTCGACAACGAGACTGCAGACGGCATCATGAAGCTGCTCACAGGAATCAACAGGGACAAAGGCACCGCCATCGTCATGGTCACTCACAACAGGCAGATCTTCGAGAAGTATCCCGGCCGCGTGATGGTGTGCAAGGAGGAGACATGCTGCGAGCAGAAGGCGGACGAAGCGATAGACCTTGAGCTGACGATCTGACATGGAACGGAAGGAACTTTACGGCAGCGTGACACGCTGGTTCTCCGCGAACATGGAGGTCGCAGAGACGGAGCTTCATTACGACTCGCCCTTTCATCTGCTCATCGCCGTGATTCTTTCGGCGCAATGTACAGACAAAAGGGTAAATATGCATACACCTCTGATATTCAAGCGTTTTCCCGAGCCTGCAGATCTGGCTGCAGCATCTTTTGAAGAAGTGTACGAACTCATAAAATCGATATCTTTTCCAAACAACAAGGCAAAGCATCTCATAGGGATGGCTTCGAAGCTGATCTCAGATTTCGGAGGCGAGGTTCCATCCGAGCCGGCGCTGCTGGAGACGCTGCCCGGAGTGGGAAGAAAGACAGCAAACGTCATCGCTTCCGTGGTGTATGACAAGCCCGTGATAGCAGTGGATACGCATGTTTTCAGGGTGTCGCGCAGAATAGGACTTTCGGACGGGAACACCGTGGAGGCCGTGGAGCGTGACCTTACGGAAGGCTTCGCGGAGGAGCTGCGTGCAAAGGCACACCACTGGCTCATCCTGCACGGAAGATATGTCTGCACAGCCCGCAAGCCAAAATGTGCGGAATGCGGCCTGACAGACATCTGCAGGGAATACAGGGAAAGCAATGTCATCGTGAAGTGACGGAGAATATTCTAACATATTTCACTCAGGACGAACTGGCGGCATGTCCTGCGGAACAGACCGAAAGGTTTACAAATCCCTTCAGATATGCTCCGCATCCGCTGGTGCGTCTGGCTGCATCGCATGTCATGGAGCGCATTGAGGCCTCGGAAGCACTTTCCGAGGTATTTTCGGAGGGCAAGATGCTTGGTGTGCTGGTTGTCGGTTCGGCTTCCGGAATAGGTTTTTCAGCTGCATTTTCAGGGAATGCCGGCGGAAGAAACTTCATCGAGGGCTTCGTGCCGCCGATATACGACCTGCTTGATCCGGCCGGGCATTTCAAGATCCGGGAAGCGGAAATCACAGCACTCGGGAAGCGGATCAAGGCTGTTGAGAATTCAGAATCGCTGTCGGAACTGCGTGAGGAACTGGTTTCCATTCAGGAGCGCAGGGATGAGGAAATCGGGCTTATGAAGGCGCGTATGGCGGTTTCGAAGCGGGAAAGGGACGAGCGGAGGCTCAATGCGTCGGACGAAGGAGAGCTTGCGGAACTTGTACGCGAGAGCCAGTTCGAGAAGGCAGAGCTGAGAAGGATGCGGCTCGGCTGGGAGGAACGCATTGCAGATGTCCGGGAGAGGCTGGAACATGCAACGGCGGAAGTGACATCCATGAAGGCATCGCGTGCCGCAATGTCGGACGAACTGCAGAAATGGATATTCAGACAGTTCATCGTGCACAACGCTCTTGGCGAGCAGGCATCCATCGGGGAGATATTTGCAGAGCAAGGCAGCGTTCCGCCGGGAGGCACGGGAGAATGTGCCGCCCCAAAACTGTTGGAATATGCCTATAGAAACGGTCTGCAGCCACTTGCAATGGGTGAATTCTGGTATGGTCTGTCGCCCGATACAGCCGTACGCACACACGGGCATTTCTATCCGTCCTGCACAAGCAAATGCGGCCCGCTTCTCGGTTTCATGATGCGAGGGCTTGACATCATGCCGGATGCAGACATATGCAGCGAGCCTTTTGTAATACATGAAGACGAGCATCTGATTGCGGTCAGCAAACCGTCCGGAATGCCGTCGGTTCCCGGTCTTGACGGCAGGCAGTCCCTTCAGGAATGGCTTGATGCAGGATATTCCGCCACAATCCATGCCGTACACCGTCTGGACATGGATACATCCGGAGTCATAATCTTCGCCAAGACAGCGGAAGCGGCCGTACACCTACGCAGACAGTTTGAAGAGCACAGCGTCCGCAAGACATACATGGCAAGGCTGTCAGACGGGCCGTCTTTGGCCGCAAGAGGACGCATCGAACTGCCTCTCGGGCCGGACTATGACGAGCGCCCGAGGCAGAAGGCGGACATTTCGCAGGGAAAGGCAGCGATAACGGACTATGAACTGCTCCGCATCAATCCTGACGGAACGGCAGACGTGTTTTTCAGTCCGATTACAGGCCGGACACACCAGCTCCGCGTCCATTCCGCGCACACGTTCGGCCTCGGGCGGCCGATTCTCGGCGACCTGCTGTACGGAGCGCATTCAGTCGGTCGGTCAGCCGTTTCACCACGTCTCTGCCTTCATGCCTTGAGCATAACATTGCGACATCCTGCCGATGACATAGACATGACGTTCCGGAGTCTTGTCAATGGATTTTCCGAACAGGCCTGAAATAAAACCGGCCCGCATTTCTGCGAGCCGGCTCTGTCCTTTATACCTTGGGGAATTACTTCCTCTTTGCGTATCTCTGGTAGAACTTGTCAACGCGACCTGCTGTGTCGACGAGCTTCATCTTACCTGTGTAGAATGGATGAGATGTGTTAGAGATTTCGAGCTTTACAACCGGATAAGTAACTCCATCGATTTCGATAGTCTCCTTTGTGTTTGCGCATGAACGGGTGATGAACACCTGATCATTCGACATATCCTTGAAAGCTACAAGACGGTAGGTTTCGGGATGAATTCCTGTTTTCATAATGCTTTATAAATTTAGTTAACTAATTTTGCGGGCGCAAATATAGAATTTTTCTTCATCAAATGCAAATTATTTTATTCTATAAGGCATATCTTCGTAAAGCGTGAACTTCTTTGCCTTACGGATCCACTTCTGTTCCTCCACCTTGATATGTCCGCGTGCTTCCTCCCATGTGGCATTGCCGTTGATGTAGTCCAGCAGCAGATTATCCGAAAGTTTTGCAGCAAAGCCTTCTTCAAGCGTGAACTCGCTGTAACGCTCACGGAAATAGTGCATCAGCTGAAGCGTATGCATAAGCGAATGATATTCCACACCCGGCTCCAGCATTATCTGGTAACCGTAGCACTTCTTTCCTTCATACTTTCCGCATGAGGGCGTGAACGAGCATGGGCGCAGCATCACCCCTTCGGCAGCAGGCACAGGCTCGTTTGCCGCAGTCTTTATGAAGGGCGATCCTATATATTCATATGGTCTGGCTGTTCCTATCGCCGGTGATATGTTCGTGTTGTTCCACAGTCCGCCGCCGCTGTACATGTCGCAGGTGAAGAGGCCCGGAATGTCAGACGCCGGTGCTATCGTCCACGGCATCAGCTGCTTGTTCGTATCCGTGGCAAGGGCTGAAATCACATGGAGTGCGAACTTCGCTCCGATTTCGCTGTAATACAAGTTAGCCAGCTCCCCAAGCGTAAGCCCGTGACGATGAGCCACTTTCGGCACATTCGCCTCAACATCCGCAGAAGGCATCGTACCTTCCACCACCCTGCCGGCCGGATTTATATGGTCCACTATATACAGGGACGGCGCTTCTTCCTTCATGCTCTTGAGCGCATCCATAAGGCGGAAAACGTCCTTCGTGTAGTTGAAGTAGCGCGCTCCGACGTCCTGTATCTCCACGACAACGGCATTCAGTTCCCTGAGGTCATCGACCGAAAACTCTATATGGTTCGTAAGCGGGGTCAGCTCCGTAGCGCGCGGCATGAACACCGTCTGCAGATTTCCTCTTTCGCGGAATATGTCGTACATGTAGCGTCCGCGCTCAGTATCCCAGCAGTTCTGGGTGCAGAAACAGCCCACGCGGCCTTCCTGCAGGCTCTTGTCGAGCTGCTCTTCCAAAGATGTGGTTCTGAACGAAAACATCAGCCGATGATCTTTTCAGCTATGTCTATAATCTGCTGTGCAAGGGCATCAGCAGCCTCCTTTGTCGCAGCCTCGGCATAGATGCGGATTATAGGCTCCGTATTCGAACGGCGCAGATGCACCCACTCTCTGCGGCTTTCAAAAGATATCTTCACGCCGTCAACAGTGTTGATGTCCTCTGACGCATAGACATTCTTTATTTCATCGAGTATCTTGTCTATCAGCGCTTTGTCTGAAAGTTCGATCTTGTTCTTTGCAATCACGTACTGAGGATATGCCGCCAGAAGCTCCGACACCTTCATCTTCTTATATGCGAGGTTCGTAAGGAACAGGGCCACACCCACCATTGCATCACGGCCGTAATGCAGAGCCGGGTATATTACGCCTCCGTTGCCCTCTCCGCCTATCAGGGCACCGCATTCCTTCATCTTCGTGGTCACGTTCACCTCACCGACGGCAGCGGCGTGGTATTCTCCACCGTACTGTTCGGTCACATCGCGCAAAGCCCTTGATGACGAAAGGTTTGAGGACGTCGTCATATCGTACGGAGCAGTCACTTCCTCAATGGACTTTCCCGTTTCGAGAGCCTCATTGTATGCTCTTGACAGAAGATAATCCGCCACACTTACGAGAGTATATTCCTCTCCGAACGGCTTTCCGTCCTCGCAGATCAGCGCCAGACGGTCCACATCCGGATCCACCGAGATTCCAAGATCCGCTCCATTGCTTACCACAGCCTCGCTCAGCTCCACAAGATTTGCAGGAAGAGGTTCCGGATTA
Source organism: Bacteroidales bacterium (assembly GCA_017452265.1). Classification (GTDB taxonomy): domain Bacteria; phylum Bacteroidota; class Bacteroidia; order Bacteroidales; family UBA932; genus Cryptobacteroides. The sequence continues at coordinate 111,377 of JAFTMS010000032.1, read as the reverse complement.
TGGGCGAACTGACCTGTCGGCTCGCAGTTCACAAGCACGCACTCCACTCCGAGACGCTCCAGCAGACGCGGCATGATGATTCCGCCGACCGAATTCACTGCATCCAGAGCCACCTTGAAATGCGCATTGCGTATGGCTTCCGCATCCACTGCCGGAAGTGCGAGTACCGCATCCAGATGTTCGTCAGTGAAGTCCTTTTCCTCTATATCTCCGAGTGAGTCTACATCGGCAAAGCTGAAATTCTCCTGCTCGGCACACTCCAGTATGGCTGCACCTTCCTCGGCATTCAGGAACTCGCCCTTTTCGTTCAGCAGCTTCAAGGCATTCCACTGCTTGGGGTTATGCGAGGCAGTGAGGATGATTCCTCCGTCCGCCTTCTCGAAGACGACAGCCATCTCCGTGGTAGGGGTAGACGCAAAACCTGCCTTCACCACGTCCACGCCGCATGCGACGAGAGTGCCGCATACAAGCTGCTCCACCATGTCTCCCGACAGTCGTGCATCCTTTCCGACCACGACCTTATAACGCTCGCCTTCCCCCTTCGGAAGGCGTTCCTTCATCTTTTCGCAATATGCATATGTAAACTTCACAATGTCCAGCGGAGTCAGAGCTTCGCCCGGATTGCCTCCGATTGTGCCTCGGATGCCCGAAATTGATTTTATCAAAGTCATCTGTTTCTGATTTTAACGCAAACATGCAAAAGTAAAGTTTTATGGCTGCAATTACAAATTTAATGTTACTTTTGCAGGCCGAAACCATAACTTGCCCGACAGATGAAAGCAATCTGGACCATACTGCTTCTCATAGCATCAAACGTATTCATGACATTCGCATGGTACGGCCACCTCAAGCTTCAGGAAATGAAGATTTCTTCAGGATGGCCGCTCATCCTCGTGATATTGTTCTCATGGGGAGTAGCTTTCTTCGAATACTGCGCTCAGGTGCCCGCCAACCGTATAGGCTTTGTCGACAACGGCGGCCCCTTCACCCTTATGCAGCTGAAAGTGGTTCAGGAAGTAATTTCACTCACGGTCTTCACAGTCATAGTGACCATGCTGTTCAAGGGGCAGCCTCTGCAGTGGAACCATTTCGCAGCCTTCTTCTGCCTGATCATGGCGGTATTCTTCGTATTCCTTAAATAACTGCTGCCGGCGTCAGGGGGGGGCACATCATTGCGAGGACCGTCAGGGCCGTGGCAATCTTTGCAGAACAGCGCTGACAGTCCGCCGTACAGCCTCATATGCATTTTCCGGCTTCATTGATTCCTTCAGAGCTTCCGCTGTCTGAGGGCGTGGCGCTATCGGGCAGACAGCGGCAAGTCCGGCCGATTCCCACTCGGATTCAGGAAGGTCTACGATGCCAGCTATAGCGATTACAGGAATATCCTGACGGGCTGCGCGCCCTGCAACTCCTGACACGACCTTACCTTTAGATGTCTGGCTGTCGATACGCCCCTCGCCAGTAATTATAAGGTCTGCATCCATTATCTCCGCATCGAAATCCATTGCATTCAGAACCATGTCTATGCCTTTCACGAGCCTTGCGCCGAGGAACACCTTCAATGCACCTCCAAGACCGCCTGCGGCTCCAGAGCACGGGATTTGCGAAAGGTCTGTGCGGAGCCTGTCGGCAATAACCCTATTAAAGGACTGCATTCCGTCCTCCAGTATTTCCAACGCTTCTGCGTCTGCTCCCTTTTGCGGAGCGAAGACAGCGCTTGCACCTTCCGGGCCGCAAAACGGAGTGTCCACATCACAAGCGGCGATGAATTCCGATTCGGAAAGTGCAGGATGGGCAGCGGATGAATCAATACAGGCTATTCTGTTGAGCTTTCCGCCGGAAAGGTCTTTAATAAGATTGCCATCCGAATCGCTGAAACGGAAGCCGAGCGCTTCCAGCATTCCTGTGCCTCCGTCATTGGTCGCGCTTCCTCCCAAGCCTATCATGAATCTGCGGCAGCCGTGTTCAAGAGCGGCATTTATGAGTTCTCCCATGCCATAAGTCGTAGCTGCGAGCGGATTGTATTCATCAGGCGAAAGAAGGGCGAGGCCGCTTGCAGATGCCGACTCTATGATTGCAGTCAGCTGACTGTCCGAACGGAACGTATGAAAGACTGCCTTCAGCTTTCTGCCAAGCGGATCGTGCACCGATGCTTCATGCGCTTCCGCACCAAGAACCGACGCGAGTGCTTCGGCCGTGCCTTCGCCCCCGTCACCTATGTACAGGCTCACGACTTCGCAGTCCGGATACACATCACGGACAGCTTCAGAGGCAGCCTGAGCCACCTGAGCAGAAGTCAGCGAGCCTTTGAACGAATCGGATGCTATGACAATCTTTTGCATATGCAGGTATATAAAAAAATCAGCGACGACCTTTTGAGTCACCGCTTTTTGTAGTCGGTAGGGGAATCGAACCCCTATTGCAAGATTGAGAATCTTGAGTACTAACCGTTATACGAACCGACCCTGTTATCGTTTTGGGATTGCAAAGTTACGACTTTTTTCTTACAATGCAAATTTTTCTGCAAAAATTTATAAATTTAATTTCGCAGCACCAGCAGTGGAAAATACAACCCACTGGCTCTCAGTATCTTACTTAAAGTGCGTGCTGACTTCGGGGAACACGCACTTTAAGTAAAGGGCTGGTTATCAGGAGGTTATATTTTACAGCTATGGTATTACAATGCCGGGATGACTTTTTCCATCCGGGTGCCGCGCGAGCCTTTGATCAGGACTGTAGCATCAGCAAGCGGATTGTCGTGCAGCCACTGGGCGAGGGCGTCAGAAGTCGGAGACCATAGCAGGGCATCGGACAGCAGGAATGGAGCCGCAGAGTCCGTCGGGATTGTGCAGCCCTCAGCGCGTACAAGAGCTTTCCTGAATTCCTCACCGACGAGGCATGCCAGATGAGGATGCAGAGCACGTATCTTCTCAATGACCTTTTCATGTTCAGAAACAGAATCCTCACCGAGTTCCAGCATATTGCCGAGCATAACGACCTTACAGCCGGCCTGCACTGCCGCGAAATTGTCCAGAGCGGCTTCCATGCTCGTCGGATTTGCATTGTAGGCGTCCACGATGAGGGAATTACGGTCGGTACGGGTCATCTGAGAGCGGTTGTTGGACGGAACGTATTCCTCGATTGCCACCACTGCATCGGCAAAAGGAACACCGAAATACTGACCGACGGCAAGGGCGGCAATGACGTTGTCGGCATTGTATGCTCCTATGAGGTGGGTGGAGATGACGTATGATTCAGACATTCCCGGAAGCGAAATACGGAGATACGGATGTTCGGCTGTAGCCGGAAGAACTGTCCCGGACTGATATTTCAGGCCATACGGGATGGCGAGGGAATCCTTGCGTTCCGGATCGTTGTGCATATTCCTGTCAGAGGCCATGCGGCAGAGATACGGATTATCGACATTGAGGAATATCCTGTCCCCCGTCCTGCGCAGATAGTCGTAAAGCTCGCCTTTTGTGGCCATGACGCCTTCAAAGCTGCCGAAACCGAGAAGATGAGCCTTGCCGACATTGGTAATGAGTCCATAATTCGGAAGCGCGATATCGACAAGTTCCTTTATATCCCCCGGATGGCTTGCTCCCATCTCAACGACAGCAATCTGAGTCTGCGCATTGATCTTAAGCAGAGTAAGCGGCACACCTATATTATTGTTCAGGTTGCCTTCCGTCGCAGTGACGCGATACTTTCTTGAAAGAACCTCTCTTACAAGTTCCTTTGTCGTCGTCTTGCCGTTCGTGCCCGTCAGCGCTATGACCGTCAGCGGCCTTCCGTCGACGAAAGTCATCGAACGATGCCAACGTGCGAGCTCCTGGAGCGTCCTGAGCGTATCCTCAACAGGCAGAAGCCTTGAAGAAATTTCCGCAGGAAGATCGCCGGATGCAGCAGAAAGGGCAACAGCGGAATCATGGTTCACAACGGCATATGCAGCGCCAGCCTCAAGAGCCTTCAAGGCATATTCATTGCCGTCAAAATTCTCGCCTTTGAGTGCGAAGAAGAGTTCGCCGCCACAAAGAGCACGGCTGTCAGTCGTCACTGCCCCGCATGACTTATATATATCATAAAGTTCTGTTATTGATATCATTGCAGCATTCATTCATCGTCCTGTACTTCCGAAGCCGCCTTCTCCCCTCTCGGTCTCATCCAGCACCTCGACTTCGTCCCATTCCACCTTTTCGTATCTTGCTATCACCATCTGCGCTATCCTCTCGCCAGGATTCACGGTGAACGGTTCGTTGGAAAGGTTCACGAGTATCACCTTGATCTCACCGCGGTAGTCTGCATCAATGGTCCCAGGGGCATTGAGCACCGAAATGCCATGCTTGGCAGCAAGTCCGCTGCGTGGCCTCACCTGCGCTTCCGTACCGTCCGGAAGGGCGATATAAAGACCGGTGGGAATCATGGCCCTTTCAAGGGGGGCGAGGACTATGGGTTCTGCGATATCTGCCTTGAGATCCATTCCGGCTGACTTTTCAGTGGCATAAAAAGGAGAGGGATATGCCGATCTGTTGACTATCTTTACTTTCATACGTAGAAATCTGTTGTCAGTCGATGTTAGGCTCATCCCATACGACAGTCTGCGTACACTTGATGCCACAGTTCTGATCTGCTATCGAAAGGGCGAAATCTCCTGCCTCAAGAGTCCACTTGCCGTAGTAATTCACGAATGCAAGATCCTTTGCAGCCACCTCAAGCTCCACAGTCTTAGACTCGCCAGGCTGGAGATCCACCTTCGAGAATGCACGGAGACGGCGTACATCCGGAGTCGAACTTGCATACATGTCCGTAGAGAAGAGAAGCACGCTTTCCTTTCCTGCGACAGCTCCTGTATTCTTCACATCCACAGTCACCTTGATGACATCGTCAGCATCGAATTCGGCAGCGGAGACGGTCATGTTCGAATATTCAAATGTAGTGTAGCTGAGTCCGTGTCCGAACGGCCACTGTACGTCCATAACCGCATTGTAGTTGTATACACCTGCCATAGTCGTCTGATTTTCAGCAGGCTTGTAATCGTACACAGCGAACTTGTTTGTATACTTAGGATATGTGAACGGCAGCTTTCCGCTGAAATTCTCTTCACCTGCAAGAAGGGCGGCAAGAGCGTCTGCGCCATAGTTTCCAGGGAGAAGCACGTCAACGACAGCAGAAGCGAGAGGCTCGATGTCGTTGATGATACGAGGACGGCCTTCATTGAGAATCAGCACTACAGGCTTTCCTGTGGCAGCAAGCGCCTTTACGAGAGCCTTCTGGTTAGCCGAAAGGTTCATGTCGTTGTCATTTCCAGGAGTCTCGCAGTATGAGTTCTCGCCGACACATGCCACGATGACATCGGAATTGCGTGCAGCAGCGACAGCCTCATTGATGCCTGTCGCCTTATCGAAGCGCCAGTTCGGAGTCATGAGGTCGTACTCGACGCCGGCAACATACTTCACATTGTCGAACTTCTGGGTGAGAGCCTCATATATTGTATTGTACTTGTCCGTAAATGCCGGAATCGAAGCACCGTGTCCCTGCCATGTGTAAGACCATCCTCCATTGAGCGTCCTCATCGAATTTGCGTTAGGACCGGTAAGGAGGATACGTGCGTTCTTCCTGAGAGGAAGCACTCCGTCGTTCTTGAGCAGAACCTCAGACTCTACGGCCGCCTTGTATGCAAGCTCCGCATGAGCCTTGCCGCCGAATTCAGGATAGTTCTCGAGAGTCGTGTTCGGCTGATCGAAGAGGCCGAGGCGGAACTTCAGACGAAGAATGCGGCGTACGGCATCGTCCACGCGTGACATAGGGACTTCACCTTCCTCGACAAGCTCCTTGAGGTCGATGGCGAACTGGCACTCATAAGGCACCATCGCCATATCTATTCCGGCGTTGATGGCGAGCTTCACGGCCTCCTTCTTTGAAGATGCCACGCGCTCACGTGTATAAAGGTTATTGATGTCCGCCCAGTCGGTCACTATCATACCGTCCCAGTTCAGGTCCTCCTTCACCCACTGCGTAAGGAGCTCTGTATTACAATGGAAAGGCATGCCGTTGTTGCTTGCCGAATTGACCATGAGCGAAAGCGCACCTGCCTGCATAGCCTCCTTGAACGGCTCGAAATGCTTCTCGCGAAGCTCAGCTGATGCGATTGAAGACGGTGTACGGTCCTGTCCGGTCACAGGCACGCCGTATCCCATGAAATGCTTTGCACATGCTGCGATGTTGTAAGGGCCGACATGGTTAGGATCTTCTCCCTGCATTCCCTTCACTTCAGCCACAGCCATCTCAGCGTTCACATACGTATCCTCTCCGAAGCTTTCCCACATACGCGGCCACTCCGGATTGCGTCCGAGGTCCATTGTAGGCGAGAATGTCCACGGAACGTTCGCTGCGCGGCTTTCGTATGCCGTCACCTTACCCATATTGCAGGCATGTTCACGGTTGAATGTCGCTGCGATGTTTACTTCCTGCGGGAAAAGAGTACCGCCTACGACGTAGGTCACGCCATGAATATGGTCAAGTCCGTAGAGGCATGGGATGCCCATTTCCTCCATGGAGATGCGGTTGAGTTCGGTGATGAAGCGGTCGTAATCCTCAGGAGACTGACATATGTCACCAGGAGTGTTGAGCACCGAGCCGATCTTATAGGTCCTGATGATGGAATCGCCCGCCGGAGTGAGTTCCACACCGTTTGCGATGGCCGTTGCCGTAATCTGCGTCATCTGTCCCACCTTTTCCTCAAGCGTCATACCCTTGAGGATCTTTTCAATCTTTGCCTCGATTTCCTTGTCCTGAGGAATGGCCGGCGTCACCTTAGGGCTCTGACAGCATGAAGCGAGGGCCGATGCAGCCGCGAAGGCCGCCACGATAAGTTTAGTGTATTTCATATGATCTTGTGTTTTTGATTATTCTCTTGCCTGAAGCAGCAGTTCTCCGAGCTCCTTTATGTCGCGGCAGATGAGATCCGGCGGGAAGAACTCCGGAGCAGGGTTTGTCCTTGCATCCTCAGCCACCGCCTCCGCTGTCGCAAGCGTCGTTTCACCGGAAAGCACAAGCACACCGAAGGCACCTGCATTATGGGCCATGGCCGTATCCGTATATATACGGTCTCCCACCATCGCAATCTCTTCCGGCTTAAGCCCGTGACGGTCGAGGATGCCCTTGAGCATGTTCGGGTCCGGTTTTCCGAGCGTTATGTCAGGTTTGCGCCCGGTTGCATGCTCTATGCATTTACAGATGGAGCCGCAGTCCACGAGGACGACCTTCTGGTCTGTCGGGCATACACGGTCCGGATTCGTGGCGACGTATGGAATACCCTGTGAGGCCCACCATGCGGCACGGCAGAGGCGCGGATACTCGAGCGTCATGTCGAAAGCGGCCACCAGCACGTCAGGAACATCGTCCGGATCGTCTGCGCATGATTCGAAGCCGGCCTTCTCGAACTGCGAGATCATGCTTGGGGTGCCGAGCAGAAAGAGGCGCTTCGCATCAGGATAATGAGCCTTGATGTAGTCTATGGCTGCAAGGGATGTCGTGTACATGTTTCCTTCATCCGCCTCAATGCCGAGGCCTTCCAGTTTCTTTAGATAGTCTGCGACAGACTTGGAAGGATTGTTTGTCAGGAAGGAATATCCGATTCCCGCTTCAGACATGTCTGAAAGAAACTTCTTTGTGAACGGGAAGAGCGTGCTTCCCATGTAAATGGTCCCGTCCATATCGAGGGCCAGATGTTTGATTTTCGCCAGTTTCGCCTTCAACTCAGGAGTGAGGCTCTGATTATGGTTCTGTGTCATTTTCCGGTTAAAATTAAGCGGTCACAAATATAGTCAATCATGTGGATTTTAGCAAATAAGAAAATTTTCATAATAACGCCAGATTTATTAAGAAATTTTAATAATTATACGTATCTTTACCGCTTAAAAACGAAATACCATGCATAAAAGACTTGCAATTTTCCTGGCAGCCTGCGGGCTTGCCATTTGCGCCGACCTTTCGGCAAAGAAGAATGTCGAGCCGACGGTCACAAAGGCTTCGGACAGCCGTATCGAATATACCGGACGTACAGTCGCCAACGAGGACGGTTCCGTATCCTACGACTGGAGCGGAGTATATTTCCGCGTGAATTTCAACGGCGATTATCTCGCCATGAAGTGCTCGGACACAAAGAACTGCTGGTTCAACCTTTGGGTGGACAAGGACATGTGCCCGGTTGCTGACAGGAAATTTCTTGTCGGAGCGAAGGACACGCTTGTCGTTCTGGCGGAGGGCCTCGGCAAAGGAGAGCATGAGGTCATCCTTCAGAAGAGAACGGAGGGCGAGCAGGGACGCTTCACGGTGCATTCATTCCTGACGCATGGAGACGTACTGCAGGCAGACGGACGCAAGGAAAGGCACATCGAGTTCATAGGTGATTCATACACATGCGGTTACGGCACTGAAAGCAACGACAGGAACGATCCGTTCCTTGCCGAGACCGAGAACTGCAACCTCACCTACGCAGCCATAGCATCACGTTATTTCAATGCAGACTACAATCTCGTCAGTCATTCCGGTCAGGGAATTGCAAGGAACTACGACAACGCAGGAGCAGGCTACCACATGCCTCACCGATACAAACAGGCCTTCAATGCGGACAAGACCGTGGCATGGACACCGGAAATGGGAGCATACACTCCTGACATCGTGGTCATATATCTGTGTACCAATGATTTCTCCACCGGAGAGCAGCCTCTTGAAGTAAACTTCAGAAACAACTACATATCCCTGCTTCAGAAGATCAAGGAGAACTACGGAGAGAACATCCCGATTCTCTGTATGGGTTCGAATGCAAATCCATACACATACGACTACATCCGTAATGCCGTGGTAGTGAGCAGTTTGAAGAATGTGGCATATATGACCATATCAAACTTCGCCCACAATTATGAGGGAGACCTCGGAGCGAGCTGGCATCCGAATTACAAGGGACACATCAAGGTGGCGAGCTGCATGATCCCGTACATATCGACGCTTACAGGATGGGAGATGGAAGAGAAGCCTTATAAGTAACAGACTATGAAACACATATTTACGATTATACTGTGCGCCGCATCCGTATGCAGCATGGCGGCAAGGGACATAAAGGGTACGGTGAAGGATACTGACGGCAGAGGAGTAGCTGATGTCGTCGTTTCCGACGGGCTCAACACGACCGTCACCGATGCCAAAGGGCGGTTCAGAATGGATGCAGACGACGACAGCCGTTTCGTGTTCATAAGCACTCCCACCGGCTACACATCCTCTACGCTTAAAGGTGGCGACCTTTTCTACAGAGAACTGAAGGACGGAGTGAAGAACTATGGTTTTACGCTGACACCTAACGACAAAGACGACACCAGACACAACATTGTGGTGGTTGCAGACCCTCAGATCAGCGAACGAAGCGAGCTGCCCGAACTTGCCGTCTATGCCGACGACATGGCAGCTACCGTCAAGGGGCTGGACGGAGACTACACTTTCGGTCTCTGTCTGGGAGACATCGTAGGATGGGACCATTCGATATATCCGGAATACAACGAAATCATGGCGAGGACGGGCATAGACTACCGATATGTCATCGGCAACCACGACATGACCAACTGGGGACGTTCGTACGAAACATCCATGACGAACTATCAGGACATGTACGGCCCGGCGTGGTATTCGTTCAATGTCGGAAAAGTGCATTATGTCGTGCTGAATGACAACTTCTATGTAGGACGCGATTATTTCTACATCGGATATCTCGACGAAAGGCAGCTCCACTGGCTGGAAAGCGACCTCGCACATGTGCCGGAAGGTTCCACAGTGATAGTTTCACTGCACATACCGACCACTCTCGACAAATCCGACCGGGATGCGTTCCGTTACGACATCATCGGCGACAACCTCTGCAACAAGACGGCATTCTATGCCATGCTCGAACCGTACAAGGCCCTCATCCTTTCGGGCCACATGCACACCGCCGACCATGAGATCATCAGCGGCAACATCAGCGAGCACAACATCGCGGGCCTCTGCGGAGCATGGTGGTGCGGTCCGGTCTGCATCGACGGTTCGCCTGTCGGATATAAGGTCTATGAGATTGATGGAGATGAAATCAGCTGGACCTACAAAGGCTGCGGACATCCTTTCGACTACCAGATGAAGGTGTATACAGACGACCCGCAGCACAAGGGATATGTCATCGCAAACATATGGGATTATGATCCGCTCTGGAAGGTGGAATACTTTGAAGACGGAGTGCTGAAATGCGAGATGGAGCGTTTCAGGACACAGGATCCGCTTGCACGTGAATGCTACAGGGATCCGTCTTCGCTCAAGAGAAGCTGGGTATACGCCGCCCAGACAGACAATATGTTCAGGGCACCGCTCTCACCGGACGCGAAGAAAATCGAGGTGCGGGTGACCGACAGGTTCGGAAGGGTATACAGGGAGACGGTTGAGCGCTGAAAAGCTACTCACCATCCTCTATCTTACGCATCCAGGCGCGGCCTTTTTTCGTAGACACGAAAATTATACCGGCGATGCCGAAAACTATCATACCGATAAAAATGATTGTCGTTCTCATAGCTACATCTTTCTGTAATTCAAAATCAGGACACTCAAAACAAACAATATTGCAGCGCCAGCCATACCGCAGAGATACATCATCCATCCGTATTCAGAAAGTTCCTCGAATGCCGATGTAATGATTACCACCGTCAGTACATATTTTGCTATGTCCATCAAAAAGTCTGCGACCTTTTCCCAGACCGAAACAGGTTTGGTATTTTCCATTGCAAATGTAAAGATAAAATAAGTATGTTCCAAATGGTTATCTTGCTGTGATCAGCGTGACGCCAGTGTCGATATCCGAGGCCACGGTGAATTCCATCGTGACCTTTTCGTCCTTGAACACGCCTCCATCAGGGCTGTCCTTGCAGCTATGGCCCCACGTAGACGGAGGTTCGGAGAGATGGTTTCCATAATCTATATCGACATTGCGATAGTCATATATGAGCCTGTCAGGAAAATTCACGGCAAGACAGACATCTTCATCCGGCAGAAAATCCACTCCCATCGAGAAGGCATACGGCTTCAAGACCTCACGACGATCTTCAAAATCATATCTGGACCAGTACTCGACTGTCCTTATATATTCAAAAGCATCATGCACCACCGAAGCATCCACCACAACCGGATCATCCGACAGCGCCACAGCAGCATATCCGGAATCGAAGCCATATTCATTCTTATAATACCTGCACGAAGTACCGATACCGAACAGCCAGTCATTGCCCTTCAAAGTCCTTATATGGCTCCTCAAAGTCCCATGCACCCTGGTTTTCAGCGTCATTTCCTCTGACGATGATGCCAGCAGCCTGTTGTCCTCGCCAAAACGCATATCAATATGGACAATCTTCCTGTCAACTTCATCATCCGCCTCAGCAACTCCATGGATTTCAAGAATTTCTGAGCCTTCATAAAGCATCACGGCAGACAAAACGTGCGATACAGAAACAGGACGGGGATACATGACACTGCCATCAGAAGACACTTTTCTGTCCATGAAAACAGCATCGCAGGCATTCTCAACGCTTATGCCTCCATCATCCGCAGGGAAGCAGACGGTCTCACCATCACGGACATAGACCGCCGCCGGCTCTTCGAAAGAGCAGAGCACCTCCGGCAAGCAAGAGACATACAACGGACTATAATAAGTCCTGCCGGCCGTAGCACATATACGGCCAAGTACGACCTTACCATCCGACCTTTCAACCGCAGCTTCATAATCTGCGGCATTTCCGTCATAATCAGCATCCAGCAGGCGCCATCCTCTGACCTTGAAAGGAAGGCAGGAGCGGTTCCTGACCCGGTACATGGAGCCGGTATTGCAATCCGGGAAAAGCGACGAGGCCGATTCCAGAGTGACCGTGACATCATCTGCACGCAGCCGGAAAGGCAAAGCGACAGAAAGTCCTGTAAATTTCTCACACAGATGCGACTCTTCAGACACGCCCCTGAGAGCCTTGCAAAGCAGACGGTTCCGCTCCGGACTGCGTCCGTCATTCGGACATGAAAGACATATTTCCATGACCGGGCCTCTGTCACCACTTGCTCCTGACCGGAACGAGAATGTCAAGGATTCCTTCAAAGCACCGGAAACGACCTGCGGCTCCAGAAGGGACATATCGCACCCATGGCCTTGATTCAGATTGAAGCCTTCATCATCGGCAAGATATGCATGAATGAGCATGGCTTCGCCATTTATATACAGGTCGGGATGCTGCCGTTCAGGCTCCACCTTATCATAACCGGCATATTGTCCTCCGTCACCAATGACGAGTGCAGGCATTTTCACCCGGCCACCTTCTGCCAGGCATGTGACCTTGACCCCATCAGCATCTACAAGCCAAACGTCAAAGTCTCCCGCACTCCTGCATGTTCCGATGCACTCCCACACTCCCGGTGACATTTCCTTATGTCCTGCAAAAGAGACGGTCTCTTTTCCTTCAGAAGACAACCCCGTGACAACATATTCCCTGTCCTTCCAGAAGTCGCTTGCCGTTTCATCAAGACAATAACGGAAAAGGACACGTTCAGTGACATAGAAATCATCCGGTTCATGGAAATTCTCCTCATGGAATGCTCCTTCGACCACCCCACCATAACGATACATCTCCGAGGCGTCAATCATCCAGCTCAGCTTCGCAAGGCCCGTCTCCGTCGGTACCAGAGAAATACTCTGCACGGAATTGCGCCGGACATTGAAATCTGTCAGTGCATCCTGTCCGAGAAATATCCGATACCTCACGACACCTTGGGGAGAGCCATATTCCGTATTTTCGTGGAAACGGCATCCGACCTCAATATAAGTGCATAATCCGGCCAATTCTTCGGAAAGACCGTCAGGTATCTTTTTCCATGGGTCTTCATTGCCTGGAAGCAGTGTCCCCTGGCAGTTCTCCAAAGCATACAGAAAGATGCCTCCTCCTTGATTCAGCATATCCAGATCCTCTGGCGAAGCCCAATCCCCGTCAGCAGCCTCACCAGGAGATTCCGCACGGGAGCCTCCTTCAGCAAAAGGCCTGACAGCCAGTGCACCCTGACGCAGTCTGACGGACGTCACCTCCAGACCTCCGAGCAGTCTGTCATCAATGCTGAACTGCACTTTGGCGGCAAGAGGAACAAGTCCTATATCCAGTCCATAGTCTCCGACAATGACATCAAGACTACCCTTCCATACCATCGGAAGACATCCCTGAAGTGCAGACAAGTTTTCGACAGATATGACAAAGTCCTTCATATCCCCCTCTTGTTCAGGGCATTCCGAAAAGCCGGCATTTGCGACAGCGTAAATGCTGTAAGATTGCCCTGAGGGCAGATTCAGTTCCATATCATCCGGTAGACCGGACGAACAGTCATAAAAAGCACCCGTCACGAGAGCGCCATGCGCAAAGGCATAAATTCCCACATCCCGCACTGCGTACTCATCGGATACGACGGAGCTTCGCGTCATCCGGTCAAAGGCAACAGAAATTCGGATGACCGACATCTCACTACCTTGAAACTCCCCTTCGGGTTCAGGAGAGACAGGCTGCGTGATGCAGGAAATCATAGTGAAAAGTAAAAAGAAAATGTAGAGTGCCGATCGTCTCATGGCAGGTGCATTTATAAAATTCAACGCCGGCAAAATTATCGAAGAGTATTCTTCAAATCAAACACTCAACCGTCTCGAACCATAAAACAACAGGTAAAACAACAAAAGTTTTTCTTTTTTTTATGATTCTGCAAGAGAGGAGACACAAAAAAACAGTGGAAAGCCCGTAAGCTCTCCACCGCTGAATCCTGTTTATAATGAATTTTTTACAACGTCTCCAATATCTGCCAGATCTGATACAGGCCTCTCGGGACATGGAAGCATCCCTTCCACTTTCCTCCCTTCAGTGTGAGAAGCACTTCACCGCGACGGTTCAGATAACCATACCACTCCGGATACTCTGCATCCTTGAAGTTCTTCCACATATATTCATGGAGCTTTTCGAACCAGTCGAGGCACTGCTGATTGCCTGTGAGCTGATATCCCTTAATCATACAGATCGCAGACTCAAGGTGTACCCACCAGAGCTTCTGATCCCATTCGAGCTTCTGCATAGGAGCACCCTTGCTGTCCTGGAAATAGAAGATTCCGCCATATTCCTTGTCCCAGCCGAAATCAATTACACGAAGGGAAATCTCCACACATTTCTCTATAAGGGCCTTGTCGTTGCGACGTATACCGAGGTTCATCATGAACCAGAGGGCCTCGAGATCGTGTCCAGGATTGATTTCGCGTCCTTCAAAGCAGTCTATCGGCGTGCCGTCAGGAGCAACGTTCTCAAGCATCACTCCAAGATCCGGCTGATAGAATACATTGAGAATCTCGCCAAGACACTCATCTATCGTCTTGTCCAGAAGATCCTTGTCCGGCAGGATGTTCTCCACCTCAAGAGCCATGTTGCATATGATCATCGGCAGGGCGAATCCCTTCATAGGACGCGTACCGGGATATGACTTTTCCCAACGTCCCTTAGGATCGTTGCGGCGGTCGAGAATCCTCTGGAACGTCTTGAGTGCAATTTCCTTGTACTCATCGCTTCCTGTCGCCTCGGCGAGCTGTGCGAACGCCATGCAGGCAAATGTGTTGGAGAATATGTTGTACGGCTGAATGATCGGCTTGCCTTCGCGTGTCACAGAGAAATAGAAATCGTAATTGCCGTCATGAGCATATTTCTTCAGGAACTCCGCACCCTGAACCGCACAATCAAGCCATTCCTGTCTTTTCTCAACCTTATTGTAAAGCATGGCGAACATCCACACTTCCCTGCCCTGAAGCCATATGAACTTGTCTGTATCAAAGACACTTCCGTCACGGTCGAGACAGCTGAAATATCCGCCGTATTCCTTGTCCTGAGAGTTATCAAGCCAGAATGGAAGAACGTTATCGAGAAGTTCATCCTTATACTGCTTTGCAAGTTTCTTGAAATCCATAAATTATATGTGTTTAAATCTTTGCGAAGTTAAAAAATATTTTCCAAACATCGCCATATTTTTAAATAAATTTCAAAACATCATCTTCTGACATATCCGTCATAATCCACCTCGAACATTCCGAACGGGTCGAATGCGGCGTCGACAAGTACCGCCGCCTCAAGTCTTGTGACCACTCTGCCAAGGTCATAATCCTCAAGTCCAAGCCTGTCCCAAAGCCCGGCCGCATCCTGAGGCACCGCTCCACCAAGTCCTCGCACAAGGCCGATGACCTGCCCTACCGTAACAGGGCCTTCAACCATTCCGAGCGGTCCGTCATAATATCCTTTGGCATGAATATCCTCAATGAGAAGCGGATCATATGCCCTGAACCATGTCTCGTTGGCCCAGCCTACATTACGTCCTTCTCCACGTAGAATGCCCGTCGCTCCGATTCTCTGGAGCGCCTTGAAATGGCGGTGGTCCTTAGGAAGATCGAGATAAGGCATGATATAGCATCCTGCATCAAGGAGGGCTTCCTGCACCTGACGTACACCCACCTTCTTCACCGTCTTGCCCTCAATCTGTGAAAGTGCGGCGATCGCACCGGCAGCCTGACCTAACTGCATCACAACCGGTTGAAGTCTTGTGGCGCCATTGATCAGATTGGATACGGAAACAGATTTTTCCGCAACAATAAGATCCTGAACGTCATTCTGTTCAGGAATCAGGACGCCCATAGGCACATTGAAAGACGGAATCGGATAGAAATGCAGATCCGGAAGCGACTTCCAGTCCGGATGGGCATAATGGTGATGGTCCACAGGATAATCGCCCACAGCGACACCGGTTCTGTAATACGGAAGTCTGTATTCATATGGCTTTGCAGCCGCATCCATCGTGAAGAAGGCCTCACCTACGATGCGTCTCGACTCCCTGTGGTACGGAATCAGAGCGAGACCGTCATCTGTCGGAAACACATCATCAGCAAGACCGTAATTCTTCATACCCAGTTCTGTCTGAACGAAATACACAAAGCCTCTGGTGACATCCTTAGCCTTTTCATATGCCTCCGCCCTTTCTTCCGGAGTCATCTCGATTGAATTAACATAATAATCGTTACCATATATCGGCCAGTTTATCATGTATTTGCCGTTCGGGGTTCT
Source organism: Bacteroidales bacterium (assembly GCA_017452265.1). GTDB lineage: Bacteria > Bacteroidota > Bacteroidia > Bacteroidales > UBA932 > Cryptobacteroides. The sequence continues at coordinate 95,202 of JAFTMS010000032.1, read as the reverse complement.
GCCGTAAGTGATCATTATCTCGGGAGTCCATATCGTCTGCCCTGTTTCCGAAACAGTATTCAAAGGATTCACGGCACAGTTCGCATAACGTGATGGATCATATCCTTCCGGTTTTTCTATGGTCATATCCGCGTCAGGGCCATAATCCTTCAACATGGCAACAAACGTAAGATCCTGAATGACATCGTTTCCTTTTTCCGGAGCGATGGATTCCCCTGTGTCTGACGAAGCCTCCATACCTATCCTGTAGTCCACACCGCAGGCCTTCGCAATATCTCCGAGTTCGGTAGCATCGATGAGGACATCAGCAATAATCTTATGCTTCTTACCGTCTGCATCCAGTACAGAGACTTCCCAGTCACCCTCAACCGCCTTTACGGCCGAAACCTTCGTATTGCGCCTTACTTCAAGCAGTCCGCCGCAGCTTTCAGCGATGTTCGTCAGGACCTCCTGACCGATCTGTGGTTCGAAATTGATATAGCTCACCCAACCTGTCTGCAGAGCCTCCCATCCGCCGTAACGTGCTGCAAGCGAATCAGCGAACTCACCGAAGATTCCGCTACGCAGCTTATAGTTTCCGTCCACGCAGCTCACGCCGGCAGACGTCAGCATGCCTCCTACCCATGGAGTTTCCTCCACAATCACTGTATGCACACCCATCCTCGCAGACTGAATTCCTGCCGAAACACCGCTTGCACCACCGCCGACGATGAGTACATCCACATTCTCTGGAGCGCTGCATGCAGCACTTACAGCAGCCAGCGCCACCATTGCAATAGTCTTGAATTTCTTCATATTCTTATCCGTTTATTCTATCACCTTCTTCAATGCCTTTCTGATTACCGGCAGAACGTGCTCGGAATACCGCATCATACCCAGATCAGTGAAATGGATTCCGTCCACGGTAGCCTCGCCATCATTGCCTATCATCCCCTCAGCTTCAATATAGTACAGGCGCTTTTCCCCCGAATCGCGAAGCTTCTCATAGAGCCATCTCTGCGCCTCGTTCTTACGCGTCACCTCTTCGAGGATATTCATATCAAATGTCGAATGTGGAAATATAGGATCCTCGACAAATATCACAGGTATGTCCGGATGGGCATCCCTTATGACATGGAAGAACTTCTCTCCTGACTCACGGATAGCTTCAGCAGAAGCATTAGGCACATAATCAAGCACATACACACCAGGTTCCTCAACTGAAGCCATCAACTCCGCTATCTCCATATCCAACAAGGCATTGCCGCTGAATCCAAGATTCATGACCTCGCGGTCGAGACGCCGGCTTATTATATTGGTATGGGCCATTCCGGGACGGCTGGCGCATCCACCCTGAAGTATGCTCGTACCATACATCACCACCGGCCTTTCACGTGATGGACGATCCACAGAAGGCTGTACAAGATCCGAACCTTCGTCCACACCGATTTCAAGGGAAGCCACACCGTCATACAATGAGAGATACAGCATATATTCCCTGTATTCGGGAAGCATATTGCGGATAACAGCACATTCATTTTCCCGTTCTGCCGGTCTTGCGCTGCATACATGCCGCCATTCTCCCTCATGGATGACATACAGATCAAGGCCTTTTGTTCCGGTATCGGTCATATGGTTCATGGCATTGTCAAAAGCCGATGTCCACCTTGCATGAATCGAGGTGGAATTGCTTCTGAAACGGATGAAGAGCCCTGACGAATTCCGTCCGAGATACCATACCGGCCCACGGCATACATCCTCGAGTTCCGCCGGCAACCTCTCATACCGGGCACCGGTATGCTCAGAAACCTTGCCGTAGAGCGGGAATTCCGAGGCATCAACATACACAATCCTATGAGCATCGGCCATCAGTGCCGACACCATGAAAAATGCCATAGAAAGAAGGAATCTTCCGTTTTTCATTTTTTACAAATTATGCCTGCAAAATTAAAATATTTTATTAACAGTACATAACTTTGCATATGCAAAGATGACACATTTCGTCTCGAACTGCATTTAATGATTCAGAATAAGTCAAGATTTTTCCTTATGATGGTCTGGACATCTTTGACTTGCCTGCGCAACCAGATGATTGACCGTCTTCATCAGCAGAAAACCAAAAGTCTCCGGAGAGCGAAGAGCTTTCCGGAGGCTTAGTGTATTTGAACGCCTGAGGCGTATCAATTTATGCGAAAGGATTACTTAATCTCGATGCAAGCAAGCTTACCCCTATTGAGATCTGCTACGTACATGTAGAGAACATCAGAAGCCGACACAAGAAGGACATCAGCAGCGGCACCTGCGCCATTAAGATCTCCAGCAACAGAATAGCTGTAAACAACCTCATTTGTGGTAAGGTCATAGAGATATGCACCAGATGCTGAATAGTTGAAGTGAGAGCCTACACCTACCGCTGCATAATGAGTGTCACCGTAAACAGCTTCAGAAATTGCGCAGTTATTGTCGTTACCGGTATAAATTGCTGCACCTACCTGTGCCCAATCACCGCTTGCATTTGAAACAAGTGCAGGCTGAGTATAGAATGTAGCAAGAACGCCATCAGCTAACTTGCTGCCAAGAGGAGCAGCACAACCTGCGCTTGGATCCCAAGTAACACCAGCACCCTCAAGCCTTGAAATTGCCTGGAATGATGATTCACCTGCAACTCCATCTACTATATCGCATCCAATCCAATAATGTTCATAATCAACATACATTGTAACGACACCATTCTTCGTCACATCTCCACCAGCCCTAAGATTTCCAGCCGGACGGTAAAGAGCTGCATTCGAAAGTGTAGCGACCTTGACAGGAGTAAGATCAGTAAGCGAGGTAATAGCATATACATCACCAGAACCATAAGCATCAATATTTGAAGCAAGTACAATATTACCTGCATCATCATTTGTGAATGAGCCTACTACAAATCCTTCAGGAAGTGCGATAGCCTGCTGATAAGCGCCATCATCAGCCTTCAAGGCATGAATAGCATTACCTACAGAGAGGCCGAGAAGACCATCCTTATAAGCAAGGTGGATTGGGCTAGCAAGGGTAATCTGCGAATAGTCAGCAAGGTTCTTCTCCCAAAGTACAGAAGCACGGCCAGTCTGTGAAACTACAATTGTTTCAGAAACGCCATCTACATTATTTGAAAGAGTAATTTCAATCGAACGTGGGCTCATACCACTATTTGCAACTGCTGTAAGAGTGTAAACACCAGTCTCTGCATTGTACTCATATGTAAGCCAGTCGTTCTCTGCCACTGTTATGACATACTCAACATTTGCATTGACAGTCACATCCTGTGAACCACCTGCAGCATCAAACTGAACTTCCTGAGGATCTATGCTAAGAGCAGGATATCCTTCCTGTACAACATCGAATGTAAGCACTGACACACCAGCAGTTACAGTAATGACTGCAGTACGCTGTGCTGCATCCTTGTTTGGCTGAGCAACGACAGTCACATAACCTGCACCGGCAGGACCTGATGTCTCACCGCTGAGTGTTACCCAGTCGTATGTCTGGTCAAGTTCAGCTGTCCAATCTACATTTACATTGAACTCAAGCTTAAGATTTCCGTCCTCACTACCCTGATATGGGATAAGGACATCCGGATTAGCAAAGTCAAATTCCGGTGGAGTCACTGGATCGACCTTGTTACATGCAATCGCCGCTACGACGATTGATAAGAATAAAGCAATCTTTTTCATAATGCATTAATTAAAAAAGGTTAAATAAGTGTTATAATGTTTCAAGATATTCATCAAATGCCTTCTTGATGTCGTTCCAGTAGTCGTACATCTTGATGTGGCAGAGGTCAAAGAAGAACATTCCCTCAGTTGAAGCATTGATGCAGGCATCAACTATGTCAGGCATCAGACTGCCCTGCCCTCCGTTCTCAAAACCGGACGAGTTTCCGATGTCAGGTCCGCCGATAAACGGAACATCACCAGCAAAGATGTTCTTAGCCCTGCTGCAGAAGCCCTGCATTGTCCATTCGCCTGTTCCGTAAATCGACTTGGTTGAAGCATAAGCGCCGATAAGCATCATGTCACAATGATCGGCGTAGCCATACTGATTATAATCAGCTGTCGCCCAGTTATATACGCCCGTACAATTATAATTCGGGCTCGCCCAGTTTACGCCGGAATAGTAATAACTGCTGTACCAAGCACCGACATAAGCGCCGAAACGGATGTCCGGATTCACGGAATGCACCTTGTTTGAGGCTTTTTCTATGAAATCGTGGATATTCTTTGCGCGGAACTCCATCCATTCTCTCTGGATAGCCGTAATAGGAGAGTTGAGTTTGTCTGCGCCAGGAGCAAATACATCATCCGGCCAGTTTTCAACCGACTTTCCGAGATATTCCTCAAACTTCTGACGTGACACGTCCGAGAAGTCACTCTGAAGCTCGAAATCGTCGTAACGGCAACGGTCAAGAATGATTCCCTTCACATCATATGCAGCAAGATCCTCGAGAATACCCAGCAGATATTCAACCACCTCATCATTTGCAGGATTAAGGAACTTGGCACCGGCCCCCATGTCCATGCTGCTGACAAGACCCTCGGCAGTATTGATTACAGTCGCCCATTCCTTCTTTACAGAACCATCATACAGAGGACCGCTTGTGCCGAGTCCATAGTTGCATTCCTTGCCGCCGACCATCGTGTTGATGGCAGCATAGACATCAAGACCAACGTCCTTACCGGCATCGATGAAAGCCTGAAGATAGTCAAACGACGCGGTTCTCTGAAGCCACTTATACGCTCCGGTCACCCATGCATCCACCTTTGTGAGAGGTTTCTCTACGTCGGAATTGAAAAGTACACCGGCAGTCGTAGGACGTACTTCGACCACAACACCGGTGAAACCGGTTTCCTTAAGGCGGGCCATATCCTCAGCAATCTTCTTCTGACTGTTTGCATAATCCTTGAAGTTTGCAGCTGCATCGATCCAAACAAGACGGGCCTTAGCCTCCTTGACCGGCTTATCCTCAGAACCGGTATTGTCTTCCTGCGGCGGTTCCGGTTCCGGGTCAGGAGTCGGATCAACCCAATTGTCGTTCCATGGAGCATCCTGACTTTCCGGCTGACATGCAGACAATGTCATAAGCCCCAAAAGAGAAACTGATATAATTCTTAATAACTTCATCCGATTTAAATTTATCTTATTTCAGATAGATGGCCGAAGCGACTGCACGCTGCGAGCCATCGCTCACCTTAATCGTTTCCTGTCCTGCGACCAACATGCATGACGAACCGCCGCCGTCGAGATTTATGGCTTCAACACATCCCAGTTCGGCAAGCACATCTGCAACTTCACCGGTTGTAAGACCATGAACGCCTTCCGTCATCTCACGTCCCTCGCATACGAAGAAAATGAGCCTGCCATCAGACGTGGCACCCACCGCCGTTCTCGGCTGGCTGCTGTCAGGACCGATTCCGCCCGCTCCGTCGAAAAGTTCCTCAACATAAGTATCCACAGCCTTTCCATCATTTATGAGCACAGGACCCGCACCAATGGCATTTACTGCCGCAAACTCTTCTGCTTTTACAGGAAAATCCGCCGATGGCGTCTTCTGTGGCTTTTCAGTCCAGGAATTCGGTGACGGCTGCGAATACATATAATGCTTTCCGTCGGTCTTGTAGTACGTCCAGCAGGCATCGAACTTTCCTTCAGAATCCTCAATGAAAGCGGCTCTTGTCGGATAATACATCGTCACCCAATCCTCAGAAGCATAGTTGATGTTTACGGAAAGAACCGTACCCTCACTCACAGCAAGGCTTGAGCTGTAGTTCGTACCTCCTGAAGAATAGAAGAATCCCCCGTTGACCACGACCTGCGCGCCGACTTCAGCATTTATTCCTGACGGGGTCTTGAATGAATCCTTTGTACCTTCAAGCACAGGATCATTGATTCCCCAGACACCAAAATCCACCTTTGAGAGGTCAGCCACAGCAATGTAAGCGACAGCAGGTTTGTTTTCAAGCATTGTGGCGGTCATTATCATTATGCCATCTGACAGACCTGCATACTGTGATGTCACGTCCGTCCATTCATTCGGGACATCCACATCCGGCTGCTCTGTCTGAGGTTCATCCCATGGCCAATCGGTAACCTCACCGGATGTGTCTGAACATCCGATGAGTCCCGATAAAAGTAGAATTGAAATGATCAATCTCATTATTTCAGTTACATCTGAATACAGTTGACAGAATATCCTCCGATAGCCTGAGCATAATGATCAAAGTAGTATACAAACAGTTTGAAACCGTCTGCAGACTGCGCCATGACAACGTCACCCATTGAATTTGACGATTCGGCATTGATCTCATTATATTGCTTCAGCTGCGGATTCATGAGAACCGGTTCTGCAGCCTTTATCATCGACGGAGTCGAAATATCATAGATATACAGTCCCGGCCACTGTCCCCATGCAGGGAACTGCGATGTGATGAAGTGAGCCAGATAAGTTGCGTTGTTATACGTCTTGGCATCCATCGAGTTCGGGTTCTTCCCCCAGTTACAGTAGTCTACTTCGAAGAGGTCCTTCTGAGCCGTATTCATATTTGAATTGATATGGTACAGGTAATAGTGTGAATCCTCACCGATAGTCACGCTGTTACTATAGCTTGAGACCATGACACCATCTGCAGGATTTACCGATACCGGCGTTACCTTTGCATAATGAGTGGCAGTCTCGCCCCAACCAGGATAAGCACCAGAATAATCTATCACGTTGTGCTCGACAACTTCACCGCCACGGATCACAAGCTCAGTCACCGTGTTGCTTGTAGTGACTCCTGCTACACCTTCATGAGTAAGGATCATTCTGGCATCCGACTTGATGTCACCGATTACCCTTACTACTGTACCTGCAACGAACGTCGTCTCGTTCGTGAACGAGTAGAAGAGCTGAGGCGCAGCAGACAATGAGTTTGTCGTATATATATTCAACGTCTCGCCCTTTGCAGCCTTATTCGTAAGGATAAGGTTTCCTGCTCCGTCACTTGTCATAGCGTCAGCGACAGCAGAACCGAGATTCAGTTCACCTTCAAGAACACCTGTAATACCATTAAGATACTTAGGAGCCGTTCCATTGCCGAATGAAATCACAAGTTTGGTCTCCAATACAGCCACAGAAGGGTTGAGCAGTTCAGTATATGCAGGGAAGCCAAGGTTTGCCGGGTTCACAGTAAAGAGTTCCTTTGCAGATTCTGAATTGAAGCCGTAAGGAATCTTTGTAGGTGGCTCTTTTGTGATGGTATATTCAGTTTCAGTCACACCATCATGCGCAACGACTGTGATAGTCTGAGGCTTATTATAATCTTTGGGTTTAGACAATTCCTGCGGATTCTTGATCTTGGCGTGTACACAAGCAACTGCTTCTGCTGTATGCTTTGAGAGGTTATCGTTGGAAAAGAGGTAAATTTTACGAGCCTCATTATCGACGAAACCCTCGCAGCCATAAGTTCCAATGAGGTTAAATGACATCAGATCAGTACGCCTGAACATGGTACGCTTTCCCGTAATCACTATCGGACGGCTTTCTCCCTTGTTATCAGTAAAAGTAAATTCATTCTCCTTTGTGAGGTCAAGTACTGACAAAGGTGGTTCAATCTTGCAGTTCGGTGCAAGTTCCGCACGGACTCTCAGACGAGACATATAGAAAGTTGTGGCGTCCTCAGTCTCTTCTGGGAAGAACCAAGGAATCTCAATGACAAAATAATCCTCCTCCGGGTCGGTCACATCAAGCTTAGCAAGCTGCTGATCGACATATTTGCCGGTCGTGAAATAGGCAGTCAAGCTTGTGATGCCCTGACGCTCTGCAGTCGGCTCCACAAACTGCGGCTTCTGACATGATGCGAAGACAGCAAGAGCAAATGCAAAAATCAGATAATATATCTTCTTCATATTCATTTCAAATAATTATTTCCACTCAGGATACTGTTCAACTTCTCCATTATTGTCAAGCTCGCTTGACGGCATCGGGAAACGATACATCTTTTCAAGGAAATTCCTGTCCTGATCATCCACAGACACATAAGTGTATGTAAATGTACCGTCACCGTTGCTCTCAATCTTGAGACCATGCTGCTGATAGCCGGTAAGTCCTTCCGGATATGCCTTGTGAGCAACTTCCCAACGACGGAGATCCCAATACCAGAGTCCCTCATATGCAAGCTCCACCTTACGCTCCTGACGGATAGCCGTCCAAAGAGAAGAACCGGATTTGTCTGTATATGTGAGGCCTACACGCGCTCTGATAGCCTTGACGGCAGCATTTGCACCTGCAACATCGTCGAGATGGTAGCATGCCTCCGCCTTATTGAGCAGAACCTCTGCATAACGGATGACGCTCAATGGCTGTGTACTTCCTGACAATGCGATCACATCGTGTCCTTCATCGACCATCTTGCGGAGATAGTATCCGGTCGTGGTGCGTCCCTGCGGCTCACGGTCTACATTCCAAGTACACCAGCCGTCAGCACCGCCTACGAAAGGCTCGATGACCCTGCCTTTCCATTCTGCACCATTGTAAAGGATCGTAGCGTGGAAACGAGGTTCGAGGTCTGCATACGGAGGAGTCCTTGTTGTCGTGCCGTGCCACTCTGTCCAATCCGGGAATCCACCGGTTGCAAGCTCGTAAGACTCGACCATCTCCTGTGTAGGAGTACCGTATCCGCCGCCTGCCTCACCATAGATAGTATAGTCGCCACCCGGGGTGTAATAAAAGTCATATGAATGAGTGACATTGCTCGATCTGTCGAAATGGTATTGGAGAATCGCCTCCTTATTGCCGGCAGAGATTTCCTTGTTGATGGCATCAGTATAATTTGCCTCAAGAGCATATCCGAGCTTCTCGACCTCTTCAGCAGCTGCCTTCACGGCATCCCACCTTTCGGCATAAAGCATAGCGCGGGTTGTGAATGCCAAAGCCGTACCTTTGTCAAGACGTCCCTTGGCAACACCCTTCTCAGGAAGATTTGCAGCAGCGAATGCGAGGTCGCTCTGAATGAAATCCCATCCTTCAGCCTCAGTGCTGATGGCCTTGTCCTTTGTATAGGCATCCATGTTCTCATCATAGAGAATGATGTCCTTGTACCTCTTCACAAGGTCGAAATAAAGGTATGCACGGATGAACTTGAGCTCTGCTTCAAGACGGGTCTTGTCTTCATCCGACATCTGGCCATACTTATGAAGACAGGCAATGGCATTGTTGGTCTTCATGATACCCTGATACCATTTGGTCCATGTTCCGAGATATGCTTCCACGTATGACACAGTCAGCGTCGTGGAAAGGCCGTACGAAAGTTCGCTCGGGATGAAGCACCTTGAGTTATAGTTGTACGAGCCATATTTGAGCATATCTGTATAGGCCTCGGTCTCGCCGGCAACGCTCTGCCCCATGAGAACATCATAGACATAGGTATAAAGATAGTTCACATGGTATTCGGCATTGGAAGTGGTCTCCCACATGACCTTGTCGCTGACTCTGTCAGTCGGTGTCATGTCGAGGAATGATGTACATGAGGCCAGGCCCGATGCCATCACCGCTGTTATTATTGCCTTATATAATGTTTTCATTTTCATGTCTGTTTAGAAAGTAATCGTAATGCCACCCATGATAAGGCGCTGCTGAGGATAATAACCGTTGTTCACGCCAGGAGACTCAGGGTCGATGCCCTCAGGAAGTCCGTCGATGGTAAAGAGGTTCTGACCTTCAACAAAAAGTCGGAGTGCCTCGACATTGATCCTGCCAGTCCACTTGTGAGGGAATGTATATCCGAGCTGGGCGGTCTTGAGGCGGACATATGTTCCGTCACGAAGCCAGAATGTAGAGGCAAGACCGTTGTCACCGCCGTGTCCCGGAGTTCCGAGCGTCATCCGTGGGAATGTTCCATCTGTATTGTAGATGCTGTATGCATTTTCGACAAGGAAGAGAGGCGAGTTCGCGCCCTCCTTGAACGTCTGCGTCCACACTGTATTGTCATCCATATAGTTGTAGTACGTTCCTGTGAGGGATACATCGAAGAGCGCACCTCCTGTGAACTGTGCGTTGAAATCTATACCGTTCCATGCGAAATCGAGGTTGAGGCCGTAGGTAAGCTCAGGACGGTTGGTTCGTCCCACCTTACCTCTGTCGCTCCAGTCGATCTTACCGTCACCGTTGATGTCCACGTACTTGATGTCACCGACATTCGGACGTGTGCCGTACCATGCAGAATTATCGATTTCCTCTTCGCTTCTGTAAAGACCGTCTGCTGTCCATGCCATGATCGCTCCGAGCGGTGTTCCGACAACCTTCTGGTTATCCGGTGTATTCGGCTCATCCTGATAGATGATCCAACGGCTTCTTGCATATGTAACGGTACCGCTTATACCATATTGGAAAGGCTTTCCGCCAAGCATGAAGGAATTTCTGTGCGAGAGCATCACATCAATACCCTTGGTATCATAAGCATTGTGGTTGATGAAAGCCATATAATAACCACCCATTGAAGATGGATAGCCAGATGACTGGGCAGTCAGGATATCGAAGACATAATTATAGAATCCGTCGACCTCCATCGCGAGCTTTCCGTTCCAGAGACTGAGGTCGAAGCCGACGTTGTACGAAAGACTCTTCTCCCATGTAAGGTCCACATTTGCAATACCGGCATCCTTGTATGCAGGATTTACCGAACCGTCGGCATATATCACCTGATAATCATACTTTGAATAGTTGTTTGCAAACATATAGGGGTTTGTACCTGCATCGTTTCCGAGCAAAGCCACCGAACCACGTATCTTAAGGTCGTCCAAAGCGTTGAACTGAGACATCCAAGGCTCCTTGGAAAGATTCCACGCAGCAGATGCAGAAGGGAAGAAGCCCCAACGTGTCTCACGCATTCCGGCAAACTTGTATGAGCCGTCATATCGGCCGGTAAACTCTACCAGATACCTTTCGTCCCAGTTGTAGCGGGCACGGAATACATAACCAGCAGACCTGAATGCATCGCTTGAGCCCGAAATCGGAGAATCTGTCGGCTGGCCATAGCTTAATTCAGGAAGAGAAGCAAACGGAAGCAGCTTTGCATAAGCAGAATGAGCATTTGTCTTGTAATCATTGAGCTCAGCAAGAGCAAGAAGGTCGACAAAATGTTTACCGAATGTGTTGGTGTAGGTAACTCCAGCCTGGCCTGTCATTCTCTGATAGTACGATGTACCCTCACCGAGATTCACACCGTTGCCTGTTCCACGAGGGTCAGCTTTCTCTACCCACTCGCCACCGGTATAGGCCATGACTGAATATGGAGTATTCAGATTCTTGTTCATGGTTGCGCCATAATCGAAGGCACCGGCCACCTTCAGCTGAAGGCCCTTTACACCCGGGATGTCATACGTAAGTGACATATTTGCCGACACATCAATGCCACGTTCCTTCTTATATCCTGAATCGTAGATTGCCGCGAGAGGAGACTGAGGAAGAGATGTGTTCTTCTTCAGAGTCGCAGTATACATTCCGTTATACGTTTCCGGAAGGTATGGATGCATGATGATGGTCTGGCTCGCTATTGAAAGCCATCCTGTCTCACCGAGATAAGAATTTGCATCAGTACCACCGGCTGCATATGCTGGAGTCTGACGATTCGAGAACACTCCGGAAAGTCCCATGCTGAACTTGAAGTTCTTGGCAAGCTGAGACTCGATATTGGTTCTGATGTTGTAGCGGTTATAGCTGAAGTTGTCGATGTTACCGTCCTGACCAAGGAAACCGAAGGATGCGAAGTACTTCGACTTTTCGTTACCGCCCTGTACGGTCACATTATGCTTCTGCGTGAAACCCGTACCGAAGACCTTGTCGATGTAGTTCACATTGTCCCAGCCGTCGGTAGGGTCACCGTTTGTCATCATTTCCACCTGCTCCTTTGTATATACAGGAACATATTCGGACTCGCTTGAAATCGCTCCTGACGAGAGCTTGTCCATCATGTCGGCCACATTATAATAATATGCGAACTGAGGACCGTCCATGAACTCAGGGAAGTTTGCATTCATCGATGCTCCGAAAGTCGCATTATATGTAATCTTAGGCTTTCCTGATGTTCCCTTCTTTGTGGTGATGATGATGATACCGTTTGCAGCCTGAAGACCATATACCGCAGCTGAAGCACCGTCCTTCAGGACTGAGATGCTCTCGATGTCGTAAGGGTCGATGTCATTGATGTCATCCACAGGGAAACCGTCGACAACATATTTGGCAGCACCCTGTGAGCCACGGATACGGATGGCAGCCTGATCGAGACCAGGCTCACCGGATTCCTGCACCGAAGACACTCCGGTAAGCTTACCGGCAAGGAGCTGTGAAACGTTTGTTGCAGGAGCCTTGAGAAGTTCGTCTCCCTTCATAGCTGAAACGGCGCTGGTCATCGATGACTTCTTCTGCACGCCGTAGCCGACCACGATGGTCTCTTCGATGAACGTCGCGTCCTCAGCCATGACTACATCCAGTTTCGTAAGTGAACCGGTGCACTCGAACGTCTGGTCTCCCATACCAAGGCTGGTGAAGAGGATAACGTCACCTTTCTTAAGTCCGGATAGTGAATAATCACCATTATCGTCGGTCATGGTACCGTTTGTGGTACCTGGGACCATGACTGCCACTCCCGGAAGAGGCAGTCCGTCAGTGTCTGTGACCTTACCTTTCAGGGTCGGCTGCGCCAATGCATAAGCTGCCCCCCCCATAAGGAAAACCGACACCATCAGCAGATTTCTGATAATTGATTTCATTGGGTTATCTGGTATTTGGTTTATTTTTCAGCATTCTTCATCGCCTCTTCGAGCTCGTCCCAGAGCTTGTGCTTGTTGAGATGCACTATGTCGAAGATCATTACGCCGTCTGTGCTCTTGAGCGCCTGCTCCACTGCCGGACGGAACGGTGTGAAGTCGCCAAGGTACTGCTCGACGTAGATCGAGCCGATCACAGGGACGACGCCCTTCGTGATGTTCCTTGCTATCTCTGCACCACCTTCCACACTGTAGCAGTACGTAAGGCTGTTGTCCATACCGGCTTCGCTGCGCTGGCCTACGACACCGGTAGCCTTGTCAACATCGTCCTTTGTTATAAGCGTGTAATAAAGGCCTGTCATATATACGTCAAGCTGCTCTGCGTAGCCTGTCTTGTGGTAGTCTTCAGTTGCCCATGACTGATACTGCGGCACCTGATAAGGATCGTACTCCCGGCTTGCCCAGTTCACGCCGAGCTGCCAGTAGGTCGGGTACCATGCGCCTGTATAGTCTCCGATTATAAGGTCCGGATTTATCTCCTTGAGGGCTGCGTGTGCCTTCACAACGAAGTCGTGAATCACGCCTGCACGCCACTCTATCCACTTCTTTGCATGCTTTCCGAGAACCCAGTTCTCTCTGAGATCTCCGTTCTCGTCGTACCAGCTGAGGATGTCCTCTGGAAAATTCTCCACAGTCAGTCCGGCATATTCCTCGAACTGCTTCCTCGAAAGGTCGCTGAAATCGGCCGTGATGCCGTCATAGCGTACACGGTCGAAGATAAGTCCGTCAACTTCAGGGTATTTGCGGGCAAACTCCTTGAGTATCTCTATCTGATATTCCTGAACCTCCGGATTCGAAGGGTTCATCATGCAGTTGTAGTTGGTCTTGATCTCCGAAATCGGAGTGAGCTTGCCCTTATGGTAGCAGATGGACTGCCATGCGGCCTTGTCCATATACACCACTCCACGGTCGAAATAGTTATGTCCACCAGCAAAGACATTGAGGGAGCCGAAGACCTTCATGCCCATATCATGGCCATACTCGATGAAATATCCGAGCATGTCGTAATCTCTCGGACGCACAACGCCTTCCCAGTCTCCCATATATGGAGCTATCTCACTGTCGTACAGGACTTCACCCATTATAGACTTCACGTCCACCACGACATTATCGAATCCGAGATCCTTGCATTTGGCGAGATAGAAGCGTATTGAATCAGGATGCGAAAGCGTCGCATAGTTGGCCTCACAATCGAACCACATGTAGTTATGATTAGCCTTATCTTCTGATTTACAAGAAATTAGAAGCAGTGCACCGGCAATGGCAAGAAAAACACCGTAAATTCTTTTCATTATATTGTAATTTTAAATGACAAATGTAAGAGTTTTTTATGTTTTCACAATGTTTTTCGGGGTAATTATTTAAAATTTTTAATAATTCGTTGACGATTTCTTAAAATACCACACTACACCCCAGTACGGTTTTGAAATAAATAAGCAAGTTTCAGAGGTGAAATTATATATACAAGGAATAAATTTATTATATTTGTCCGTTCTATTTTTAAAAATAATTAAAATCACAAGATATGACTGACCGCAGAGACTTTTTGAAGAAGATGGCCATCGGAGGAGCCTCGGCCCTTGTTGCACCGTCACTTCTTTCATCATGCGCCTCCAATGAAGCCTCAAAGGCTGAGGGCGGCGTACCGGACACATCGGCAGGCGGACTCATCGTCCCTAAGGACAACGGCCTGCGCATAACGGGAACCTTCCTCGACGAGATATCGCATGACATTCCTCACCAGAACTGGGGCGAGAAGGAGTGGGACCAGGACTTCGCATATATGAAGGCCATCGGCATAGACACCGTCATCGACATCAGGTGCGGCTACCGCAAGTTCATCACTTATCCTTCGCCTTATCTGCTCAAGAAGGGATGCTACATGCCATCGGTGGACCTCATCGACATGTTCTGCCGTCTTGCCCAGAAGCACGGGATGAAGTTCTACCTCGGTCTATATGATTCGGGCGTATATTGGGACACTAAGGACATGAGCCATGAAATCGAGGACAACAAGTTCGTCATCGACGAGGTGTGGAAGATGTACGGCGAGAAGTACGACAGCTTCGGAGGATGGTATCTCAGCACGGAAATCAGCCGCGACACGATTGGAGCGGTGGACGCATTCCACGCGATGGGAAAGCAGTGCAAGGACGTTTCGGGCGGAATGCCTGTGTTCATATCGCCGTGGATCGACGGGAAAAAGGCCGTAAGCGCGGCAGGAGCGGCTCTGACGAAGGAAGACGCGGTATCCATCGAAGCTCACGAAAGGGAATGGGCGCAGATATTCGCCGGCATACATGACGTCGTGGATGCAGTGGCGTTCCAGGACGGTCACATAGACTACGACGAGCTGGACGCATTCTTCAGCGTGAACAAGAAGCTCGCTGACAAGTACGGAATGCAGTGCTGGACGAACGCGGAGACGTTCGACCGCGACATGCCGATCAAGTTCCTTCCGATCAAGTTCGACAAGCTCCGTCTGAAGTTAGAGGCGGCAAAGCGCTGCGGCTACGACAAGGCGATTACGTTTGAATTCCCGCATTTCCTTAGCCCACAGTCGGTTTACGGGGCTGCGGGGAACCTGTACAACAGATACAAGGAGTATTTCAATATTAAATAATATAGATCACCACGGCTCGCACAAGCCTCGCAACGATTTAAGAAGTATGAAAAAGACAATGGGATATGTAATCTTCATGGCGGTGGTCGCTGCCATCGGAGGTATTCTTTTCGGATATGACACAGCGGTCATTTCCGGTACGACAGAAATAGTGAAGTCGCAGTTCGGCCTCACGGACATGATGGAAGGCTGGTATGTAGGATGCGCCCTAATAGGTTCGATCTTCGGTGTGCTTATAGCAGGTTCACTCAGCGACTACCTCGGACGTAAACTCACGATGCTTATCTCAGCCGCACTCTTCAGCATCTCGGCAATCGGGTGCGCTGTCTGCGGCAGCTTCGACGGCCTCGTGGCCTACAGAATCATAGGAGGAATCGGTATCGGCATCGTGTCGATAGTCTCTCCTATATATATATCAGAGGTGTCGCCTGCGAAGATCCGAGGCACACTCGTGTCGCTCTACCAGCTTGCTGTGACTATCGGCTTCCTGCTTGCTTACCTGATGAACTGGATAATCGACGCTAACATCGACACTTCGATTGCAGCTACAGCAGCACAGGGAGGCGAAATCACCCTCTGGCAGAAGATGATGCACACAGAGGCATGGCGCGGAATGCTCGGAAGCGAGACTGTACCTGCCCTCCTTTTCTTCTTCATCATATTCTTCATTCCGGAAAGCCCGAAGTGGCTGATTGTCAACGGAAAGCTCGGCAAGGCATCTGTCGTGATGCAGAAGATATATGAGACACAGGAGGAAATCCAGGAGGAAATCACCGTGACACAGAACTCGCTCAAGGGCGAGATAAAGGGAAAATGGTCAGACCTTCTGAAGCCGGGCATCCTTGTGGCTGTCATCGCCGGAAGCGCAATCGCAATCCTCGGCCAGTTCATGGGAGTGAATGCCGTGCTGTACTATGGACCAAAGATCTTCTCTGAGGCAGGCTTCGACAACCCGATGTTCTCGACAGTACTCGTGGGAGTCGTGAATATGGTGACGACAATCCTTGCCGTATTCATCATTGACAGAGTGGGCCGCAAGCAGCTGATCTACTGGGGAGTATCCGGCATGATCCTCTGCCTTCTCGCCATCGGCATCTACTTCGCATGGGGGTCACAGATCGGTCTCGGCAACGGCTTCATGCTCACATTCTTCCTCGCATACGTATTCTGCTGCGCGATCTCGATCTCGGCAATCGTATTCGTACTGCTTTCCGAGATGTATCCGAACAGCGTGCGCGGTCGTGCGATGTCAATAGCCGGATTCGCCCTCTGGATCGGCACATACCTCATCGGCCAGCTCACACCGGTACTTCTCGGCTGGAGCCAGGCCGGAACATTCTTCCTGTTTGCGGTGATGTGCGTGCCTTATATGCTCATCATGTGGAAGGTCATCCCTGAGACGACAGGCAAGACTCTTGAAGAAATCGAAGACTACTGGAACAACTGGAAAAAATAAACTTTCATGAACGGATCATTTCTCAGCAACATCGACGGGAAGAATGCCATCCTGAAGCAGAGGATACTCGGTCTGTGCATCAATGACGGAGACTACAGCATCGCAGACCTCAGCAAGGAGCTCGGCACAAGCATCCCGACAATAACGAAGCTCGTGGGAGAACTCATAGACGAGGGCTTCATCGAGGACATGGGCAAGCAAGGCACCAACGGCGGACGTCGCCCAAGCATATACGGTCTTAACCCGTCGGCCGGATATTTTGTCGGCGTGGAGATACGCAGGAGCGACATCAGCGTGGCGGTAATCAACTTCAAGGGACAGATCGTGGACTCGCAGGAGGAGATTCCAGTCGTCGTGGAGAACTCGGAGGCCTCGTTCAAGCAACTGTGCAAAGTACTGAAGGACAATCTCTCCAAAGCCGGAATCGCGCGTGACAAGGTAAAGGCCTACGGCTTCAATCTTTCCGGCCGTGTGAACAACGAGACAGGCTACTGCTTCACCTACTTCCTCGGTGAGGACAGGCCGATAGCGTCTGTTCTGGAGGAAGAGCTTGACGCGCCAGTGCTCGTGGAGAATGATTCCAGAGCCATGGCATATGGAGAATATATCTGCGGAGTAGCCAACAATGAGAACAACATGCTGTTCCTCAACGTCACATGGGGCCTTGGCATGGGCATGATCGTGGACGGAAAGCTGTCCTACGGCAAGTCCGGTTTCTCCGGGGAGATCGGTCACTTCCCTCTTCTTGACAACGACCAGATCTGCCAATGCGGTAAGATCGGCTGCCTTGAAACGGGAGCATCGGGCTCCGCTGCACACAGGATAATCATGGAAAAGCTGCGCGAGGGACGTTCGTCACTGCTTTCTGACAAATATTCAAAGGGTGAGGACATCACGCTTGAGGACATCACAGATGCTGTTCTGGAGGAGGATGTGCTGGCAATCGAGGTAATCGAAGAGATCGGAACGGTGCTGGGACGTGCAATAGCCGGACTTATAAACATCTTCAATCCTGAGCTTGTGGTTATCGGTGGACGTATGGCTGTGGTAAAGGAATACCTGCTGCTGCCTATCAGAAGTGCGATACAGAAGCATTCGCTCAACATGATAAACAAGGATACGACGATAAAGTTCTCCAGACTAGGGAAGATGGGTGGCCCGATAGGAGCCTGCATGCTTTCACGAAGCAAGCTGCTGGGGCTGCTCTAATGCTTTTCGATATGACATCCGCGCCGGAAGGTGCGGATGTTTTCGTCCAGACGCTTATGCTCGTCCTGAGGAAGCGCCCAGACAAGGAAGCGTTCACGGATGTAGTCCACGGCCTGCTGCGAGGGATGGCACATGTCTTCTGCATAGAAGCGGTAGTCGCGCAGTTCGTCCATCATGATTTCGTATGAAGGGAAATAGTCCGCAGTCTGACCTGAAGCCTTTATGGCCCCGTCAACTCCGAGAAGAAGGGCGGATTTGCTAAGCTGATTGCCATGCGCCCCATCCTTGAAATGCCGTATCGGGCTGACTGTAAATATGAAGCGTTTAGGCACAAATCCTTTGTCCTGCCTTGAGGCTTCTTCGCACATACGCATGATTTCAGTCAATGCAAGAGCCGTTTCATGGGAAGGCAGCAGCTCGCGACAGTATTCATCAGCAGGACGCTTCAGGCAGTTGGAGACGATGAAGTCACGTGCTACATGGCGGAAGCACCAGCTTGTACCGAGCGTGATCATGACCTTGGTGCAGGTGCGGAAATATGCCCGGGCTGCGTCAAGAGAGACATTGGCATTTTCAAGAAACTCAGCTTCCGTACCACGGGCGAACGACGTATGGTGGCAGAACGAGCATATCCGACCGTCTCCGGCACCGATTTCCACGCAGTCACCTTCAGTGAAATGCACACCTGTGACAAGCCTGCGGACTGAATTCAGAATGGAGGCAGGATTATAAAGCGTTCCGAAAGGGTTCACGCACACGTCAAAGCCGAAATCGGCAAGCTGGCGTCCGATGCTGTCCGAGAAACAGCTTCCGAGCATCATAATCCTGTCCTCATATGAAATGCCGACCAAACATCTGTCATCGGCTACGGGTGTCTGTAGTTTCATGGTTGCAAAATTACAGAAAATAATCATTCCATATGTCTAAAAGTATTATCTTTGGAAGATTTTATAAAGACCTTAACTTTCGCAAGTGCGAAAGTACCTTGTTTTTGAGACCTTTAGGTCGATAGTAAGTCCTTTCCCCGAGGGAAAGGATTTAGGATAGGGGTAACGTAAATATAGAAGGTGCGGTGGGTGAAAGTTTCGCAAGTCCCGCCGACCTTCAATATATCAACAATTTATCGCTTGCGAAACTTGAGTAAAGACTTGACCATATGAAGACATATATTCATATACTGACAGCAGCATTCCTTATCCTTGCCTCCTTCTCCGAAATGAGGGCAAAGACCCCGGAGAACGACATCCGTTTCGCCTATGACGTGGACTTCAACATGAACTTCGACAACAGGGAATACTACCGCAGCAATTATTCAAGCTCGATGACCATCTTCGGAGCACGCCTTACCCCTTCCATCGGCCTCAGTGTGAACCAGAAGAAAGATCTGAGCCATAAGGTCATGGTAGGCATAGACATAATGAAGGATTTCGGGGCATCTCCAATTTCTCCAGAAATCGCCGGCGCAGGCTCACCTGAGACATCTTCAAGCCTCAGCAACACGAAGCTCCTGAGGGAAATGACGATCTGCTACAGGCTTCACAAGCAGGGAGACAGGAACGATATGATGCTGTATGCCGGCATATTCCCACGCAGTGCCATGGAGGGCAGCTATTCCGAAGCTTTCTTTTCTGATTCTCTGAAGTTCTACGACACCAATCTTGAGGGTATACTCATGAAGCTGCGCCGTCCCAAGGCATATTTCGAACTCGGATGCGACTGGATGGGCCAGTACGGGGAATCACGCAGGGAGAAGTTCATGATCTTTTCGAGTGGAGAAGGCAAGGTCGCGCCGATCCTGTCATTGGGATATTCCGCATACATGTACCATTTCGCGAGCTGCAATGACGTGCACGGCGTCGTGGACAATATCCTTGCAAACCCTTATGCGCGGTTCGACTTCGGCCATCTGATTGGGGTTCAGACATTTTCAATACGTTTCGGCTGGCTGCAGGGCATGCAGAACGACAGAAAGAACGTAGGAACCTACGTATACCCGTGCGGCGGAGAATTCGACATCGAGGTACGAAAATGGAACCTTGCCCTGAAGAACAGCATGTTCTACGGCACGGACATGATGACATACTACAACAACACGGATACCGGAGGCTATAAATACGGCAGCAGACTCTATTTCGGAGACCCGTTCTACAGGGTGCACGACGAAGGCGAAACAGGACCGGGCATATACGACCGTATCGAGGTGTGCTACGAACCGGTGATCGGGCGCTTTCTGAATATCCGCATCGCTGCACGCTTCCACTTCAATGACTTCACGTATTCCGGCTGCCAGCAGGTCGTGGCGCTACGTTTCAACCTTCAGGAGCTGGTAAAGAGAAGACGATAAAACATCTATAAATATGAGAAAGCACCTTATAACAACACTATTATCGACAGTGGCCCTTGCGGCATCATGCTGCGGGCCTAAGGACGGCGAATACACATTCCGCCTTCTGACCACGAACGACGTTCACGGCCATTACTTCGATTCTCTGTACGTATCGTCACGTACGGCTAATTCCCTTTATAATGTTTCATGGTATGCGGACAGCATCCGCACGGCCGTCGGAGCCGAGAACGTAATCCTTCTTGACGACGGCGACTGCCTTCAGGGCGACAATGCCGCGTATTACTATAATTACGTGGATACGACCTCGGAACACGTCTTCGCCCGCATGGTGGAATATATAGGCTATGATGCCGTTGTGGTGGGAAACCACGATATCGAGACCGGCCACAAGGTGTACGACCGCCTCGTAAAGGAGATGGCTGTGCCTTTCCTTGCAGCAAATGCGATACGTACGGATAACGGCAAGGCATATTTCAAGGAATACGTGACCTTGAAGAGGCATGGGCTGAACATCACCATCATCGGATTTACGAATCCGAACATAAAGAACTGGCTGTCTCCGCTTCTTTGGGAAGGAATGGAGTTCAAGTCGCTGATTCCGCACGCACAGGAGGTCGTTGACAGAGTAAGCGCGCAGGAGAAATCTGACATCGTGATAGTTGCGGTTCACGCCGGCACGGGAGCAGGCGACGGTTCACAATACGAGAGTCAGGGACTGGATCTCTTCCAGAGCCTGCGCGGAGTGGATTTTGTCATCTGCTCGCATGACCACAGGCCTGTAGTGCACAAGAACGACAGCATCTGCCTCATAAATGCAGGAAGCCACTGCAGGAATCTCGGCTCGGGCACAATCACCGTGAAGGTAGAGGGAGGCGAGGTCGTTTCAAAGACCGTGGATGCGGACCTTATCGCCATTGACAAGAAGAACGTAGACACTCAGATGCAGCAGCTCTTCCATCCTGACTATAAGGCTGTCAAGGACTTCACGCTCATGGAGGTGGGCGAGCTGAAGACAGACCTGCGCACAAGAGATGCATACAGGGGAATGTCGGATTACATGAACCTTGTGCATACGCTTTCAATCGGCTGCACACCTGCACAGATCTCATTTGCGGCTCCGCTTACGTTCAACGGCTTCGTGAAGGCCGGAACGCTTGTATACAACGACCTTTTCACCATTTATCCGTTTGAAAACCAACTCTTTGTCGTAAAGATGAGCGGCAAGGAAATCAAGGATTATCTGGAATATTCCTATGACACATGGATCAATACATACGGCAGCGGATCGGACTGCCTTCTGAAGATTGTGAATGCTCCGGATCCGCGTACCGGCCAGAAGCGATGGTCTTTTGTGAACCGTTCATACAATTTCGATTCTGCCGCAGGACTCGTTTATGAAGTAGACATCACTAAGCAGGCCGGCGAGCGGGTGTGCATCAAGTCGATGGCGGACGGAAGTGCATTTGACGAAGCTGCGACCTACAATGTGGCCATGACATCTTACCGTGCGAGCGGCGGTGGCGGCCTGATGCGTCATGGTGCCGGCATCGATACAGACAGGATCGAAGACCGGACTGTGGCATATTATCCTGAAATACGGAATATCCTGTATGACTATCTGGTTAAGAACAAGGAGATTGACCCGACTGTCATCGGCGATCCTGCCGTCATCGGAGAATGGCATTTCGTGCCGGAAAAGATGGCTGAGAAGGCGCTGGACAAAGATATGGACAGGCTATTCCCTGCAAGGAGGTAGGCCGTAAAATGCAATCGCATAGCTATCAGCGCATTACTAAAAGTGCGTGCCGCCTATAGGCAGCACGCACTTTCTATATCCTGCTGGCTATCAAGCATTTACAAAACACACAATGTGTCGCGGATTTGGTCTTCGCAGACCGTGATGATACGGACTGATGGGGATGAGTCACCGATCTGGTATGCGACTGACGTCGTGGTCTTCATCGGGACACCTTCATATGCTCCTTCTGAGCTGTTGTGACGATGTCCGGCGTATACGGCATCTACGTCAAGCTGCTTGAAGAGGCCGAAATATTCCTGTCTTTTGGACTTCTGAATCTGGAAATATCCGTCTTCCTCGTCGATGTCAGTCATAAAGAAGGGATGATGCGTGAATACAATGGAAACATCTTCTGGGCTGTCTTTTGCGAGGGCCTGCTCCAGCCATTCCTTCTGCTCCGCTTCACCTTCATCATCGTTCTTGATAAGGCTTGAGTTTATGCCGACAAGCTTCACTCCACGGTCCTCGAACACAAAGCGATCCGCTCCGTAACGACTCGTAAACGGCGTGGAATCCACTTTTCCGTCCTTGAAGACCACATCGTGATTGCCAGGAATATGAAACAGTTTCACAGACTTGTCGATTTCTGAAATTATCTCAGCGAACATATCCCATTGCCCGACATTGTCGCAATAGTTCACCTGATCTCCGGTGAAGACGACTGCATCGGGCTTCAGTTCATTGACAAGTGCAACCGCCTTCTTCAGATATCCGGCCTCGTATGTGAGATCGTTGACATATTCCGTTCCGGTCCTGCTGGCGTTGTCGGCGGCAGTGAATCCGAGCTGAGCATCGGCTATCTGCACGATGACGTAAGGTTTCGTGCCGCTGGAAATCACTGTGGCGGCGATAAGGATTGTGGTCAGTATTCTCTTCATATTCCTTTCCATGTGGTTGGTACGGGAGCTTCGATTGTAATCTGCTCCTTTTTTACGGGATGCGTAAATGTGATTCTTCTTGCATGGAGGGAGATCCCTCCGTCCGGATTCGAACGCGGCGCTCCGTATTTCAGATCGCCTTTAATAGGGCAGCCGAGGTTTGCCAGCTGACAGCGGATCTGGTGATGACGCCCGGTCAGAAGTTCCACTTCCACAAGCCAGTAGCGGTCAGTCTCAGCAATCTGCCTGTAGTTCAGTTTCGCGAGCTTCGCATCCTTTCTGGCCGCTCCCTGACGGCAGACATACGACTTGTTCTGCTTTTCGTTCCGCCACAGCATGTCCTCCAGACTGCCCTGCGCCGGCTCCGGTGCATTACACACCATCGCCCAATAGAACTTATGCACATCCGATCCGCGGAACATGGCATTCAGCCTTTCCAGCGCCTTCGATGTCTTTGCAAGCATCGTTATTCCGCTCACCGGACGGTCCAGCCGATGCGGCAGCCCCATGAACACCTGACCCGGTTTCGCATCCCTCTGTGCAATGAAAGCCTTGTACTTCTCGCTCAACGGCTCATCACCAGTCTTGTCGCCCTGTACAATCTCCCCCACCCTCTTGTTCACCACCAGAATATGGTTGTCCTCATACAGAATGCGGGAAGCAAGATCGACAAATTCGTCCTCAGGTAAATATCTATAGACCATACAATAAGAATAAGGTTGCAAAATTAACTATTAATTGATATTTTTGCGAAATATTGACAATATTTATTTAACATAGCCATGAAGGTAATCAAACATTTCATCCAAGCTTTTGCCATCGCTCTCGTTGCGACAAGCTGCGGCGGAAGCAATGGGACAACAGGAGGAGAGGAACCCGCAAAGAAGGACGGAAGCATCACGCTGACAGCGGATCGCGCTGCAATCTGTTCGGACGGCAGCGATTTCGTCACGTTTACAGTCACCTTGAAGGCTGACGACGGAAGCGTCACAGACATCACGGACGAGGCTGAGATCTATTTGAGTACAACAGACGAGCTGCTCGACTCATACAGGTTCAGTACCGACAAGAAGGGCGAGTACTCTTTCTATGCTGCATACGGCCTCGAAATGTCTGAGGACGTTACCGTTTCCGCTGTTCCTGTGATTCCGGAGATTCCTGACGATCCTCAGGCATCGGCAACAGCATTCAAGCACCGTATGCTCCTTATCGAACATACCGGAGCGACATGTCCCAACTGTCCTCTGATGATGAACGTGCTCAAGACAGTGGAAGAGAACGAAGCATACAGCAGTCGCTTCAATCTTGTTGCGGCACATTCGTATGACTATTCGTTCGACGCGGCATATTCAGATGCTGCCGAAATACTTACGGCTGCATTCAATACCAGTTCGACAGGCAACCGTCCGTTTCCGACAGTCACATTCAACCTGACCAAGACAAGTGCCGGTCATAGTGAAACCGAGATATGCAGTATGATTGACGAACTTTCAAAGGAATCTGCTTCTGTGGGAATCGCCATGGGAGTCGAAGCGGCTGATGGTGAGATCTTCACAAATGTCGAATTCAAGTTCGGTAAGACCGGAGAATACAGAATCGGTGCATGGCTGCTTGAAGATGATGTGTATGCGACACAGACCGGTGCGACCGAAGAATGGCATCACATCCATAACAACGCAATCCGTGCGATGCACAGCACAAATGCCATCGAGCGTCTCTATGGGACCAAGCTCGACAAAGCCGACGCAGGGAGCAAAGTATCACACCTGTTCCGCTTCACGGTAGACAAGGATTGGGAGGCAGAAAACTGCAAGGTATTTGTCTTCGTCACCGAGGCAGTTGGAGACAGCTATGACATCGTGAACTGTGCAGTATGCCCTGCCGGCGAAACAACCGGATACGAATATAAATAGACACAAACAGACACAAATGAAAAGAACACATTTACTGATTGCCCTGCTTGCTGCTGTAGGTCTTGCAGGATGCGGCCAGGATGACCCGGAACAGACCAAAGACAATCCGGATAACGGCAAAGCGCCTAAGATTCTGATCAAGGAGACAGACGTCGCCATCAGTTCGGAAGGTGAGAGCAAAAGACTTACATATGAGATAGAAAATGCTGTGGAGGGAGCGGAACTCAATGTTGACACTGATGCCGACTGGATTCTGGATCTCACATCTACTTCACGCCTCATTAAATTCACTGTAGAAAAGAACGAGACAGGAGAAGCGCGTGCAGCAGACATAACCTTAAGCTATGAAGGAGCTGAAGACCAGATCATCAAGGTAAGCCAGAGCGCATATGTAGACCCGATCAAGATTACAATCGTATCTACAGATGCAACTTCTGTCGTCTTCAATGTGGAAACTGTAGAAGAGGACTTCACATGGATCGGACAGATCGTAGGAAAGGAATGGTACGAGTACTATGCAGATGACCCTGACGGTATTTTAGAAGCCGACCTTGAATATTTCTCATCTGAGGCAGCCAATTACAACGTTTCGCTTCAGGAGTATCTTTCAAAAGTCCTCATCAAGGGAAGCAAGGAGAACCTCTCGTACAAGGGGCTCGATCCTGAGACAGAATACATCCTCTACGCATACGGGCTCAACTCAGCAGGAGAGCAGACTTCCGGAATTTACACTGCCGCGCTCACAACCACTGAACCATATGACGGCCCTATCACCTTTGAGTTCGAAATCAAGGACAACAATGCCGTTCTGGACGTGACTGTCACTCCTTCACACGACGGCGTGGCTTACTATTATGACATGACCACTCCTGAAGCCCTCAGAGAATTCGACGAGGATAATGACAAGGCCATAGCGAAATGGCTTGAATCAAGGATTAACGAGTACATAGATTACGGAGACTTCGCCAGCCGCGAAGAGTTCTTCGAATATTTCACATACAGGAATCCGAGCAACAGTGTATTTGAAGCTATCGTGAATACCGACTACATCTTCTACGCATTCAAGTGGAACGAGAACTGCGAGATTGTCGGAGACATCGCTTACGCAAACCACAGCACCGGAGACATAATCCCTTCCGACAACGTGATCACAACCACTGTCACAGACATCACGCAGACTACATTCTATGTTAATGCAGTGACAACGAATCTCGACCCATACTTCCTGTATGCCGAACCTTCTTCGGAACTTGAAGGCGTCAGCACGGACGATGAATATTTCAACTACTTCTATGGTTGGCTGGGTTCGTTCTATATCTGGAACTATATCAGCGAAGGCGACATGGTGGCAAGATTCTATGAGATGAAGCCTGACACGGAATACACACTCGTGACATTCGGCTACATGTCAGGCGCAAGAACCACACCTGTAAGCACGCAGACATTCAGCACGCTTCCGATGTGCGCACCAAACGATTGTGAATTCGACATTCAGGTGAGCAATATCAAGACAACAAGTGCAGAAGTATCGATAAAGCCATCCGACACAGGACATTATTACTATTGGGACGTATATCCGGCAGACTACACTGCCAACATGATGAAGGAAGACATCAAGGCAAAGTTCGCAGAATCATATGGAGGCATGTACGATTTCGGACACTATCTGAATCAGGCGGAATCAGGCGGATATCTCAGTTACCTCACTCCTGAGACCGACTACAAGATCGGTGTGATAATCATCGAGTACGATCCGAATGAATACGAAGACTACACCCTTGATTTCCTCAGCTACGTAACGTTCAGCGATACATTCACTACTCCTGAGGCAAAGATGTCATCGACGACAGTGACTTGCGGATTCAACGAGTTCTATGATGGAGATGAAATCGCCGAACTTGAGCCTCAGAAGTTCGGAGGAATGGCCGGAAAGCCGTGGATGTATCTTGAGATTGACATTCAGGGCGAGTATTCGGAATACTACTACACCATCTTCGATTATGCAGACGGATATGACGATCCGGCACAGTATCCTGACCCGATGTGGTACGACCAGCTCCTTTCTGTAGGCTGGTGCACATCTCAGAGGCAGCTGTTCGGAGCTAAATGGGATACACCGCTTCTCATAATGGCAATGGCAATAGACAAAGAAGGAAACTACACCGAGATCTACCGCCAGAAGTTCACGTTGAAGAAATCCGATGCAGCTTCTGCCGAAATCTTTGTCAACACATACGGCAAGGAACCTGCAAATGCAAAGGCCGCCGTGAATTCCTATGAGAAGCCTGTATGCAAGGCGGAGGTCTTCAGGAATCCTCACACAGGAAGCAACATATTCAGCGAATGGATAGCCAATGAAGTGAAGGCTGCGGCAAAGGCCAAGGCCGAAGCGGAGAAGAAGGAAGCCATCGAGGCAAACATCCTCAAGCGCAAGAAGACAAAGCCGGCACGCTATGTAGCAGAATAATCACAAAAAAGATATTTATCGGAAGGGTGACATCGCGTCACCCTTCTTTTGTATCCTGATGCGTCATTTGTGTCATTCCCGAAGCTGATTTGTCACAAAATTCTGCCATTTTGGCATAAGTCCACGCGCCATCAGGCTTGGCACAGGTTTCGATATTACCGTGTCATCCCGGCGAAACCAGGGAATCTGAATTGAAAGTAAAATTAAAAATTATAAGCATTATGGGAAAAATCATTGGTATTGACCTTGGAACCACGAACTCATGCGTGGCAGTGATGGAAGGAAACGAGCCTTCAGTCATCATCAACAATGAGGGACAGAGAACCACTCCATCAGTAGTGGCATTCACCGACGGTGGCGAGAGAAAGATCGGTAACCCGGCAAAGCGTCAGGCTATCACAAACCCTCACAAGACTATCTTCTCAATCAAGAGATTCATGGGTGAGAAGTACGACCAGGTGGCTGGCGACGTGGCACGTATGCCTTACAAGGTGGTAAAGGGCGACAACAACACTCCGCGTGTAGACATCGACGGACGTCTCTACTCACCACAGGAAATTTCAGCGATGATTCTCCAGAAGATGAAGAAGACTGCTGAGGAATATCTCGGACAGGAAGTGACGGAAGCTGTAATCACAGTGCCTGCATACTTCTCAGACTCACAGCGTCAGGCGACTAAGGAAGCCGGAAAGATTGCAGGTCTGGACGTGAAGCGTATCATCAACGAGCCTACAGCTGCTGCCCTTGCATACGGTCTTGACAAGATGCACAAGGATATGAAGGTGGCTGTATACGACCTCGGCGGCGGTACATTCGATATATCCATCATGGAGCTTGGCGACGGCGTGTTCGAGGTGCTTTCAACCAACGGTGACACACACCTCGGCGGTGACGACTTCGACCAGGTGATCATCGACTGGCTCGCATCTGAATTTGCTGCAGAGAACAGCGGCATCGATCTCAAGAAGGATCCTATGGCCCTCCAGAGACTCAAGGAGGCTGCCGAGAAGGCAAAGATCGAGCTTTCAAGCCAGACTTCTGCCGAAATCAACCTTCCTTACATCATGCCGGTAGACGGAGTTCCTAAGCATCTTGTAAAGACACTCACAAGGGCTAAGTTCGAGCAGCTTGCAGACGCGCTCATCCAAAAGACCGTAGAGCCATGCCGCAAGGCGCTTCAGGATGCAGGTCTCAACGCATCAGACATTGACGAGGTTCTCCTCGTGGGTGGTTCGACACGTATTCCGGCAATCCAGGCCATCGTGGAGAAGTTCTTCGGAAAGGCTCCTAACAAGAGCGTGAACCCTGACGAGGTTGTGGCTATGGGTGCAGCTATCCAGGGCGGTGTGCTTGCAGGTGACGTGAAGGATGTCCTCCTTCTTGACGTGACTCCGCTTTCACTCGGTATCGAGACACTCGGCGGCGTGATGACAAAGCTCATCGAGGCGAACACGACCATCCCGACGAAAAAGTCACAGGTGTTCTCTACAGCCGCTGACAACCAGCCTGCAGTAGACGTACACGTACTTCAGGGAGAGCGTCCTATGGCAAAGGACAACAAGCTCATCGGCAAGTTCATCCTTGACGGCATCGCACCGGCACCAAGAGGTGTTCCTCAGATCGAGGTGACATTCGACATCGACGCCAACGGCATCCTCAACGTTTCAGCCAAGGACAAGGCTACAGGCAAGGAGCAGAACATCCGTATCGAGGCTTCATCAGGACTTTCTGAGGCTGAGATCCAGAGGATGAGGGACGAGGCCAAGGCAAACGAGGCGGCTGACCAGGCTGAGAAGGAGCGTATCGACAAGATCAACAACGCTGACGCGATGTGCTTCCAGACCGAGAAGAACCTCAAGGAGTACGGCGACAAGATTCCTGCCGAGAAGAAGACTGCAATCGAGAATGCGATGAACTCCCTTAAGGAGGCTGTTAAGGCACAGAACGTCGCAGACATCGACAAGTACAACGCAGAGCTTGAAGCGGCATGGCATGCAGCTTCAGAGGATATGGCAAAGGCGGCTCAGGCACAAGGCGGTGCACAGGGTCCTTTCAACGGCCAGGCAGGTCCGCAGGGCCCGCAGAATCCGGACAACAACGACGTTGACGAGCAGTAATACATAATACAATCTAAAAAAGTGGTTCAGATTGGCTTCTGGACCACTTTTTTTTATGGAGCGACTATTGCATCATCAACTGTATTCGCTAAATTTGCAGACAACCTACAATCAAAACGAGCTTATCATGAGACAGAAACGATTTTTCCTTACCGAAAGTGAGATTCCGCAGCAATGGTACAATATCCGGGCGGACATGAAGAACAAGCCTATGGCAATGCTGAACCCGGCGACACGACAGCCTGTAACTGTCGAAGAACTTTCCGCCCTCTTCAGCGAAGAATGTTCAAGACAGGAACTGAACAGCACTGACAGATGGATCGACATTCCTGATGAAGTGCGCGAGAAATACACATACTACAGAAGCACTCCGCTCGTCCGTACATATGGCCTTGAAGAGGCTCTCGACACTCCTGCACATATCTATTTCAAGAATGAAAGCGTCAGTCCTGTGGGATCTCACAAGCTCAATTCAGCACTTGCGCAGGCATACTACTGCAAGCGGGAGGGTGTCACTAATGTGACTACGGAAACGGGAGCAGGACAATGGGGAGCAGCACTTTCATATGCTGCAAAGATATTCGGAATCGAAAGCGCGGTGTATCAGGTGAAGATAAGCTACGAACAGAAGCCATACAGAAGAAGCATAATGCAGGTGTTCGGAGCGCAGGTCACTCCTTCACCATCCATGTCCACAAGGGCCGGAAAGGACATCCTGACGAAAAGTCCGAACCATCAGGGCTCACTCGGCACGGCCATTTCCGAAGCCGTCGAACTTGCTCAGATGACGCCGGGATGCAAATACACTCTCGGTTCGGTGATGAACCACGTGACGCTTCATCAGACCGTCATAGGCCTTGAGGCGGAAAAGCAGATGGAGATGGCCGGAGAATATCCCGATATCATAATCGGATGCTTCGGAGGCGGTTCCAACTTCGGAGGCATTTCGTTCCCGTTTCTCAGGCACAACCTTTCGGGAGACAGAGACACAAGATTCATAGCGGCGGAGCCGTCATCATGTCCCAAGCTCACAAAGGGAAGATTTGAATATGATTTCGGAGATGAAGCAGGATACACTCCCCTACTGCCGATGTATACGCTCGGTCACGACTTCAGACCGGCAAACATCCATGCTGGCGGACTGCGTTACCATGGAGCCGGAGTCATCGTGTCGCAGCTTCTCAAGGACGGGTTCATCGAAGCCATCGACGTAGACCAGATCGAATCGTTCGAGGCAGGGATACTCTTTGCAAAATCAGAAGGCATAATCCCTGCACCAGAGTCCTGCCACGCCATTGCCGCGACCATCAAGGAGGCACTCAGATGCAAGGAAGAGGGCATTCAGAAGACGATTCTGTTCAACCTGTCGGGACATGGTCTGATAGACATGACAGCCTACGACCAGTTCCTTTCCGGCAATCTCGTGAACTACCGCTACTGAATCAGGCAAGCCTATTCGAAAGGGATTGAATCCACTCTTACGAATTTCTGCACGAAGGTCTCATCGTCGGAGGCAATCCATGTCATCGTCCCTGCGGTGAGATCCTTTACTATGTAGCGGTGGGCCCAGTCTCCGCTGTCGTGGTCGTAATTGCCACGTATCACGGCATTTCCGTCAGCATCTGTATAGATGTAGAACGAGCCTGTGATCTCACGCGGAACATCAGTGAAGCTGTCGATATTCTGCCACATCTGATATGTCTCGTCGTTGCGGATGAAGTTTATATACATATACGTACTTTCATCCAGTCCGGCACCATCCCATTCCACAAGCTGCCATGAGCCTGCCATGTTGGTCTTGTTCACCTCAAGGTATTCAACCGTATCCTCAACCTTTTCTGTACACGACACCATAGCCACAAGAGCTGCGGCGGCCATGATGACAATTGTCCTTATATTCTTCATATCCAAATTTATTTCATCCTTATCCTTATGGAGGACTGTGACGGCGGTACGCCAAGTCCTTTAAGCATCACCTGCATGTCATTACGTTCAGAACCTTTTGAAGGGTCATATTCCAAGACGATGCTTCCCTCAGCGCCGTCTTCCAGCACCTTCGGCTGCGTCGAGAACGAAAGGCAGGCAGGAAGCATCATACTCTCG
Source organism: Bacteroidales bacterium (assembly GCA_017452265.1). Classification (GTDB taxonomy): domain Bacteria; phylum Bacteroidota; class Bacteroidia; order Bacteroidales; family UBA932; genus Cryptobacteroides. The sequence goes on along the minus strand of JAFTMS010000032.1, from coordinate 63,472 downwards.
CATTCCAATGCCAGACGCTTTCCGCTCAGATTCACGAAACTGATTGTCTCGACGGCCTTCTCACCGCTTCGGAAAGTCACATCCGAGCGTCTGAGACGTATGCATCCCATCTGCACAGGCCACAGCCCGGAAGGATCCGCTCCGTTTTCCACCGTAACTGCAAGTTTAAGAACCGCCGCCGGGCTGCTCCCATCCTGCGTATACACTGAAATCCTGCGTTCAAAGCGTCCCGGATGGCCTTTAGGGCTGTATCTCACTGATATTTCCGCCTCTTCACCAGAAGCGACTTCTGTCGCGCTGCAGGTTGCAGCAACGCATGAGCAGTTAGTCGTAAGCCTCAATATCCTTACAGTTTCCTTTCCTGCATTGCGGAAGCGATACACGAAAGATGCCGGGGCATCATCCTCATTCATCACCGGTGCCTCGATGCGTCTCACATCGAAATCCAGCGAAGCCGAATCCGCCGACAGACGTGGGGCAGAAACCTCTTTCAGCACTTCCTCAGGCACAAGCTTCATCTGAGCATGAGCATAGAAAAGGCAAGCCGACAGAAGCCAGAAAACCGATATGAGCCTCAGCCTCGCCATGCGTTAAAGCCAGCCGTTTCCGTTTGCCGTCTCACGGACAGTTATCACAAAGCGGTCTGTCCGGCCCGTTCCGGTCACTGATGCCGCAGTCTGTCCGGCCTTGAGGCCCATGACCACAAGTTTTCCGTCCTTGTATTCAGCTGCAGCCACAGCCGTATTCTCTATGCTTACGCTGAAGCTGTCGCCATCCATATACATCGACGGATATACGGTCACGCTCGAACCGGCTGAAACATATATATTAGGGAAGGTCATATCCACTCCCGAGCCTTCAACAGCCTTGAGAAGGGCATATGCATTCACCTGACCATGCCCCATTTCACCCTTGAACGCATCCATTTCCATGTTCATCAGAGGAGCCGACTCATAAAGGTCTATCACATATTTACGGTACTGCTTCGTGCCTGACATGTATGAATCGATCGGAGTCGCAGTCTCATAAAGCAGAGCCTTGAACTCGTCGGCAGTGAAATGCCTCCTGAGCTGCGCAGCATATGAAAGTCCGAGAGCAGCCACTCCGGACACATGAGGACAGGCCATGGATGTGCCCTCCATATAGCCGTATCCGCTTTCACTGATCTGATATGGAAGCGTAGACAGGATGCACCCTATCTCGCCGACCTTATGCGTTTCATCCACGTAATCCCAGTAATAGTCCTGGTCTCCGCCTGGTGCGGAAATCGTTGTTCCGGGACCGTAGTTGCTGTATACGGCAGGTGTGAAGTCTCCGGCCGTCGCAGCCACAGCCACAAAGTCGGGATAGGCCCCCGGATAGCTTGCAGCCGGCGCTGCCTCATTTCCGCCTGCGAAAATCGCAAGTCCTCCGTCAATCACTCCGTCCGGTGAACCGGCATTGTGGATAAAGTAGTCTAAAGCCTTGCACTCCAGCACGTTATATGTCTCCCACTGTTCGTCTGTCGCATACTGAGGCGTCCATTCGTAAGGGTTTGCCGCTCCTGAAATATATCCCCAGCTGCACTGAAGAATCACCGCACCGTTGTCGGCAGCATACTTTATCGCACGCACCTCTTCGAGAACGGTTCCGGAATATGCCCCTGAAAATATCTGGCAGGACATGATCTTCACGCCAGGTCTGGTGCCGTTTCCCCCCGCAATCGAACTGATGCCGATGCCGTTGTTGTTGGTTGCGGCAATGACACCGGCGACATGGCTTCCATGTCCTGTGTCATATACGCTTGACGTAGATATTACACCTGTATCCTCAACGAAATTGTATCCATGAATATCTCCGGCATATCCGTTCCCATCACCGTCCTCATGCGAGCCCCAGACTTCGTCCTCATTCACCCACATGCTTTCCTTGAGATCCGGATGCTCCACAAACACGCCTTCATCAAGCACCGCCACGATGATAGACGGATCCCCTGTGCAGTCCAGCTCAGTCCATGCCTTCTCCACCTGCACATCGGCACCCTTGACGAACTTCGTAGGACGAAGGTCACCGTTGTTCACAAGATGCCACTGGTCTGCAAGAAGAGGATCATCAAAAGCCGCAGGAGAAGCAGCCCTGGTCATGAGCCTGTCAGCAGAAAAAGGCACTGCTCGGCTTGTAGAAGCACGCTTGAGGGTGCGGTTGTATTCAACACGGCTGACCTCCCCAAGCTTAGACAGATCAGCAGCCACCTGCTCCAGGGAAAGTCCACCTGCAAAGCGCACCACATACCACAGATGCAGACCGGCTTCACGCGCCTTGTTCTCCGTGCGCATATCCACAGGGAATACCCTCTCGATCCTGTATCCGTCCACAAGGTCGAGGACTTCATCCACACCCGGAACTCCGGAACGTGTCATAGGAGCAGCCGGGCCGCTCTTAGTCAGTCCTGCCTTATCAAGAATGTCGGCCACAGCCGCATCAAAACGCACAAGAAGCTGTCCCTGCACGACATCCTCGGACATCTGAGGCATCTTTGCCTCGTCATCATCCTGTCCCGGACGGCTGATTTCAGTCGAACATGCGGCAAAAAACGCCGACAGAGTCAGACCGATGAAATATCTGAAAATTCTCATAATCATATCTTATTCCTGAGTATTGTTCGGATTATACTTCTTGTTAACGTATATATCATAGTAATAATCCAGACTTGTAGGTTCGTTCCTGAAGCCTGCATTCTGTCCGCTCCTTGTCTTTCCCTCCTGTGAGAAGACAAGAGAATAAGGCGACCAATAGTCCAGATTAGGATGGTAGAGCAGCCAGTTCGGCAGTTTTCCGTAGAAACGGTTATGGTTGATGGCAAAGAACTTCGCGTTCGGAAGCACCTTAGGCACGCCTTGAAGCTCTGAAGGAAGAGATGAAAGTCCTGTAGCAAGAGAATCCTTGAGTTCTTCAAACGTCCATACAGGAAGTCCTTCGTCCGACATGTCCGGAAGCTCACCCTGGAGATAGTTCACGGAAAGCCTCAATGTGTCCAGATTGTCCCACTTGAGCAGCTTCTTGAAACGCTCCATACCCTTTGATGCCGAAAGGTCGTCTTCGATGAAGCCGCCTATGTTCTCCCTTATGTCGTTGCTGAGGTCGTAGACCGAATTCCTCTTGTTGGCATTCAGGATGAGCGAACGCAGGTTCGGGAAATTTTCCGGGGTCAGCATTTCAGGAACCGACTGGAAGCAGTTGGAATTGAGGTCCAGATACTCCAGATTCTTCAGGTTCACGAAATCCGGATGCAGAGTCGTCAGACCGTATGCGGCGATTGTAAGCCTCTTGAGCTGGGTCAGCTTAGTGATGTATTCACCCGTATCAAGGCTGAGAAGGAACTGGTTCGCATTGCCGAAGAACGACATTTCCTCTGCAGCCGTAAGGTTCTGTACCTCGTATGGCAGAGATTCCTGTGTCCTGAACATGAAGAACTGGACATATCTCACACGTCCCTTGTTCGGGCCGTCCTTCCATATCGCCACATTGTCCCAGTGCTCCATCTTCTCAGCAGTATCCCACTCGATATACGCTCCGAGGGCACGGTTGATGGCCAGAAGCGAAAGCGAATCTCCTTCAGCAGTACCGACAGGTATCGGATCCGCCGCCGACTGCACGACCTTGAGTCCGTCGTGACGAGCAAGCGTCAGTCCGCTCTCCACCGGTCTGAAGACGATATCAGCTATCCTTTCCTCGTCGCGGGAATTCACCTTCCAGTCGAAATGCACATTCACTTCACGAGGTCTGGCCCCACGGTCGAGGACAAGCTCGGACTTGTCGCAGGAAAGCCATCCCGATGCACCTTCCGGAAGCACGACATCGAAGTCAACATTGGCCTTCACCTTCACGTCAAACGAACGTGAACCGTATTCCGCATATTCTGCAACAGTCACCTCAGGCTTTTCAAGTACGATCTGATGTTCGAATCCTGCCTGGAGCACAGTGAACTCGCTCACTGAATCATCGGCAAGATTCTGTATCCGGACATATCCTTCACGCTGACCTGTAATCAGTGTCGAATCCACAATAACCTGACACTCGGCTGAGCCTCTTCCGTTGGCAGGAGACACCGTAATCCAAGGAGCCTCCGTCGTCGCCACCCAGTTGTCGGCAGAGGATACATTGATCTTATGCACGCCGCCTGCAGCCCCCATCTCTATCGTATCGGTGTCGACAGAGAACTTTATTCCCTCAGGCTGGACGCAAGCCACAGCACAGATGGCAGCCAAGGCCGTATATATAATCTTTTTCATATTCATTTTACGTTCCTCCCTCATCAGTTCAACATATAATCACAGTTTCTGATGTTCTGCGTCTTGTCATAAATCAGGTAATAGGCCCCCACCTGATATGCATAGCAGATGTCCGAGGCATCGAAGACGATATTCGGATTATCGCTGATGTCCAGATAGTATATCAGCGTGGAAATGGTGTCGTCTATCTTGCCCAGATTGTTGGAGCCGATGTAGAATCCGCGCAGACCTCTGTGGTTGTACAGGCCTGTAGGCCATTCGGAAAGACACCTTTCTCCCTTTTCATTCCTCTGGCCCCTTATAGCAAACACAGTAAGATACTGACTGTCAAGCGGTTCCCACGGGAAGGATGCAAACTGATTATAGGAGAGTTCCACACCGTAGAGATACGGCATGTTGCCTGCGTGCATCTCCTTTGGAAGATCCGTAAGGTCGTTGTACGAAAGGTCGAATGATGAAAGATAAACGGCATTCTCATAGTCGAATGAGCCTTCAGGAATCTCTTTTATGTTACAGCCTCGGAAGTTGATGTTCATCACCTTCGAATTGCTCTTTGCAAGCTCCACAGGATACTTCGTCAGTTCAGGATTGTTCGCTATCGTGAGCGTCTCCACATATACACCCTTGAAATCCTCCGGGAAGGAGCTGATGTGATTGTAGGAGAAGTCGATGGATACGACCGCATAGAGCGAACCGGCATCGAAGATGTTCGGGAACTGAGTGAAGTTGTTGTTCGTCACGGAGAACGTTTCCGCATCCTCCATATAGCAGAACACGCCCTTTTCATCCACCGGGAAGTCCGAAAGCCGGTTGTTGTCCAGATACAGCTGCACCGGCTTGATGTCATTGCCCCAAGCTGATTCTATCGTGCGGATGTTGTTTGAAGAGAAGTCGATAAGTCCGAGCTTCTTCATGTTCACGATTTCCTTCGGCACGGTCTCAAGGTTGTTCTGGTTGAAATACAGGATCTGTATCTTTTCCGCAGAAGCTCCTGTGGCCAATGCCCTTACTCCCTTGTCGGCCTCAGCGGCGGACCATTGGAGATTGTTCGCAAGATTCAGGGACACAAGTTCCGGCATCTTCGCCAGCACAAGCGGGAACTCCGTCATCTTAGGACAGTTATACACTTCTACATCTGTACATGAAGTAAGATTTGCCATTTCGGCCGGAAGGGTTTCCAGTTCACCGTTAGCGATGAATATCTGTTCAAGATTCGTGAGCTTACCTATTTCCGCAGGAAGGCTCTTAAGTCCGTTGCGGGTCACTCCATGAACCATATCCATAGGCCTGATGCTCATCCTGCCTGAGCCCTGCTCTATGACATCCTTCTCTGCCATGCTCTGATACATTGCCGTCTCCGGGATCACGATGTCGTGCTCCGCGAGAGCCCTCGCTACAGGTTCAGCCATCTGCGTTGCAGGATGCAGCTCCTTGAGATAGGCCTTATGCCTTGCCATGCGGTCTCCCGTTCCTGCTCCCGGCGCAGCATAAGCACTCTGATTGTAGTCATTGTGTGTACCGAGATACAGCTCCACAAGCTGGGTGAGCTGACCGATGGCAGCAGGCATATCACCATAAAAGCCGAAGCCGCTGAGGTTGAGCAGAGCCACACGTCCGTTCGAGTGAAGCGAGACGCCAGGCTGGCTTCCCCACAGATCCGGATCCTTGTTGAAGTCCCAGTTGGCTCCTGTGGCATATTCCTCACCATGATAGTACCAGTCTTCGCCATGAAGGGCCTTCCATATCTCGTATAAGGCATAATAATCCTTTATATATTCATCGCTCTCGTAAAGGGTTACAGGCACCTCAGCCTCCGTGGTAACATTATCTCTTACCGAGAAGCCCGAATCGACACGGGAGTTCGTCTCAAGAAGATTGTTCGACGAGTCATATACGGCATACGACAAGATTGTATAGTCGTCGGCACGAAGGGTCAGGAGCGTATCGCAGTAAAGCGAAGATGTCTGGCGTCCGTCCTCAATATCATCCGTCTCGTCGAAATGTATCGAAAATTCAGCCGGCAGCTTCTCGAACACGGTGTTCGTTCCGCCTGAAGAGCGTACCGTCAGAGTCACCTTCTCAATCTCGTCGAACGTATATTCACGGTTGGCGGCCTTGGTCGCCACGAAATCCGACATGTCCTTCACAAGCGTGAACCTCACCTTGCCCCTTTCAATGACGTCTGCAACAAGGTCATGAACGGCAAGGCCTCCGGGAACCACCTCGAACACAGACATATCCTCAGATGGAGTGCCTTCATATACAAGCTCATCCATCTTGTCGTAAAGAGAGAAGGTCACCACCTTGTACTCACCGGCAAGGAGCTTGAGCCTGTCGCTTCTGAGACAATATTCGGCCGCTTCGTCCGATGACGAATTCATCACAAGCGTCTGGGCGATGAGATTTTCCTCATAGCTGAGAGTGACCTTGATCTTGGACACATCACCGAGGTAGTCCAGTTGGGACATAACCGCCTTGACAGCCTCGTAAGACGCTTCCTTGTAAAGTTTGAACTGCACATATCCATAGTCGTGCTCGCGATAGTCCGCCTCCTTCTCCTTTGCACATCCGGCAAGGACAAAAAGCACCGCCAACACAGCCATGAAGGTATTCAATATATTTCTCATATCTGTCTGTTCCTGAAATTATTCACCTGCTCCGGTAAGATCCAATGTACATACGAGAACGAGTACCGTCGTACCTTCTGCATCAGCAAAGATTATGTTTCCGCGCATATAGTCACGCTCTTCCGGCATCTCCAAGTATATATCTACACCACCGTCGACGAGCTCGATTCCTCCAAGCTTGTTGTTCACGAAGACCTCGTCGTAGATATTGTTGTTCACCCTGATATAGTTCTTGAACACATACGGGTTCACCGTGTGAGTCACGACTGTATTAGGAATAGAAATCCTCATAGGCATGCCGGCCATAGTATATGTAAGGTGGTATACAAGGGCATCTCCTTCACGGTACTGGTTGTAGAGTGCCCCTTCGGTAAGCTGCTCCAGCGTCGCTCCGACCATCGGCGCATACATCTCGCTGTCACCTATGAACTTCACGTCCGCAACCTCACCGATGACACTTTCCGGATCGAAGATGCACTTCACGACAGCAAGCACGTTGTCAGATGCACCATAAAGCACGACATATCCTACAGACATCGTCTCAGCCACCATATCGATGACTCCGCCCATCATGTTGTCGTCGAGAGTGACAGTGAGGAAATACGAGGCATCACCAGTCTTGTCAGTTCCGGCTTCGTCGAACACCTTGTACGATGTCGCAGCCGATGTGAAGGACATCCTCGAATTGTCCCTTGCATACTGATTTGTGTACGTAAGTTCATATGCATATTTCGTCTGTCCGAACTTCTCGAAAAGCGAGGCATCCTCCGAAACTGCGAATGTTGCTCCGCCGGCAGCCATGTCAGATACGTTTGAAAGCATGGAAATGTACTCCTGGTCGCTCGAGTGCTGGATCACAGTGACCGCATACTGCAGGAATTCCTCCCTGACTGCATCAGCTGCATCAGTAAAAAGTTCCCTACCTCTGTTCCAGCCTGTCGGAGGCAGGAAGAAGATCACAGCCTGACGGTCTTCCCCCTCATTGACCTTCACGGAAACGGTCACGTTCCTTGTCTGAAGCACATCAGCACCTTCGCTATCGTCATAGGCTTCCTCGGTTATCACGAGCCATGACGGATCCTCAGCTGAAGCGAGGTCATATTTCCCGTCCACATACTCCACAGCAAACACCTTCGTACCTGACGTTCCGGTTATCGTAGCAGTGGCCGGTCCTTCGACATATCCCATGACCGTCTTTATCTGACCGTTGAAATTGAAGTCAAGCTCTGTAAGACCCATGCCTACCGCATATGAGAACTTGTCCTCACATCCCGGTATCGTGATATTGTATTCCTTGATGACAGTCTCTCCATACATAAACTGAATCTTGCCCTGAGCTGCTTCCAGAGGATATTCCGACGGCACTCCGTATACATTCACATTCACTGTGCCGACCGTATTTTCCGGAACATCCACACGGGCCCATTCAGGAGTGTTCACCGTCCATCCGCAGTTCGCTTCCACCATCACCGGAAGTCTGAAATCAGAACCTGTCCAGATGAGGTCTACGCTCTGTGCCTCCTGAGTATCATAGTCATAGGAGCTTCCGTCCTCGACGAACTGGATCTCTCCATCCACGACCTTTGCCACATACAGCGTCAGATGCTTCTCCTTCGACGGACGGGCAAGCCTTGCTATCACCTTGGACTGCCCTCCCATCGTCATCGTCACCTCGCATATGCGGTCTGTATCGAATTCCTCGGACTCGGACACACCGATCACTACGGTCACATCCTCACCGGCATTACCCTTGGCCTTGCTCTTCTTGAACTGGCCGTCCTGTATCCAGAACCACTGGAGCGTGTTTTCCGGTACGCTCACCTCCCAGTCAAGTTCCGCTGAAGCAGTCAGTGTAACACTCTCACCTGCCTGCACTATCTTTTCGACAAGGGCAGGAAATGTCGGATCCGGCTGCTGAGTCACCGGATCAATTTCCTTACATGATGTCATAAGCATCGCACATCCCGTCATCAGGACGGCGAAAAGTCTTGTCATGCTGTTCTTATTCATAATATCTTACATCAATTCGTTCTACATACCTTCTTCATTCCTGAGGCGTTCGGCCTCTTCGTCGCTCACCCATTCCATAATATTGTAGAAATGGCCCACCGTGCCGACCGACTCTCCGAGATTCTCCACATACACGTGGATATAGAGATAGAGATACGAGCCGCACGGGTAGAAATACGAGTCGTAGTACGGGCTCGATTCCACGAGGATCTTGTTGTCGCCATGGGTGGTACCGAAGAACGAAGCCTCGTCCGACATCACCTGATCGGAATCCATCGTCACAAGAGGCTTCATCGGATCTTCCGCATTGAAGGTCATGGTCACATCATAGCCTTCGTTCATCCAGTTGCGGCAGATGATCGTATTCTCCAGCGCAGGATGCTTCTCCGTCTTCACGAGCCTCTGGTATGAGCCTGTGACACTGTAGTTGTACAGGAACATGGACGTGAGCATGCAGTATCCCGTAAAATCGTTGATATCGAACGGGCAGCTCTTCATCAGGACGGCCTTCGTGTCCTTTCCGTAGAGCGGCATCTCGAGATTGTCGTTCATCACGAGACGGAGCTGAAAGCCGAGCGAATCCGTATCGCCGATGTTGTCGTAGTATCCGTGAACAAGCACATCGGCGCGGTTCTCACCGGCCTTTATCGTAATAGTGTTGGACTGCAGACGGTAGTGCAGGTTCTCGATGGCGTTGCTGCCCTTGTCGATGACCTCCACGCCGAAAGTCCTGTCATAGTCCTTGACCACAGTGGACACGACAGGAATGCTGAACCACTCCACGTCCTTCTGCACGGGATATGTTTCCAGCGTGTCAGCAAACATGACATACTCCGCATCGGAATACGTCACATAACGCTCGTGGCAGGAGTCAAGAAGAAGAGCCGCCACAAATGCGAGTGCAATATATTTAAATGTATGCTTCATATGCCGGTCGTTTACTTGTTGCTTTCATTAGGCAGGATAGTTCCTTCCGTCGCATCGATCTCGTTCTTAGGAATCGGCCAGACGAACATAGGGTCGCCAGACGACACCTTGAGTGAACTTCCCTCGGACTGGGTGGACGTCTGCGGAGTCCGCTCAAAACCCATGTTCCAGCGCTTAAGGTCGTGCAGACGGAAGCCCTCCATATAGAGCTCCTTCACCCTTTCCTCCGAAATCCTTTCAAGCCAGTTGTCTGCGTTCATGCTCTTGGAAGAAGCGCCGCGTGACTTGTTCAGAGCTGTAATGTCCGCATTTGCAGCAGCGAAATTGCCCTTCCTGCAATAAGCCTCGGCCCTTATGAGATACTGCTCGGCAAGACGCAGAGGCTTAGGCATGTTCACGTGATAGATTATGTTCGAAATGAACGACGTGTTTCCGAAATACTTTGTCAGAAGCGGCCATGAAAGCTGATGCGGATAGCCGGTCTGGCAGGTCGCGAAATACGCTCCGTACCTTTCGTCCGAAGAGCCGTAGAGATTCAGCACCCACTGCGCAGGCACATAGTCCGGATAATAGTACGTATAGTCGTTGTTGAAGTTCAGGAACACCTGACCGAGCGCACCACCGTACGATGTCGTCGTGAAGCCGACCTTCCAGATGATTTCAAAAGCGAGGTCGTCAGTCCACATGTAGTCCACGTAGCTCAGTGTCGTCGTTGCTCCGGTTATCGGAGAGACATATGACGTATATGCCGTCGACGAAGCGAGTTCAAACACGTCCGTGCGGTTGATGAGCTTGCTCGAATACGTTATTGCGGCATCCCAGTCCTGCATGTAGAGGGCCACTCTGGCGTGTATGGCAAAAGCTGCCGCCTGAGTAAAATATACAGCTCCATAATAGTCGTTATCCTCGTCGAGAAGTTCCTCGGCCTTGGCAAGATCCTTCAATACGAAGCCGTACGAATCCTTAAGGCTGGCACGTACCTGAGGCTTTTCCCCGAAATATGTGTCAGCAAGCACTACACCGAGGTCGGTTCCCGCAGTTGCCGGATCATAGGCCTTGCAGAAGCATTTTATAAGCTCCGAATAGGCCAGCGCCCTTGCACAATGCACCTCGCCCGTGTAGTAGTCGAGAACCTCGATCTCGTCATCGTCGGTAAGGCTTGCCCTGAGTTCTTCCACCTGGTCGAGATAGAAGTTGCAGCGGCTTATGACAGTATAGAGCGCACCGTAAACTGCTTCTATTTCGGAATCCGTCGAGCGGATCTTGTCCCAGAGCCAGTAGTTGCCGTATGTGTTCGTATTTCCCTGCACGGCATAGACCAGATCTGTCTGTATGTCCGGCAGAAGCGTCAGATAGCCGCTGTAAAGGGCGCCGCTCATGTATGCGGAATAGATTCCGGTGAGCGTCTGCTCTGCGGCCGAGAAGCTCTTCATACCCTCGGATTCCGGAATATAGTCTCCCGGGGTCTTCTCAAGGCATGATGTAAGTCCCAAGGCAATGGCCGTGAGGACTATCGTCTTTCTTATGATATTATATGTATTCTTCATCATGGCTGCAGAGATTTAGAATGTGAGGTCGAGACCGAACGTAAACTGACGCGACATAGGATACTGTGCCGCATAGATGTTTGATGCGCTCTCCGGATCCAGACCTGAGAAATTGGTGAACGTCAGGAGGTTCTGGCCCTGGGCATACACTCTGAGGCCTCTGATGAAGCCGGTCTTCTTCAGCAGATTCTCCGGCAGGCTGTAGGCGAGCATCACGTTCTTCAGACGGAGGAACGAAGCATCCTCGAGAAGGCGGCTGTCGAACTCGGTATATTCGCCATGACGCGGGATGTCGGTGATGTCTCCCGGATTCTTCCATCTGTCGAGCAGGCGGCGTGACTGGTTGTATGTCATGAAGCGACCGTTCGATTCGTCGAAATAACGGTCGTTGTTGATCATCCACCTGTCCCCCACCCAGCTGAACTGCGCAGTGAGGCTCAGGCCCTTCCATGAGAGGCCTGTACCGAATCCGCCCTGCCATGGAGCGTGGTAGGACTTGCCTATCAGCACCTTGTCCTCGTCACGCATCTCGTTGGTGATGTTGCCGTCCTTGTCGTACCAGAGGGCGTCACCGTTCGCCGGATTCACACCTGCATAGCGGTTGATGTAGAACTCACCGAGGGGATGTCCAACAGCGAGCTTGGTGCTCGTATTTGAAAGCTCGTATTCAGTCACATCGCCGTAAAGCTCGGTGATACGGTTGTGGTTGTAGCCCACATTGGCATTCACCGTCCACTGGAAGTCCTTGATCTGCAGCACGACGGCGTTCACATCAAGCTCGAAGCCCTTGTTCACCATCGCTCCGACGTTCTTCCACATATAGCCGTAGCCGTTGGACTGGGCATACGAAAGCGGCACAGACATGAGCATGTCCGTAGTCTTGTTCCTGTAGAGTTCCAGGCTTACGTCAAGTCTGTTCCAGAAGCCGAAACGGAAGGCAAGGTTCGTCATCCATGTATTCTCCCATGTCAGGCTTTCATTTCCCGGCTGCACAGGGGCAATTCCGGAATCCCCCACATAATCCGCGCCACCTCCAATAAGGGCAAGATGCTCATAATTAGGAATATCCGAGTTTCCGTTCGTACCTGTACTGAAGGAAAGCTGCCCCATCGTGAGCCATTCCCTCTTATCAGCCATGAAGTCCTCGTTCCTTATGTCCCACATGAAGCCTGCTGCTCCGAACACCCCCCAACGGTTGTCCGCGCCGAAGCGCGACGAGCCGTCCGTACGCACGGAAGCCTCAGCATAATAGCGGTTCGAATAATTGTACTCGGCACGGCCGAAGAACGAAAGGCGTGAATAGTCCGAAGACGAGAGGCTGTCCCATGATGTTGCCCTCGTACCTGTCGACACATCTGTAAGAAGGTCATTGGTCTGTCCTTCAGTCGCTACGCTGAAACGCTCCATATGGTAGTCCTGCCATTCCTGGCCGAGCAGGAAATTGAAGTCGTGCGTGTTCCTTATGTCGAAACGGTATGTGAGCGTATTGGTGAGCTGGAGGTTCAGTCCGTCACTCGAACTTCTTGCGGCATAGCCCTCGCCCTGGTTCGGCAGATAGCTTGCGAAAGACTGGCTGAGGCCTGTAGAATGCGAGAAGTCCACTCCGAACTGGCTCTTGAACACAAGATTGCGCCATATGTTCATCTCGGCAAAGACGGTCGAGAACATCTTGTACTTCTTGTAGGCCACCGGATTGTTCTCCAGCCACTCCAGAGGGTTCTGTCCCTGACCTTTCCAAGAGCCGTCGTTCACGGATGCCAGCGAGCCGTCCGCCATGTACGGATTCCAATACGGCAGCATGAAGCGGGCCGCCGAAATCGGCGTCACAAGTGCATAGGAGCCTTCATCAGCCTGCTGGATATCCTGATAGTTGAACATCGTATTCGTGCCCATCTTCAGCCACTGAGCCATCCTGTGCTCCACATTGAAGCGCATCGAATAACGCTTGAACAGCGAGCCTGGAGCGATACCGTCCTGGTCGTAATATCCGCCCGAGAAGTAATAGTTCGTCTTGTCATCGGCGCTTGCCACAGAAAGCTCATGGCTCTGGAGCATGGCTGAATCGTTGAACACGACATCCATCCAGTTCACGTCGATCTTCGAAAGAAGGTCGTAGTTCTGACCGGCCGTGAGGCCGAGCTCCTTCTCATACCGGATACGCTCCTGAGTATTCATCAGGTCCCAGTTGCTGCCGGCAAGCGAAGACCAGCCCAACTGCATACGGTAGCTGATGACAGGCCTTTCGGTATTGCGGCCGCGCTTTGTCGTGATCACTATCACACCGTTTGCTGCACGCGCTCCATATATCGAAGTCGATGACGCATCCTTCAGCACCGACATGTTCTCGATGTCGGCAGGATTGATCGTATTGAAGTCCGAGGCCGAAATCTCCACACCGTCAAGGATATAGAGAGGCGCTGTACCTGAGTTGATCGAATTCGTGCCTCTGATCTTCAGGGTTGCAGACGCGCTCGGCTCGCCGGAATTCGAAAGCACCGTAAGTCCTGCGACCTGGCCCTGAAGCGCCTGATCGAATGCCGCTGTCGGCGTATTCTCCAGCTTCTCGGACTTGACAGTCGAAACCGAACCTGCAACCGTTCCCTTCTTGCGGACGCCATATGCAACGACAACGACATCGTCCAGTGTGACGCTTTCTGTCCGCATCACCACATTGTGGACAAAGCTTTCCGTCTGCGGCACCACCACCTTCTCATCATTGAAGCCGATGCTGGAGAACGTCAATTCCGTGCCGGGAGCCACTTCGATGTAATAGTCACCGTCAAGCGAGGTGATCACACCGTTTCCCGGACCGGCCATCACTCCGACACCCACCATAGGCAGGCCGTCATCGGCAGACGTCACCACTCCGCTGACCTTCACTACCGTCTGTCCCTGAAGAAGGAATCCCCCACCAAGCACAGACAGCAGCATGGTCAAAGTCAATCTTTTAATGTTTTTCATCAGTATGTCTTGAGTTTATCTTTGCAAAATCTTGCAAATATACGCATTAAAGCATAGATTTACAAATCGTAAGGTACTCACGGCATACATTTCTGTCAATCTGCCCGAAGGCAAGGGTAAAAGGCTTATTTCCCAATAAGGTTGATCCACCCGGCAGTCTCCGGCATCATTTCGTCAAGAAAATGAAATACATGGTATCCCCTCTCCTGAGAGTCAAGACAGCTTCGGAAATCTTCCGGGTTGTAATAGAACGGAGCATCTCTCTGCACAAGATTGAAATCATTGTATTCGATCTCAAGAGGATCACGGAAAGTATATCTGGCCACATAGGATGTCGACGCGGCAGAAGAAGCCGGATTATAACCGAGGAACCACTGAAGCTTCTCGCTTTCCGTCACGGTCCTTTCATACGGAGCTATCCTCAACATCCTGTAAAGCGTCCTCCCTATGCCTTTCCTCGCTCCATATGTCTCGCCGCAGACTGATATCCTTTCATCCGAACCGGTCATCACCGAATAAAGAAGGGCCGTGTTCGAATCCACGGTTCCGTCATCGACATCCGGAATAACGACGTCAAGTGCACTATAGATGTTGGAAGCCGCACCCGCCCCATAATTCATCCGATTGAGCACATACACATTATCCACGCCCGTAAGATATCCGACCGACACATCGGCATAATGGACAGCAGCAATGGGAGAAGTCGTATTGAATATCGTCGAGCCGGCCACATTGTTGTACACCTGCGCGAATGTGTTTCCTCCCAGGCTGTAGTTCGCAAGCTGGCTTCCGAAGACAGCCTCCGCACCTATTGCCGTATGCACATAGACGTCGACACATCCCCACAGGAAGTCTATCTCCTCCTGCGAATGTCTGTTGCGCACCTTCAGATACACATCGTGTCTTCCGGCACTGTGCTTTGAGGCAGCACCCGGCGAAGCCATCGTCAGGCTCAGTGAGGCTCCCGAGGCATAGTCCGCATCGCTCTGATCATAGCTCACGCTGTACAGTTCGTTATCATATGAAAATCCGTTCGAAACCCATGCCGGCTCGATTGAAGCTCTCACGTATTCAGCCGAGGCGTTCACTTTCGGAGCCTCATACTCGAAACTCCTGTTTGCTGCAATCTGATCCGTGAACAATGCCCTCACCTCCGGCTTCACATCGCTGAAACTGAAAAGCGTGTAGTCGTGAACCTCGCCCAGCTGCGTCTGGGCCACTGCATTTATGAACGGATTCCTCACCATGGCCTCCATGCCATCCTGCGCGGCATCCGGAAATCCTTTCGGGCGCACCATCAGAGAATGCCTCTCCCCTATCGTGATCTGATTTCCGTCATCATCATACAGCCGGGACACCTGCAGCCATCCCTTTATGCGTCCATCCTCCTCCACGACAGGATCTACAATCTCGATGAATTCATTGTTCGTGATTTCAGGAAGCAGGAACTCCTCGACCGCATCAGTATTGAAATTCGACAGGGTATAATAGCCCTCATCATAATAGCTGAAATAATGATAAGCGGGCTGCCCGTCAGGATTCAGCAACGGAACGCCTCCCCAGGCCTCTATCATCGGAACTTTCACGGACAGGGATGCAGAGCAGGTCTGCGAGCCGTCCGCATTGCTGAACAGAATCTCCGTCTCGCCTTCCCCGGTCGCTATGACATTGAACGAACTGTCCGAAAGCTTCTGAACTCTGGCTATGCTGCCGTCAGAAACCGAAACCGACAGAGGAAGAAGGTCATCCGGAACACCGGAAACGGCGACAGTACCCTCCTGAGCCACATATGAAGGGCAGAAGTCCCAGGCCAGAGCCATGTCTCCAAGTTCCGCGACATAGATGGATGTGCTTGCCTCAAGCGAGCCGAACGTCGACATGATCTTCAGCGGTATGACGGTCCCCGCCTTCGCGTCGGCAGAAGCCTTGAACTTGAAGCAGAAATCCTTGCAGCCGTTTTCACCTGTTTCAAGAGTGGACGGGTCATATGAATATTCCAGGCCGGCAGCCGTTATGGCCTCATCATCAAAGACATACGTCCATTCGTCAGGATATGCCTGCGAATTCACTTCTGTGGACGTCATCCTGTGATAATGGACGAAGACATTCTCCTCCTTGCCCTGATACACGACATAAGGAGCCTCCACGAACCTCAAGGTGCGGGTATCCGTCCAGTCCTCCCCCATTTCCGCTTTCCAGCTGTCAAGGAACATTCCGTCGTCGGTGAGACTTATGGTTATGTCATATCTGCCGTTCCTCCTGACGCTGAAATCCGATGTGCCGTCCTCACCGAGATAGCATCTGTATACCTTCGTACCTCCGTAGCCGGTGCCGCTGTTGACCCTTGTAGCCGTAAGTTCCACATAGGTGCACAGTTCCGCATAGTTCACTCCGTCCACATTCTCTATGCTCGCATATGTCTTTGCAGACGCATCCGTATTGCCTTCCAGAAGATTTCCCTGGATGTTTTCAGGGACATAGAAAACAAGTGTCGTATCCTGCAGGTATCCTGGACCGGGACCGAACTCACTCTGACTCAACGAGCCGTCATATGCATCCCTGTCATTCATATCGGAGTTGTAGTCGGAATCATCGGTCACATCATCGGTCCCCATGGCACGGCTTCCGTATTCAGAGAACGGATAGAGCCTCCTGTTCGCCTGCCTTATGTACAGGCTGTTGTTGCACATGTTGTAGGCATATAAGGTCGACTCCGAGGCTCCGGAAAGTTCCGTATGCAGCACACGCACCGACACCTTCGCGAAAAGCCTCTCCACCGGAATCTCTATCTCCGGCCCAGAATACACCAGCTGCTTCAGAGAACCGCACATCGGCATACCGTATGTCTTCACCGTACCGTAGCCGTCCAGCATGTAGCACATGGAGCCCACCTTCGACTCTTCGTCCGGGAACGAGGCAGACATGTCCCCCATGTTCACAAGAGCATATACATTGTTCTCACCGGTCTTTCTGACCAGCAGTTCCATATACGGTTCGTCCGCTTCATAGTGCTGCACGTCAAGCAGCTTTCCGTCCGCGCCGTAGCTTGCCAGCGTCACATGGGTCAGTTTCGTCTCGACCGACTCGTCGAGTATGCTGCGCGTCAGGCTTCCCATAAGACTTCCCTCAAGCATAAGGTTGACCTTCACCCTGCCGCCGTCCTCTTCCGAAAGCAGACGCGGCATTTCATGAACCCTGCACGCGAGGGCAGAGACCGCAAAAGCGGCCATCAGGAGTATCTTCTTCATATTCATGGTGCAGGTCATTGAAATTCATATTCAGTAATGTTCTTCAGACCGGTGAGTCCGTAATACGACTCCACGACGTCACCCCTGATGCAGACCTTCCTGCCAAGCAGATCAGGATTGTCCACCAGATTAAGGGCATCGCGGAGTTCTCCTGACGGAAGCTGCACCGAGATGCACGAACTGCGGGTCGAGGTCGAAGAACGAGGTCCGAGCACGATGTTGGTTCGGGAAGAGAACGGCGCTTCAAATGATGCCGACGAAGACGAGAGGTCTCCTCCCACAATGTAGCCGCTCACCCATACATCCTCCTCACCGACAGAAGCCATCGCCTGCGCAACCGTCAGAGCGTCAGACGTTTCAGAGCCTTTACCATCGTCACCTCCGATGACAAACGAGTCCGTAATCCAGTTCCTGGTCGTATCCACCGCAACCGAAATTCTTCCGGCCGACTGTGAAGACCCGCCCGTGCTGCCGGACGACTCCGCGACGCTCACATCAAGCACAAGCATGTCCTGCGCGGCGAGCTTCTTCGTCAGAAGAGTCTGGTCATTTCCCCCGTCGCTGAGCACAAGAGATACGTTTCCGGGGCTGAAATACGCCATACGCTTTTCGGAATAACCGTACATCAGCTTGCCGGCGGCAGCCTTCAGAAAAAGTACGCCATCCGGATAAGCCCTGAGGAACCCCGGATCCACATTCAGACGGATTCCCGAATTGAGCTGACTGCACACGAGACGCACGTTCACGGTCTCACCTTCCGGCACCACCACACACTGCTCGTCACCGAACTGCGGCGAAGAAAAGGCCGGACGGCTGAACTCGCATGAGACGACATACACGGAATAGCTGCCGGCATTCACTTCCATGGATTCCGGGGAATCCCCATACTTGCCGTCATATATCACATTACCTTCGGAATCCTTCACCGTAAGCGTGAAGTCACTCGTATCCGGTACATCAAGACCGGAACGGGTCAAGGCATCCTGACCGGATGCAAATGAGATGCGCAGCTCGCCCTTTCCCCCTACGGAAGCGGAAGTACCGAGCATATCGCACGACAGAAAACAGAAATACAGCGGGATGAAGCAGATTGCCTTCATAAGGTACGCCGTACACGAAGATGGCTTTTTCATTTTTCTTTCTCCTCGAATCTTTTATCGCCGCGACATTGCGGACAGCCACAAAAGTATAGCGAGAAATCAAGAACATGGATAAAAAAAAGAAAAAGAAAATATTTCTGTTTTTTGTCTATTTTTAATGTCGGTTTTTTCTCTTTTTTATGCTCTATGTCGGGAAAAATGTTATAGCGGAACCGGCTTCCGGACAAGCCGGGTGGACGCAGCGGCTTGCAGAAAGGACGATTACAAAAAATTCACGAGGCACTCGCATCCACTGCGAACGCCTCGCTACTTAACCTAAACTTAAACTATGAAAAACTTCACAGCAAAGATACAGAAAATTCGCTATTCTGCAACATCCAGAGCACGAATTTTCGCATATTTCAGTATTAAAATCTTCTCACCATGGTCATCAAAGGCGATTTTTGCCTTCAAATCGGTGACTGCGCCCGATATTTCAAGTATTTGTCCATACCCGAAACGGTTATGTTCAATCCTCTGGCCGGCCTTGAGCTGCAGGATAGGTGTCGGCTCGAATTCCGCATCAGGAACACGTTTCGGCACCGCCTGCGGTCTGCGTACAGGAACAGGCTCGCTTCTGCGCACCGGCTCAGGCTTCCTTGCCGGAGCAGGCCTGCTCTCCGTCCTGACAGCGCCCGAACGGCCGTATTCATTGTACGTACTGCGCCTCTGACCGCCCTGCTGTCCTCCCTGCGAACCGAACCGCTGGGCAAATCCGCCCGAAGGGCGCCCGCCCCAGCCTCCGAACAAGGACTTAGGCGAATCGTCTTCATCAAAGGCATCGTTCGTAAGAGGATTCGCGATATATTTCTGATCCACTTCCCTGACAAAACGGCTCGGCGAATTGGCCTCATGCTTTCCGTTCCTCGTCCTTGTGGACGCAAAGGTAAACGCGACAGCCTTCTTCGCACGTGTCATAGCCACATAGAACAGGCGTCTTTCTTCCTCTATATCGCTTTCGGAAGCCATGAATCCTCCCGACGGGAATATGTTTTCCTCCATTCCGGCCACGAACACATACGGGAATTCCAGACCTTTCGAAGAGTGCACAGTCATCAGCGTGATCTTGTTTGAAGATTCCTCGTCATCCTCGAGATCGACGGCGCTCAGAAGCGACACGTTCTCCAGATAGTCGCTCAACGTTACGACCGGAAGATCCGCAGCCGTAAGCTCAACACCCTCACCCACAGAACCTTCCGCCTGCATTTCCTCAAACATCTCGCCCTGCTTTTCCTCGATGTAGTTCTTCACGCTGTTCAGAAGTTCCTCCACATTGGCGGTACGTGACTGTCCCTCAATGCTCGTATCGCTCTTGTAGAACATCAGAAGGCCGGATTCCATAGCCAGAGCTGTCGCAACCGTATATGCATCCTCCTTCACAGAGCGCAAACAGAACCTGTTCATCATCTCGCAGAAATCACGTATCTTCTTGACAGCAGGCGGTTTAAGTCCGAATTTCTCCAGATCATCCGCAAACGTCGCCTTGAAAAGCGAGGTCTTATGCTCCACCGCAGCTGCTGCAAGAGCATTCATAGACGTATCGCCGATTCCCCTTGCAGGCTTGTTCACCACCCTCTTGAAGGATTCGTCGTCATTCAGGTTCACAGCAAGCTTGAAATAGGCCATCATATCCTTCACCTCAGCCCTCTCGAAGAATGAATTTCCCGAATATATAACATAAGGAAGATTCCTTCGGCGAAGAGCCTCCTCAAGCGCACGCGACTGTGCATTCGTTCTGTAAAGAACCGCAAAATCCTGATACTGCGCATGTTCCGCCTGTATACGCGTAATGATGGACGAAGCAATGAGAAGCGCTTCCTCCTGCTCGGTATATGCCTGTATCAGCCTTATCTTCTCCCCTTCCTCTCCCATCGAATAGCACTCCTTCGGTATGCGTGCAGAATTCTTGGCTATCAATGAGTTGGCAGCATCCACAATCACCCTCGTCGAGCGGTAGTTCTGCTCAAGCCTGAAGATATGGTGCTCAGGATAGTCCTTCTTGAAGTTCAGGATGTTCTCGATCTTGGCCCCACGGAAAGCATAGATCGACTGCGAATCATCACCCACGACGCAGAGGTTGTGTTTAGACGTATACTGACTCAACTTCTTAAGTATCAGATACTGAGCGAAATTCGTATCCTGATACTCATCAACCATGATATAGTCGAAGCGCCCTGCAATGGACTCCAAGGCCGCAGGATTGTCGCGCAGGAGGATGTTCATGTTCAGAAGGATGTCGTCGAAATCCATGACTCCCGCCTGCCTGCACTTGTAGGTGTAAAGGTCGTATATGTCCACTATGCGCGGCTTTTTCGCAGCGGCATCGTTCTGAACGGCCGTCGCGTTCCTTCTGTAGGCCGCAGGCGTGACGAGGTTGTTCTTCGCCATGGATATGCGCGACAGCACATCCTTGGGCTTATAGACCTTCTCATCCAGCTGAAGTTCCTTCAGACATGTCTTTATGGCGCTTACCGAATCGCCGGTATCGTATATCGTGAATGCCGAAGGATAGCCCAGAGACTCCGCAAATTCACGCAGGAACCTGATGAAGACGGAGTGAAATGTGCCCATATAGAGCCTTCTCGCACGTCTTTCCCCTACCATAAGGGCAATCCTCTCTTTCATTTCCGAGGCCGCCTTCTTCGTGAAGGTCAGCGCCAGCACCCTCGACGGGTCGCACCCCCTCTCCAGAATATAGGCGATTCTGCTTGTCAACACCCTTGTCTTTCCTGAGCCCGCACCAGCCACAATCAGCACCGGTCCGTCCACACAACTGACAGCCGCCCTCTGCTCGCTGTTCAGTCCCTCTAATATAGCTGCTCCATTCTTTTCCATAACGAGGGCAAAATTATATAAAACATTGCAATTCCGACGAACTTTTCTGCAAAAGTTCTCAACAGCCAAAAAAGATTGCTTTTACTTCGTAAATAGCGAAAATTTGCCTATCTTCGCGGGCGCATTTTTGAAATTTATACTCAAAACGGTTTATATAATGTCAAACAACATCTATTTGAAAAAGGGTCTTGACCTTCCGATCTGCGGTGAGGCAGCCCAGAACACCAGGAAGGTGGTTGCTCCTGACGTTGTGGCCGTGAAGCCTACCGATTTCAGAGGTCTCGTACCGAAGCTTCTGGTAAGGGAAGGCGACAAGGTCCTCGCAGGAACACCGGTACTGGCCGACAAGATGTCTCAGAACATCCTCTTCACATCTCCGGTAAGCGGAACGGTGGCAGAGGTGGTCAGAGGCGAGAAGAGAAAGTTGCTTGAGGTCCGCATCAAGGCGGATGAGAAACAGGAGTATGTGGATTTCGGAGTGAAGAAGGTTGCGGACATGTCTGCCGAGCAGATAAAGGCCACCCTTCTCGAAGCAGGTCTGTGGCCTGCCCTCGTACAGAGGCCTTACGGAATCATCGCAAACCCTGAAGTGAAGCCAAAGGCAATCTTCGTTTCAGCTTTCACGACAGCGCCACTCGCTGCCAATCCGGAATTCGCCCTCAACGGCGAGGAGAAGAACATCCAGACAGCGGTAAATGCCCTCGGCAAGCTCACTGACGGAGGTGTACACATCTCCTTCAACTCAGAGAACTATTCAGGCACTCCGTTCCACAGGCTTGAGAACGTGATCCAGCACACCTTCACAGGAAAGCATCCTGCAGGAAACGTGGGCGTGCAGATCCACCACATCTCGCCGATCCGCAAGGGTGAAACGGTGTGGACGGTATCGCTCCTGATGCTCGCAGCCATCGGAAAGCTCTTCAACACCGGCAGGTACGATGTCAGAAGGAAGGTCGCTGTGACCGGCCCTAAGGCAATCAAGCCTGCGTATGTGGAGGCATATCCGGGCATGGCCATCAAGGACATCCAGGACTTCTACGATGCATCGGAGAACCTCCGTTACGTCAGCGGCGACTGCCTCACCGGCGAGAACGTCGGCAAGGACGGCTTCCTCGGCTTCTTCGACAATCAGGTGACAATCCTCGAGGAGGGCGACAAGTACGAGCTTCTCGGATGGGCAAAGCCTGTAAGATGCAGCCAGTTCAGCTCTTCACGCACATACTTCTCATGGCTCACGCCTAAGAAGAAGTACGCGATGGACACAAACCTCCACGGTGGTCCGCGCGCCTTTGTCGTGAACGACGTCTACAGCAAAGTCCTTCCTATGGACCTCTATCCTGTGCACCTTCTCAAGGCATGTCTTGCAAACGACATCGACAAGATGGAGAAGTTCGGCATCTATGAGGTGCTTGAGGAAGATCTCGCACTCTGCGAATATGTGGACCCGTCTAAGATCTACATCCAGCAGATCATCACAGACGGTATCGCCCTTATGTTGAAAGAAATGTGCTAAAAGCCAAGAATATGAGTGGATTAAGAAATTTTGTAGACAAGATCAAGCCGACCTTTGAGAAAGGCGGCAAGCTCGGATTCCTTCATTCGACATTCGACGCTTTTGAGACATTCCTCTTCGTCCCTGACACCGTGACACGTCGCGGAACACACGTAAGGGACTGCGTCGATCTGAAGAGAGTCATGATTATGGTTGTGCTCGCTCTCGTTCCTGCAATGCTCTTCGGCATCTGGAATGTGGGATATCAGCACAGCATCGCATTCGGCCTCGACTGGGGCTTCTGGAACATCGTCCTTTACGGTCTCGTGAAGGTGCTTCCTCTCTATATCGTATCATACCTTGTAGGTCTCGGCATCGAGTTCATCTCTGCCCAGATCCAGGGTCATGAAGTGAATGAGGGCTACCTCGTTTCAGGTATGCTCATTCCGCTTATCGTCCCTGTGGACGTTCCGCTCTGGATGCTCGCCATCGCAGTGGCATTCGCTGTGATCATCGGCAAGGAAGTGTTCGGCGGCACAGGCATGAACATCTGGAACCCTGCACTTCTCACCCGTGCATTCCTCTTCTTCTCTTACCCGAGCAAGATGTCAGGAGACACAGTGTGGACAGGTGGCGTGGAGCGCTGGATGAACGAAGGTGTGGCATATCAGGCAGGCAACGGCCTCGTTGACGGCTTCTCAGGTGCGACTCCGCTCGCAGATCCGACTCTCGCGAACCTTCAGCCTAAGCTTTGGGACATGATTCTCGGTACAATTCCGGGGTCAGTCGGCGAGACATCCGTAATCGCAATCCTTCTCGGCGCTATCCTCCTTATCTGGACAGGCGTTGCAAGCTGGAAGATTATGGTATCGTCAGTTCTCGGCGGTCTTGCCATCGGATATCTCGGATACGCTGTCGGAGCGACAGACCTCCCCGGATACTACCAGCTCGTGATGGGCGGCTTCCTCTTCGGAACCGTATTCATGGCGACAGACCCTGTGACATCAGCGCAGACCGAAACCGGCAAGTGGATCTACGGATTCCTCGTCGGAGCTCTTGCTGTGACAGTGCGTCTGTGGAACCCCGGATATCCTGAAGGAATGATGCTCGCCATCCTTCTCATGAACACATTCGCACCTCTCATCGACCACTATGTGATCGAAACATCGCTTAAAAGAAGGGCAAAGAAGGTAAAAATCGCTTAATATATAATATAGGTATGAATACAAACAGTAATACATATACGGTCATATATTCGACTGTCCTCGTCGTGATAGTCGCTGCGGTTCTCGCCTTTGCGGCAATGTACCTCAAGCCTACTCAGGATGCGAATGTCAAGAAGGACACCATCAGCCAGATCCTTACAGCGGCGACCGTAGAGGCTTCCGAAGACATCCTCGCTACATACAGACAGGATATCGAGGCTGCCATCCTCATCGACATCGAAGGCAACAAGGTGGGTGAACTCAGCATCGAGGACTGCGAAGTATATGACAACTCTGCTCTCAAGAAGCAGATCACAGCAGAGCCTAAGGCTCTTCCTGTATACATTTTCAAGAACGGCATCACAGTAATTCCATGCTACGGTGCTGGTCTCTGGGGCCCGATCTGGGGCTATATCGGCTTTGAGAAGGATCTCAAGACAATCAAGGCTGTGTGCTTCGGACACAAGGGTGAGACTCCTGGCCTCGGCGCCAAGATTTCAGACGAACCGTCATTTGCAGCCTCTTTTGCAGGCCAGCAGATGGGGTCGGGAGAAATCCTTTTCGAGGTGACAAAGCCGGGCAACCGTCAGACCGAGAACAATGGTGTCGACGCGATTTCAGGTGCGACAATCACTTGTCAGGCACTCGGAAAGACACTCAACCAGTGGTTCGGTTTCTATCAGGATTACCTTGCAAAGAATGCTGAGACATGCTGTCAGACGGAGTGCTGCGAGGACACATGCTGTACAGAGAAAGTAGAATCAGTAAACACAGTGGAGGAATAGCATCATGGGAAACATCAAGGAAACATTTTTGAATCCGATATTCAAGGGCAACCCTATTTCAGTCCTTGTCCTCGGTATCTGTTCTTCACTTGCGGTTACAGTACAGCTGAAAGGTGCAATCGTAATGGGACTTTCCGTCATGATCGTGACAGGACTTTCAAGTTTTGTCTGCTCTCTCCTCAGAAACACGATTCCTAACCGCATACGTATCATCGTACAGCTCGTGGTCGTGGCACTTATGGTCATCCTCGTGGACCAGGTGCTCAAGGCATATGCATACAGTGTCAGCAAGACATTGTCCGTATACATCGGCCTCATCATCACCAACTGTATCGTGATGGGACGTATCGAGGCTTATGCCCTTGGAAACAAGCCGTTCGCGTCACTTATGGACGGCCTTGGAAACGGCCTTGGATATGCCATGATCCTCGTGATCGTCGCCTTCTTCCGTGAACTCCTCGGAAGCGGCACGCTCTTCGGATTCCAGGTCATCCCGCAGGCTGTATACGAATTCGGCTATATGAACAACGGTCTTATGATCCTGCCTCCAATGGCGCTCATCCTTCTCGGATGCATCATCTGGGTACAGAGATCGATTCAGAAGGACCTTCAGGAAAAGTAACACTTGACACGGAAAAGAAATGGCAGATTATATTAGCTTATTTGTAAAGTCGATCTTCATCGACAATATGATATTCGCCTACTTCCTTGGTATGTGTTCATACCTGGCGGTATCAAAGAACGTAAAGACTGCGAACGGCCTCGGTATCGCCGTCATCGCTGTGCTTCTGATCACTCTCCCTGTGAACTGGCTCCTCAACGAGTATGTGCTCAAGGCAGGCGCACTTGCATGGCTCAGCCCCAAGTTTGCGGATCTCGATCTCAGCTTCCTGAGCTTCATCATCTTCATCGCAGTCATCGCGGCGATCACCCAGATCGTAGAGATGGTCGTGGAGAAGTCCCTTCCGAACCTCTATTCACAGCTCGGAATCTTCCTTCCGCTCATTGCTGTGAACTGTGCGATTCTCGGAGGCTCGCTCTTCATGCAGGAGAGGGATTTCGTCAACATCGGTGAGCCTATAGTCTACGCACTCGGCTCGGGTATCGGCTGGTGGCTCGCCATCGTTGCTCTTGCGGCGATCCGCGAGAAAATGGCATACTCACACGTGCCTGCCGGTCTCAAAGGTCTCGGTATCACATTCATCACCGTAGGTCTCATGGGTATCGCGTTCATGACATTCATGGGTATTCAGCTTTAATATAGGAGGACAAGCATATGCTACAGACAACAATACTTTTTGCTGTGATCGTCTTCGTGATCGTCACACTCATTCTGGTGGCGCTTCTCCTCTTCATCAAGACGAAGCTGACACCAGACGGAACAGTAAAGATAAACATCAATGACGGAAGCAAGATCGTGGAGGTAACCCCTGGTGGAAATCTTCTCTCGACTCTTGCTGAACAGAAGATATTCCTTCCTTCTGCCTGCGGCGGAAAGGGTGCATGCGGACAGTGCAAGTGCCGTGTGACCGAGGGCGGCGGAGAAATTCTCCCTACCGAGGTCGGCTTCTTCAACCGCAAGCAGATTGCAAACAACTGGCGTCTCGGATGTCAGGTGAAGGTGAAGGAGGATATGTCAATCGAGGTTCCAGCATCGGCACTCAGCGTGCGCAAGTGGGAATGTGAAGTGGTTTCAAACCACAATGTTGCGACATTCATCAAGGAGTTCGTCGTGAAGCTTCCTGAGGGCGAGCACCTCAACTTCCAGTCAGGAGGATACATCCAGATCGACGTACCTGCAATCACTGTGGACTACAAGGACATAGACGTAGATGAGCAGTACCGCGAGGATTGGGAGAAAATGGGCGTATTCAACCTCAAGATGGTGAACCCGACTCCGACAGTACGTGCGTACTCTATGGCCTGCTACCCTGCTGAGGGCGACATCATAAAACTCAACGTACGTATCGCTACCCCTCCGTTCGACAGAGCGGCTGGCAAGTGGGTGGACGTAAACCCTGGTATATGTTCATCATATATCTACTCTCTCAAGCCGGGAGACAAGATTACCATCTCGGGACCTTACGGAGAGTTCTTCCTGCCGAAGGATCTTCCAGCAGACCAGGAGCTCATCTTTGTCGGCGGCGGTGCAGGTATGGCCCCTATGAGAAGCCACATCATGCATCTCTTCAAGACAGAGAAGACTTCAAGGAAGGTGAACTTCTTCTACGGAGCAAGAAGTCTCAAGGAAGCATTCTACCTCGAGGACTACAACGAAATCCAGAGAGAGTTCCCGAACTTCAAGTTCCACCTCGCACTCGACAGGCCGGATCCGGCAGCAGACGAGGCAGGTGTACCTTATGTTGCAGGCTTTGTCCACAACGTGATGTTCGAGACCTACCTCAAGCAGCATGAGAATCCGGAGGATGCCCTCTACCTCATGTGCGGCCCGCCTATGATGGTCGCATCGGTAGTAAACCTCCTCGACTCACTCGGAGTTCCGCCAGAAAACATCCTCTACGACAACTTCGGAGCGTAATCATACGTCAAGGCCTCCTTGCGGGAGGCCTTGATTTTTTATAGATTTTGCACAATCTGATGATTTTGCTATTTTTGCAGGCAGTTAGAGTTAGCAATTGAAAAGAAAGAAACCGATGAAAAGACTACTTGTCATATTCCATATATACTATCACGACCAGATTGATTATTTCATAGACAAGCTGACAAATATAAACAATTGCGATTGGGACCTGATGGTGACATGGTCTCAACGGGACGAGGCAACTGAAAGCAAACTGAAGGAATTCAGGAAGGACGTAAGGTTCATGGAAGTGGAGAATGTAGGCTATGACGTCTGGCCGTTCATCAAGGCAATCAGGACAATCGACATATCTGAATATGAGTATATACTCAAAATACACACAAAAAATGTCGACACCGGCAATATACACAAGCTTAACGGGCTCAGACTTCAGGGAGAGAGCTGGCGCAACACCCTTGTAGACTCTCTTCTTAAATCCCGCAGCCATTTCACCAAGTGCCTTGACGCGTTTGAAGACCCGAAGACCGGACTTGTATGCAGCTACGAAATGTATACCTCACTGTCGCACAAACGGGCAGAAGACAGGCATCTGCTTGACAGCGAAGAAGCCCGTATAGGTATCACCGAGCCAGGACACCATTTCTGCGCAGGAACCATGTTCATAGTCAGAAGCAGATGCCTGGAGAAAATCCGCAAGGCCAGACTTGATGCTGGAATGTGGGGATTGGCAAAATCACATTCAAATGGAAGCCTTGCCCATGTTTATGAAAGAATATTCGGAACGGCAGTCAAGGACTCCGGCTACATCATAAAAAGGATACCGACATATACCATCAGTTCTTCACGGGTATATACACACAAGCATATAAGTCCTCTGTTCAAGTTCCTTGTGAACGTTGACTATTATTTGATAAACGGCGAGCGCAGGAAGCATCTCGTCCTGCTCGGACAGAAGTTTCCTCTTTGAATCAAAGCAGTATACGTTCGAAAGGCCTGCCGTGTAATCTTGCGGCATACATAGGGAACTCCGACGGATACATACTCTCAGTGCCTACACAATACACATGTTCGGCCTCTGATATCATGAAGAAATCCAGAAAAGACTTCATGTACACATCGTAATCTTCACCTTCCGCAGAACCGCAATGGACAAGCCGCCCCGGTATCACATGCACACGGTCAATCTGCGATGCAGCTTCAAGAAAGCCGGTGCTGTCGGAAGTCACGAGAAAACGTCTGTCCGGGAATCTGTCCATAAGTTCCTCAAGTCCTGAGAGACACCTGTCCATCAGGGTTCGCTTTTCGTCATCAGATTCCAGTTCAGCGAAACGGTATTCATGAAAATCTCCGAGGAGATTCTGGAAACGGAAGACCGCAGCATAATAACCAGGGCCGATTTCTGCAAGCTGCAAATCTATGGCCTTCTGCAGTTCCGGGGCAGGCCGGAAAAGTTCGAGGAAGAGATCTCCCCACTTATAATCTGTGCCTCTGTCCTTATTGAGAGCGTCAAGGTAGTTCATATTGCCCCAGTAATGTATCTGCCTGCGCGTCCTGAGTTTCAGCATTCTCCTGCCCATCTCCCCTCTTGCATAGACGACCCTGATGTCACGGAAGCAGGCGGACATCTCCCCATCCTTCAGTCTCCAGTCGTATGATGCCGGCCAAAGATAGTCCTCAAGACAGAAAGGATAGACATATCTGATGCGGAAATCGTACCCACGCTGCTTACACCATGCATACGATGATATCTCGCCCTTGAACCTGTCGGCGAGACCTCCGGTGTAGAAATGTCCCTTGTCCACCATGCTGATGAGCATTTTACGCGGACACCTGTGTGTCCTCTTCCAGCTGTAGCGCTTGTACTTGAAGAAGAACTCATGGACTGCATGCGAGAATTCGGCTATGTACGGGTTCTTTGTCCTCATATGAATTAAAGTCTTATACGTTCGAAAGGTATGTCATGAATCTTTGCCGCATATTCGGGGAAACGGCTCGGATACATGAGCCGTGTACCGAGGCAGTAGACATGCTCGCTGCCTGCCAGCATATAGAAATCAATGAATGAATTGAGATAGGCATCGCTGTCTTCCGATGCGGATGAACCGATATGCACCCTGCTTCCGCCTATGACATGGATGCCGGGCAGGGCGGAAACCGCAGAAACGAATGAAGAACTGTCGGATGTCACGAGGACGGCCTTTCCCGGCTGCCTGCTCTGGAGCTCAAGCAGTCCGTCAATACATGTCTGCATCAGTTCCTTGCGTCTGTCTTCATCCTCCAGAGCGGTAAAAGAATACTCCTGAAAATCTCCGAGAAGATTCTGGAATCTGAAGACCGCCGACACATAAGAAGAGCCGATGGCCTCACGCTTGCGTTTCAGCGCCTCTTCAAGTCTCGGACCCGGACGGAAAAGATCCCTATAGAGTTCCCCCCAACGGAAATCCGTTCCCCAACGCCGGTTCATATGTTCAAGATTGTCGTAGTTGCCGTAGAAATGGAGCTGCTTCCTGGGCTTCCCCCTCCTCATAAGCCTGCGACCATGCTCTGCGCGGGCATACATGAGCCTTGCATCACGGATACATTCCGTATATTCGCCATCCCGAAGCCTCCAGTCATATGAAGCAGGAGAAAGGTAATCGGAAAGTTCAAAAGGATATATATATCTGATGCGGAAATCGATTCCATGATATCTGCAATATGCATATGCCGTCACGGCCCCCTTGAAACGGTCGGCCATGCCTCCAGAATAGAAGTCCTCGGTCACATTGAAGATGACCATGGGTCTGGAAGGAGCTTCACTGCTTCTCTTCCAGCTGTAATGACGAAGCATATGAAGAGTTCCCTTCAAGGCATTCATCATGCCCTTGAGGTCATCACCGAGCGTATTTCTGAGCAATTGTGCGAAATTTCCCATCGCTATCTCCTTAATTTAATGTCCAGACGCTCCTCGATCCACCTTTCCAGGCGGGCACGCTGTTCCAGTGTCGCCAGATCGATGGAGTTGAAGCATGCGAAAAGCGCCTTCGATTCTTCAAGATGCCTCAGCTTACTTTCAAGATATTCAGGCTTACCCTTCTTGGGCTGGACAAAGAAAAGGTAAGGACGGACCGGTCTGACGACACAGCCTCCGCCATAATGAAGCTTCATCAGCTGATACTCCTGCGGCGTGAACTGCACTGCATTACGGAAACGGTGGGATATGTTCCTTGTCACCAGTTCCGGGAATTCTGTAAAAAGACGCTCGTAAAAGCCACGCTGCAGAGCCCTTGGAGCATGATTCAGCTTGAAGAAACGCCACCTTGCACCAGCCAGTTTAGCCGCATTGTACATGACACCCTTGAAAGTGACTTTCCCCTTGCCTTTGAGCATTCGGGTGAATCTTGTCCAGTGCATACTGTAGGAATCTGCATACCAGACGCTCCGGCCATCCTCAAGAAAGAAATCATGCGGGTTCACCGGGGCGAGAAGCATCATATCGTCGTTCAGTTCTATGAAGCGGTCACTCAGGCCGGGAATACGCCAGGTCATCGTCTCTATCGATATGGAATTGAAAGTAGGCAGGTATTGCTCGTAGCCTCGAAAAATGGTCTTATGGTCCACTATTTCCACCGGAATGTACCCCTGTGGGAAATTTTCCGCAAGAAAATCCTCCAGATGCGGATCCTGCCCATCCGTCACTATGTATATCTTATTCAGCCACGGAGCGAAACGATTCAGGGAAGCGACGCACCAGAATATCTCACCAAGGCTTGAAAACCTTGTATCTCCAGCCTTGTCCTCCTCCTTGAGAATCCCATTAGAGCCATACCTGAAACGTTTGGCCCTGTGAGCTTTATCATCGCCATCAACCCATGTTATGACTGCATCTACCTTCATCATTTCTCAAACCTCGACTTTTTTGGAAAACGATCTTCGAATGCCTCCGTTATAGCCTTGCGCATGGCTTCGAACTTATCCTCACTCAGACGCACATCATTAATGCAGCACATCGATCTTGAAGGTTTCCTTATGAAGGATGCTATCTTGTCCGCAGAAGCGACCGCGACAGAAAAATGCCTGTTGGAAATCTTTTCAGGAACTGCCAGCCCTTTATGATACATATAGTCCAGAAAAAGATACTGGTTCAGATTCTTTTCCTCACGAAGACGCGATACCGACGCAAGGATTTCCGGCTTCATGCTGTCATAAAGTTCCTCACACTGGCTTTTCAACATCGGAGAGCATATGTGCTGAGGCCTCATGAAGCATAAGGATGCAGGCTTTCCGAGAGCCTTGCGCGCCATCCGGTCCGAATTCCTGCACTGGATCTTGTACAGACCGGATGCAAGGACGTGTCTGGTGAAACCTATCACTATCTTTCCGTCTCTGAAATAGTCTTCCTCCCTGCAGCCCCCTACCGGATACATGTCGTCATTGAAATAGATAAAGCGCTCGTCAAGGCCGGGGATACGGTGCAGGAACATCTCTATCGCCGTGCTGTTGAAGGTCGGAAGGTATCCGGATGGAATTATGTCTTCGTGAAGGACAACCTTAAGATTCTGCACATCAGCCCATTCCGGAATCTGAGACTTATGAGAGACCACCAGATACACATTCGTTATGAAGGGCATGCAGTTTTCAATGCCGCGAAGCAGATATTTCAAGGTACCCCAATCACGGTAACGCTTGGTAAGAGGAGGCACATCCGTATATTTTTCATAATCTTTCTGCCATACGGGATCCAATCCGTCAACATATGTTATCACTGCATCCATTACATCTGTATTTTTCTATTCAACGTACCTGAGGACTATCTTTCTTACGCTGTCCGACAGGCGCTTGGCTGAGTCTGTCGTCGCTTCGAGAGTCTCGGCTATGTTCTTGTACTTCATCAGTTCGATGGCGTTTTTCTCGTCGGTGAAGATCTGCCCTATATATTCAAGGTAGGAGTCGTCGGCAGCGTGTTCCAGTTCGGTTATCCTCTCGCATTCCACACTGATCATGTTCAGGTTCTTCTTCATGTCGCCGAGATAACCGACAAGGGTCTTTATTGCATTGGCTTCGGCATGGATGTATTGCGCCAGATCACGCAGCTGGGAATCGATACGCTGCGGCATGTACAGCAGGATGGACTTCGCCGAATCGTTGATGCAGTCCAGAAACTCGTCCATATTCATCGCAATCGTCTGCATGTCCACCCTTCCGGAAGATATTATGTTTTCGTAAAGCTGCTCCTGGAAATCCGCGAGCAGGGCATCACCCTGGATCTCGCAGGCCTTGACTTCCCTTTCAAAACGGCGCCAGTCGACTGGCTCCGTCGTGTCCATCATATTGCAGAGCGCTTCCGATGCCTGCTGCAGATAGGTAGCCTGCTGGGCAAAGACGGGCACATAATGCTGCTTGTGCCCCATGAATCTTCTGAAAAATTTTACAAGTCTCATATGTCAAGCCTTAAGCCGTCAAATATAGCATTATTTTGACGAAAGTCACAAAAAAAGTGCATATAGAGGCTTAAAATGTGATGATAAAAAAAATCTTTATGCATTAAAAAAAAATTTAATGTTTAAAAAAGAGAAAAATCTGAAGAATCTTTTTTAACATCTGATGATGATTCCGCCCGGACGACATAGATTTGCAGGCAAAAAAAACGGAAGATGCGTACAATCTTGATCATTATTCTGTCAGCATTCGGCCTGGCCTGTCAGGCGCAGGAAAGCGGAATCGGGGCTGACCTTACGGCAGCGGCGAGAAAAGGCGCTCTACGTGTCACGCTCGCCCACGCGATCGGAGAGAGATGGTCGGCAGGTGCGGATGCAGAACTGGACTTTTCCCTGCTGAGGGAAAGGATGAGTGCGGAAGAGGCCGGACATTACGGGGAGGTCGGAACCGGAAGCTGGCCATATGGAGAAGGCGCGTACAGGCTCGGAGCGTCCGTGCAGTACTGGCCAGAGAGGGCGCTTCATGGTGTATTCCTGTCTGCGGGGATGTCATGGAGCGAGGGAGCGGGGCTGGACATGACTGCCGGAGCAGGATACCATGTGCGCATATGGAAGGGGCTCGGAGCAGGAATCGCATATGAAATGAATCTGCTGAAGACCTACAGATACGGGGTCTCAGGAGATGAAATCAAGATAGTTCTGTCATACTTATTCTGAAAAGCTATGGATACTTCAATGGAAACAAGCCGGGAGACGGTCTATACACATACCTTAATCACACACACTTCTACAAAAATCAGTCAAAACTTGCCCGCTCGGGTCTTTCTAAACCTTGTGTCTGCACTCCCGGCAGTGTTATGCGGATGCAGCCCGGAAGAAGCAGCTCCGGAAACGGTGGCGACGGTGACATCAGTCGCTGCCGCCGTCCGGAGCACCGGAGCATCTGCCACAAAGACTCTGGACATCTTCACGTTCAATGACGATGCCCTGCAGCGGCTGGACTCGTACATGCGGATTGAGGATTTCAGGCAGAACACCGTGGATGTCGCCTCGCAGGCAGGAGACAAGGTGATGTTCTTCTGCGCGAACAGCCGGCACGGAAGATACAGCTGGTCGGACGTAAACTGCCTCGCCTCGCTTGACGGAATGCACGCGAAGCTGGAGGAAGAGAATCCGGAATTTCCCGTGATGACCGCGAGCTGCAAAGTCACTGCCGGCAGAGATCCGGAGACAGAAGTGGAGCTGAGGACGCTGATGAGCTGCATCACACTGAATTCAATAAGTTGTGACTTCAGCGGGAAGCCTTACGAAGATGCTGTCATCAGGAACGTGAAAGCATATCTGACGAACGTGAATGCAGGATGCAGCCTGACGGCGGAAGGAATGATCCTGCCTCATAGAATCATAAATGCAGGAATGCTGAGGGAAGACGAGACCGCCGCATTCGGAATTCCGGAAATGGTGGTCCGCGACATAGCGGCTGAAATAGGCAAGACCGCAATCCGGCCTTCCGCCGACCTGTACTGTTATCCGAACATGGGAGAGACGGAAGGACCGGGCACACCGTTCACAAGACTGGTGATAGAAGGTTCGGTCGACGGGACGACGTACTATTGGCCTGTGAACATAAACCGCAGCGGCGAGGAGGGGAACGGAGTAGGACGCAGCTGCAGGTATGTCTACGACATAGTCATACGGAGAAAAGGCTCGACGGATCCTGACACGCCTGTGGAAGTGGCTCAGGCAGAAATCTCAATGAAGACACGGCCATGGAACGAAAAGGAAGAGTATACGGTCACGTTCTGAGGACAGTAGCGCTGATGCTGTGCACAGGCTGCGGCATGAC
This sequence comes from Bacteroidales bacterium, assembly GCA_017452265.1. Taxonomy (GTDB): domain Bacteria; phylum Bacteroidota; class Bacteroidia; order Bacteroidales; family UBA932; genus Cryptobacteroides. The sequence continues at coordinate 28,620 of JAFTMS010000032.1, read as the reverse complement.
CGACGGAATGACGGAAACAGAAGTCCGGGACGGACATGCTCAAGTACACATTTCATTGAAGGGGCAGGAATATCTGACACGCTCGGAAGCCCCTGACGAAGAGCGTATAAGCGACGTCAGCATACTGGTGTTTGACAGCAATGGTGACGCAGAATTCCGGCAATGGCTTCATGATGACGGCAGAGGCGGCGGTTATCCTGCCGAAGGTCTGACGGTCAGTCTGGCCTCCGGCAGGACATATACATTATGTGCATGCGTGAACTTCGGATATATGGTTCAGGCAGACACTTTTGAGGAGCTTTGCTCGATGCGCCACCATCTGGCATATCCCGACGAGTACAGGGAAGGAATACCAATGTTTGCATGCATGGAGGACGTATGCATAAGCGAAGACTGCAGGATATGTCTCGAACCAGTCAGGCTCATGGCCAAGATCAGCCTCAGAATCGACAGAAGCAGGCTTTCGGAAGACGTGGACATGCAGGTCGCCCATGCACGGATAGGCAACTGTCCGAAATCGGTCCAGCTGGGAGGGCATAGCCGTGTAACCGATGGGAGCGGCTGCTTCGATGCCGGGTTCAGTCTGGATGACGGACAGTGCCAGCCACTGAACACAACCGTCTACGACCGGACAAGCGGAGAAGTCTCGCTGTACATGCTGGAAAACATGCAGGGAGAATTTGCGGCCCATGACATAGAGGACTGCGAGAAGGTGCTTGACGAAGATGACCCGAGAGCCGGGACATGCTCGTACATCGAGCTCGGGATAGACTACATGTCGGATGAACATTACAGCTACGGAGGCTGCCTCATATACAGATTTCTTCTCGGAGAAAGCGCAGAAGATCTGAACATCGAAAGGAACTGCCACTACCGCATCACTATCACTCCCGAGGACGACGGACTTGCGGACAGCGGATGGCGTGTCGATAAAGACGCTCTGCTTCCGGTCGGGGTACCTGGCCTGAAAGGCCATCCGGCAAGCTATATAAGGGGTGACATCGGGGATACCGTGCATATCTGGTGCGAAGTCAATCCGCTTTTCGCTCCGTTCGATGTAGGACTGGACTACCTCGAAGCCGACAGGGAGACGGGGATATATGAATACGACATCGATGAAGACGGATATGGAGCGACACTGACCCTTACCGGGCCGGGGACCGGGCTCATATACATGGAGGCCGGCCCGCCGGTAAACGACGCCGCCCTTTTCGTGATCGAGGTCAACCAGCCCTAAAGATATCTCGCGGTATATGACCGAGGGCAGTCCTTGAGCTGCTCCGGCGTGCCTTCGAATACAAGATGGCCGCCTTCGTCACCTGCTTCCGGGCCGAGGTCTATCACCCAGTCCGCCGCCCTGATCACATCCAGATTATGTTCCACGACCACTATGCTGTGCCCTTTGGAAAGCAGCACATCAAAGGATCTGAGCAGTTTTTCCACATCATAGAAATGCAGGCCTGTCGTCGGTTCGTCGAACATGAACATTATCTTCTGCGGCTTCGACTTGGAGGAAGCGTCGTTCATCGAAAGGAAATACGCCAGCTTTATCCTCTGGCTCTCACCTCCGGAAAGCGTGCTGCTGCTCTGACCGAGCTTTATATACGATAGTCCCACATCCACAAGCGGCTGCAGACGTTCCGCAATCCTTTTCGCCGTCGCGTCCTCCTGCGACGAGAAGAATGTTATCGCCTCTTCAACGCTCATGTTCAGGATGTCATCTATGTTCATGCCCTTGTAGCGGACTTCAAGTATATCTGGCTTGAAACGCTTTCCGCCGCATGCCTCGCACACCATCGTCACATCGGCCATGAACTGCATGCCTATCTTCACAAAGCCCTCTCCCTGACATTCCGGACAGCGTCCCCCGTCCATATTGAACGAGAAATGCGACGGAGTGTAGCCGTTCAGCTTTGCGTACTGCTGGTCCGAAAGCAGCTTGCGGATGTCGTCATAGACCTTCAGATATGTCACGGCATTGGAACGTGAGCTTTTGCCTATAGGGTTCTGGTCCACGTATTCCACCTGCGTAATCCTGTCCAGATTTCCGGAAAGGCCTCTGAACGTGCCCGGAGCCGATCCTGCCTGGTTGATATGGCGGTACAGAGCCGGGTAGAGTATGTCCCCGACCAAAGACGATTTTCCGCTTCCGCTCACTCCCGTAACGACTGTGAGCACTCCGAGCGGGAACTTCACGTTTATGTCCTTTAGGTTATGTTCCATTGCCCCCTCTACAGTGACGGAATAATTCCACGACCGTTTCGGACGCACATATCTGGTACGGCTGCCCTCAAGGTACTGCAACGTGAGCGACCTTTCACGCTCCTTCTCCCCTGCCTCTTCTCCGATGCGTCCCTGGAAGACGATTTCTCCGCCGTTCACTCCGGCCTTCGGGCCTATGTCGACAAGCATGTCCGCAGCCCTCATTATTTCCTCGTCGTGCTCCACCACAACGACAGTGTTTCCGATGTCACGCAGACGTTTCAGCACAGCTATAAGCCTCTCTGTATCACGAGGATGCAGGCCTATGCTCGGCTCATCCAATATGTACAGCGAGCCCACCAGCGAACTGCCCAATGCAGTCACGAGATTGATTCTCTGGCTTTCTCCGCCCGACAATGTGTTCGACGTACGGTTCAGCGTAAGGTACGCCAGACCGACGTCACTTATGTACTTCAGTCTGGACACTATTTCATCTATCGCCTTCGCGACGATGTGTCTTTCCCAATCGGTTATCCGGATGTTTTCAAAGAAGTCCAGAAGCTGGGACACGTTCATGCAGAGCAGTTCATGGATGTTCTTTCCGCCCACCTTCACATAAAGAGCCTCCTTGCGCAGACGGCTTCCTCCGCAATCGTGGCAGACCGTCCTGCCGGAATAGCGGCTCAGCATATACTTGTACTGGATCTTGTAGCGGTTCGCCTCCACCCATCTGAAGAACTCGTCCAGACCTATTATCGACTCGTCCTCCGTCTCCGCAGCATAGCCTTTCCATATCAGATCGCGCACCTCCTGGCTCAGATTGCAGTACGGTTCGAATATCGGAATCCCGTACTTCGCGGCATTCTTCACGAGATGCTCCTTGAACCAGCCCATCTTCTCGCCCCTCCAGCACGCTATCGCACCGTCATATATCGTCTTGCTCTTGTCCGGCACGACCAGATCTTCGCTTATGCCTATGATCTGCCCCAGACCGCCGCAGACAGGACATGCGCCGAGCGGGCTGTTGAAGCTGAAAAGATACTCGTCCGGCTTCTCGAACTTCATTCCGTCCGCCTCGAAACGGTCTATGAACTGCCTCATGACATCGTTCTTGAGGACATACATGATGCCGTTTCCCTTGTCGAAGGCCGTGTCCACTGACGAATGCACCCTTGTCTGCAGGTCCTCCCAATCCGTCTGCGGATACGGTTCTCCGTCCGCACCGACAGGAAGTCCGTCCACCATACGCGGCAGCTTCAGACGGTCCACAAGCAGATACAGTTCATCCGGATACTCTTCCGTCTGAGCCATCTGCATGATTTCCTCTATCCTCACCACCCTGTCCGTAAAGAATCTCGAATAGCCTTCCTCCTTGAGCTGCAGCATGAGCTCGACCTTGTCCTTGCGCACCTTCCATCCCAGATCGGCAAGGATATACACCGCCGAAGCCTCCCCTTCGAACATGAAGGCCATCACGTCATTGACCGTATGGCACTTCACTTCCTCGCCCGTGACCGGAGAATATGTACGGCCGATACGCGCGAATATCATGCGTAGATAATCGTATATCTCTGTGCTTGTGGCAATCGTGGAACGCGGATTCCTCGTATTCACCCTCTGCTCTATGGCTATTGCAGGCGGAATTCCTTCGATGACCTCCACATCCGGCTTTGACATCCTGCCGAGAAACTGCCTTGCATATGACGACAGGCTCTCAGCAAATCGTCTCTGACCTTCGGCAAACAGAGTGTCGAAAGCCAGAGACGATTTTCCAGAACCTGATATTCCGGTGACTACCACGAACTTACCACGAGGTATCTCCACTGTGACATCCTTGAGATTGTTCACCTTGGCCCCTCTGACAATGATATTTCCTTCTTCAGCCATCTTCCATACAAAAATTTAGAGCCCGTAAATTTACGAAATTTGCATGAATTTTCATGAATTTCAAGGGCCAATCCAATGTACATTTGACGGCAGGAAACGAAGTCAGGCGACGGTGGCAAAAGAATTTGCTCTTGGAGCGTCCTCAGCCGAATGACAGAATATGATTTCTTCGTAGAGGCGGAATTCGCCTGAGGCGAGCTGGGAATATATGGTTTCGTCTGAAATTTCGTCGAATCTTTCGAGGGTTGCGACTGCTGCGCATGCTGAGGCGATGGCCTGTGACGGAGAGTGAAGATAATCTTCGATAAATGTGCTCATAGGGCTTATCGTTAATTGTTCATACTGACTTATGTCCAGCACAGAATCAAGGATTATACCAAATTACAGAATCTGTAATAAAATATTTTAATGAATTTTATATATAACTGATTATTAATATAATGCAATATTACAAATTTCCAAAAAAAATACACAAGAATCACTGAATTGTAATATACCGTCTAAGAACACGGCCTGAACGGTCGGTTTCGAGGATGTATGGAAGAGTCGTCAGGTCGAAGGAATCGAACATGCGGGAGGCAAGTTCAGGGTGGCCGGCAAGCACTCCATCCACGTTCACGAGAAGCACTTTGATCCTGCGTGAGGGATCACTTTCCAGAAGCCTGACGGCCGCCGCTTTTTCCGCCTTGCAGACCTCACAGCCATCCGTGTAGAATATCAGTACATTGCGTCTGCCTTTAAGCTTGCGCAGACTGTACTCGCCCGCCTTGCTCCTGACTCCGGATTTCCTGACGGTCTGCAGCACACCGGGAAGTTTCATATCCGGGACAAGCGTGCCTGGAGCGGCCTTCGACAGCAGATCATACATGATTCCGGCAAAACCGACCACCTTGAGACTGTCATCTGAAGTCCGCCATATGTCCGGACGTGAAAGTATATATTCATCAACGAGATAGCCCAGACCTTCCTTGAAACCCTCGCCGGTCGCAGGTGCAAGATAGTACAGAAGGTCGCCGGCCATCTGGCGGAACATGACCGTATCTCCTTTTGCCAGAGTGACTTCAGCGATATGGTCAGTAATCTTCACGACCTCTTCCTTTGTCGGAATACCCTCCGATTCCGCGAAGATTCCGTCATAAAGTGCAATCGACTCGTCACTTCCGTAATCAAGCTCCTTTTCATCAAAAATCCCGTGCAGCATCTGTGCGAGCGCCTCCGTATCAAGTCCGCGGCCAAGAATCGTACCGTCAGGACCTATGAGGAAGAGACGCGGTGTCTGCAGCACACCGTATTTGCGCTGAAAATCCGAATCAAGCTCCGGATCCCAGACATGCCGGACCGACCAGACGTCTGTCACCTGCGGCTCCAGAATCAGTTTTTCGGCGACATAAGCCTCCCACGCCTGACGGTTGTCTCCTGCATAGAACGCATATATATCCACAGGAAAATCCTCTGTCGCGAAAAGATTCTTCAGAAGGATACTCTCCAAACGGCATTTCGAGCAGGATGTGTCGTAGAAATACAGAACCGAGAAACGTCCCGGAGCTTCACCATAAAGCGAAACAGAAGAGCCGTCAATGGACTTCACAGCAAGTTCAGGAGCCCTTTCCCCAATCTGGGACTGACGGTTGAAGTCCGCAAACACCCTCGCGTTCAGAAGATCAATGTCACTCTTCATCCGCACCTTTCCTGGAAAGAACCAGTTGTCGAGCACATGTATGGCGACGGCTTCCGCGCCCATCACGGGCGAATCCAGATAATGGTCATAAATCCTAAGCGCAACATATTGCCTCACAAGCGAATCCGAACAGCTTTCTATCAGAAAGTCACACTCTCCTTTCTGCACCGCGATGCTTTCGTGCTTCAACGCATCGAAATACTCCGCCAGACGTCCGTCAAGGGCTGCGCGGGCAGCGGAATCAAGCTGAGCGGCCCCTGCTGTAAAAGACAGGAAGAAAATGGACAGGGATATTATCAGAAAACGCTTCATAAGAATCATGCTCCGTATGAGGCTAAAGCTCCACTCCTTCCGGAACGAAGAGCGAAGTGTCGCCTCCATGCTTGAGAAGGTCGCGCACTGCCGTTGAAGAAATGTGGGCGAACTCCTGCGCAGTCGGGATGATTATGGTCTCGATTTCAGAAGCCAGCTTGCGGTTCGCATCCGCTATCGAGCGCTCAGTCTCGAAGTCTATCATATTGCGTACGCCACGCACTATGTGCCTGATTCCCAGCTCGCGGCAAGTGTCGATGGTGAGGTTGTCGTACTGGATTATGCGCACGCCCTCAAGGCCGGCCACCGCCTGTCTGATGATGTCGATACGCTTTTCGTTCGGGAAGAATCCCTTCTTGTCTATATTGATTCCCACTGCGACGACCACTTCGTCAAACATGGTCAGAGCCCTCTTCAGGATATTGAGATGGCCTGCGGTGAACGGATCGAAAGATCCCGGAAATAATGCTGTCCTTTTCATGAGTCTACAATTATAACTGCCAGTCGATCGGCGTCTTGCCCTGTGCTTCGAGCAGCCGGTTCGCCTGCGAAAAATGCCTGCAGCCGAAGAAGGCGCCACGGGCCAGCGGAGACGGATGGGCCGCCTCAAGCACATAATGGCGCGAGCGGTCTATAAGTTCACGCTTGCTGCGCGCGAAATTTCCCCAAAGCATGAACACCACTCCGCTGCAATTGTCTGATATGTATCTGATTACCGCATCCGTAAATTCCTCCCATCCGATCCTGCTGTGGGACGCAGCCTCTCCGGCACGCACCGTGAGAATGGCATTCAGGAGCAGTACGCCCTGACGCGCCCACTTCTCCAGATTCGGATAGCCGCTCATCCTTACACCCAAGTCGGTCTCTATCTCCTTGAAGATATTCTTGAGCGAAGGCGGAGCCGGAATGCCGTCCGGCACAGAAAACGAGAGCCCGTGCGCCTGACCGAGCCCGTGATAGGGGTCCTGACCGAGAATCACCACCTTCACCTGCGGAACGGGAGTCAGTTCGAAAGCACGGAAAATCTGGCTTCCAGGAGGAAATATTCGCTTCCCGGCGGTCTTCTCATCATGCAGGAAACGCACCAGCGATTCGAAATACGGTTTCCCGAACTCGTCCGCCAGCGCGTCCTTCCATGTCTGTTCTATCTTAACGTCCATTTAGAATATAAAGTCTATCACATCCTTGATGTCTTTCACGTAGACAAAGGTAAGACCTTTTATGTAGATTTCCTTTATATCCTCGACATCTTTTCTGTTTTCCTCAGAAATCACGATCGTATGTATGCCTGACCTCTTCGCTGCAAGAATCTTCTCCTTGATGCCTCCGACCGGCAGCACACGTCCCCTCAAGGTCATTTCTCCGGTCATGGCTATGCCGCTCCTGACCTTCTGCCGGCGGTATGCGGACACCATCGAGCTCACCATAGTGATACCTGCCGACGGGCCGTCCTTAGGCACAGCCCCCTCCGGCACATGCACGTGTATGTCCTTCTCTATGAACTCTTCATACGAAAGACCGGTAAGCTCGGGATGAGCCTTTATATACTGGAACGCTATCGTCGCAGACTCCTTCATCACGTCGCCGAGATTTCCAGTCATCGTCAGCACACCCTTGCCCTTGCTCACGGAGCTTTCGATGAACAGGATCTCTCCACCCATCGCCGTCCATGCAAGGCCTGTCACCACGCCCGGAGCCTCATTGCCCTTCTGCATGTCATGGGAATTCGTCGGAAGTCCCAGATACTCACGCAGATGCTCCTTCTTCAGAGTCTTGGGATACTTTTCCTCAAGGGCGATCTTCTTGGCAGTGACACGGGCCACCTTCGCGATCTGCTTCTCAAGGCCACGCACGCCGGATTCACGGGTGTATTCGTCGATTATCGCCGCAACAGCGTCCTTGCTGAACTTCAGCTGGGACTTCTCCAGGCCATGCTCATCCAGCTGCTTAGGTATCAGATAGTTCTTAGCGATCTCAAGCTTTTCCTCAGCAAGATATCCGCTCACGTTTATCATCTCCATACGGTCCTTGAGTGCCGGCTGGATGTTCTCCACATTGTTGGCCGTCGTGATGAACAGCACGTTCGACAGGTCGTAATCTATGTCGAGATAATTGTCATGGAATGCAGTATTCTGCTCAGGATCAAGAGCTTCGAGAAGAGCCGACGACGGATCTCCCTTGAAGTCGCTGCTGAGCTTGTCCACCTCGTCGAGCACTATGACAGGATTCGACGTTCCGGCCCTGTTGATTCCGTTCAGGATACGTCCCGGAAGCGCTCCGACATATGTCTTCCTGTGGCCTCGTATCTCCGATTCATCATGCACACCGCCGAGCGCTATACGCACATATTTACGTCCCAGCGCCCTTGCGATAGACTTTCCGAGACTCGTCTTTCCCACACCCGGAGGGCCGTACAGACAAAGAATCGGCGACTTCATGTCCCCCTTCAGCTTCAGGACGGCCAGATACTCGACGATTCTTTCCTTGACCTTCTCCAGACCGTAGTGATCCTCGTCAAGCACCTTCTGCGCATGCTTCAGGTCAAGATTGTCCACCGACATCTCGCCCCACGGCAGATCGAGCATGAACTGTATGTAATTATATTGTATGCTGTAGTCCGGCGACGACGGATTGTAACGCTCCAGCTTCGCCATCTCCTTTTCGAAGATCTCCTGCACCGCAGCCGGCCAGAGCTTTTCCTCTGCACGTGCCCTGAGCTGCGCGAATTCCTCGACATCGTCCATGCCAAGCTCTTCCTGGATGGTCTTGAGCTGGTTGTTCAGGTAATATTCCCTCTGCTGCTGGTCGATCTCCGTCTTCACCTTCTGGTTGATCTCCTGCTTGATCTTCTGCAGCTCCACCTGAGTGTCGAGCACAGAAAGCAGCTTCATGGCACGGGCGCGAAGGTCTCCGTACTGCAGGAGCTCCACCTTGTCCATGAAGTTCTCCACCTCTATCGTCGTCGCGATGAAGTTCACGAGGAATTCGAAGTTGTCTATGCCCTTGAGGGCGCCGGCAGCCTCACGAGGCACGAAAGACGATGACCTGATTATCAGCGTCGCCTTCTCCTTCAGAGACTCGGCTATCATGCGCGTCTTAGTGTCCTCCTCAGGAGACACGTCGTCCAGATAGCGCACTCGACCGAGCATATATGGCTCATAATCAAATATTTCGTCTATCTCAAACCTCTTGTATCCCTGAAGGATGGCCGTTATCGTTCCGTCCGGCATCTCCAGCGTCTTCACAATCTTTGCGACCGTTCCGAACGGATACAGGTCCTCCTTGCGCGGATCCTCCACAGCGAGGTCGTTCTGCGGCACCGCGCCGATGAACGTGTTGTTCTTCTCTGCATCCTCGATCAGCCTTATCGACTTCTCCCTGCCTATCGTTATAGGATACACCGTACCCGGAAAGAGCACTGCATTTCTGAGCGCAAGAATCGGAAGCGAATCCGGAAGCTGCGCCCTGTCTATCTTCACCATTCCGTCACCCTGCACCACAGGGATGATGCTCACTTCTGCACCTGACGCAGACATAATGTCACTGAATATATCTTTCATAACCGTTTTATGTTCTCCACCTGCCAAAATGGCAGTCTTTCTCCATTATTATTACCCGACGGGGAATATGGTCAATGACTGTGCCAAAATCACAAAGGGGCCAAGCTCCCGTTTATTCATTCTGAAAAATGTCGTTTCATTAGATTATTCGCTTGAAAAAGTGTATTAAAGTCTTGTTCATTCGCTTGGAAAAGTGTATTTTTGCACTCAAACCTATATGCAATACGATGCTGAAAAGAAAAATTGAGTCGGTTTTGGTTGAGTGGAAAACCTCCGGTTCCAAGAAGCCGCTTGTGATAAAAGGTCTTCGCCAATGCGGAAAGACATACATTGTCCAAAAATTTGCAAAGGAGAATTACGAGAATGTGGTTTATATGAACTTCATTCTTGAACCTGATAAAAAGTCAGCTTTTGCCGGCAATATAGATGTTGATACCATTATCCTTAACTTGTCTGCCTTGATTCCGGGCAGTCGTTTCGTTAACGGAAAGACTTGCATTATCCTTGATGAGATTCAGGAGTGCAGAGAAGCGAGAACGGCATTAAAATCGTTTCAAATAGATGGGCGTTTTGACGTTATTGCGACCGGTTCACTCTTGGGTGTGAGGGGATATGGTAAAAGCAACAAGACAATCGAGGACGGTCAGGACTCTATCCCTGTTGGATATGAGACTGTAGTTGAAATGTACCCTTTGGATTTTGAGGAGTTCCTGTGGGCAAACGGAATCAACGACAAGGTTATTGGTTCGGTTAAATCGTGCTTTGAGAATGAGACGGCAGTTCCAGATGGCATTCACAAAGTGATGATGGAATTGTTGTATAGATATGTCATAGTCGGAGGTCTGCCAGAGGTTGTGAATACATTCCTTGAAACCAAAAACATCGAGCTCACTTACAAAGTACAGCGCAACCTTATTGATGAATATGAGGAGGATATGGTCAAGTATGCTGATGATGCCGACAAACCCCGTATCCGTGAATGCTTCGAGTCAATCCCCAAGCAATTAGCCAAGGATAATAAGAAATTCCAGTATTCAACAGTACGCAAAGGAGGACGCTCTTCGCAATATATAGGCAGTCTTCAGTGGCTTGAAGATGCCGGTATTGCAAAGAGATGTCATAATACCCAGATTACAGAACTGCCACTTGAAGGTAATTCTATTAAGGATTGCTTTAAGTTGTACACCGCAGACATAGGACTTCTCGTGGCAATGCTTGATTATGGCACTCAAGCAGATATCCTGAAAGGCAATCTTCTGGGGTACAAAGGCGCAATATTCGAGAATCTTATGGCAGATTTTCTTTGCAAGTCAGGTCAAAAGCTGTACTATTTCCAGAAGGACAGTGGCCTTGAACTGGACTTCCTTGTACGACTCAAAGGTGAATGTGTTGTACTTGAAGTCAAGGCGAAATCAGGTAAGACAAAGAGTCTGAGAACGGCCTTGAAAAATAAGGATGTTTATCACTTGAACAATGCGATCAAACTTGGGCAATATAATGTAGGACGCAAAGAGGAGATTCTGACAATACCTCTTTACATGGGATTTCTCATTAAGGACAAGCTTACGGAGGTTATATTCCCTGACATTGATTTGAGCTTATTGAATTAAACTTATTCAGAGGACAACTACTTCCGAAAAGAAAGTAAGTCGGACGTTTTTTGATGATTGTGAGGCGGAAAAGTCAGATTTTTCCGCCTCACATTTGTTTAATTGAAAAAATTGGTCTACTTTTGCACGGATATATCGATAAAAGTTTTTGATTTAAAAGTAAATAAGTTATGACAAAGGCAGAAATCGTCAACGAGGTTGCAAAATCAACCGGAATTGAGAAGGCTACAGTCCAGATTGTAGTGGAGTCATTCATGGAGAGCGTAAAGGGTTCAGTTGCAAAGGGCAACCCTGTATATCTCCGCGGATTCGGCAGCTTCATCATCAAGCACAGGGCAGAGAAGGCGGCAAGGAACATCACAAAGAACACAACGATGACAATCCCTGCACACAACATCCCTGCTTTCAAGCCTGCAAAGGTCTTCATGAACGAAGTAAAGAAGTAATATTCAAATAATTTAAAATCTAAGTATTATGCCAAACGGAAAGAAGCATAAGAGGCATAAGATGGCAACGCACAAGCGCAAGAAGCGCCTGCGCAAGAACAGACACAAGAAGAGAAAGTAATTTCCCTCAGTGTCTGCCATTTTAGCAGTCCGCTAAAGAGAGGCCGGCCCAGAGGGTTGGCCTCTTTAGTTTACAGACCTTCAAGGTCTGGCACACAAGTTCTTATCATTGAAATTCCTGATGGAGTCTGAAAAAAACCTGATTGTTGATGTCAATTCAACGGAAGTCTCGATAGCGCTGATGGAGAACCACAGGCTCATCGAGCTCAACAAGGAGTCCAGCCAGGGCCACAGCTTTTCAGTGGGAGATGTATATCTCGGAAAGGTGAAGAAGATTCTTCCGGCCCTGAACGCTGCCTTTGTAGACATCGGAGACGAGAAGGAGGCATTTGTCCATTATCTGGATCTGGGACTTTATTTCGAGGCATTCGACGAGTTTGTCAAGAGGCTGAATCCCAACACCGATGCAAAGGGAATATACAAGCACATACGTCCGGACAAGATCCTCGAGAAGGAGGGCCGGATAGAGCATGTGCTCAGCCCGGGACAGATGATCATCGTTCAGATCGTAAAGGAGCCGATTTCCACAAAGGGTTCACGACTGACTGCGGAAATTTCATTGGCAGGACGCAACATCGTACTGCTCCCCTTCGCCGAGAAGGTGAGCGTATCGCAGAAGATTTCCTCAAGGGAGGAAAAGAGAAGGCTTGAGACGCTTGTAAGAAGCATTCTTCCAAAGAATTACGGGGCAATCATCCGCACGGCAGCCGAAGGCAAGAACGCCGCAGTGCTCGATGCGGAACTCATGTCGCTGGTCGAAAAATGGGAGGCCTCATGGAAGAAGCTCGCAAAAAGCAAGAACGTACAGCTGCTGTTTACAGAATACAGCAAGACCACGACGATCCTGAGGGATCTCCTCAACGACTCGTTCACCAACATCTATGTGAACGACGAGACAATCTACGAGGAGACCCGCAAGTACATCTCGCTGATCTCGCCGGAGCAGGAGAAGATAGTGAAGCTCTACAAGGACAAGGCGCCTATCTTCGACCACTTCGAAGTCACGAGACAGATCAAGAGTTCCTTCGGTAAGGTGGTCCCTATCAGACAGGGTGCGTATCTTGTCATCGAGCACACGGAAGCATTGCACGTGATCGACGTGAACAGCGGCACACGCTCCAAGAACAAGGAGCAGGAGCAGAACACTTTCGACGTCAACTGCTATGCAGCCGAGGAAATAGCACGACAGCTCCGTCTGAGGGATATGGGAGGCATCGTCGTTGTGGACTTCATAGACATGGAGACCAACGAGCACAGGAATGCCCTCTACAAGAAGATGGTGGAGCTGATGGAGTCCGACAGGGCAAAGCACAATGTGCTGCCTCTCACTAAGTTCGGACTGATGCAGATTACAAGGCAGAGGGTACGCCCGGCGACCGAGATAAACACTCAGGAAGTGTGTCCGGTCTGCAACGGCACCGGAAAGATCGCCTCAAGCGTCGTCATAGACGAAGCCATAGAGAGAAGGCTGGCATACTATGTCAATGAGAAGGGATGCAGCACGCTGACACTCAAGGTCAGCCCGATCCTCGGAGCCTACCTCACGAAAGGCATCTTCTCATCCATCTTCAGCCGATGGAAAAAGAAGTACAGATGTAAGATAGAACTGATTGAGATCACAGATTTCACAGTCCTGCAGAATGAATTCTACAACGAAAAAGGAGAGAAGCTTGATTAGCTTCCCTCCTTTTTTCTTTATATGCGCTGTGGCTACTTCGCGTCCACGAGTGCGAAGGAGAGGTCGCCTTTGCAGCAGAGTTTGCCGTCTACCTTGAGGCTGGCTTCGCAGAAGAAGAGCATGCCGCGGCGGTTGACCATCTTTGCTGTGATTTCACAGAGGTCGCCGGGACGGACGATGTTCTTGAACTTCACGTTGTTGATGCCGCTGTAAAGCGTCGTCTTGCCCTGGATTTCATCCTTCACGAGCAGGGCACAGCTCTGTGCCATGATCTCGCACTGGATTACACCCGGAACAATCGGATTTCCAGGGAAGTGGCCTCTGCAGAAGAACTCGTCTTCCTTGATGCGGTACTTTGCGTGTGCGATGCCCTCGGCGTCAATCTCAATCTCATCCACAAGCAGCATGGGCTCGCGGTGAGGAAGGTATTCTTTCAATTCTTCTCTATTCATATGTGTGCAATAATCTGGTTAAGGTCTTATCCGTTCACTTTTCTGAATGCAAGACATCCGTTGTGGCCGCCGAATCCGAGAGAGTCGGAAAGCGAGAGCGTGAGGTCTGCCTTCACAGCTACGTTAGGGGTGTAATCGAGGTCGAGTTCCGGATCCACCTCGTCGAGGTTGATAGTCGGAGGCACGATACCGTCACGGAGTGCAAGAATGGCTGCGAGAGCCTCGACTGCACCGGCTGCACCGAGCATATGTCCTGTCATCGACTTTGTGGAGCTGATATGCACCTTGTATGCATCCTCTCCAAGAGCCACCTTGTAGGCCAAGGTCTCCGAAGAATCGTTGAGGGCTGTTCCCGTGCCGTGGGCATTGATGTAAACGACATCCTCTGAAGTGTAACCTGCCTCATCAAGAGCCTGTCTGATGGCAGCTCCCTGCGTCTTTCCAGTCGGATTAGGAGCAGTGATGTGATGCGCGTCGTTTGTATTGCCGTATCCGCAGATTTCTGCAATGATATTGGCTCCACGTGCCTTCGCATGCTCATATTCTTCAAGGACGAGCATTGCCGCACCCTCACCCATCACGAAGCCTCCACGGTTCTTGTTGAACGGAAGGGACGAGTATTTAGGGTTCTCAGAGCGCGAAAGGGCCTTCATGTTTGCAAAGCCTGCGATTCCGAGCGGAATTGTCGACGCCTCGGCACCTCCGGCGATGATTGCATCTGCATATCCATGCTTGATGGCGCGGTATGCCTCACCGATTGCGTTAGTGGAAGTGGCACAGGCCGTCACTACAGGGAGACTCGGGCCGGATGCATTGTTGCGCATTGCCACAAGGCCGGTCGCGATGTTGCCGATCATCGTCGGGATGAAGAGCGGCGACACCCATTTCGCGCCCTCGTCGTGAAGCTTGACGCACTCCTTGTACATCGTGGAGAATCCTCCGATGCCCGAGCCGACATACGTTCCGAAACGCATAGGATCGATGTTTCCGCCTTCTTCCGCAGCCACAAGGCCGGACTCCTTCACAGCCTGGTATGCCGCAGCAACGGCAAATACAGTGAACTTGTCCTGCTTCCTTGCGAAAGCCGGCTCGATTTCGTAATCAGCAGGGTTGAAGTCCTTGACCTCAGCTGCGATCTTTACAGGAAGGTCATCCGTCGGGAACTGAGTGATGAAATCAATTCCGCACACTCCGTCAAGAAGGTTCTTCCAGTAGGTCTCAACATTGTTTCCGACAGGTGAGATGACTCCCGCACCTGTCACTACAACTCTTCTGTCCATATATCTATTGTTCCAAGTTAAAGTTTACAACTTTATGCAAGCCTTGCCGCGAGAGTCTCCTTCATCACCTTCTCGGCTCCGAGGATGAGGTCTTCCACGATGTCCTTTGCAGGTTCGGCCTTCCTTACCATACCGGCGCACTCACCTGCCATGTAGCTTCCGTTGCGGTCGCCTTCCTTGACTGCCTTGCGGAGCGAGCCTGTACCGAATGAAAGGATTTCCTCAGGCTTCACGTTCGGATCCGCCTCCATCTTTGCAAAAGACTTTGAGAACGGAGTCTTGAGCGAACGTACCGGATGTCCGAGAGTCTTTCCTGTCACTGTCGTCGAGATGTCGGTTGCCTTGAGGATCTTGTCTTTGTACTCCTGGTGCACGGTGCATTCCTCAGCGACGAGGAAGCGTGTTCCCACCTGGATTGCATCCGCTCCGAGCATGAAGGCTGCAGCTGCGCCACGGCCGTCACAGATACCTCCGGCGGCAATCACCGGGATGTCGAGAGCGTCCACAATCTGCGGTATGAGAGGCATGGTGTGAAGTTCGCCGACATGTCCGCCGGATTCCGCACCCTCAGCAACGACGGCATCAGCGCCGGCAGCCTGCATCTTGAGCGCGAGGGCAACTGATGCGACCACAGGGATGACCTTGATGCCGGCCTCTTTCCATGCCGCCATGTACTGCGATGGAGAGCCGGCTCCTGTCGTAAGAATCTTGACGCCTTCCTCTATCACCATCTGAGCGATTTCCGCTGCGTTCGGTGCCTGAAGCATGATGTTCACGCCGAAAGGCTTATCGGTGAGCTCCTTGCATTTTCTGATTTCGTTTCTGACTGCCTCTGTGCCGGCGTTGACTGAAGAGATCAGTCCGAGACCGCCTGCGTTTGAGACTGCGGCTGCGAGGGAAGCATCAGCCACCCAAGCCATTCCGCCCTGAAATACCGGATACTTGATTCCGAGCATTTCACAAATTCTGCTTTTGATCATAATATTTAAGCTTAATCCGTATCTACAAATGTACAAATATTTTTCCTTTTACCACTCGAAAAGGGCCGCTCCGGACACAAATCCCGCTCCGAAGGCACTCATGACCACCTTGTCACCCTTCTTGAAGATGCCCTTGCGTCTGCATTCGTCCAGAAGGATCGGGCAGCACGAACTTGATGAGTTTCCGTGATCCTCGATATTGGTCGGGAACTTCTCCGCCGGCTGCTCGAGATAGTCGCGGATGGCGTTGATGATCCTGATGTTTGCCTGATGCAGAAGCACATGGTCCACATCGTCGGCAGTGATGCCGTTCTCCTTGAGCACCTTGGTAATGTCTGAGCTTGAGGCCTTCACCGCAAACTTGAACACATCCTGTCCCTTCATCTGAAGAGGTATGTCCACTTCCTCCTTGGTGATGTAAGGTGTCGGCTGGAGGGTGCGGATCTGGTAGAGTTTGTCTGTCGCGCTTGCGCTTGAAAGGCTGATGCCCTTGATATTGTCGCCTGGGGTAAGGACAACGGCGCCTGCTCCGTCTCCGAAGAGCACGCATGTCCTTCTGTCGCTCCAGTCCGTCATCCTTGTCGGCTCTTCAGCGCACACGATGAGGACATTCTTTACGCGGCCGGCCTTGTAGTGCGACTCGGCGATGTCGAGGGCATATATGAAGCCTGCACATGCGCAGTTGATGTCCAGACATGGGCATGTCGCACCGATTCCGCCCTGGATGATGCAGCTGAGCTGCGGTGTGATGTACTCGTTGACAACATTCGAGCATATGATGAAGTCGAGTTCCGAAGCTGTCATGCCGGCATCGTCAAGGGCCTTCTTCGCTGCCTCGATGGCCATATCCTCCAGTTTCTCGTCCGAAATCACATGACGGCTCTTCACTCCTGTCCTCGGATAGATCCATTCGTCGCTGGTGTCCAGAAATTCAGCGAGCATGTCGTTCGTAACCACTTTCTTGGGAAGCACACTTCCCGTTCCTGATATTTTCATTATACGATAATTTAGGTTTTTTCCGCCGCAAAAGTAGCCCGTAATACCTTTATGGTAAAATTAATGTGGCGAGTGTCCGTCTTTTTTGGCGGAAGAGCGTGCGCACAAGGCGATTCGTGGCGATTTTTGGTTATTTGTGGCAAAATTCCTATTTTTGCAGGACTAAAACCTTGCGATTGATGAACCTGAAGACAAAGATACCTGGGTTCCTTTTAGGAAAATATCAGCTCATAGGCACAGTGACCTTCTCGGTACTGTTCGCCCTTGTGTTCCTTAATATATACATACCTTTCTCAGACACAGCATGGTTCGGCCTCGGCGACTCGATAATGTTCCTTCTCACGCTCGTGTTCGTGGTGGTGGCCATCCTCACGCTCATCTGCAGCCGCATACTCATGTACAAGTCGAAGAAATATTTCGACATGAGCTATGTCGTATATATATTATGGTGCATACTGGAGATTGTGGCGATATGCGCGTTCTACACATGGCTTACCGTGGACATCACGGCTCCGCAGGACGAGAGCACGCTGAAGATATTCGGAAGGGCCACATTATACGGAGCCATAGCTCTGGGTGTGCCGTACCTTATTTCATCGATGTACTTTTCTATCATCGACAAGAACAACACCATCAGGATGATGAACTTCGGAAATGTAGTCACCGAGGAAACGGAAACAGCTGAGATTCCGGGGGTTACGGGAGCAGCAGAGACAGTCGAGGATACGGCAGGACAGCAGACGGCGGCAAAGCAGCCGGACCCGTCGAAGCAGAAGATCACGCTTTTCGACAACAACGGTTCGCTGAAGCTTTCTCTCAGTCCCGAGAACCTGTACTACATCGAATCCGACGACAATTACATCAAGGTCTGGTATACAGACAACAAGGGAGAGCTGAAGCAGTACATGCTGAGATGCCGTCTGAAGACCGTGGAGGAAAGCTTCAGGGAGAGCGGACTGATACGTTGCAACAGAAAGTACATCGTCAATATCAAGAAGGTAAGGATGCTGAGGAAGGAGAGCGAGGGATATGTCCTCGACATAGACAACGAAGCGATACAGCCGATTCCGGTGACAAAGACATATACGGATTCCGTGCTCAGCTACTTTACAGAGCAGAGTCCTCTTCTGGAGCCTATCGAATAACGATTGCGGCGGCCTTGTGACGGGCCGCCGCAGCTGTCTCTACTCATCCTCCAGTTCACATCCCGTAAAGAAGAAGTCCTTTTCGGCCTTTTCCTTAGGGAAGCAGTAATATGTCATCTCGCGGATGCGTCCACGCACATCAATCACCACTCCCTCCCCTATACGGATTCCTTATCTTCTTCATCTCTTATTCACTCAAGTTTCGAAAGTGTAAGTTATTCTTAATCTGAAAGTTGGTGAAGCTTGCGAAACTTTTCCCCACCGCACTTTCTTTGTCTACGTGTCCCTATCCCTAAATCCCTTTCCTCGGGAAAGGGACTTACCTCGACCAAGGTCGAAATACAAGGTCTTTCGCATTTGCGAAAGTTAAGTTATTCAAATTAAAACAGTGTCTTGATTTTCCAATCACCGATTGTTCTCGTCCTGCTGTCGAAGTTCACACCGGCCATAATGACCTTGCGTCCATCCTTTGAATACGGAATGGCATATTGTCTGCTCTCTATCTGATTGAGCGCTTCTTCAGCAGAACCGTCGAATCTGAATTCAAATATATATATGGTATCTGAAAGTTTCAACACTACATCAGCACGACCTATTGCCGTCTTTACCTCCGTTTCCGCATACTGTCCCATCAGACGGAACAGAAGATAAAAAATTGTCTGATAATGTTTCTCTGTCTTGTTCTCAAGGTCATTTGGGATAGATGCAAAAAAAGCGCGGGTACGCTCCAGACAACCTTCGATATCCCCCTTTCTCAAGTCACGTACAAATGAAATGACATAAAAGGAACTGTCATTTCCGGAGCGGTGCACGTAATTCGGAAGAAGACTTTCGAGGAAGCCTTTCTGCACTTCATTGTTAGGATAAGCCAGCCTGTATGTCTGAAATTCCGGATCATACCCTTTAATGGTCAGATATCCGGACTGGTAAAGCACCGGTATCGGGCTGTCGATGTTATCCGTCGGAGTGTCGAAATATTCACTTATTGTCTCTATGCCTTCGAGATCCCGGACATTGAAATCCATATCTTTCAGCAGCTCCACAAGAAAGGTCGGAGTACCGCTCTTGAACCAGAAGTTGTCGTAGGTCATCGAATTCAAAGCATTGAAGAGACTGAACGGATTATACAGATCCGGACATCCTTTGCTGAAATGATATCCGTCATACTGTCGCTTCAGATGTTCACATGCCTGCTCATATGTTTCGGAATTGGCTCCTGCCAGCCTTTCTATGCCCGGCTTAAGAAAAGTCAGCAGTTCGTCTTCCGTTATTCCGCATATCGAGCTGAATTCATCTCTCATACTGATGTTCTGCAGGTTGTTGAGTTCACTGAAAATACTCAGCTGGCTGAACTTTGTGATACCTGTCATGAACAGAAAACGCAGATAGCGGCCCTGAGCCTTGAGTGGACTGAAGAACTGCCGCATAAGATCACGCAGAGCCTTCTGAAGTCTGCTGTCGGAGTTGCTGTCGAGAAGCGGAGCATCATATTCGTCTATAAGAACCACGACATGCATGCCTGTCTTCTCATATGCTCTCTGAATCACGCCGCCAAAGCGTTCCGCAGGTGCGACCTCAGCCGGATTTGTTCCGTAAAGCCCTTCCCAAGCCGTAAGATGGATGTTCATCTGTCGATAAAGGTCTTCAACCGACAGATACTTTGTCTTGCTGAAATCCAGATGAAGTACGGGATGTACCGGCCAATCCTTTTCAAGACGCTCCATAGCCAGTCCATTGAAAAGTTCCTTTTTACCGCTGAAATATGCATCAAAGGTCGATACGAGAAGGCTTTTGCCAAACCGGCGGGGGCGGCTGAAGAAATACACACTGTCCGTATTGGCAAGACGATAAACGAGATCCGTCTTGTCAATATATATGCATCCGTTGTTCCGCAGCTGCTCAAAGTCCTGTATTCCAATAGGATATCGTTGCATTGCCTCCATAATCATGATATTGCGGCATCTCCAGTACCAAAATCAAACATTGTTCCCACAAAGATAGTATTTTTATGGGCAATGTCAATCTGATTATCAAATTACTGTTTATTCCACAACATGCACTTGATAATGAATATTGACAATTGTTGCTAAAGAGATATCCCCATCAGCAGATTCCGGAAGATAAGTAATGCGATACGTATAATGTATCGTCTTTCCTAATGCATCATTAACTGCATTTGTATATTTGTTGTTACCCCAAGCATTATCTTCACCATTTATGTTCTCCAATTGATAAGAAACATAATCATAGAAACACCATTCATCATTGTAATTTTTATAACATCTCATAGAAATTGCAAGTACAGAAGTCTCTGACAGATACGGAACAGGCTGACCTTCAGAATCAAGCCATCCACCAAGGCGGCCATTATTATCCATTTCCATATCGACACATCCGTAATCATACACAGAGCACACCCTCATTCCCTTGACAAGATTCCCGTCTGTATCGAAAACAGCATTATCCATATGATATCGTATCTGTTCAGCCGATAATTGTAGTAACTCTTGAGCATCTGTTAATTGATAATGAAGAATCGGATCTGAAATAGGAAGTTCAATGTTTATATCAATATCAGTCAATCCTATATATCGCTCCGACTCATCAAAATCATCAGACAAAGGATAATTTTCCTCTTGTTCCCCATTGATCGGTTTGTTTTCAACATCATAAATTGATTTGTCCAACACCACTTTAGTAAGTGTATATCCACAGCCTCCGATAACTATGCCGGCATTGCTTTCCTGAATGGCATCTACATCCTCCTGAGTCAAGGTCAGCCTTAATTCCGTCATGGAGTTTTCCAAAGGAACGGCAACTCCATCATAGCCATCCGATAATGACAGACCAGACAGAATATTCCATGACCAGGCACTCACTATCTGAAAGCGACTGTCAACAGCTGCGTGGACATCAAAACAGGCAATGATTTCCATACCTGCCTTAAGTATTGACCAGTCATACGTTCCCCAAGACAATGAATACATATAATCCCAGCTGCCCATATTATGTTCACCTTCCCATAACACGACAGAAGTACCGTTTAAAGCCTCATCTATGCTTTTCCCAGGAGTCATGACATACAGACGTTCATTGTTGACGTCAAGATATATATCATAGACACCTTGAGGCACACGAATATTACAGCATCCTCCTTCTGAAACCAACATCAACTTATAATAATGGTCAACATCGAGCATCTGATCCTCCTTCATTCCGTACACCACACCCCAATCTTCATTTGCCCTTATCTTGAATTCATTGATTTCCTGTTCAAAAGCTACATTATAAGCAACCCACAAGCCATCAGCAATCTCATCCATGAACAAGTCGTCCGACCAATTGTTAAGACCGCCTATTATTCCCCAATAAGTACTGTCAGGGTCTTTCTCCTGATATATGCTGATTGTCTGCAATTCATGCCCTGATGTGCTTGATAACCTTATCTTTGCTGTTCTTGGTCCTCTGGTATTCTCTTCAACGGTCACGACGAGAACGTCTTCACGCATTACCGCCTTCGTTCCTGCAGCAACTGAAAGCCATTCAGCATCAGTCTGTACCATATAATCAAGATTCGTCGTCAACCTGACCTCGATTGTAGCCGCTTCATGACCGACAGTGTATGTGTCGTCGATTATCGACATCACACCGGACTCAAATGACAAAGTACGCATCAAGGTCTTGTCACGTCCGTCAGATACAAAGACAATGATTTCACCATCCATTGATTCACTTGGCGACGTCACTCTGATGATTCCGGACACGGCATCGGTCTTTTCCACTTTCGCGCTCCATCCTTCAGACGCAAATGCCTTGACAATGGACATTTCATCACCTCCTGCTATCGTATAGGCGACCTCAAGGATGTCATTTGGAGAATATACCTGTTCATTACCACCCTCAAACACTATATCAAAGTCCGCCGCTCTCTGCACAGTCAGCAGAGAACCGTCCGTCAAAGTGAAGTAAACATAATCCTTGTCATACTCCACAGATGAAAAGACAGATCCACCGGATACGGCACCATCACCCGCATCACCTGCTGCGGTCCACGTCTTGCCTTCATCATATGAAACATACCAGACATTGTCCTCAATCTTGATTTTCGGTGTTGCTCCAACTGCCGGCACCTTCTTCCCTTCCTCATTGTAAAGCCACTCACCATCAATCGTCCAATACCATGAGCCATCAGTATCCTGCTTTACCGCAATTGCCGGCATGGTTCCGCCAGAAAATCCATCTTCTGAATTTCCGTATAAATATACAGATATGGTCTTTCCGCTTTTGAATTCAAACCTGTATCCGACTTCTGCTCCATTTTCCTCTATCGGGACAATCTCGACAATGCAGTCCTCAGATTCGAGAGCCTGCACCGCTGCCTGCAAAGCAGTTATATTGCTGTTCGCGGCATCACACCATGCCTCAAGCTTTGAAACCCTGTCTTCGAGGTCATCAAGCCTTTCAGAAATGTTGGAAGAATCCAATTCTCCTGGTGAAATGCCAAACTGCTCAAGCAGTCCCGGATCCTCGCAGCTGCACACAAGAAGCAGTGCAGCCATCATAGATGACAATGATCTCTTCATTATGATTTTCTTTAATGAAATTGATTTTTCTTTTTTCATCATACCGCAAAGCTGACTGACTGTCTGTCGCCGCCGACAAGAAATGCCTCAAAGTATCTGAAGCATTCATGGTCTCTTATTCGGCAGCCTTGAGGCGTTCAGCGTTCTCGGCTATCTGAAGCTGGTCGAGGACTTCCTGGATGGCTCCGTCCATGAATACCGGAAGGTTGTACATCGTATAGTTGATGCGGTGATCTGTCACACGGGACTGAGGGTAGTTGTATGTACGGATCTTCGCCGAACGGTCGCCACCTGCAACCATGGTCTTCCTCTTTGCGGAAATCTCTGCAAGATACTTCTCATATTCGAGATTGTACAGACGGGTACGGAGCTCGGCGAGGGCCTTGTCGAAGTTCTTCAGCTGTGACTTCTCGTCCTGACACTGCACCACCAGTCCTGAAGGGATATGCGTAAGGCGTATTGCGGAATAAGTCGTGTTGACGGACTGTCCGCCCGGGCCAGACGAACAGAATGTATCCTTACGTATATCATTCATATTCAATTCGATATCAAATTCATCCGCTTCCGGAAGCACAGCGACTGACGCTGCTGACGTATGGACACGCCCCTGAGTCTCCGTCTGCGGCACACGCTGCACGCGATGCACGCCGGACTCATATTTGAGCACTCCGTATACGCCGTCTCCCGACACCTTGCACACGATTTCCTTGAAACCGCCTGCTGCGCCTTCGGCCTGGTTGGTCACCTCCATCTTCCAGCCTCTCGTCTCGCAGTACTTCGAATACATACGGAAAAGGTCTCCCGCGAAAATTGCAGCCTCGTCTCCGCCGGAACCGCCACGAATCTCAAGAATAGCATTCTTGCTGTCCTGGGGATCTGCCGGTATCAGAAGCAGCTTGATCTTCTCCTCCCATTCAGGAAGCGTCGGCTCGATCTCAGCGATTTCCTCCTTAGCCATATCCCTCAGATCCTCATCCTTTTCGGTCGCGAGGATTTCCTTTGCCATGTCGTAGTTCTCAAGGATCCTCTTGAACTCGTTTCCGGCCTCTATGATAGGCGTGAGCTCCTTGTATTCCTTGTTGAGCTGCACGAACTTCTTCATATCGGAAATCACCTCAGGATCCGAAAGCTGTGCCTGAAGCGACTCGTATTTCTGCTGAAGGCCCATGACCTTCTCCAAAAGTGAATTTTCTGCCATATGTGTTTCTTTATATTTTCCTTATCCAGCAGCGACGGCGGAGCCATAACTCGTTCTCGTAGCGTCCCCACACGTTCACTGCACTGTTCGTCTCTATCTGCGGATTTGCCACCGCCCACCTGCATCCGGCATCCTTGTACTGCTTCGCCATGATGCAGTGGTACACCGATGATATTCCTGTCTTCTGCCATTTCGGCGAGGCTCCGTTTATCATCAGGTCTATGTTTTCATAATTCCTGCGTGCCTTCAGCACATGATACCAGCCGAACGGGAACAGGCTGCCGCGAGCCTTCTGCATCGCCCTCGACAGACATGTCATCGATATGCCGAATGCCGCGATTTCACCATCTTCGTCCACAAGCACGCAGCACAGCTTCGAATCCAGCTGACTCATTATCTGATCCGTCTCCTCTTCTATCTCTGCATCCGTAAAAGGTACAAAATTATATACCTTTCCGTCGAAGCTTTCGTTGTATGCCTTGAAGAACCTGCGGAAATTCTCCCTGTCCTTCTTCAGCTCGTCAAAGTCCGCGACCTTGAGCCTGTACCTTTCCATAAGCCTCTGCGCTATGCCCTCCATCCTCTCGTCCACTCCCTGATCGGCAGGCATCCTGTACTGTATCCAGTCGCATTCCTTCTCAAAGCCGAGCTGCTCCATCAGATCCACATAATAGGGATAGTTGTACAGGCACGAAAACGGCGGAAGCTTGTCAAACCCCTCGACCAGCATACCCTGACGGCCGAAAGTGTTGTACTGAAGCGGCCCGTGTATCTCAGTCATGCCGTTCTCCTTAGCCCACTGCGAAGCCGTGGATATCAGCAGACGTGCCACCTCTATGTCGTTCACCGTGTCGAACCAGCCGAAACGAGCCTTCTTCGTACCGTATTTCTCGTTGTAACGCGGATTCAGTATGCAGCAGATGCGTCCTGCCGTCTTCCCCGCCTCGTCCTCAACGATCCACATCTTTCTCGTGCAGTACTCCAGCGCACTCGAATGCATAAGTTCATGTTCCTGTCCCTTATGGAGCGGGGGCACATACATATCACAGCCCTTGTAAAGTTCGTCTATGAAACGGATGAATCTCCTGAGGTCTCTTTTCGTCTTGACCTCCCTTACCTTGTACTTCATGATTGCAATCCCAATTGTCGTAAACGGTTTCAGGCCGCAAAATTCGCACAACAATCCGCAAAAGTAATAAAAAAAGTCGGATATTCAGTCCTTTTGACAACAAGTGACTCCTATTCGGCAGTCGGAGCTGTCGTCATGAGATGCTGAACCGCCACCTGGGCACATACACAGCCGAACACGGCAGGTATATATGATATCGTGCCCACCTGCGACTTCTTGTTCCTGTCCTCGCAAGGCACTATCGAATCCTTGTCCGGAAGCTCCTCCGAAAAGACCACCTGAAATCCCTTTTTGATACCCATGTGGCGCAGCCTTTTGCGGACGATATAGGCCAGCGGACAGTTGAAGGACTTCGAGACATCCGTCAGGCGCACCTTCGTGGCATCGAACTTCGCCCCGGCCCCCATCGACGAGACGAGCGGAATGCCGTTGTCGACGCAGTACTTTATAAGGTGCAGCTTAGGTGAAAGCGTATCGATGGCATCCACGAGAAAGTCTATCTTATATCCTCCCAGTAGCTCCGCAGCCTTTTCCGCCTCGAGATACTCCTTTATGACAGTGATTTCCAGTTCCGGATTTATGTCCCTGAGACGCTCGGACAACACATCGCACTTAGGCCTTCCCACCGTAGACTCCAATGCGAGCAGCTGACGGTTCCTGTTGCTGGCCGACACCTCGTCACTGTCGAGGATTATGATATGGCCTACACCTGCACGCACGACCATCTCAGCAGCATATCCGCCGACACCTCCGACACCTATGACCGCCACGGTCGAGTTCCGGAAATGTTCAAGCATTTCTTCTCCCACGAGCATGGCCGTTCTTTCCTGCCAGCCCATCATAACCCTTTAGCTTTGCCTTCGTCCCAGATCGCGTCCATTTCGGCAAGCGTCATGTCCTTGAGGTCGCGGCCCTGACGGATAGTATGTTCTTCAAGATATGTGAAGCGACGCTTGAACTTCGCACACGTGCGTTCAAGGGCTGTATCCGGATTCAGACCATAAAGCCTCGCCGCATTGACCGTTGCGAACAGGAAATCTCCCAATTCATCCTCTGCGCGGTCGTATGCCGCAGCCTTTTCCTCTTCCGTCTGTGCCTCAGCCATCGCGTCCAGCTCCGCCTGATACTCACCCATTTCCTCCTTCACCTTGTCCCAGACCTGCTCCTTCTTCTCCCAGTCGAAGCCCACTCCACGGGCCTTGTCCTGCATCCTGTATGCCTTCAGAAGCGGCGGAAGCGTGTCCGGCACTCCAGAAAGCACCCTCTTGTTGCCGTCCTTCTCCTTTGTCTTGAGCATCTCCCACTGTTTTATGACGTCTTCAGCATCGCCCACCTCAGCGCTTGAGAACACGTGCGGATGGCGGTATATCAGCTTATCGCACAGGAAACTGATGACGTCCACGATGTCGAAATGCTGCTTTTCCTCGCCTATCTTGGCATAGAAGAGCACATGGAGAAGCACATCTCCCAGTTCCTTCGACAGTTCGTGTTCCTCCCCTTTCAGGATGGCGTCGCTGAGTTCATAAACTTCCTCTATTGTCTGCGGACGGAGCGACTCATTGGTCTGCTTCCTGTCCCAAGGGCACTTTTCCCTCAATTCATCCAGAACATCCAGTATACGGCCGAATGCCTGAAGCTTTTCTTCGCGTGTATGCATAATCGTTCCAAAGATTCTTGTTGACCGGGTGCAAAATTAAGAAAAAATCCTATCTTTGAGGCGTCAACTACATATTTATGCAGAAGGAAATCAAGTTCGTTTCGGCTGAAGAGGCCGTCAAGGTCGTGAAATCGGGCGACCATATACATCTGAGCAGCGTAGCAAGCGCTCCGAGACTGCTTATCGATGCGCTCTGCGCACGTGGCGAGCGTGGGGAAATACGGGATGTGAAGATACATCACCTGCACACTGAAGGCCCGGCTCCCTATGCCGACCCTAAGTTCGACGGTATATTCTTCCATCAGGGATTCTTCATCGGCGCGAACGTGCGCAAAGGAGTGCAGAGCGGATATGCGGATTATATCCCGGTCTTCCTGAGCGAGACGCAGAAGCTCTACAGATGCGGGGCGCTGCCGTGCGACGTGGCGATGATCCAGGTCTGCCCTCCGGACAAGCATGGATTTGTATCACTGGGAACGTCCGTAGACGCCACTCTTGCGGCCATCGAATGTGCAAAGACTGTCATAGCGGTCGTAAACAGGAACGTGCCGCGTGCCTGGGGACAGGCGATGATTCCGATGTCGATGATTGATATTTTCGTAGAGGGAGACACACCGCTTGAGCCGGCACATTTCAGCGAACCGAACGAAGTGGAGACGGCGATCGGAAGGCATTGTGCAGAACTTATAGACGACGGGGCATGCCTTCAGATGGGCATCGGAGCCATTCCGAATGCAGTGCTGGCACAGTTGGGAGGGCATAAGCATCTCGGAATCCACACGGAGATGTTTGCGGACGGAGTGCTGGAACTTGTGGAGAAGGGCGTGATCGACGGTTCGAACAAGGTGACCGACAAGGGCAAGCTCGTCTCGACCTTCCTGATGGGCTCACAGAAGGTATATGACTTCATCGACGATAATCCTATGGTGGCAATGATGGACGTCGGATACACCAACGATCCTTTCGTGATATCGAAGAACCCTAAGATGACGGCCATAAATTCAGCCGTTCAGATCGACCTCACGGGACAGGTCTGCGCGGACTCCATCGGAACGAAGTTCTATTCGGGAGTCGGCGGACAGGTGGATTTTGTGTACGGAGCTTCGCTTGCGCCACAGGGGAAAGCCATAATCGCCATGCCGTCATGCACGAACAAGGGAGGAAGCAAGATTGCGCCGACAATCATCGAGGGAGGCGGAATCGTGACCACAAGGCCGCACGTGCATTATGTCGTGACGGAATACGGAGCGGTGGACCTCTACGGAAAATCGATGCAGGAACGCGCAAAACTGCTCATAAGCATCGCGCATCCGGATCACCGGGAATCCCTTGACCGTGCTGCCTTCGAGCGCTTCGGCCCGCACTACCACAAGGTCTGAGACCGATAATCCATATCGCCCATCTTCAGCATGTCTGATTTCAATAGTGGGAGAAGTCATCCTTGGGAATGACAATCATAACGAAACCGCTGATTCTCACCACTTTGCAGAAAGTGCGTGCTCCCTTTGGGGAGCACGCACCTCAGCTAATCTATTGAGCAGCAAGCGATTGCATTTTATACACGCTATTCTGTCACGCAGAATGACAGCGCTGATTGCAGCGCCGAGCAGAGATTACTGGAAGTGCTCCGGAGAATCGCGCCTTTTTCCGGAGCACCAAGGGTTTTTGCATGACTGCTCCGGAAAAAGGCGCGATTTCCCGGAGCAG
>JAFTMS010000031.1 GCA_017452265.1 Bacteroidales bacterium | reverse complement strand
TTGGAGAGCTACCTCTTTGCAAGGATACAACATTTTCAAATCTTGTCTTCTCCCACTCCCCACTAAACTCCGGAAATCTCAAACGGGGAACATTTCCCGAAGTCGATGACTTCGTGATCTGTTCCTCATGCTCGACAGAGTAAATAAATCCGCTCTGCGCTCGCTTAGGGGGAACATTGAGGGTTTTATTGTTCTTTTCCATAGCTGTCATTATTCAACAATACCCAATTCTTTAAGATACACCTCTATCTGGGCATCAAGGTCTGCCCTCTTTGC
This sequence comes from Bacteroidales bacterium, assembly GCA_017452265.1. Classification (GTDB taxonomy): domain Bacteria; phylum Bacteroidota; class Bacteroidia; order Bacteroidales; family UBA932; genus Cryptobacteroides. The sequence continues at coordinate 249,051 of JAFTMS010000031.1, read as the reverse complement.
TTCGAGTTCCTTGATCTCTGTCATTACAGCCTTGATGTCGATTTCCTCTTCTTCCTCGAATGTATCCACATAACGAGGGATATTGAGGTTGTAATCATTATCCTTAACCTCCTGTAGAGTAGCCAAGTGGCTATATTTCTCTATCTCAGTACGGTTTCGATAAGTCTCGACAATCTTCTGAATATGCTCCGGACGGAGTTTGTTCTGAGTCTTGACCTTCTCGAATTCTTTGCTGGCATCAATAAACAGGATATTATCATCAGGCTGACGGCATTTCTTCATCACGAGGATACATGTCGGAATGCTTGTACCATAGAAGATATTTGCCGGAAGACCGATGATTGCGTCAATGTAGTTCTTCTTCTCAATGAGGAACTTACGGATATCACCCTCTGCAGCACCTCTGAAAAGAACACCGTGAGGAGCCACACAAGCCATTGTACCGCCATCGTTCAGGTGGTAAAGCATATGAAGTATGAATGCATAATCTGCCTTTGACTTCGGAGCTAACCTACCAGCCTTGCTGAAACGGTCATCGTTGTTGAACTTGTCGGCTGCTGACCACTCTGCCGAGAAAGGTGGATTTGCGACAACGGCATCAAACTGTCTATCGCCCAACTCATCTCTTTCCAAAGTATCATCATTATGAATCTCAAAATTCTTATACTTGATGCCGTGGAGAAGCATATTCATTCGACAGAGGTTGAATGTCGTCGGATTCTTCTCCTGTCCGTATATTGTATCAGCATCACCCTCGCGTGCTGCTCTCAAAAGAAGTGATCCACTACCACAGGTCGGGTCATACACAGTCTTAAGACGAGTCTTGCCTGTGATGACAATTTCCGCAAGAATCTGGCTCACCTCCTGCGGAGTATAGAACTCACCAGCTTTCTTACCGGCACCTGCAGCGAACTGTCCGATCATATATTCATATGCATCACCGAGAATATCAATATCCTCAGCTTCGCTTAAACCGAAGTCAATCTCATTCAGATTAAGAAGTACATCGCTGACCAGACGATTTTTCTCCTCAGCGGTCTTACCAATCTTCTGCGATGTCAAATCAATATCCGAGAAAAGTCCGCCAAAATCATCCTCACTATCCTGGCCCAGGGTGCTGTCCTCAATCTTCTTCAAAGAGCGACCAAGAGCAGGAAGAATATTCTCCTTCTTGTCAATCATTGAAATGATTGTAGAGTACAGGAACTCCGGCTCAACAAAGTAGCCGAGATTCTGAATACACTCCTCTTTCAGAGCCTCCTTCAGTTCCTCATCATTGCTGGCCCATGCCTCCTTGAAAGTCATGCCATCATCCTGCAGAACTTCATCCGCAGTCTTCTCAATCTTCTCGGACAGATATTTATAGAAGATGAATCCGAGGGTGTAATACATAAAGTCACCTGCGGACATGTTTCCTCTCAAGGTATTCGCAACCGTCCAAAGTTGGTTGCGGAGTTTCTGCTGCAATTCTTCGCTCATATTTTTGTAATGTTTTAATCCCAGTTGAATGTATCGATTATGGTACGGATGCGTCCCATCACTCTCTTGAGGATGTTTCGACGTTCCACAAGTCCGACCTTGGTTTTTCTATTCTTAATTGCTTCCTGTATTATCTCAGGCTTCTCTCTCTGGAGATAATCGTATTCTCTAAAGAACTCTGCTATCGCCTCCACACTCAGTTCTTCATCTTCTGCCAGTTCCACTATAGCCTTATTCTTTTGCTCTGAAACATATGATTTCAGTTTTTCCTCAAGATCTGCTGTTCCGTCAACCTTAGCCTTGACAAATCCAGCCTTATCATTATCGACATTCTTCTTGATGAATCCGTCTATCAACTTTGTCTTATTACGCATTCCGGCATCCTTGATCATTGTGTCGAGAATGCTTTGACGCTTCTGCTCATAGTCTTCGCTTTCTGGATTAAGATCAGCAATCAATGCAAGAATATATGCTACATTGATAACATCACTATGAAGCAACTCAAGACAGAAGTCTATATCAAACAGTTCTGCATCCTTGTCACCATATGGAGCCTGTGGTTCGTTAAGTTTTCCAGAATCCGGCTTATCTATAACTCCTATGGTTATATCAAGGTACTTTGACTTGAAGTCCTGAAACTCCTGATCAGACATAAGGAAGTATGCATCATCCGGACTATAGTCTTCGTATATCTGTATTTCTATTCTTTTCTTGATGATCTCTCTGAAAGCCAATACGAAATCACGCTTATCGTATTCACTTTGAAGAGCATCTATATATGCCGGAGAAGGATATTTTTCAAGGAATGCTATCATCTTCTCATTCAACTCCTTTCGCACTTCTTTGAAAGGAGGTCTGATAATCGGTTCAAATTCTTCTATATTATCATCCTTGCTGAACAACCTGACAGCAGCATCCACATTTTCTTTCAAATCCCTGAAACACATTATCTTACCAAAGCATTTCTTCTCATTGAGGACACGATTAGTACGGCTGAAAGCTTGTAAGAGTCCGTGATACTCCAGGTTCTTATCCACATATAAGGTGTTGAGTTTCTTCGCATCAAAACCTGTCAGGAACATTCCAACTACAAGAAGAAGATCCAACGGCTCCATATCCTTCTTACGCTTCTTCATTCGTTCATTGACATCATCATAATATGCGCTGAAATTATCAGTACTGAAGGCTGTGACGAACATATTATTGTAGTCATCAATGATTAACTGAAGCTCATCAGCAGTCACCTTATCGTCATCAAATCCCTGACCCATTCCTGTCTTATCGTCATCCTGACTTTCATTTGCGGCATAAGTAAATACTGCACCGATCTTTATATCAGGATTCAAAGACTTGAATATCTTATAATAATCTATCAGCATCGGAACTGACTGCACCGCAAACAGGGCATTGAATTCTCCGTCAAAAGTAGATTTATCATAATTATTCAGGACAAACTGAGCAATCTCCTTCATCCTTTTCGGAGACATAGTGTCAACATCCTGCTGACCCTGATAATACTCCACAAGGAAGCCTAAAACATTCTCGTCCGCTATGGCATCTTTAATGAGATATTTATGCAGACACTCACCGAAGATTTCCTTAGTCGTCTTATCCTGTTTGGCATTCTCAACAAAGATCGGAGTTCCTGTAAAGCCGAAGATCTGGTGATTCTTGAAGAAATTGACAATATTCTTATGACTCTCTCCAAACTGGCTACGATGACACTCATCAAAAATCATCACAATCTTCTTATCCCTGAGAGCCTGAAGATGCTGATTATAATAATCTTTCTTTACAGCACAGTTCAATTTCTGAATAGTCGTTATAATAATCTTTGACTTTCCGCTCAGACGTTTGATAAGTTGATAAGTATTGTCAGTACTATCCACAGCACCAGGCTCAAAAGCCTCATATTCACTCTGCGTCTGGGTGTCAAGATCGTGACGGTCAACCACAAACACAACCTTATCCACGCCATCAATCTCAGATACAAGCTGTGCCGCCTTGAATGATGTCAGAGTCTTACCAGCTCCAGTAGTATGCCATACATATCCATTCTTATTGGTGTTCTCTACGCGGTTGATTATCTCCTCCACAGCATAATACTGATATGGACGGAGCACCATAAGGCATTTATCTCCCTCGTGTAGAACTATGTATTTACTTATGATCTTGCCGAGTGTGCATTTATCCAGAAAATCCGTCGCAAACAGACTAAGGTCATTCATCGGATGATTATTCTTGTCAGTCCAATTGAAAGTGAACTTATAACCGCCATTTGGATTATTCGCAAAGTACCTAGTATTTACACCATTCGAGATTACAAACAACTGAATATAATCGAAGAGTCCATGAAAAGAAGTCTTATGATATCTCTGAACCTGATTATATGCCTCTTTAAGTTCAACACCTCTTTTCTTGAGTTCAATCTGCACCAAAGGAAGGCCGTTAATCAAGATCGTAACATCATAACGACATTTCTTCCTACCCTCAACAGTTATCTGATTGGCAACCTGGAACTCATTCTGGCACCATTTCTTTGTATTCAAGAAAGAAACCCATATTATCTGGCCATCCTCAAGCTCGAAATCCTTAAGGTCACGAAGTTTCTTGGATTTTTCAAAGCGGGTTCCTCCTTCAAGATGAAGCATGATCTTGTCGAACTCAGCCTCTGTGAATTCAGAACGCCCCACCTCTTCAAGAGCCTTACGGTTATGTTTCTCCAACTGAAGCTTGAAGTTGCTGCGGAGATTCTCTTCTTCCTTTATCTCCACATACTCATAACTATTCTCCTGCAGAGTCCGGATCAAACCCTACTCCAGTGAATTCTCGCTTTGCGTTGTCATAATTGAGGATTTATTTTCTTACTTTAACCTACAAATATAGGTAATTTTCCGCAGACAAATCCTTGACTATGTGACTCGAAAAGACAAAAATTTACTCACACCCGTTTTGCTTGTGCTCCACATTGGCACAAAAATGCAGTATGTTTGCAACAAAATATAAAACTACAAGCTATGGGACTTTTAGATTTCTTGTTCGGAGGTGAAGGTTCGTGCTCTGGCAATGGCCGCGACTACGACCGGAGCGTGTTCGACACAGACAGATTCCGCAGCAACGGCAGCGGCAACTGGGTGGACTGGAAAGATGTCAGCACCGGAAGCTACAAAGGCGACGGCTTCGAACATCCTGACCATGATGAAGATGGAGAGTGGTAAATCGCCTATACCAAGTCACCAAACGTCGGTGTGGGATACTTAGAGAGCTTATAGGTCTCGTATCATTAAATTTTGTACCTATGCTTGCATGAGTAAGATCCCGGTCGTTGACATAGGAAAGCTAATCACTATTTTGTGATACAGGAAAGCGCGTTTTCCTGTATCACATTAGCAGGGACACTTCCTTTCGCGGCTACTTCCGGTCGGCGGAAATGATTTCGTTCTGGGCTTCGACGGAGGCTTCGTGGATGGCGTTGAAGACATCCGTCACGAAGTGCTCCGGCAGACCGTATTCATGGCCTTTCTCCACCACCTTTGCAAGAACGGCATCCCATCTTGACGTCTGAAGGATGGCGATGTTGTTGTTCTTCTTGTACTCTCCGATCTGACGGCTTATCTTCATTCTCGAACCGAGGGCATAGAGGATGTTCTCGTCGATGATGTCGATCTTGGCACGGAGCTGGTCGATATTTTCCTTCCATTCCTTCGAATCGGAATCGGAATCCCTCACAGTGATCTGGTTGTAGAGCAGGTCGCTGAGTTCCGGCGGAGTGAGCTGCTGCTTCGCATCGCTCAGGGCACATGACGGGTTGCAGTGCGACTCTATCATAAGTCCTTCAAAACCAAGGTCGAGCGAGCGCTGGCTTATCTCGCGGATATAGTCCTTGCAGCCTGCCATATGGCTCGGATCCACGAAGAACGGGAGCTCCGGATAACGGCTGCGCAGCTCGATGGCCACCTGCCACTGCGGATCGTTGCGATACTTGATCCTGTCGAATGTGGAGAAGCCTCTGTGTATCACTCCAAGCTTTCTGATTCCTGCGCTGTTGAGACGTTCGAGCGCTCCGATCCAAAGGTCAAGATCCGGATTGACAGGATTCTTCACAAGCACCGGGATGTCCGTATCCTTCAGTGCATCAGCAATTTCCTGTACGAGGAACGGATTGGCTGTCGTCCTGGCACCGAGCCATACGAGATCCACGCCATATTTAAGGCATTCGAACACATGCTTCTCGCTTGCAACCTCGGTCGCAATCTTGAGACCGTATTCCTTCTTTGCTTTCTGCATCCATTTCAATGCAGGAGCTCCGATTCCTTCGAATGAGCCCGGATGTGTCCTCGGCTTCCATATTCCCGCACGGAACACATTGATGCCCAACTCCTTGAGACCTTTTGCAGTCTCCATAACCTGCTCTTCTGTCTCTGCACTGCACGGGCCGGCAACCACACTTGGTCTCGGCTCCGTGAACATTCCCCATTCATACAATGGGACAAGGTCTAACTTCTTGTTTGCCATAATATCGTGTATTTATATTTTCAAATGAGATTCCTCGACTTCGCGCATATGGCGTGCACTATCTGATGATGCGCCGTATCCTGTTAGCCTCCTCGATGAGCTCCCTGATTGCATCCTCGTCACAGTCTGCGATGGCCTCCCTGAATGCCTTCATCTTGTCGATGTATGTATCCATCACCCTGAGGACATTGTCCCTGTTCTGCGTCAGAATCGGCGTCCACATGTCGGGGCTGCTCTTTGCCAGACGCACCGTGGACGAGAATCCTCCCGATGCGAGGTCGAATATATGCTTTTCATCCTTCTCCTTGTCCAGCACGGTGAGGGCCAGGGCGAACGACGTCACGTGCGAGATATGCGAGACATACGCCGTATGCACATCGTGGCTCGACGAATTCATATACGTAAGCCTCATGTTCAGCGTCTCATACAGCTTCTCCACCGTCCTCACGGCCTTAGGAGAGGATTCCTCACGGTCGCAGATGATGCAGGCATGGCCGTCGAAAAGCCCCGGCATCGCAGCCCACGGACCGCTGTACTCCGTACCTGCCATCGGATGCGAAGCCACATAATTCTTCCTCATCGGGTGATATTTCACGTTCGCGGCGAGCTGCTCCTTTGTCGAGCATACGTCCATCACAATCTTGTCCTTACCGTCTTCCGATGCGGCGAAGCGGTCCAGCACCTTAGGGAGCATCTGCACAGCGGCACCTACAGGCACGGCCAGAACCACGATGTCGCTCCCGTCCACGCACTCGTCAAAACCGGTCACGCGATCCACGAGACCGATCTTCTCTGCGGCTGCGGCATTGACCGTATCCGCTTCAACTCCTGTTATTTCCGACGCAAATCCCTTGCGTCTGAGGTCTATTGCCATCGAACCGCCTATAAGTCCGAGTCCTATTATTCCTACTTTCATGACAATGCTTTTTCTATGCGGCGTTTCGCTTCCTCAAGCACTTCCGGCTTTGCGCAGAGCGATATCCTTATATAGTCTTCTCCGTTCTTTCCGAATATGAATCCCGGGGTGATGAACACTCCGGCCTCGCGGAGGATGCGGTCGGAAAGCTTTGCACCGGACGAGTCCTCTGCACCTGCATCAGCCGGCACCTGCGGCCTGACCTTGCCCCAGAGGAACATTCCCGACGACTCATGGTCGTACTCCGCTCCTAAAAGGTCGAAGATCTCCCCTGCGAGGACACGGCGGCGGCGATATTCTTCATTTAGCTGCGCGAACCATTCCGAGCCCTGGGCCAATGCCCGCACCGCCGCCACCTGCAGCGGCTTGAACATGCCTGAGTCCATCTGGCTCTTGACCTTCAGGATTTCCGTCACGATTTCAGCCGACGCTGCCACCATTCCGATACGCCAGCCGGCCATATTGTGGGCCTTGCTGAGGGAATTGAGCTCCAGGCAGCATTCCTTTGCCCGTGGCTGGGCGAGGATCGACAGCGGATTGCCGTTCAGGATGAAACTATACGGATTGTCGTTGCATATCAGGATATTATGCTTCAGGCCGAAGTCCACTAAACGGGAATACAGTTCCTGCGAAGCTGCGGCTCCTGTCGGCATGTTAGGATAGTTGGTCCACATGATCTTCACACCGCTGAGATCCATGCGCTCCAAAGCCTCGAAATCTGGCTGCCAGCCGTTCTCCGCGCAAAGGTCGTACGGCACGATTTCCGCCTCGGCAAGCTTTGAGGCCGACGAATAGGTCGGATAGCCGGGATCGGGAACGAGCACCTTGTCGCCTTTGTCGAGAAAGGTCAGCGAGATGAGCAGTATGGCCTCCTTCGAGCCCACCAAAGGCTGGATTTCGGTCTGCGGATCGAGCTGCACGCCATACCAGCTGGCATACCAGTCCGCGAAAGCCTTGCGCAGCTCCGGAAGGCCGACATACGGCTGGTAGGCATGGCTGCCGGCCTGACGGGCCGATTCGCAAAGCGCCTCGACAGCCGGCATCGGAGGCATTCCATCCGGCGAACCGATTCCCAGATTGATCACGGGCTCCCGGCCTTCGGAAGCTCTTTGCGCGTTCATCTGCGCAATCTCCTTCAGTTTACGCGAAAAGTAGTACTCCTGCACACTTTCCGTCCTTTTTGCGGGTTTTATAATCATATCGCTGCAACGTATTCTCCTAAAATGTTGAGGTCTTCCATCAGTGGGCGTACGGCCGCGAGGGCCTGCTCGTAACGCACGTAGTCATCGAACTTTATGTCCACGTAAAAGAAATACTGCCACTCCTGTCCCGGAATCGGAAGCGACTGGATTCTCGTAAGGTTCATCCCGTAGAATGACAGAATCGTAAGCACATGGGCGAGCGAACCCGGCGTATGCGAAAGCGTGAAGCACATCGACGACTTGTTCACCTTGTCCCTGTCCACCGTAAGCGCATCGTCCATTATGAGGAAACGGGTGAAATTCTGCTTGTATGTCTCTATGCTTTCTGCAAGAATATCCAGCCCGTAAAGCTCGGCCGCAAGCGTCGAAGCCACCGCTCCCACTCCCATAAGCCCCTCGGCAGCCACGTCCGCGGCACTTTTCGCCGTATCCTCAGACTCCACGAGCCTTATCCAGGGATAATCCTTGAAGAATTCACGTGTCTGGTTTATGGCCATATAATGCGTGCGCACTTCGCGGATGTCCTCTATCTTCTGTCCCGGCATCGCCATCAGGTTCTGCTGGATGCGCAGGAACACCTCGCCCTTTATCTTACGGTCGTACTTGCGGAGCAGTTCGAAATTCGGAAGCAGTCCGCCCGACACCGTGTTCTCAATCGCCATTACAGCCGAATCCGCCTCTCCTTTGTCCAGACTTCTGTACAGTCCGTCGAAAGTCAGGCATTCCACAATCTCCGGAACGCCTTCGTTCCTGTAGAACTGACGTGCCGCCTGCTCGTGAAAACAGCCCTTGACACCCTGTATCGCCACTTTTTTGTTCATATTTCAATAAAAAAGGCTGCCCGGCAAATACCGGACAGCGCAATGTAATACCAATATATCATCGATACGTGAAGCCCGGTCTATCACCTTTTCTGGAAATAGAAATAAGAAAAACCGAAGCCGCTAAATCGATAAGTTCCCATAACGGGTACAAATATAGTAATTATTTTTATAAATCTGTACAGATTCTATAATTCATCAGACAGTCATTATCTCCTTCTCTTTTGAAGACACGAGTTCATCCACCTTCTTTGAGAAAGCGTCGGTCTCCTTCTGCACGAGCTGCTCGTATTCCTTCTGCATATCCTCAGGCATTCCCTCCTTCTGAGCCTTCTTGAGAAGCTCGATAGCATCACGACGTGCGTTGCGGACGCTCACCTTTGCATTTTCGCCTGCGCTCTTCGCCTTCTTGATCAGCTCCTTGCGGCGTTCTTCAGTGAGAGGAGGAACCGTACAGCGGATGCTTTCGCCGTTGTTTGAAGGAGTGAGGCCTATGTTGGCATCGAGAATCGCCTTCTCGATCAGCGGAATCATCTTCTTCTCCCATGGCTGGAGCAGAAGTGTCTTGGCATCCGGAGTCGTTACCGATGCCACCTGCGGAACCGGTGTCGGGCTGCCGTAGTAGTCCACCATCACATTGTTGAACACCAGTGGATTAGCCTTGCCGGCACGATATGTCTTGAGTTCCTCGTCGAGGTGGTTGACAGCGCCTGTCATCTTGTCCTTGGCACCTGCCAGAATTTCTTTTGCTCTTGTAATCATAATATCTCTTGTTTATACATGTACCAATGTTCCGACCTTCTCTCCCTTGACCAGCTTCGTAAGGTTGCCCTTCTGATTCATGTCGAACACGATTATCGGCATATTGCCCTCACGGCAGAGCGCAAAGGCAGTCTGGTCCATCACCTTGAGTCTGTCCTCAATCGCCTTGTCGAACGACAGTTCCTCATACTTGACGGCAGCCGGGTCCTTCTCCGGATCCGCCGTATACACTCCGTCCACGCGCGTACCTTTAAGAAGCGCATCAGCACCGATTTCAAGCGCACGCAAGGCCGCACCCGAATCTGTCGTGAAATACGGATTTCCCGTGCCTCCTGCAATCAGAGCCACACCGCCCTTCTCCATGACAGCCACAGCGTCGTCACGCATGTAATACCTTGCCACGGGCATCATCGGCGTTGCCGTAAACACCTCAGCCTCAACGCCTGCGCTACGTATTGCCATGGCAAGACCGAGCGAGTTTATCACCGTCGCAAGCATGCCCATCTTGTCTCCGTTCACGCGGTCGAAACCTTTTCCGACACCCTGCAGGCCCCTGAATATGTTTCCTCCGCCGATGACAATCGCCACCTGAAGACCGTTCTTCACAGCTGCGGCGACCTCCTCCGCATATGCGGCGAGCCAGTTTTCATCTATTCCTTTGCCAGCAGGGCCTCCGAGGCTCTCTCCGCTGAGCTTGAGCAGTACTCTCCTGTATGTTCCCATATATGTTCCTATATATCTAAACTTTCCAAAATTCGAACAAACAAAAGTATCGAATTATTATGAAACTTGCAAGAAAGAATATATCTTTGCATACTATAACGGCAATTTCTGGCAGAACATTAACTATTGTAAAAATAATATGGCTAACATTTTCACATCTTCAATCGGCAAGAAGCTTATCATGAGCATCAGCGGCATGTTCCTCATCATCTTCATGCTTCTTCACACTACAATCAACTTCTTTTCAGTGATAGACGCCTTCAAGGGCACCTGGGGAGCACCTGCAGGTGAAGGATGGTTCGCAAGCGGATGCTGGTTCATGGCCACTCCTGTAATCGACATCATGGTTCCGATTCTTGCACTTGGATTCGCAGTCCACATCGCATACGCATGCTGGCTCACCTACAGCAACAGAAAGGCCCGCGGCCCTCAGCGCTATGAAGTCGCTCACAAGGGAAAGTCTGAATCATGGGCATCCAAGAACATGTTCGCTCTCGGAATCATCGTACTCGGACTCCTCTGCCTCCACCTTAGCCACTTCTGGGCTGAGATGCAGTATGTGGAGTGGTTCAAGGGTGAGCACGTGGCTCCTGAAAAGGCATACTACCTCCTTGAGAAGACATTCGGCAATGTATGGATGCTCATCATCTACATCATATGGTTCACAGCTCTGTGGTTCCATCTTACACACGGATTCTGGAGCGCTCTTCAGTCAGTGGGCATGAGCAACACAGTATGGCAGAAGAGACTTGAAGTAATCGGATATGCACTCGCAACACTCCTCTTCGTCATGCTCACTACCACTGCAGTCGTGGCATTCATGGTTGCAAACAACATCTGCTTCAACTGCAGCGTACTCTAAGCGGTACTGAAATATTGAAAATGGCGTGGCTGTTCATCGCAACCACGCCATTTTCATGTCCGACCCATTCGGAAAAAGGCGTCATCGTCCTTCTATGATGTTGCGAGCCAATGTATTGGCACAGACGAAGTCGCGAAGTTCACGGCAGTCCGTATGAAGAATCGTGTTCTTGTCGCCCTGCCACAGGAGGGAGCCTTTATAGATGAACCCGATCTTGTCTCCGATTTCGAGAATGGAGTTCATATCGTGGGTATTGACGACCGTCGTCATGTTGAATTCCTTCGTCAGGTCGCTTATCAGGCGGTCTATCAGGATGGACGTATACGGATCGAGACCGGAATTCGGTTCGTCGCAGAAGAGGTATGACGGATTGAGGGCTATTGCCCGTGCTATGCCGACGCGCTTCTGCATGCCGCCGCTCAGTTCGTTCGGATACTTGTCGTCCGAGCCCGTCACATTCACCTTTTCAAGGCAGTACTGCGCACGTTCACGCATCTGAGCCTTCGACCAGTCGGTGAAGAATTCCATCGGGAACATGACGTTTTCCAGCACCGTGGCAAAATCGAACAGCGCGCTGCCCTGGAAGAGGATTCCGATATTCTGCCTGAGCTTCATCTTCTCATTGTAAGACATCGTAGACAGTTTTCTGTCCCCATAGCTTATTTCTCCGCTGTCCGGCTCCAGCAGTCCGATCAGATTCTTCAGCAGAACGGTCTTGCCAGAGCCGCTCGCCCCTATGATCATATTACATTTTCCCGGCTCATAGGTCACGTTTATGTCGTTGAGAACCTGTACGCCGTCGAAACTTTTAAACAAATGCTCTACTTTTATCATATTCCTTAATACAGCATCAGCTGCGTGACTATGAGGTCAAACATCAGGATGAGTATGCTTGTGGTCACTATGGCCCTTGTGCTTGAGCGTCCCACTCCGAGCGAGCCTCCCTTTGCATAATAGCCGTTGAAGGCCGCTATCGATGATATCATGAAGCAGAAAAGGGACATCTTGAAGCAGCTGTAGAAGATGTAGAAGCCGTTGTAGCAGAACTTTATTCCAGTTATGTACGAGGCTGTCGGGATAATCTGGGTCATATCCACGACAAACCAGCCGCCTACAAGGCCGAGGGCGAAGCTCATGAGCATGAGAAGCGGGCTGAGCAGCGTTGCGGCAGCGACTTTCGGAAGCACGAGGAAGCACGCCGAATTCACGCCCATCATGTCCATGGCATCAATCTGCTCGGTTATACGCATGCTGCCTATTTCTGATGCTATGTTCGAACCCATCTTGCCGGCAAGAATCAGAGCCACCATCGTCGAGCAGAATTCCAGCACAAGACTTTCCCTGACCATATAACCGACATACATCTTGTCTATTATCGGATTTTCGAGATTCGATGCAGTCTGTATCACGAGGACGCCTCCGATGAAAACGGAAATCACGCCGACTATCAGGATGGACGACAGGATGAGCTTGTCGGACTCGTTTATGAAATGCCTCCAGAAGATTCCCCACTTCTGAGGCTTCCTGAAGACCATTTTCAGGAAAAGGAAATAGCTTCCGACAGACTCAAAAAATTTTTTTATCATGCATAAAAATTTTTTATCACTGCAAATTTACCACATTTTTCTTTTTTTTATCCTCTTTGTCATCCATACGGGCAATATTTATGGCCATGAAACATAACTTATAGATCATGCTCATCAATATTCATGGCGCAAAATGCATCGGGATAGACGCCGTCCCCGTCACTGTGGAAGTGGACATTACCACCGGAATCGGAATCCATCTTGTCGGACTTGCCGACGTTGCTGTAAAAGAGAGTCTTCTAAGAACGATAACAGCCTTGCAGTCAATGGGTTTTAGAATACCGGGAAAGAAGATTGTCATCAACCTTGCTCCGGCAGACATGCACAAGAAAGGCAGCGGATACGATGTGCCTATCGCTCTTGGAATCATCGCCGCCTCCGAGCAGAGAAGGCTGCCGCTTCTGGAAGAGTTCATGGTCATGGGCGAGCTCGGGCTGGACGGAACCGTCCGTGAGGTGCCGGGGGCGCTGCCGACAGTGGAACTGGCGGCAAGGAACGGGCTGCGCGGATGCATCCTGCCGCTTCAGTCCGCTTTGGAAGCTGTTGAATATGAAGATATTGACGTATACGGAGTGGAAACGCTGGAGGACGTGCTGCGTGTACTGGCATCAGACGAGCCGTGCGAAGACCTGCTGGCAAGAAACCGGATGAAGACGCAGGCAGGGGGACACATCCTCTGCGCAAAGGACTTCGGCACAATGGACTTTTCGGAAATCATCGGTCAGGAAGCGGCAAAACGGGGCGTGGAGATTGCGGCGGCCGGAAGCCACAACGTCATCCTTATAGGTGCCCCAGGCTCCGGAAAAAGTTCGCTTGCAAAGGCGATGGTGGGCATACTGCCGCCCATGTCGCTTGAAGAGTCACTGCAGACCAGCAAGATATATTCTGTGGCCGGAAAGGGCAATGCTTCAGGCGGACTGATGAGGCAGAGGCCTTTCCGAGCGCCTCACTACAGCGCCTCCGTCGCCGCCCTTATAGGAGGCGGTTCAGACAACATAATGCCCGGCGAAATATCCCTTGCACACAATGGAATACTCTTCATCGACGAATTCTGTGAAGCACCGAAAAAGGTGCTGGAAGTGCTCCGTGGGCCGATGGAGGACAGAAAGGTGACCATATCACGACTCAAATCGAAGGTGGAATATCCGTCGGACTTCATGCTCGTCGCAGCCACAAACCCATGCCCGTGCGGTTATTACGGGGAAGGGGACAGATGCACCTGCACGCCATCCCGCCGGCTCGCCTATCTGTCCAAACTGTCGGGCCCGATCATGGACAGGATCGACATACAGCTGTGGATGCATCCGATCGATGCTCGCAGGCTGGTGGAGAGGCGCAAAGGGGAATCAAGCGCCGTGATTGCGGAAAGAGTGCTGAGAGCCAGACAGATACAGAAGGAAAGGTTCAAGAATGACGGGATTTTCTGCAATTCCGGGATGAACAACCGCCTCATCGAGAAATACTGTCCGCTGGACGGGCCATGCAAAGCGCTGATGGAAAAGATCATCGGGCGGATGGGGCTTTCCGCCCGCGCCTGTTCGCGCATCCTGAAGCTGGCGAGGACAATTGCAGACCTTGAAGAGGCTCCCGACATCACGACAGGCCACATTTCTGAAGCAGCAGGATACAGATTCCTCGACAAGCAGGGCATTGAGTTCTGATTTTTGCATATCTTTGCAGCATGAAACATGAAATAACCATCCACGGAATACAGGATCTGGACAGGGCCGCCGCCGAATTCCTTCGAGAAATCGAAGGTCATGACCTTGTGGCATTCTTTGCCCCGATGGGAGCAGGAAAGACCACATTCACGACAGCCATCTGCAAGGCACTCGGGGTGACGGACCCCGTGGGTTCGCCGACATTCGCTATCGTAAACGAGTACATGAAGGCAGACGGAGAGCCTTTGTATCATTTTGATTTCTATAGGATAAACAAGCTCTCCGAAGCCATTGAGATTGGGCTTGACGACTATCTTTACAGCGGCTGTCTGTGTATCATGGAATGGCCGGAAAATGTGGAAGAGCTGCTGCCGGAGGACACTCTGCGCGTCAGCATCTCAGTGAATCCGGACATGACGAGAACCATTTCGTGGGAGGATTGAGAGAATTTCTAAGGGTTTAGAACAGCGGCAGTACATATATAGCCGTTGATGTCAAGGGTATCCAGAGCACCGTCTTTCCAGACCAGAGGGCGGCCTCCCTTCAGGGAGGAAAGTCCGACGTGCAGAGCGCCGTCCAGCACCGCCATAGGATTCACTCCCATGCAGCTGTAGCCAGACGGCATTGCATATGCCTTTCCTGATCTGAATATCATTCCGCCGCCTGCTTCCGATGTCGGATTCAGGACACAGTCTATTCCTGTTTCATCAGCACGGGCCGCAGATATGGAAAGGCCGTCGTCAAAACGCCTGTATTCGTCTGCATCCATCCACAATGCACTCACCTGCCTGCCGTCAAGAGTTCCGTACAGGCCTTCCATGCAGATGGATTTGCCTCCGGTCAGAAACCGGCAGGAGAGCATTTCCGATGAATAAGGCATATCGATCCTCCTTACCGCATCTCCAGTGATCAGATACGATGTCCTTTTCAATACAGAAGAAGCGAGCACACATGTACTGCCTTCATGCGGTGCTATGTCCCAGACTCTGTCGCAGCCATCCGGCATGGATATCTGCCTCTCGACACCGTCACGGACCATATAATACTCGTCTCTGGTTTCCGATTCCGTCACAATCTGGCTGCAATAGGCAAAACATATGTCATCGACATCCTTCACAAGACGTTCGAAGGCATATCCGGAATGCTTTGCCAGCTGAATCACTCCGTTCCTGCGATACGCAAATCCGGTTCCGGACGCCGGTATGCCCAAGGTATATACATTACCGTTCTCAACCGTCATACCGACTATCCGTTCATCAGCCTTATAGCGGAAAAGCAGAGCGCCGTCTTTCCTGACCACGATTTCATCGCCCGATGTGTAGTCGGTATACAGATGTCCGTCTACTATACGATGACGGTCTGCATCGTGGCTCACCTCATATCCGCTCCCGACGGGAATCCTCATCAGCGGTGAACCGCCCTCTAAAAGAACAAGGTTGCAACGGGCGGATTCGGAATCCGCTGACCGCCAGTCGTATCCGTCAGGATAGTCAAATGCAGTCATCAGACAGGCTGGAGCCTTTTCTGCAGCTGAAGAACCGGTATCCGGCCTTATCCATATACCTTCGTCAACCGTACTGTCCCCCACTCCGACCTCTGTCAGGCCGCACGAGACCGCCGCTGCAAGTCCCGTCAGAATAAAAAATCCGCGTTTCATGTTTTTTACTCCAAAGGAACACAAATCGACAGAAAAGCGCACTGCAATTCATCCCACAGAGCCTCATTTCGTCACCATTTTCCTTTTCTTTATATTTTTTCTTTTTTTTTAATGACTTCTCCAACAATAAAAAAAAGAAAAAACCTTTAAAAAACAGAAAAATCTTTCCCATTTCACCACATAAATAACAGCAAAACGCTATCACTCAATAAATTGGCAAAAAATCAAAGAATCATCCGATTCACAAATTTGTAAATTTTCCCGAAATTCTCACCTTTGCTGTCAAACCATTATAAATAAAAGGAAAATGATAGAGATTGAAGGAGTTGACCCTCAGATGATAGCGAACAATCTGAAGCCAAATCATATGACTCATCCCGGAGAAGCCATTCTGGATGAACTGGAGTATCTGCATATATCGCAAAAGCAGTTCGCAGAACAGATAGGCGTTTCATGTTCTTTGGTCAATCAGATCATCAAAGGGAAACGACCGGTGAATACGGAATTCGCCTTGCTTACGGAAGCGGCCCTCGGCCTTCCTGCCGATATGCTGGTACGCATGCAGGCACGTTATGACCTTTGGAAAGCGGAGCGAAAGCCGTCATTCATGGAGAAGCTCAAAAGCATAAAGCCATTCGCTGCCGCACTTTAGAGACGGCATATCATCTCCTGTACAAGGCAAAGAGGGCGGAACCTGAGCCGGACATGCTTGCATATGCGGCTCCGCTGTCATACAGAGAGCGCTTGATTGCAGCGAGTTCCGGATACTTCGCAAAGACGGTTTCCTCAAAATCATTGATCAGCAGACCGTCCCACTCTTCCACAGGCCTTGCCAGCACATTTCTGAGCGGTACCTCCGGAAGGCCCGGCCGGATTCCGCCGTATGCATCCTTCGTGGATACGGCTATCCCCTCCGGCGCAAGCACCTGCAGTTCGTATGCACATCCTGCCCCACCTTCCTGTCCGTAATCGATTCCGGACAAAGGATGCTCCGTCAGAATCTCTCCCCTGCCCTCACCGACCATCGGACGGTTATAGACAAAGAATGCACAGTCACTTCCAAGGCGCGCGGCATATGCAGCAAGGCCGTCCTCGGAAATTCCCAGCGAAAACATCTCATTGAGCATCACAAGCGCAAAAGCCGCATCCGACGATCCGCCTCCAAGTCCGGCCCCGACGGGCGAAGTCTTCTCCAGAAAGATCTTCACAGGAGGAAGCGTATAATCCTCGGAAAGAATCATATAGGCCTTGGCGGTCAGATCCTTCAGCGGATCCCAGTCCACCCCTTCCGCACGCGCAATCGTAATCATGAGTCTGCCGTCCTCCGATATTTCCTGCGCGATCATTTCAGGGGCATATCTGCCGAAAAGAGCCGCCGAAGTACGGCTGTAGTCGTCTCCGGCAATGATTTCGAGTGTATCACTGATACCGAAATACGGCACAAACAAGGTCTCAAGGTCATGAAAGCCGTCCTCCCTTCTGCGAAGCACGTTAAGCCCGAGATTTATCTTGACGTTAGGGTGCGTTATCATATGCTACATCTGCCTTACGAGGGTTCTTATGGATGCTTCGAGACTGGCAGCAATGCTTTCCCGTTCGTCCTGGTCTTCGATTTTTTCGAGGACGGGAGCGATGAACGATATCATCTGGAGCACCTTGGCGTCTTCGAGGGTGATGCCGCGTGAACGCATGTAGAACTGCTCATCCTCATTCAGACGGCCTATGGTGGCTCCGTGGGAGCATTTCACGTCGTCGGCATATATCTCAAGCTGGGGCTTTGTATCCACTTTGGCCGTATCCGAAAGCAGCAGGTTGTGGTTCTCCTGATATGCCTCCGTCTTCTGGGCGTCCTGCGCGACGATGATCTTTCCGTAGAAATCCACCCTTGACGAGCCGCCTGCCATGCCCTTGAACAGCTGACGGGAATTGCAGTGAGGCACATTGTGACGCATATCCACGGATATGTTCACCTTTTCGTCACCGCCGCATACATATACACCGTATACATTTGCTTCGGCACCTTCTCCCGAAAGGGCCACATCCAGTTTCACGTCGCAGCTCACACCCGGACAGACCACCAGAACCATGTCTTTTCTTCCACCGGCCGGCACATCCATGCTGCGCAGAAGCTGCCCTTCCTGAACGATTATAACTTCAGTCATGACAATGCCTCCTACAGATTATCGTAACCCTTCTCCTCGATTTCGGCCACCAGTTCCTTGCCTGCGGTCTTGACGATGCGGCCGTCCTTGAGCACATGCACGACATCCGGAACGATATAGTCCAACAGCCTCTGATAATGTGTGATGACTATAGCCGACTTTTCAGGAGTATGGAGGGCGTTCACACCGTTCGCCACGATTCGGAGGGCATCCACGTCCAGACCGCTGTCCGTCTCGTCGAGGATGGCGAGCGTCGGATCCAGCATGGCCATCTGGAATATCTCGTTGCGCTTCTTCTCGCCTCCGGAGAATCCCACATTGACCTCACGCTTGGCGAACTCCGGCTTCATCTGCACGAAAGCCATCTTTTCACGCATCAGCTTCAGGAAATCACCGGCCTTGAGCGGTTCCAGACCTTTTCCTGCACGGTGTGCGTTCACTGCCGTCTTCATGAAATTGGTTATGGTCACGCCGGGAATCTCGACCGGATACTGGAATGACAGGAATATGCCTGCCCAGGCCCTTTCCTCAGGGGACATCGCGAGCAGATCCTGTCCCATGAACTCGACGGTACCTGCCGTCACGGTGAACTGAGGCTTGCCTGCGAGCACTGCCGAGAGCGTACTCTTACCGGCACCGTTCGGGCCCATCACCGCATGGATTTCACCCTTGCGTATGGTAAGATCCACACCCTTGAGAATCTCCTTGTCCTCAACAGAGGCCCTCAGGCCTTCAATCTTCAATAATATATCGTTTGCCATATCGCTATATTTATTTTCACAATTTATCGTAAAACATAACCCTTTGCCTATCACCGACTTACCCACACTGCGTGCTCCCCTTTTGCGGCACGCACTTTGGCTATTTGATTGATGCTCAGGCGGTTACGATTTACGCTTCCTTTCTATATAGCCTGTACCATGTGATCAATGACCATATGCCGTTGATCAGGTACAGGCAGCTTACTACCGGCATGAACACAAGGCCAGCCTTGAGATAGAGCGTCAGGTTCGCCACATTCACAAAAAGCCATGCAATCCAGCAGTCCCACTTCTTCTGCGCCGACAAAGTCTGCGCTGTGAGGATGAGCACCGTCACGCAGCAGTCCAGATACGGAAGCGGATTTGCCGGGAAATATCCCACAAACCATTTCGTGCCCATCATGCTCATGAACCAGCCCCAGAGCAATGCGAGGACAGCGACAAGACCTATGAGCAGCCCTCGCTGCGGCCAGGTAAGCATCGTCACCTTCAGCTCGCCGGACTTCACCGCACTTTCCTCCGTCTTCTTGGGATGGCTCCATCGGTACTGTCCCATTATATTGATGCCCAATGAGATAGGTTGCAGAATAAGATTCGCGTACAGATTCTTCTGCCAGAACATGAAGAACAGCAGCGCCGTATATACATATCCCACATAGAAATTGTAGCGGCTGTTTCTTCCGGCGAGGAAAACGGTCGTCAGGCCGAACACCGCCGACAGAAGATCAATCAGCAGCACAGGCTTTCCGCCCATCTCAAAAAGTATCGTATTCCAAAACTCCATTTCTATTTGAATCCAAACATTACCGGGAACATATAAGTCACATCAACCCTTTCACCATCCTTAGTACCAGGAATCCATTCCGGAGACTGGCATACAACCCTTAAAACTTCAATATCAAAAGAAGGTATACCACTACTGTCCACAACGTATGGATTGGCTAATTCACCAGTATTAAGAATAGTGAACTGTATCTTGACCGTACCCACTTGTTTCTTGGCTAAAGCATCTACAGGAAAAACAAGTCTTGAGTTTACCCATTTAGAAAACGCACTCGGATCAAGACCAAGAAATTTCGGACTTACACGAACTGGCACCCGTTCAGAAACACAGTTGTCAGTTTTCCTGCTCTTTAGTGCTTGTTTAAGAAACTTTCTTTGTCTCCTAGTCAGTTCATATTCCGGTAACTGAGGTAAATTAGCATTATATTCCTCCCATGTGGCAAAGGTATACTGCTGTGCATGTTCAAATGTCGGTTTACCCACATGAAAATATCCCAAATATATACTTTTATCCGGATAATATAATTTCCCGACACCCTCAAAATACCCTTCACTGAAATTTCCCTGATAGTAGAATCCACCTGGTCTTTTCAATATTCCATAGCCATGACGTCTTCCTTCCTTTAACTGGCCATAATAGACTTCGTTCTTGCCCGGTGAAATACAAAGGCACATACCCACTGGTTCACTTTCTACAAACCGTCCTATATATATACCACGCTTCTCTGAATAACGAACACCTTCACCCTCCGGCCATTGGCCTTCGTATAACCAATTATCGGTAATAATGATGGTATCACGAACTTCTTGTGCATACAATCCCATTGAAAGAAAAATAAAACAGAATGTCAAAACAACTCTATTCATAACATCACTATATAATTTTCAATTACTTATAATACCAACAGACCTTCAATGGGGTCTTGCGACACCTGCGTTATAACCGCTGTGTAAGCTTTACAAAATCAACAAACTTGTACCATTAATCCTTATCACTAACCTACAGATCCTTCAAGAGATACCTGCAGAAGCTTCTGGGCCTCGACGGCGAACTCCATCGGCAACTTCGCCAGCACCTCACGTGCATATCCGTTGACAATCAGTCCCACAGCCTCTTCCGGCCCGATGCCCCTCTGGTTGCAGTAGAAGAGCTGGTCCTCACTGATCTTCGACGTCGTCGCCTCATGCTCCACCACCGCACTCGGATTCGCATTCTCGATGTACGGGAACGTATGCGCCCCACACCTGTCACCGATCAGCAGGCTGTCGCACTGCGAGAAGTTACGCGCATTGTCCGCACCCGGCAGCATCTTCACCAGACCGCGGTAGCTGTTCTGGCTGCGCCCTGCCGAAATACCCTTGCTGACGATGCGGCTTCTCGTATTCCTTCCTATATGTATCATCTTCGTTCCCGTGTCCGCCTGCTGCATGTTGTTCGTCACAGCCACTGAATAGAACTCCGACGACGAACTGTCGCCCTTGAGAATCGTTGACGGATATTTCCATGTTATCGCCGAACCCGTCTCCACCTGCGTCCATGACAGATGGCTTCCCGAGCCCTTGCATATTCCCCTCTTGGTCACGAAGTTGAATATGCCTCCACGGCCCTGCGCATCGCCAGGATACCAGTTCTGCACCGTCGAATACTTCACCTCCGCATCCTTCTCCACGATGATCTCCACCACTGCCGCATGAAGCTGGTTCTCGTCACGCATCGGGGCCGTACATCCCTCCATATAGCTGACATACGAACCCTCGTCCGCTACGATCAGCGTCCTTTCAAACTGGCCCGTACCCTTCGCATTTATACGGAAGTAACTCGAAAGCTCCATCGGGCAGCGCACCCCCTTAGGGATATAGCAGAACGAACCGTCGCTGAACACGGCCGAATTCAGGGCCGCATAGAAATTGTCGCCCACAGGCACGACGGAAGCCAGATATTTCCTCACGAGATCCGGGTGCTCGCGTACGGCCTCAGAGAACGAGCAGAAGATTATGCCCTTTTCCTCCAGAGCCGCACGGAAGGTTGTCTTCACCGAAACAGAATCGAAGACGGCATCCACGGCCACGCCTGCAAGCGCAGCCCTCTCGTGAAGCGGAATTCCCAGCTTGTCGAAAGTCTTCTCCAGCTCCGGATCGATCTCCTTAGGCCTGTCCTCGTCCCTTTTCGGAGCCGCGTAATAAATTATATCCTGAAAATCTATCTCAGGAATGTCCAGATGGGCCCAATCCGGCATCTCCATCTTCTGCCAGCGCCTGAACGCATCCAGACGGAACTCAAGCATCCACTCGGGTTCCTCCTTCTTCGCCGAAATCAGGCGTATTATATCCTCATTGAGACCTTTCGGTATGAACTCCTGCTCGACGTCCGTCACAAAGCCGTGCTCATACTCCTTGTCCGCAATGCTGTCCAATATTTCCTTATCCTTGCTCATATGTATAATATCCTTTGCCAATGGCTTCGGATGCTTTTAATGCAATGCAAGGGCCACCGTTGACCCAACCTGCAAAGATAGCAGAAATTTCATTCAGAAGCTGTTTAAATTTTTATCATTTCACATTTTAACATTCCTCAGAAGATAAAAAACGCGTATTCAATGTATTCAGTTTGCTGAATATCATTGAATTATCTTATATTTCAAACGGGGTTTGAAGTAAGTCCTCCCATATAAGGGGAGGATTTAGGTGGGGTGGTAAATAGAAATTCGGTTTTAGGCACTAAAACCGTTAACGTCAGTTTGACGGATTTATTTAGCACTAACATTAAACATCTGATCAACAAATTGATAAATTCGTCGAACTGACGTTTAAAAGTGCGGATTCTGACAGATAAAGACTATATTTGTCAGCTAAAACCACATGACCATGAAACGATTCATTATGCTTTCTGCGGTGGTGGCTGCGCTTTTATGCTCTTGTTCGCAGCCTGAGAACGACCTCCGTGAAATCACCGACAAGGTGTTCGGACTTGCAAAGATCCAGTATGCGGCAATGGATGCGGCTTTGGCCGAGGATGCCTTTCCTAAGACGACCGATGCCGAGGGGAATCTGAAGACCTCCGACATAGGGTGGTGGTGCAGCGGATTCTATCCTGGTTCGCTCTGGTATATATATGAATATACCGGCGACGAGGCATTCCGCGACCTCGCCTGGAAGCACACGAGGAGGATGGAGGCCATGAAGGACCGCCACACGGATCACGATATCGGATTCCAGATAAACTGCAGCTACGGCAATGCGCTCCGCCTCACAGGCGACTCCACGGCCATAATCCCGACATATGTGCAATGCGCACGCAAGCTTGCGGACAGGTTCACTCCTGCGGCAGGCGTCATCAAGAGCTGGGACTTCCTGCGCAACGACTGGCGTTATCCTGTCATAATCGACAACATGATGAACCTTGAGCTGCTGACCGTGGCGGCCCGTCTGAGCGGCGACGCTTCGCTTGCCGACGTTGCTGATTCTCACGCGAAGACGACTCTCCGCAACCATTTCCGTCCGGACTGGACAAGCTGGCATCTTGTGGACTACGACCCTGAGACAGGAGATGTCCGCTACAAGGAGACCGTACAGGGATACGCCCACGAATCGGCATGGGCCAGAGGTCAGGCATGGGCGCTTTACGGATACACGATGATGTACCGCGAGACAGGCGACAGGGAATATCTCGAAGCTGCGGAAAACATAGGCGACATGCTTTTAGGAAAGCTTCCTCAGGACGGTATCCCATACTGGGACTTCGACGCTCCGGGCACGCCTCTGCGTGACGCATCGGCCGGCGCAATCATGGCTTCAGGATTCATAGAACTGAGCACACTGACAGCCGACAAGGAGGCTTCAGGCAAATATCTCGACATGGCACGTCTCCAGCTCAGGACGCTTGCATCCGACGAATACCTCGCAGAACCGGGAGAAAACGGCAACTTCATCCTGAAGCACAGCGTCGGCAACCTCCCTGGAAAAAGCGAAGTCGACGTGCCTCTCAGCTACGCCGACTACTACTTCCTCGAAGCTCTCGTGAGATATTCGAGCCTTTGATATTAAAGGTTGTCTTTCTCGATATCCTTGAAATAACGATAGGTGTTCACCTTCAGTTCTCCGACTGCAAGCTCGTCCGCAACGATGATTCCGTGAGGATGGGCCTGGAGGGCTGAAAGGGTGCACTTATGTGAATATGCGCCTTCGATGGCCTCACGGAGTGCATTAGCCTTCTTGTGACCGAACGCAAGCACAAGCACTTCCCTGGCATCCATCACCGTGCCGACGCCGACGGTGAGCGCAGTCGTAGGCACCTTGCTGATGTCTCCGTCGAAGAAGCGTGAGTTCACAAGGATGGTGTCATATGTAAGGCTCTTTACGCGCGTACGTGACACAAGTGAAGAGAACGGCTCGTTGAACGCAAGATGTCCGTCCTCGCCGACGCCTCCCATGAAGAGGTCGATGCCGCCTGCCGCAACAATCTTCGCCTCATATGCAGCGCACTCTGCAGCAAGATCCGGAGCATTCCCGTTGAGGATGTTGATGTTCTCCTTAGGCACGTCCACATGGTCGAAGAAGTTTCTTGCCATGAACGAATGGTAGCTCTCCGGATGTTCCTCAGGAAGACCTACATATTCGTCCATGTTGAAAGTGATGACATTCCTGAAGGAAACCTCTCCCGCCTCATACATCCTTATGAGTTCCTTGTATGTGCCGACTGGCGTGCCACCTGTCGGAAGGCCGAGCACGAAAGGCTTGTCCGTAACGGCAGCCTTCGCCTTGATTCTTGAAACGATGTATCTTGCTGCCCAGACAGATCCGTCCTGAGCATTAGGTTCAATAATGAGTCTCATATCTTAAAACAGTTTTACAAATACTTCAATTGCCTGATATTCAGCCATTCCCAACTCATCGTAGAGACGGGCTGTATTCTGTGTCCTTTCCTCCGCCCTCTGCCAGAACTCGCGCGGATCTTCGCCCGGGAACGGCACGATGTCCTTCTGCGAGAGGTGACGGTAAATCGCATGACGCTTCTTTATCACCTCGTCCGGGCTGAGCGGAACGGCCATGTCCACCTTGCCGAGCTCCCACTCCATCCACGCACCTCTGTAGAGCCATACGTGGCATTCCTTGAGCCAGGCCTCTCCCTTGAGCTGGTTGAGCGCCTCAAGAACGGCCTCAGTACATACACGATGTGTGCCATGAGGGTCCGCAAGGTCGCCGGCGAGATATATCTGATGCGGCTGCACCTTCTGGAGAAGGTCTATGATTATGTCGATGTCCTTCTGAGTCCTCTGTCCCTTCTTGATGCCGCCGGTCTCGTAGAACGGAAGGTTCAGGAAGTGTGCGTTGGTCTCGTCGTTCAGGCCGAAGGAACGTACCGCGCTCTTCGCCTCGCTGCGGCGGATGGCTCCCTTGAGGTCGAGAAGAGCCCTCGGCTCCGGCTCACCCTGCTTCTTGCCTGCGATGATCTTCTTCACCTCTTCGAACCTGTCACCGAAGCCCAGTTCGCGTGCCGCATCCATATGCTGGAGCACCACGTCGTCATGCACAGCCACATTTCCCGAAGTTTCGTATGCCACATGCACGTCATGGCCCTGCTCCACAAGACGGATGAACGTACCTCCCATCGAAATCACGTCATCGTCCGGATGCGGCGAGAACACGATGACCTTCTTTGGGAACGGAGATGAAGGCACAGGCCTTGTGCTGTCGTCCGCATTCGGCTTTCCGCCCGGCCAGCCCGAAATCGTATGCTGAAGGTCGTTGAACACCTTAATGTTTATCTGGTCATAAGGACCGTTCTGCTCAAGAAGCTCGCCGAGACCGTTTGCGAGATAGTCTCCCTGGGTGAGCTTGAGAATCGGCTTGTGCACCTGCTCGCAGAGCCATACGACAGCCTTGCGGATGAACTTCGGAGTCCACTCACACGGGCCCACAAGCCATGGAGCGACATTCCTTGTAAGGAGGCTTGCTGCATTGTCGTCAGTATAGAATGCGATGTTGTCGTGACGCTGCAGGAAGGACGCCGGACATGACGGATCCATTTTATCCTCGACTATATTCTTGACTACCTGGGCCTTGTCCTCGCCCCATGCCATGAGCACGATGCGCTTTGCACTCAGCATCGTGGATATGCCCATTGCAATGGCTGTGCGCGGCGTTGCATTCACGTCGCCTGCGAAATTCTTCGCCTGCCTCTTCCTTGAACCATAAGAAAGAAGCACCGTCCTTGTGCGGCTCTTCTCGGAAGCTCCGGCCTCGTTGAAGCCCACCTGACCCTTCTCGCCCACTCCGAGCACGAGCATGTCAAGCCCCTTTGCGAGCTTGTCGAACTTGGCATTAAGGTCGGTGATGTTGTCCATCAGTTCCGTATATCTCGGTATATGAACATTTTCCGGCTTTACGTCGATGTGCGCGACGAGTTCCTCATAGAGTCTGCGGTTGCGGCTCTGGTTCGGCGCAGGAGCCGGATAATATTCGTCGATGCTGAAGATTTCCACGTTTGCGAACGACACGTCGCCTGCCTTGTGACGCCTTACGAGTTCGCGGTAGAGGGAAATCGGTGACGAACCTGTCGTGAGACCGAGCCTGAATGTGCCGTAGCAGCCGTTGATTGCAGTGATTATCTCCTGTGCAAGCTCCGCACTGGCCACTTCCTCATCCTCATAGATGTCTGCCGGTATCCTTTCGTAGCTGTGAAGGATGCCATGAGGAAGCCCTGCTTCAATAAGACCGCCGTCTTTCGGCAAAGAAAATTTTTTCATACGAAAATTCAATTTATTTAGGAACAGCAAAGGTATAAATAATTTTATTTAAAAAACTATCGATGAAAGTATATATGGGGAAAAGAAATCCTGCAATGCACGGACAAACCATAATCGGGAGTTTTGCAAATATATGAAAAAGTCCGTTCATTTCGGCCGATAAATTTAACAAAATAAAGAAAAGTTGTCTTTTAGCTTAAAAATTAGCACTTTAAGGCCTTGTCTCAATGAATTTATTAAATATATTTGTACTCCACAAAACACTAAACATCATGACAAACCTATTCTATCTCGTGCCGGCGGCGGCAGTGGTTGCCCTGTTGTTCGCCTACCTTTTCTTCCGACAGATGATGAAGGAGAGCGAAGGAACTGCTACCATGAAGGAAATCGCAAAATTCGTCAGAGACGGAGCGATGGCCTACCTGAAGCAGCAGTACAAAGTGGTCATCATAGTATTCCTCATTCTTGCAGCCCTCTTTGCGGTCCTGGCAGCATTCGGAGTGCAGAACAGCTGGGTTCCGTTCGCCTTCCTTACGGGCGGATTCTTCTCGGGACTTGCAGGATTCGTGGGAATGAAGACCGCCACATATGCATCGGCAAGAACGGCAAATGCAGCACAGAGGTCGCTCAATTCAGGTCTTAAGGTAGCGTTCCGAAGCGGCGCCGTGATGGGCCTCACAGTGGTGGGCCTCGGCCTTCTCGATATCGCCATCTGGTGGATCATCCTGAATCAGTTCGTGGATCTTGAGGGCCCTCAGAAGCTCGTCTTCATCACAACGACTATGCTTACGTTCGGAATGGGAGCCTCGACACAGGCCCTGTTTGCACGTGTAGGAGGCGGTATATATACAAAGGCGGCTGACGTCGGTGCAGACCTCGTGGGAAAGGTCGAGGCAGGAATACCTGAGGACGACCCGCGCAATCCTGCGACAATCGCGGACAACGTCGGCGACAACGTGGGAGATGTGGCCGGAATGGGTGCAGACCTCTACGAATCGTACTGCGGCTCGATTCTCGCGACGATGGCTCTCGGTGCGGCGGCATATTCGGCTGTCGGAACAGATGTGCAGATGAAGGCGATACTGGCTCCGATGATCATCGCCGCTGTGGGCGTAGTCCTCTCGATAATAGGAATATACGTAGTGCGCACGAAGGAGGGAGCCGGCATGCAGCAGCTTCTGAAATCGCTCAGCCGTGGAACGAACCTCAGCTCCATCCTGATCGCAGGAGCCACATTCGGCATCATGTACCTTCTCGGGATGGAGAACTGGTGGGGCTTCTCGCTTTCTGTAGTTGCAGGCCTCTTCGCCGGCGTCATCATAGGACAGGCGACGGAATACTACACCTCACATTCATACCGCCCGACACAGAAGCTCGCGGAATCGGCAGAAACAGGCCCTGCGACAGTCATCATCTCAGGCGTCGGACTCGGAATGCTCTCGACAGCGATTCCTGTCATCACGATAGCCGTGGCCATACTTCTTGCATATCTCTGCGCCAACGGATTCGATCTTTCGTTCTCAGCTGAAAGCCTCAGTACCGGACTTTACGGAATCGGTATCGCAGCCGTCGGCATGCTCTCGACCCTCGGAATCACCCTTGCGACAGACGCATACGGACCGATAGCCGACAACGCCGGAGGAAACGCGCAGATGAGCGAACTGGACCCTGAAGTGCGCAAGCGTACGGACGTGCTTGATGCCCTCGGAAACACGACTGCAGCCACAGGTAAGGGATTCGCAATCGGCTCCGCAGCGCTCACAGGCCTTGCCCTTCTGGCATCGTACATCGAAGAGATAAAGATCGGACTTACCCATCTCGGCAAGCAGATATACAATGTGTCAGGCGAACTCATCGACGCCGCCCAAGCCACGATTCCTGACGTCATGGCGCATTATCATGTAGACCTCATGAACCCGGTCGTCCTCGTAGGCGTATTCATCGGAGCGATGATGTCGTTCCTCTTCTGCGGCCTCACGATGAACGCAGTGGGACGCGCCGCACAGAGCATGGTGACGGAAGTACGCCGCCAGTTCCGCGAAATCAAGGGCATACTCACAAGAGAGGCAGTTCCGGACTATGCGCGCTGCGTGGAGATTTCCACAAAGGGTGCTCAGCGTGAGATGCTTCTGCCTTCTCTCATCGCCATCATCGTCCCTGTCCTCGTAGGCCTCATCCTCGGCCCTGCAGGAGTCATGGGACTTCTTATCGGAGGACTCGGTTCGGGCTTCGTACTGGCCGTATTCATGTCGAATTCAGGCGGTGCATGGGACAATGCCAAGAAATATGTCGAGGAAGGCAATCTCGGAGGCAAGAATTCCGAGGCCCACAAGGCGACAGTCACCGGCGACACGGTCGGCGATCCTTTCAAGGATACATCAGGCCCGTCGCTCAACATCCTCATCAAGCTCATGAGCATGGTTTCCATCGTAATGGCCATGCTGACCGTAGCCATACATTAACGGAATCAGACGGAATTGAAGAAACTGCTCATCATATTGCTATGCCTCATTCCTCCTGTGCTCATGGCGCAGGAGGAATGTTCCGTTGCGGAGCATCCGAGGCTGCTGCTGAAAGCCGGCTCCGAGGCTGGAATCATACAGATAATCGAAACGGACGAAGCCATGAGGCGCGTGCATGAAAGCATCATTGCGGAATGCGACAGGATGCTGGAAACAGCGCCGCTCCGGAGGGTTATGGAAGGCAAAAGGCTGCTCCACACGTCACGGGAGGCCCTCAGACGCATATTCTGGCTTTCCTATTCATACCGCATGACCGGCATGGAGTCCTACGCGGCAAGGGCGAGGGACGAGATGCTGGCGGTCTGCCGCTTCTCCGACTGGAACCCATCGCATTTTCTGGATGTCGGGGAGATGGTCATGGCCGTTGCCATCGGATATGACTGGCTTTATGATTACCTCAGCGCAGACGAACGCCGTACGGTCTGCGAGGCAATCGTCTCGAAAGGGTTCGTCCCTGCAGACAACGAGGATTATGCAGGATTCTACAATCTCGCAAACAACTGGAACCAGGTCTGCTGCTCGGGGCTTCTCTACGGTGCGCTGGCCACATATGAAGAACATCCTGAGATGGCGGACGAACTCATAGACCTGTATGTGAAGTCCGTTCCTTTCGCCCTTGCCTGCTATGCTCCCGACGGAGGCTATCCGGAAGGATTCAACTACTGGGGATACGGCACTTCGTTCCAGGTGATGATGATCGCCGCACTCGAATCGGCCCTGGGAACGGACTTCGGACTTTCCTCGCATGAGGGCTTCCTCGAAACATCTTCATTCGTCCAGTTCATGACAGCCCCGAGCGGCATGTGCTTCAACTTTTCGGATTCACCTTCGGCAGCGCCGTGCAATCCGATGATGTTCTGGTTCGCGGCAAAGACGGGGGACATGTCGCGCATCTGGCTGGAAAGACGCAACATAGAAAGGCTGCCGGAAGGCTTCATGGCGGATGTTTCCACCCTGTTCACGGAACACAGGCTGCTCCCTGCCCTGCTCATATTCTGTTCATCCATGGATACGGACGCCCTGCAGGAGCCTCAGGAGCATTTCGCGGAATTCAAGGGAAGGACACCGCTCTTCATATACAGGGAGGGCTGGAGCTCCGTCAATGACACATATCTGGGCATCAAGGGAGGCTCGCCCATGACATCGCACGCCCATATGGACGCAGGTTCCTTCGTATATGAGCACGACGGTGTACGCTGGGCCATGGATCTCGGAATGCAGGACTACCATTCGCTGGAAAGCCGCGGAGTGGACCTTTGGAATCAGGAACAGGGAGGACAGCGCTGGGACGTGTTCCGGATAGGCAACGAGGCTCATTCAACGCTCACCCTAAACGGCAGGCATCACCGCGTGAAGAGCTTTGTGCCGATAGTGGAGACATGGCGGACAAAGAGCCGGAAAGGCGCGCTGCTGGACATGACGGAAGCTTTTGCGGAAGATGCGGAACGCGTTTCGAGAGCCATCTGGCTCGACCGCAGGAACCATCTGCATGTACAGGACACAGTCAAGGCATCCCCAGAAGGCACTCAGGTCCGATGGACGATGACGACACCTGCCGAAGCCGAAATCATCGGCAGTTCGTCTATCCGCCTCGAAAAGGACGGCCGCCGCATGACGCTGAGCATCTCGTCAGACACCCCGTTCCGCCTGTACATCCTGCCGGATGACCCGCCGAACGACTATGATGCCCCGAACCCCGACACCTGCCGCATAGGCTTCACCGCCACCATTCCCCCATCCGGCACCGCAGCATTCTGCGCCACCCTCGAATGAAGCCGTTTTCATGAGCCGGACTTTTTGCCGGGGTGCTCCGGAAAAATGCCAGATTTTCCGGACGAGTGGCATAAAAAGCCGGGGTGCTCCGGAAAAAAGGCTGTTTTTCCGGACGAGACATTCAGAAGGATTGGAGAAGGCGGCCCTGCCATGTGTTGCGTGCAGCGAGACGGGCATCGAGAAGGCGGAGGAGTTCCACGTTTCTGATGAGGCCCCATGGGGTCTCGTTCACGAAACGTGGAGGCACTTCACCGGCAAAGCGCTCGATGAACAGGTCTGGACGGAGGCGTTCCAGCATGTCTGCGAAGAAGTCCAGATAGTCGTCAAGGGTGAACCGTTCGAAGTCCAGAGGCCTTTCCTCATATTCCTTTTCCATACGCGTCCCTTTCACAATCTGGAGCTGGTGAAATTTTGCGGAACGCAGCGGAAGGTCGTTTATGAGGGAGCAGGAGTCCAGCATCATCTGCCTCGTCTCGCCTGGCAGCCCGAGGATGAAATGTGCACCGACATCTATACCACGCTCCGCAGTCATGTGCACGGCTTTCTGTGCAGCCGCAAAGTCATGTCCGCGATTTATACGCCTCAGCGTCACGTCATGGCAGGACTCGATTCCGTATTCAACTATCACGACATGGTTCTCCGCCAGCCCTGCAATATAGTCCAGCTTTTCCTCGTCCACACAATCAGGCCTCGTACCTATGACTATACCCACCACCTGAGGATGTGAAAGCGCTTCGGAATACAGCTGCTTCAGACGTTCAAGCGGAGCGTAAGTATTTGAATATGACTGAAAATATGCAAGATAATGTTCCGTGGTACGATAACGCACCTTATGGAATTCGATACCCTCGTCAAGCTGCCGGCGCAGGCTTTTGCCGGCCGTGCTGTAGGACGGATGAAAGGCGGCGTTGTCGCAGTATGTGCAGCCTCCGCGCCCCACGATGCCGTCGCGGTTCGGACATGTGAAACCGGCGTCGAGCACGATCTTCTGCAGCCGTTCGCCGTACTTGCGCCTGAAGTATCCGACGAACGAATTGTACCGCTTCCCGTCCGGAAACAGTCCCTGAGGCATCTCTGCCGAAGACAATTTATCGATTTCCTGCATCATGAAATGCAAAATTAGTCATTATTTTCATAATTTTGCGTTTATGAAGAAGATTGCAATGATATTGGCAGTACTGACTGCCGCCTTAAGTTCCCATGGCCAGACAAAGAGGATGGCCGTGACAGAATTTTCAGAGAACTACCTTCGCGAGAAGCCAGGTTACGCAGCGGAGCTCGGCACACAGGCCCTCATGGGGACTGTAGTGGAAATCATCGGCGAAGACAGCTACTGGAGGCAGGTGGTGACACCGGAACCATACACTGCATGGTGCACGGAACTCGGTCTCGTCGAGATGAAGCATGACAGGCTGAACGCATACATCGCCGCTCCGAAATACATATGCACGGCCATGCACAGCAGGATCATGAGCCGGCCGTCAGCAAATTCGGAGCCCGTGTCAGACTTCTCCATGGGAGATCTCGCGCGTATCGTGTACAAGGAAGGCAAAAAGGGTGCTTCCGTAAACAAAGGCTGGGCTGAAGTCATGCTTCCGTCCGGAAAGAAGGGCTGGGCACCCGTCAAGGACATCGCAGTCTTCAGCGAGTGGGCAGCCGGCAGAAAGGCAACGGAAAGCGACATCGTAAATACAGCCCGGCAGCTTGTCGGTGTCCCGTACCTTTGGGGAGGAACATCTGCCAAAGGCCTCGACTGCAGCGGTCTGACACGCCTTGTCTGGTTCATGAACGGCTGGCTTCTGCCACGCAACGCATCCCAGCAGGCAATGCTCGGACGTGAGATAATCATGGAAGCCGACCACAGCGTCAGCCCCGACTCAGACGGGATACGCGCCGAAATGACGAAGAGGACTCTGAACCTCAAGCCCGGCGACCTCATCTATTTCGGCACTCCGGCAAGTCTGCTCAGATCCGAATCCGTCACCCACGTCGGCATATACATCGGCGCTGGACGCTTCATCCACGCCTCACACATCGTCCGCATAAGTTCACTGATACCTGGTGAAGAAGACTATTACGAGAATTCCTACAAGCTCCTGAAGGCCCGCCGCCTCTTCGACTGGCACGGCCCCGGCCTCACCCCGATCCTCAGAAGCCCGGCGTATTTTCTGCAATGACAGCAGCCTTTATGCCAACTACTAACCCCTTGATCGCTAAACAGTTACAAAAAATCGCCTGCGTCATATGGAGCAGGCGATAATTTATAAGTAGCTGATATAAAGATTGATACGCATCCTATTATCTTGTCGGTCTGTGACCTGGGGTGTCGTCTACCCGGTTATACGAGGCCGGAGAAGCCCATGAATGCCATTGCGAGGATGCTGGCCGTCACAAGAGCGATCGGAATGCCTCTGAATGCCTTAGGAACGTCGTTCAGGGCGAGCTGCTCGCGAAGGCCGGCGAAAAGGATCATCGCGAGGCCGAAGCCGAGCGACGTCGAGAACGCATACCAGGTGGCCTCACCGAGGTTGAAGTCCTTTGTCACCACTGTGAGCGCAACACCGAGTACGGCGCAGTTCGTCGTGATGAGCGGAAGAAAGATACCGAGTGCCGAATACAGCGACGGGCTGATTTTCTTGAGGACGATCTCCACCATCTGCACAAGGGCAGCGATGACGAGGATAAACGAAATCGTCTGAAGGAATTCAAGGCCGAAACGGGCCAGAAGCATGTTCAGGAGATATGTCACCACAGTGGCGAGCGTTATGACGAAGCATACGGCCATGGACATGCCGGAAGCCGTGCTCAGCTTGTTCGACACGCCGAGGAAAGGACATATTCCCATGAACTGGGCAAGGAGGATATTGTTTACGAATATCGCTGATATGAACATTATTGCAAATTCTGCCATAATAAATTCTCAATTAACCGTTAGACTTTATTCTGCCTTCTTCTGGGTGACCTTGCGGAAGAGCACAATCAGATATGCCAGCACAAGGAAGGCTCCCGGAGCAAGCACGAATGCAAGGATGCCGTCGCCCTCGATGAACTTCCATCCGAATGCCGAGCCGCTGCCGAGAATCTCACGCACAAGGCCGAGGATGGTAAGCGACAGGGTGAAGCCGAGTCCGATACCGAGACCGTCGCAGGCAGAGTCGATGACGCCGTTCTTGTTGGCGAACGCCTCAGCACGTCCGAGTACGATGCAGTTCACCACGATGAGCGGGATGAAGAGGCCGAGAGTCTCGTAGATGTCCGGCACATAAGCCTGCATCACGAACTGGAGCAATGTCACGAAAGTCGCGATCACGACGATGTACGAAGGTATGCGGACCTTGTCCGGAATGTACGGAGCTATGAGCGAAATCGCCATGTTTGACAGCACGAGGACAAACAGAGTGGCAAGTCCCATGCTCATACCGTTGATGGCCGAAGTGGTCGTGGCCAGTGTAGGACACATACCGAGAAGGAGGACGAATGTCGGGTTCTCCTTTATGAGGCCTTTAGTTATAAGTTGAAATTTTCCCATTGTCAATCCTCCTTTAGTTTAACGGCATCGGAGTCGCCACGATCGTCTCAAACACCTTGAGAGCCGTCGCGAGGCCGTCTGCATATGCCCTTGATGTGATCGTAGAGGCTGTGATGGCATCCACATCTCCGCCGTCCTTCTTCACCGCGAGCTTCTTCTCGTAAGGGTTGAAGCCCTTGAACTGGTCTGAGAATGCCGTTTCGGTGCACTTTGCGCCGAGGCCCGGAGTCTCCGCCTGCGAGAGCACCTTCGTATTCCAGATGACGCCGCTGGCATCGAAGCCCACCTTCATCGCGATAGGGCCGCCGAAGCCAAGAGTTTCGACGTTGATGGCGCAGCCGACTGTATTTCCCTGCTCGTCATAGCCGAGATTATAGGTATACTCGACTCCGTCCATGGTCACAGTCCTTTCCTCTTCGATTGCAGCCGTCACCTCAGGAAGCACTTCCTTGATGGCCGCCTCGTTCTTCGCCTTCGCAGCAGCGTCGATCGGTTCCTTTGTAAGCGCGTACACGCCTGCAAGGAGTGATGAGCACACGATGCAGATGACGAAGAGACATATTGTCATGTTCTTGAATGATGATTCCATTGCCATGGTCATGCCCTCCCGTATTTTTTAGCGTGACACCACTTGTTGATGAGCGGAACCACTGAGTTCATTATGAGGATAGCGAACGAGACTCCCTCCGGATACGCTCCGAAGTAACGGATGAGCATCGTGATGACACCTATTCCGAAACCGTAGATGACACCGCCGAGGTTGCTCATAGGCGAAGTCACATAGTCGGTCGCCATGAAGATGGAGCCGAGAAGGAGACCACCGGTAAGGAGGTTGAAGCCAGGGCCGGTGTACACTTCAGGATTGATTGCCCAGAATATGCCTGAGAATGCAGCCACTGACACAAGGATCGAAAGCGTGATGTACGGCCTTATCACCTTACGTGCAAGCAGGTATACGAATCCGATGATGAGGGCGATGGCCGAAAGCTCACCGGCTGAACCTCCGATGTTGTAGAACAGGAGGTCGAGGCTGCTGATTTCAGATATTGCGCTGACGCCGCCCTCAGCATACGCACCGAGAGGTGTAGCGCCTGTGATCGTGTCGAGGCCGCCGCCGATGAAGCCCTGAGGACGTGTCCAGTCGGTCATGTATGTCGGGAACGAGATCAGAAGGAACACACGGCCTGCGATGGCAGGGTTGAAGAGGTTCTGACCGAGGCCGCCGAATGTCATCTTAGCCACTCCGATGGCTACGACCGCTCCGATGAAGACAACCCACCATGGCGTCGTCGACGGGAGGTTGAGGGCAAGAAGGACACCTGTCACGACTGCAGACCAGTCGCCGACGGTGCAGGCCTTCTTGAGAAGGTATTTGGTAATGAGGTATTCCAGCAGTACGCAGGAAGCCACGCTCGTTCCGAGCACCAGAAGCTCTGACCAGCCGTAGAAGAGGACAGAGACGACC
Source organism: Bacteroidales bacterium (assembly GCA_017452265.1). Classification (GTDB taxonomy): domain Bacteria; phylum Bacteroidota; class Bacteroidia; order Bacteroidales; family UBA932; genus Cryptobacteroides. The sequence goes on along the minus strand of JAFTMS010000031.1, from coordinate 213,126 downwards.
ACCGCAGGGAGCAGGGCGATCACCACGTCACGCATGAGACTCTTTGTGGAGGTCTTCGTATGCAGATGCGGTGATGGTGAAACTATAAGTCTTTCCATTATTGCTTAGTTGTTAATTCATTATTACTTCTTCGCAGCACGGCCTCTGATGATCTTTATCACGTCGCCTTTCGCTATGCGGATGATGTCGAGAAGCGGAATGTTCGCCGGGCAGCTGTAGAGGCAGCATCCGCACTCGATGCAGTCCTGAACGGCATTTTCCTCAAGCTCGTCCGTCATGTTGTGACGGGCATACTTCTGAAGAAGGAACGGCTCAAGGCCCATAGGGCAGGCCTCGGCACACTTGCCGCAACGGATGCAGGCAGATTCAGCCTTGCGCACCGTCTGTTCGGCGGTAAGATAAAGCAGTGACGACGAACCCTTTACGGTCGTTGCATCCAGATTTGCTATCGCCTTGCCCATCATAGGGCCGCCGCTTACGATCTTCACAGCCTGTTCAGGAATTCCTCCGGCATATTCAGCTATATAAGAAAGCGGCATACCGATACGGAACTTGTAGTTGTGCTGCTTCTCCATAGGGACGCAGTCGCCTGTCACCGTAAGCACATTAGTTATGAGCGGCATGTTCTTCTGTACAGCCTCGTATACTGCAAGGGAAGTCGCAACATTCTGAACCACAGCGCCCACGTCGATAGGAAGCCCCATAGACTTCACCTGACGGCCCATCACAGCATCGATAAGCTGCTTCTCACCGCCCTGCGGATACTTCTTCTTGAGCGTCATGACAGAAATACCGTCATATCCCTTCGCCGTCTTCTGGAGCTCGGCAACGGCAGCCGTCATGGCAGCGATGGCCTCAGGCTTGTTTTCCTCGATACCGATTACGGCCGGACATCCGCCCAGAACCTGCTTCATGATGGCCGCACCGACCACGATCTCCTTGCTTCTTTCAATCATGATGCGGTTGTCGGAAGTAAGATACGGCTCACACTCCGCACCATTGAGGATCAGGCAGTCGGCCTTCTTTCCCGGAGGCGGACAGAGCTTGACGTGTGCAGGGAAAGTCGCACCTCCGAGGCCCACAACGCCGTTGAGCTTTATCTTTTCAAGTATCGCCTTGTTGTCTTCCGGAATGGCCGTCACGAGAGTGTCGGAAAGGTCTATGCCCTCTGCCCACTCGTCGCCCTCGACGTCTATCTCGATGTGTGTCATATTGTTGCCTGCAAGATCCTTGCGCGGTCCTACAGACTTCACCGTTCCGGATACCGAAGAGTGTACATATGCGGAAATGAATCCGGCAGGTTCGGCGATGACCTGGCCCACCTTCACGGCATCACCCGGCTTCACAATCGGAGTAGCAGGAGCACCGAGGTGCTGTGCCACAGATATATACACCTTCGAAGGAAGAGGAAGCACCTCTATCTTGCAGTCTTTTGAAATCTTGCTGTCGCTCGGGTGGATACCACCTATTGAGAATGTCTTCAACATAGTCCTATTCCTCCTTCTTATTGGTTTGAGATTTCTCGACTTCGCTCGAAATGACGTTGGCTGCGCTCGGGGTGACGTTGGCCGCTGGCTTTGGGGCGGCCGGAGCTTCCGGCTTTGGCTTCACGACCGGGAAGTTCACCGCATGAATCGCTCCTGTAGGGCACTCAGCCACGCATTTCTTGCAGAGACGGCACTTTGCGAAATCGATGTATGCAAGGTTGTTCTCCACCGTTATGGCCTCGAACGGACATACCTTTGCGCACTTGCCGCAGCCGATGCAGGCAGCCGAGCAGGCCTTGCGTGCAACAGCTCCCTTGTCCTTGTTCACGCAGCTTACAAACACGCGCATATTGCGCTTGCCCTTGTTGCGGAGCTCGATGATTGCCTTAGGGCAGGCCTTCACGCAGGCGCCGCAGGCAGTACACTTTTCCTCGTCAACGACAGGAAGTCCCGTCTCAGGATTCATCGTGATGGCTCCGAACTGGCAGGCAGCCACGCAGTCACCGCAGCCCAGACAGCCGAATGAGCATCCTGTGTCACCGCTGTAAAGGGCAGCCTTCACGCGGCATGACTGATAACCGCCGTACTCGTTGGTACGCGGACGGTTTGCGCATGTTCCGTTGCAGCGTACCACAGCCACCTGAGGTTCCTTTACGGCCACCTCGACGCCGAGCACGGCAGCAACCTTCTGCATGCCTTCATTTCCTCCGACAGGACAGAAGCATCTGTCGAGATTCGGAGACGACTCTACACAATACTGCGCGAAGGCACGACAGCCGGCCTGTCCGCATCCGCCGCAGTTTGCGCCCGGCAACACCTTCTCCACCTCGTCGATTCTCGGGTCTTCCTCCACCTTGAACTTTTCAGCCACAACGTAGAGAACCACAGCGAGCAGAGCACCGAGGATGGTGATGATTGCAATAGTCCAGATAATTGTCTGTGTCATTATAGTTGAATTTAGTTGTTGTTCTCCTTAATATAAAATACAAACTCGTTTGACAGCCTGTCCCTGAAGAGCCAGATGCCAAAGTAGTACAGTGCAACTCCCGCTATCGCGATACCGCCTACGAGGTATTCGTTACCGATAACGGCCGACAAAGATAATATTAAAATCATTAAAATCGCCAAAGGAATCACATAAGATATCCACGTTGCCTTCAGCCCCATCGACTTCTTCGTCATCACGAGCACCTCATCGCCGGGCTGATACACCGTATAAGGGTCTGTAGGAACCATTATTACCTTTTCTTCGTCCTCAGACACGCCGCAGAGTCCCTTGGCGTGACATGCAGAACAGGCCGAGGATACAGTAATCTCGACCGTCGTGAAATCCGGATTTATCTCCACGATTCTTCCGGTGTGTGATATTTCGTCTTTTCTTGCCATAAAAATTATTTTACCAATGAAGAGAACGGATGCTTCAGGCCTTCCGCACGGGTCATGCGTCCAGCAGCAAGGCCCACCTGAAGAGGCGCCTCGAAATAGACCGGAAGCCTGTTCTCGTCGTCCGATATCCATATCGTCATGTCCTCATCCCCGTTGAAGACCTCCCCTTCCAGCAGCTTGGCAGCGAACTTTATCGTCCTGACCCTTCCGAGCCCCTTCACCTTTATGGTCTCGCGGCCCTTGAGGATGAAGTATACATTATATACATCGTCGTCGATTGCGAACGTCATCGGATACTTCTTCTCCAGCTCCACCTTGCCGATGTCCATGTTGCGGGCGAAAAAGAACAGGGCCGGAAGGTCGAATGTGCATGAAGTCAAGGGTATCTCCATCGAACTCTGTCCGCGTCTCGACGTGTAAAGGTCCGCATCTATGTGGGGATCTGCGGCATCCCAGTCGTACAGATACGTATTCCGGGCCTCATAGCGCCCCTCCTGCGTATCTCTGGTGAACTTCAGCGGCCGCAGACCGTCACGGGTGAACCATGAACGGAAGTCCTCCCTCACCTTGAAGAAGATATCATAGAACTTCGCCGTCCTGCCGTAGACCTTGCAGCAGAAGGCCTCCTCGCCGTTGAACGTCAGCGTGTCGAGGGATACGGTCGCATGTCCTACGTCGGAATTGATCGCGCCCCACTTGTAATGCACCGTGAAGTACATCTTTTCGCCGCCCTTGAAGGCAAGTTCCTCCTCCGACGTAGTCCTGACAGGCACACATGCCGTCCCTTCTGAAACAGGATTCTCCTGTGCACGCATCGGAAACACCGACAGGCATGTACACAGGAGAATCAGAATTATGCTATGACCATTCATCGTTTGTGGCGTTGAAATCGTTTCCCGGAGACATTCCGCCAGACATGTCAGGCCCGAACGGAGGCATGTCGCTGTTCATCGCGGAGGCGACACCTCCCATCGAATCCGCCTGATTGACAAGACTTTCCTGTTCATCCACGAAGCGTACCTCGTCAGCGCGGAATCTCATGTCTATATCAGCGATCGCACCGTTTCGATGCTTTGCAATTATGATCTGGGTCCTTCCCACATCGTCCGGATTATCGGAAAGTCCTTGATAGTCATAACGGTGTATGAATATCACCATATCGGCATCCTGCTCGATGGAACCGGACTCTCGAAGGTCGCTCAGCTGAGGACGGCGGTTGCTTCCCTGCCTGTTCTCCGACTGACGCGAAAGCTGCGAAAGCGCGATGATAGGCACGTTCATCTCCTTTGCCGTGGCCTTGAGCGTTCTTGAGATCGCAGCCACCTCCTGCTCTCTCATGCCTCGAAGCTCTGCCGGTCCCTGCATGAGCTGCAGATAGTCGACCACAATCAGACGCACGCCCTTCTGCTTCACGAGCTTCTTCACCTTCGAACGGAACTCCATCACAGGAAGCGACGGAGTGTCGTCGATATAAAGCGGAGCCTTGGCGAGCCTTTTGAGCTGGATATCAAGCTGTTCCCACTCCCAGTCGGCAAGCTTCACTCCTCCCTTGATCTTGTCTGCACTGAGTCTTGTCTCCGAGACCATCATACGCTTTGCAAGCTGTATGGCGGGCATTTCAAGCGAGAAGAAGGCAACAGGCATATTGAAGTCCACCGCCGCATTTCTCGCGAGGTTGAGCACGAAGGCTGTCTTTCCGACCGAAGGACGGGCCGCAAGGATGATGAGGTCGGATGCCTGCCAGCCGAGGGTGATCTTGTCCACGGAAGGGAAACCCGAAGGCACACCGCTCAGTCCCGAAGAATCCTGAAGGCGCTGGATGTCGTCCAGAGCGTCGTTGATGACCTTTCCGATCTCCTGCACATCCTTCTTGACGTTGTTCTGGATGGCGGAGAAGATCTTCGTCTGAGCCATGTCTATTAGGTCGTCCACATTCGTCGACTCGTCATAAGACGTCTTGAGGATGTCATACGAGGCCGTGATGAGCTCCCTCTGTATGTACTTCTGCTTGAGTATCCTTATATAATACTCTATATGTGCGGCTGCACCGATCTTCTGGGAAAGCTGCACGAGGGCCACCGTACCGCCGACGGCTTCAAGATTGCCCGTCGCCTTGAGCTTCTGCGAGACGGACAGGATGTCGAGGGCCACATGCTCGTTGTTCAGCAGGCGCATGGCCTCGAATATCATACGATGCTTCTCGCCATAGAAGCAGCCCGGAGAGAGCTCGTCCATAGCTTCATCGATGCAGTTCGGCTCAATCAGAAGCGCACCGAGGACTGCCTCTTCGACGTCAAGAGCTTGAGGCGGTCTGTTTCCCATCTCAAGCCCAAGCGTATCCAAGTTAACTGACGGATTCTTCCTTCTGACTGCCCTTTTCTTTCCCTCTTCAGCCATATTGCAGATTTATTCAAAATCTGGGTTCACGAGGATTCTGCCGCAGTATTCGCAGATTATCATCTTCCTGTTCGACGCGATATCGATGAGCCTCTGCGGTGCAATCGTATTGAAGCAGCCTCCGCATGAGTCGCCGTTGAAGACAGACACCACAGCAAGATGGTTGTGGCAGCTCTGGCGGATACGGTCATATGCGCTCATTGTCCTTGCATCGATCTTTGCAGCGCAGGCATCCCTGTTGGCACGGAGCTTTTCCTCGTCCTTTGCAGTCGACTCGACGATTGTCGAAAGTTCTTCCTTCTTTGCCTTCAGGTCGTCGTTCTTCACGGCAATCTTCTCCTTCACCACCTCAAGCTCGTTCTTCTTGTCGAAGATGCGCTCCTTTGTCTCTGCGATATTCTTCTCTGCAATCTGACGGAGAAGCCCCTGATTCTCGATCTCCTTGCTGAGCGAGTCGTACTCACGGCTGTTCGCCACGTTGTCCATCTGGGACTTGTACTTCTCGATCTGAGCGTCACAGTCTGTGATGTTGTGCTTGTTCTCTGTGATGAACTTGTTGTATTCATCGATCATTTCAGAGATTCTTGCAGCCTTTGACTTCAGCTCAACTATCTCAGCCTCAAGGTTCTCCACCTCAATCGGAAGCTCACCGCGAAGCTGGAGGATCTTGTCGATCTCGGTATCCGCCTGCTGGAGCGCATACAATGTCTTGAGCTTCTCGCTCACGCTGAGGTCTGAATCTGCAAAGTTCTTCTGAATCGACACGAACGTCTCCCTCTGGTCAATCGGCGTTTCGATTTTCTTTGTCTTTTTAGCCATATCGCTTAAAAATAAAATATCGGGTTACTATATATATTCTGCGTAATGCGAACCGCAAAGGTAGGAAAATTTTTCTTTATCAAAGAAAATAAAATGTCAACTATCTCTATTTCACTCTCGTAATGGCCTATATCCATGATCATGAAGCCGTCACGGGTGAAAAAGTTGTGATACGAGATGTCCCCGCTGAGGTAGAGCTGGGCTCCGGACTTCATTGCAGCCTTTATGAGCGAACCGCCCGAACCACCGCACATCGCCACACGGCTTATCCTGCCCTCCACAGGCCTGGAGGCCCTCATCGCCTTAAGCGCGAAACGCTCCTTCACCAGTCGCACAGCTTCCTCCGCCGTCAGCGGCTCCGGCAGGTCTCCCACCACTCCCAGGCCGGTCCCCTCACCGTCCTCCTCGAGAATCTCCACATTCCGCAATCCGAGCCTCGCCGCCATCGCTCCGCTTACTCCGGCAATAACCTTGTCAGCAGAAGTATGTGCAGCATACACGCTTATGCCGGCCTTCACCGCCTTTATCACAGCCTCTCCCACCTTATCTTCCGGACATATCTTCTTCAGGCCCGAGAAGATCAGCGGATGATGCGTCACAATCATGTCCGCACCGCATTCCACAGCCTCATCCACAAGCTCCGGAGTGCAGTCCAGACCTAAAAGCACGCTGCTCACCGGGGCATCCGGCGAACCGATGCACAGTCCGCTGTTGTCCCAGCCTTCCTGTATCGTCAACGGAGCGAAACGCTCGATGACGTCCGTCACATCCTTTACCGTCATAAGTCCGCACGTATTTCCTGAAGCTGCTGCCTTATGCCCTTGAGGCTTTCCAGCACCCTTGCCTTGCTGATCACGTCCTTCCTGTCGCCCTTCAGCCTCTTTGCCGCGCCTTCAAGCGTCAGGCCTTCCACCTTCACGAGCAGATGGATGTGCTTCAGCGTCTCTACATCGTCCTTCGTGAAGAGACGGTTGCCCTTTGCGTTCCTCTGAGGCTTGATGAACTTAGGGAACTCGTTGGCCCAGAAACGTACAAGGGATGTGCTTTCCCCAAGAATTTCGGCCACTTCGCCGATTGTGTACAAATATTTTTCCATATCAGTCCATAGACTGCCCTGTGGAGGCAGACATTATAAGCATGTTTACAAACTCGTCCGGACTTACAGAGGCGAAGAAGTGGTTCACCGGATCCAGCACCACCGTGTCCCTCAGCACCTCGTAATGCAGATGCGGAGCGAACGAATTGCCCGACACACCCACATAGCCGATCCTCTTTCCCTTCTGCACCTTCATGCCCCTGCGCACCTCGACGTCCGCCAGATGCGCATATCTCGTGAAATAGCCGTTCCCATGATTGATCACGACCACATTGCCAAGGCCCTTGCGCGAGCGGATCACCTCAGACACGACACCATCGGCCGAAGCATGCACAGGCTCTCCAGCCGGAGCGATGAGGTCAAGGCCGTTGTGGCGTATCGGCACTTTGTAGAACGGATTTATCCTGTCGCCGACAGAAGCTCCGGTCTGGGCAAACGAAAAGTCTCCGAGAGGATTGGTCATCGGCGGCATCACAAAGCCAGAATCCCTGATCGCAGCAAAGATCCGGCGGAAATTCTCCTCCACCACATCCGCCTCACGGTCCAGGGCATTGAGCTTGTCCTCTGAAAAAGCGACAATCTCCGTGTCCGGAATCGAATCCAGATCCATCAGGAAGCCCAGCGACGAAACCGGATCCATGTTCGGAGCCGATGTGTGGAAAATCTCCTCATATATGCTGTTGTCCTTCACCTGAAGGCCGTCCACAACGTCCGAAAGCAATCTTTCCTTGGCTTCGAGTCCAGGGAATTCCCTCGCATACATCCTGTTCTCGTCACGAAGCCTCTTTTCCGTATCTGTGCTGAAGAACAGGGCGAAGACCACATAGTACAGGATGGTCAGCGACAGCGTAGTGACAAAAAACATCAGTATCCTGCGTAAAACCGCCCACACTGATGTCCTTGCCTTTCTGAACTTTAAGTCCTTGTCAAATATGTATCCTTTGCTCATGAGCGCCCTCTGTTTTTCTTATGGGACGGATGCATCGTTATCTTTTCCGACATGTCAGCCGTATTCTGCACCATCGTCGCATACTCCTGAGGCGTAATCGTCAGGTCGTAATAGTTTGCCGGATTCACATGACGGTCCTTATATATGACCTCGTAATGCAGGTGAGGGCCCGTCGACTTTCCCGAATTCCCGCTGAGGCCTATGCACTCTCCCCTCTTGACCTTCATGCCTTCCACCACTCCGATGGACTTGAGATGCGCATATCTGGTCTTGTATCCGAAGCCATGATCGATGACCACATGGTTTCCGTAACCGAAGAGTTCGAAGCTGACGCTCTCCACGACACCGTCTCCCGTCGTGTAGACCGGATGTCCCGGCTTGAGGGCGAAATCCACACCAGTATGACGCGCCATACGGCCGTAGACAGGGTCTATCCTGTAGCCGAATCCGCTTGAAAGACGGTATTCCGAAGGATCCGGATTTATCGGCGGAATCGCCGGAATGCACGAGGCCATGTCGCCGGCACGCTTTGAAAGGAGGGCCACCTCGTCGAAGGACTTGCTCTGCACATACGTCTTCTTGGTGAGCACATCCATCCTCACGACCGTCTTCTTCAGCAGGCCGTCAGCCGCCGTGGCATCCAGATGCGCATACCTGTTCACGCCGCCGAATCCCGCATTGCGGACCTCGGCCGGAATCTCGTTCATACCGAAGATGGAACGGTAGATGTCGTCGTCCCTCATCTGAAGCGAAGTCAGCACCTCTTCGTACTTGTCCATCTGCATGTTCATAAGCTCGACCTTCGAGCACCACTGCGCATTGGCCTTCTTCAGAAGCGTCGTCTTGGGAAGCTCCCATCCAAGGACGGAAGTATATACCCACATGTACAGAAAGGCCATGCCCACGCTCACGGCAAACATTCCGGCCGACCGGAGCAGCCCGGAGAGCCTCGAACGCTTCTTCACCTCATACGAAAGCGTGTCCTGATTGAATATGTACTTCCTGTTCTTCGCCATTATTATCGTGTCCCCATCCGCAGATGTCAAGGCACACAGGCGCAAAGATATGAAAAATCAACATATTACACAAGACCACGATACAGAATATCGCAAGTTTTTGCATACAACAAGACGGGCGGTCCGTGTGGATCGCCCGTTGCCATTGTGTTCCGGATAAACCGGTATTAATTCAGATTATTCGAATGCGACAAGTTCAGGAAGAACACCGCGCAGATCAGAATAAGAACCGAATGAAGAGTAATTCGCATCATACTGCCAGAACTTCTTCACCGAAAGGTTCAGAATCTTCATGGTACCATCTGTCTGTGGTATAAGGCTCCAATACTGGCCCTCTGAAGGATTATCACTGACATTGAAGCTGTTGTATGTTCCTGTCTGGTAATAATACATTCCGTCAGCATCGCAGATAGTATATCCCTTGCCCTCAGTAAAAGTAAACGTAAAGGCATTTGCTTCTGCTTTCTCAGCGACATTCAGATAGCCGTATGTCTTCTCCAGCGGAGTAACTACGCCGGCCTCTACCTGAATATAGTACTTGCCGTCAGCCACAACTGGAGCAACAGCCTCGAAGAGTGCTGGAAGTGCACCATTCTCTGAATCATATGCACCCCAAGAAGTATATGACTCCGAATACTGGATATACTTGTTGGTTGTATTGTTCAGAATCATGACAAGATCATCATCAGCTGCATAGATCGTCCAGACATGACCGCTTTCAGGAAGCTCGGTAGATACATTGAAATTGTTGTATGTACCCTTCATGTAGTAGTATCTGCCGGAAAGATCCTGAATAGTATAGCCTCCTTCAACAGCCGTAAAGATAAACGCATTTGCAGAAGATGTAGTATTGTCCGCTGCTTCCCCGGTACCGAGGTATCCGTATGACTTGTCTGCAGCAACTGGAGCAGCTGCGACATTTCCTGAAATCATATAATAGAGACCACTTTCTATTTCAAGAACAGCACCATCCTGAGTAAATTCATAAGGTACTGATGACGAAGATGATACAAAAGTCACCGAGCCCGCACGATATGCGGCATTGTTCGGCTGGATAGCGAGCTTCACGACTGCTGTGTCGGCTGGGTTCGGCTCGATCTTGGTCGCCTCGCCCGGGATGTTCTGCATATCAACTACAGACACCCATGAACGGTACTCTTCAGGAACTGTAGGGAATACGCCTGCACCCTTGTAAGCTACCCTCACCTCAAACTCGCCGCCTTCCTTAGGGTAAGTCTGAGACTCGGTCACAACCTTGACAAGAGACTTCTCTACGCTGATGAAAGTAGCATCCACGAACTCCGGAGTCGTACCATTGTAAAGCACATATGCGCCCTCGACTGTCACCTCATCACCGACCTCGATGTTGAAGTCCGACCATGCGTATGAGCCGGCTGAGTTCTTTGTTCCATAAATGTATATCTCACCTGTACCGTCGTTGAGATACCAGTTGCCATATGTAGTGTTGGCAATGGCAGTACAGATACCGGTAACCCTATAGAGCTTTCCTTCAGGGCCAGCAATCACTTCAGCACAAGTCGCCTCGGTTACAGACATTGAGCCCTGACGTACTCTTACAAACTGTGTGCTGTTGCCAGCCTTGATCTTGAGTTCAAGTTCACGACCACCCGAAACAGCCTCGGCAGTGAACTTTACAGTTGTTTCTCCTGCGCCATAAGACATCTTGTCGACAGAAAGCCAAGATGGCTCACATGACTTGATGACGGTCTTGTCATCCTTGTCACGGGAAATGACGTTAGGCCACACATCCTGCGTATAAGTGGTATCAATCACCCACTCCTCGGTCGCATTTATCGTAAGTTCAACAGAACCTCCCTCCTCCGGAATTGAAAGATAGGTCTTGGAAAGTTTGATGTTCTCGAAAGAAAGATTCGTTTCCGCTGGCTCACATCCCACAATCAGAAGAAGTGATGCCAGTATTGCTGAGAATAAATATCTGAGTTTCATAATCAATTCCTAATAAATCAGTTAAACATATACTTTATTCCCACAGAAGCATACCAGCACTGACCGATGCCAACGTATGGAGCAAATGTCTGGGTCTTGCCATGTACGGCAGTCGGAGTGGAGAACACAGGATAACCCTCTGCATCAACAGACTCGAACTTGAGGATACGTCCCTCATTGAGGCTTGAGTTCATGGACTTGATAACACCCCAGTTAGAATTGAAGAGGTTCAGGATATTCTTCACGTCAAGGCTGAGCTGAAGCTTGTTCACAGACTTACCGGTCTTGATCTCGAAGTCATGCTTGTAGCTGAAGTCAAGTCTGTGAACCCAAGGAGAATATACGCTGTACGCCTCTGCATACTTGCCCTGATTTGCGCTCAGATACTCGTCGTTGTGGACATACGCCATGAAACGGTCACGATCGTCCTCGGAAGCAAAGCGGAATTCATTGTTCGCAACTTCCTCGTCAGTAGGAATGTAGAGTGCATCGTAGCTATAGCCGTCGCTGTTCATGTCGTTCACAAGCATGTAAGAGTAGTTATATCCTCCTCTCCATGCCTCGTAGATGAGGCTGAAGTGGTTGTTGGCCTTGTCGCTGTATGTAGCTGAAGCAACAACGCGATCCGGAGTCACATACTGTGAGTTGTGAAGCTTGATGTTGTTAGGACCTTCAACTGTAGGCACATAAGTGAATGCAGACTCTGCTGCAGAACCAGGGAGACCGGTCAGCTCCTTTGACACGGTGTGGGTGTATGCTGCCATGAGGCTGAGGCCTTCAACCGGAGCCATGTTCACGGTCACGTTTGCAGAGTAGCCGTAACCCTTGCTGGTGTTCTCAAGGACAAAAGCCTTAGTACCCTCTCTGAATGTGCTTGGGAACATAGGACGGTTGTCAGCTCCATTGAGTCTGGTATATCCCTCTACAGGAAGCATGCTCCAGTCAGAGATAGTCACACCGTTGACTGTCTTGTTGTACATTCCTTCTGCAGAAATCGAGAATGGGAAAGATGTCGGGAATCTGTATTCGAGAGCAAGAGTGGTCTTCCACACCTGAGGCATCTTGAACTTAGGATCTACAGCAGAAATTGCCGAAGGAACAGCACCTTCATCTGGGGTTATTCCCGAAGGGTATCCAAGTGAAACGAGCTTATCAATGAGAGCCTGCGTGGTTGCCTTTCCGTTTGCATCTGTAACGAGTCCACCCTTGAAAGCATCCATAGAGAAGCCTTTCTTGCTTGCATTCTTGGCATTGATCTGGGCCTGATACTGAATCATGCCTGAGTTAGTCGGCATGTTTGTGAAGAATACAAGCGGAATGCGTCCTGAGAAGAGACCGGTACCTCCGCGGAGTGTAAGGCTCTTGTCCTCAGTCAGATTCCAGTTAAAGCCGACACGTGGAGATACAGTCAGGCTTGCCTGCGGCCATTTTCCTGTATCGATGTTGCGTACACCGCCATCAGCTGTATAATAATCAATTGCCTTGATGGCATTGTTGGTCATAAGGTCGCTGTTGTCGAAGAAGAGACCATCGACGCGGAGACCGTAAGTAAGCTTGAACTTGTCGCTTACATTCCACTCGTCCTGACCGTATACACCGGCCTTGTGGAATGTTACACGCGCAGCAGGATTCTTAGGATTCTTGGAGTTCTCATAACCATATGTAAGACATACAACCTCAGGAGCGGCTCCGTTGATAAAATCGTCAACGCTTGCATAGCGATAGTATCCTGTACCGTTTCTCATATACGCGTTGTCCGCCATCTGGTACTCGTAGTTTGCTCCCAAAGTAAGTTTGTGGTCACCAGCATAATATACAAGGTCATCCTTAACGTTTATATGAGTATTGTGCACAGCATTTTTCCAAGTGAAGAGTTCGTATCCAAGGGCCATATACTGGGTATTAGTACCTGTGCCGTCCTGAATGTCGATGAACGGGAACTCTTCTGAATTGGTACCACGGAGATCATCAAGCTTTGAGAATGTCACAAGGAACTGGTTGGAAACATTGTCGCTGATGCGGCTGTTGAGGTCGAATGAGAATGAATGAACGAGGTTGTTCATCGAGTACATTGAATTTGCGAAAGCCATCGAATAGAGAGATGTACGTCCATATGCAGAACGTGTACCGCCGTCCATTGAAGACGCATTCGGTGCCTTCCACGAAAGGTTGTTCGTATAGTTGTAACGCAATGCAAGACGATGGTTCTCGTTGATGTTCCAGTCAATTCTTGCAAGAAGCTTGAGATTGCTCTCATCAGCAGGGAAATCCGTATATGAGCCGGTATCGTATCCATATTTCTCGGCAACATGGTTCTTTACCCTCTCCATATCCTCTATTGAAGCATATGAAAGATACAGAGCGTTGCGGCCGATTCCGTCCTCCGACGCTCTCCAGCGAACTGCCACAGAAGGAACCTTTGCATACTCTGCGTTCACGAAGAAGAAGAGTTTGTTCTTGACTATAGGTCCGCCAAGCGTAAATCCGTATGTAGTACTGCGGTCACGGTCGCGTGCACCGGCAACTTCTACTCCTGCAGCCTGGTTACCACGCATGTTTTCGTTGCGGTGATATACATAGGCTGTACCCTTAACGGTGTTGGTACCTGACTTTGTAATGGCGTTCACACCACCACCGATGAAGTTTGTCTGACGCACGTCATATGGCGAAATCACCACCTGAAGTTCCTCGATGGCATCAAGAGAAATAGGGTTTCCACCACCCGGGAGATTCTCGGAAAGACCAAAGTTGTTGTTGAAGTTAGCTCCGTCCACAGTGAAGTTGGCTGTACGTCCGTCTGCACCGGCGAAGCTCATTCCGTTACCTCCGTATGGTGAAAGCCTCGTCACATCAGTGATGCTTCTGCTGACTGTCGGGAGAGATGTAATCTGTGAGCTTGTGATGTTTGTAGCAGCGCCTGTCTTCTGTGCGGAGAACTTTGAAGCAGGAGCGGCAATGACCATTGCCTCACCGAGAAGGACTGTGTCTGATGACAGAGTGGCATTCAGAGACGACACTTCTGCGAGCTGAAGAGTCACATCTGTGTAAGCAAGCGTCTGGTAGCCGAGGCAAGAGAATTCCACCTTGTAAGGGCCACCGCTACGCATACCATTGATGGTATAACGTCCGTTCTCGTTGGTGATTACGCCATAGACTGTCCCTGAAGGCTCGTGTGTTGCGACAACTGCCGCTCCTACAACGGGCTCGCCATCGGCATCCACGATACGTCCACCGAGAGATGACGTTGTGACCTGTGCCAATGCGGAAACACCCATAGACATTGCTGCGCAGATAAGGCACAGCAAACACTTAAATGTTTGTTTCATAATGTTTTATAAGTTTATAAAAGTACAATAACGCTGCAAAGATAGCACAAATTATGATTATGCTGCAACTTAAGATGCTTTTTGGTGATTTTTTAACATATCCTTGATCCGGCATATCACAAAACCGCCCGGCTCTTTTCAGAGTCGGGCGGCCTATGGAATCCGGACCGGAAAGGTCAGCGGGTGTTATTGTTATTGTACTTATATAAACTCGTGTCGAAACGACATCAAGCGAAAGCTGTGCCAGATTCCTGTCCGGAAATAATTGTTTTAGAAGAACCAGCGGAGGCTGAGAAGCATCTCCCAAGTTGAAGCAACTGTTGCAACCTTGCTCCAAGTCGGCTCGGTAAACGTATAGGTCGATGTCTTTGAATCGTACTTGAGGATGCTGTCAGAGTTAAGCCTGTCATATGTACCCCAGTTGCTGTTGAGGAGGTTTCCGATATTATTGACATCCAGAGCGACCTGAATTGTGTTCTTTCTGCCAGCCACACGGAAATCGAAGTCCTGTGCCACCTTGAAGTTGAAACGATGCTGCCAAGGAGCCACTACCCCACCTCTTTCAGAGTACTCGCCTCTGTGACGGCTGAGATACTTGTCGTTCTCGATGAACTTGTCGAATGCCTGTCTGTTGGCATCGTCAGCAAATGTCATGTTCTTGAGATCGGACTCGGTCGGAATATAAACAAGATTGTATGCACCGCCGTCACCCGTAACATCAGGCATTGTGTATGAATACCTTGTATAAGAGTAGTTTCCTACATAGCAGTGGTTGTATCCCTCATAGAAAAGACCGAGCGTTGTCGCACCGAAGCTGCCTTCGTCTATACGGTAACTTATGTTCGCTATAAGACGGTTCGGGGAAACGAACGCAGAGTGTCCGAGTTCCGCCGTATTTGAGCCCATCGATGAGTATGTCATTGTGTTGTATGCAGATGACACCTGGTCTCCGATACCCTCGGATGCACTCTTTGATGCACTGCGTGTGTATGCAGCCATCATTGAAAGACCAAAGCTGAAATCCTTCTGAAGCATTGCGGTCACAGAATAATAATATCCTTTTGCATCTGTGTTAGAGATATAGTATGGCATTACGTCCTTGTTCTGAGAGTTCTTCAGAGATTCCGACTTCCATGATGGTCTTGCCTTAGGTTCGCCCGGAAGCTGCACGCCGCCATCAACCTGAGTCTGTCCGAGCCTGGTCACGTAGACAGCAGAGAGATCCTTATTGTAGATTCCCTCAAGAGTAGCCTTGATTCCACCTGGAAGACGCCCCTCGATTGCGAGCGAAGACTTCCATGTCGTCGGCATCTTCAGGTCTTTGGCCATAATCGTAGTGCTTTGAGGAGCTGGGAGGTCTCCCGCCTTGAAGCTGCCGCCGTAAAGGTTATTGAGGATTCCTGAAACAGAAGTGCTGAATGCAGGAGCAGTCGCTCCCGTATTGTCAATATACTGAGCCTGGAGGCAGTTGCTGTTACCTGCGGCTGACACAATCCATACGAACGGTATTCGTCCGGTGTAAACACCGGTACCTCCACGCAGGATGAGATTGCGGTTCTTCAGAACATCCCAGTTGAAGCCGATACGAGGAGAAACGTTCAGGCGCGCCTTAGGCATATCCGCTGTCGAAAGGCCGTGGATGGTATTGTCACCCTTTGCAAGTTCAAGGAACTCCTTGTTTGTGTTTCCTTCAATAGCAGGATAGAACGGCATCTCGAAACGTACACCTGCCGTAAGCTTGAAATAGTCACTGAATGTGATCTCATCCTGTACATAAGCCGAAGCCTGCATGTACTGGAAGCTCGGATATACCTGCTGAAGATCATCACGGTTGGCATGAGTGATGGCAAATGCTGCCGGAGTCTCGCCGTTCTTGAAATCATCCCATGAATTATATACATAGTAGCCTGCGCCACCCTGCATGTATCCGTTCTTTGTGTCATCCCACTCGAACTGAAGACCTGCAACAATGTTGTTGATTCCTTTGATATAAGAGAACTCGTCGGTGACTACGACCGTCTGCACGTCGCGAAGATTGCCATATGTGAAAGGATCTTGTCCGAACGAAGTAAGCACCGCCTTGGTTCCGTCTTCGAGAGGCTCAAGAATATCCACGGTCGGGAAGAGGTCGCCGACGAAGCTGCGCGGCTCGTTCTGATGTGACCATGTCACACGAAGCACGTTGCTGGCATTGTTCCCGAAACGTGAGTTGAGCTCGGCAGCGAGAGACATGAAGTTCTGCTCCTGGAAGTAACGCGAGCTTTCGAAGAACTGCGCGTATTGCGTTGTACGTCCGTAAGTATTTCTGTTATACACACTTGACGACAGCGGACTGATTGATCCTGACGGAGATGACGAATACTTGTTCATCGTCTGGCTGTAGCGGATGTTGAACTTATGGTTGTCATTGATATTCCAGTCCACTCGTGCCATGAGCTTCCAGTCCGGAGTGCTCAGTGAATATCCCTGATAACGGCCGGGATTGTATTTGTATTTATCAGCAAGGTAAGTCTTGACCTCTTCCATGAATGCCTCTGTAGGACGCACGAACTTTGTGTTTCCACCATATTCCTGAGTATCGTTTTCCCTCACTCTATAGCTCGAACCAGGAGTAACATCCATCGCATACTCAAAGTTTACAAAGAAGAAGAGCTTGTTCTTGATGATCGGGCCGCCGAGTGTAAATCCGGTAGTGTTGTTGAGTGACTCCGTAACATCCACTTCCTCACCGGCGACCTTGTTGCCCTTGAGCTTGTCACTGTTGTAATAGTTGTAGACTGAAGCATGCCACTCATTTGAACCGCTCTTTGTCACAGCATTGATTGCACCGCCGGTGAATCCTGAATGACGGACATCAAATGGAGTGATGTTCACAGACATCTGCTCAAGAGCGTCAAGCGAGATCGGAGAACCTCCTGCCGGAAGATTTGAACCGATACCGAATGCGTTGTTGAACGCTGCACCATCGACCGTCACATATGACGAACGATAGTTACCGCCACCGATTGCAAGTCCGTTTGTTGTAGAAGATGCCTGCGGAGTGAGTTTCATGACATCGTTCATGCTGCGGCTTGCAGTCGGAAGCGAAGATATCGTCTGCTCGCTGATGGAAGTGCCGACACCTGCACGATTGATGTTCATACCTGACTCTAAGCCATCAGCAGTAAATACCGCTGCGTCAAGACCTACAGCCTCCACCTCGACAGAAGCATTGAGCGTAAGCACTTCTCCGAGAGGAGCATACACACCTGTATACTCTACGCCCCTATAACCAAGCATTTCAATCCTGACGGAATACGGGCCGCCTGGAGTCACGGCATTGATGCGGTAAGCACCGTTCTTGTCTGTTACTGAATAGTAGTTTGTTCCTGAAGGGACGTGGGTCGCGATGACTGCCGCACCTACGACTACGCCTTCACTATCAGAAACTCGTCCGGAGATGGACGACGTTGTTACCTGCGCGAATGCGCTAACGGTAAAGAGTACCCCCCCCCAACAGGGATGCAAGATACTTAAGTACGTGTTTCATAACGGTTTAGTTGTTTGAATAATAGTTTTACGGGTGCAAAGATAGCATATTTTATGATTTCAAGGGTGTTTCCGAAGTTTTTTGAGGGATAATTGACAATATTTTAACAGATACAGACGGTCCATGCATATATTTTTGAATTTTTATTTGCATGTACGGATTTTTGCGTATCTTTGCAGCCCGAAAAACGAAGGAAGCCTTCGGGATTCCGGGAAATGTGGAGAGATTTGGCTGCTTGCAACCACTATAAAAAATGCTAAAATGTTGACTATAGGTCATCAAGCCATGGTGACCGCTTTCATATCAATGTTTTGTGTTTTTGTGTAGGCTCCGCATTTTTGTGGGGCTTTTGTTTTTCTGGTACATGCAGACAGCAAAGTATCTGAGCAGCAACGCTTTACCTTAAATCGCCTGCTCCGTTTGCCGCAGGTGATTTGACAGAATATATTGATAACCAGCAAATTAGAGGTAACACATAAGAGATATGAACTATTTATTTACATCAGAATCGGTGTCCGAGGGACATCCGGACAAGGTATCGGACCAGATTTCCGATGCGATTCTCGACGAATTCCTTCGTCAGGATCCTGAGGCGAAGGTGGCATGCGAGACTTTCTGCAGCACCGGACTCGTGGTCGTGGGCGGCGAGGTACGCTCCGAGGATGCATATGTGGACATCCAGACGACCGCACGCCGTGTGATCAACAAGATAGGCTACAACAAGGCGGAATACATGTTTGACGGCAATTCGTGCGGCGTGCTTTCTGCACTTCACGAGCAGAGCGCGGACATCAACAGGGGTGTTGTCGGCGAGGATGCCGATGCACAGGGCGCAGGCGACCAGGGAATGATGTTCGGCTATGCATGCTGCGACACTGAGGAATATATGCCTCTGCCGCTCGCGCTTTCGCATCAGGCGCTCATCCTGCTCGCAAAGATACGCAAGCAGACTCCGGAGCTGATGCCGTATCTGCGTCCGGACTCAAAGTCCCAGTTCACCATCGAGTACGACGGCGAGACAGGCCTTCCGGTACGCGTGCATACAATCGTGATTTCCACCCAGCATGACGAGTTCACTCCGGCGGTGCTCGGCAAGATGAGCTATGCTGACGGCTGCGCACAGTACGGCCAGAAGAGGGTCGACGAGGCGATGCAGGCGAAGATACGTGAAGATGTGCAGAACATCCTGCTGCCTATGCTCATCGAGTCGCTTCCCGCAGAGACTGCCGCGCTTTTCAAGGGGGACTATATCCTGCATGTGAATCCGACAGGCAAGTTCGTCATCGGCGGTCCTCACGGAGACACGGGACTGACGGGCCGCAAGATCATCGTGGACACATACGGCGGAAAGGGTGCTCACGGCGGCGGAGCGTTCTCGGGCAAAGACCCTTCGAAGGTGGACCGTTCAGCTGCTTATGCTGCACGACACATCGCAAAGAACATGGTTGCAGCCGGAGTTGCACGCGAGATGCTCGTACAGGTGTCCTATGCAATCGGCGTGGCACGTCCGCTCAGCATTTTCGTGAACACATATGGTACGGCGGCCATCGACAAGGCCGGCGTGCAGGGCCGCGGAACCGATGTGCAGTTCGATGATGCATTCATTGCAGAGAAAATCAACGAACTCTTCGACCTGCGTCCGATGAAGATCATCGAGAAGTTCGGTCTGAAGAACCCTATCTACGAACCGACCGCTGCATACGGCCATGTCGGACGCAAGCCGTACAAGGAGTCCGTAACCCTGATCCGCCACGGTATCAAGACCCAGCAGTACGTCCAGTTCTTCGGCTGGGAACTCCTCGACTCCGTCGACATGGTAAAATCCGCATTCGGCCTATAACCAGCGTGTCCTACAAACAGCTGACTATAAACATATTACGAAATGTGCGTGCTCCCCATGGGTAGCACGCACATCTTGTATTACGCTGATTGTCATATATTTACATTTCACGCTACATCCTTTCCATCTCGCGGCGGAGGTCTTTCTCCTTGATCGAGGCACGTTTGTCGTACTCCTTTTTACCACGAGCCAGAGCTATGAGCAGTTTTGCATAGCCGTTGTCTGCGATGAACAGCTTTACGGCAACAATAGTCAGACCCTTCTCCTTGACCGAACGCTGGAGCTTGCCGAGCTCCTTGCGGTTGAGCAGCAGCTTCCGTTCGCGGCGCGGATCGTGCTTTCCCCAGCTTCCCCACCAGTATTCCGCAACATGCATGTTCTTGACATACAGCTCGTTGTTGTTAAAATAACAGAAGGCATCCACAAGAGACGCCTTGCCTGCCCTTATGGACTTGATTTCTGTGCCGGTCAGCACAATACCCGCCTGAAAGGTCTCTATGAACTCATAGTCAAATGAAGCCCTCCTGTTCTTTATCTCTACACTGCTTTTCGCTTTCGGCATAATCTTTCTGTTTGGAGTGCAAAGATACGTCTTTTTGGTTATCTTTGTGCAATTATGCCTAAGAAACCTTTCATACCTGTTCCTCCGATGGCGGAGCTGCCTTCTGCGGAAGAAATTGACGTGCAGGAGGTGCTGAGGAAATACATTTCAGGGGAAATCGACCTTATATGCGTGCTGGGGCCGACGGCTTCGGGAAAGACGAGATATGCAGTGCAGCTGGCCCGCAAGATGAATGAACTGCTGGCAGCGTCCTTTGTTCCGGAACAAAGGATGCTGCACGTAGAAATCATCTCCGCCGATTCACGGCAGGTTTATCGTGGAATGGACATCGGCACAGGAAAGGATCTCGCTGAGTATGAAGAGATTCCGTATCACCTGATCGACATCGTGGATGCCGGCTGCAAGTACAACATCTTTGAATATCAGCGGGATTTCGAGAAGACATACAGAGATATCGTCGAACGTGGTTGTATTCCCATATTGTGCGGAGGCTCAGGGCTTTACATTGAAGCGGCCACCTGTGGCTACTCATTGCCGGAAGTGCCTGCAGATCCGGAACTGAGGGCAAGTCTGGAAAAGGAAAGCACAGAAGAACTGGTCGCCCGCCTCGCTGCTCTCAAGCCGCTGCACAACACCACAGATTACGACACAAGAAAGCGTCTGATACGTGCATTGGAAATAGCCATATACGAATCGGAACATCCTGTACAGAGGACATCATTCCTTCCCAAGAACACATATTATATAGGTACACTCGTGAGCCGTGACGAGCGCAATGCAAAAATCGACAGACGCCTCGACGCCCGGCTGAAGGAGGGCATGGTGGAGGAAATACAGGGGCTGCTGGACGGAACGCATCCGGCTTTGGCATCGGATTCCGGCAAGGCAGCAGACTCAAAAGCCGTTGCAGCCGAAGACCTTATATATTACGGACTGGAATACAAGTTCGTCACCCTGTATCTTACGGGAGTACTGACACACGACCAGATGCGCACTCAGCTGGCAACAGCCATCCACCAGTTCGCAAAACGCCAGATGACCTGGTTCCGCGGAATGGAGCGCAAAGGCATACGTATCCACTGGACAAAACCGTAAAACATAACAACGTGACGCACAGCAACTTACAGAAAGTGCGTGCTACCGATGGGGAGCACGCACTTATTGTAAGTGATTTATGCTGAAAGTGTTGCAAATTTACGCGAAGCTGGTCTACTGTTCGGAAGCAGGTCTACTGCTCGGAAGGGTAGAATTTGGAGGCGACGGAAAGACCGGAGGCTATGACGAAGTGGTGGTTTTCATCTTTCCAGCGGTCTTCTTCCCAGTCCGGGCTGACAAACGGGCCTTCATGGTCTATAACGAATGAAAGATATGTGATCGGAAAGCCTTGTGCGAGATACTGTGATTCGTAGAAAGTCTGCACCTCAAACAGCGCTTCGACGGCATCACGGCCGCATAATGACGAAAGGCCGCTTTCGTACAGGCCATCATGATCCGCACCATAAATATCTGTCGCACAGGCGAGTATCTCGAGACCGTTCTGCTCGGCCATAGCACGGGAATACTCATGCAGATAGCGGCTGTCGGTCTTCAGATGCACAATGCCGCCGGGCTTCATGAAGCTGCGGTATCTGTTCATGAACAGCGGAGCCGTGAGGCGCTTCTTCTCGCGGCCAATCTGCGGATCCGCAAAAGTAATCCAGACCTCAGCCACCTCTCCCGGAGCAAACAGCGACTCGATGAATTCGATACGGGTGCGCAGGAAGGCCACATTTGCAAGGCCATGCTCTTCGGCATATTTCGCCCCTTTCCACAGACGTGCCCCCTTGATGTCTATGCCTATATAATTATATGAAGGATTTCGTTCCGCCAGATCTATGGTATAATCTCCCTTTCCGCAGCCCAGCTCCACGATTATCGGCCTGTCGTTTCCGAAGAAGTCGCGGCCCCAGTTACCTTTGAGCGGATGGTCGCAGCCCAGCACCTCGGAGGTGGCAGGCTGAATCATGCAGCGGAAAGTCTCGTTCTCACGGAATTTTCTCAACTTGTCCTTACCCATTGTTATCCTCCTTTCGCGGACGATTGTCTCTCCTGTGTCCTTTGTTGCGGTTCCTGTTCTGCTGCTTAGGCTGGTTGCCCTGCGAATCCGGCCTTGCAGCCGATGCATCCTGCCTTGAAGCCGCATCATGTCCAGAAGCCGGACCTGACGGTTTCCTTGAAGAAGGCTTCTTTTTCTTCCTTCGCTTGCGGGCCTCATCGAAACGGGTGATGCTGTCGTCTCCCACAGCCGAAACGAATTCAGGCATAGCCGGTTCCGGCTCGCTCTTGAGAGATTCCGGCTTCTCGCCATTACGGTTCATGCGTATGACATCCCACACATCCTCAGCATACATAGGATACAGATTCGCAAGCGAAGAAGGGTCATACGAGAAATACATTATCTCACGCAGAATATCGGTCTTCATCAGATATGCGAGTCCGTCCTGGAATTCGAGAGGATTGTTCACCTTAGGGATACGCGACTGGGCATCCATATATGCCGCCGTCTCATAATTCAGGCAACATTTCAGCTTGCCGCATTGTCCTGCAAGCTTCTGCGGATTGAGGGACAGATCCTGACAGCGTGCCGCCGATGTCGTGATGGACTGGAAACTTGAGATGTAGTTCGAACAGCACAGTTCGCGCCCGCATACTCCGAGGCCGCCAATGAGGCCAGCTTCCTGACGTGCACCGATCTGCTTCATCTCGATCCTGATGCGGAATTCCTCGGCAAAAACCTTGATGAGCTGACGGAAATCCACACGGCCATCAGCGATGTAGTAGAATATGGCCTTAGTCCCGTCTCCCTGAAATTCCACATCACCGATCTTCATCTCAAGACCAAGCTCCGCAGCAATCTGACGGGAACGTATCATCGTCTCATGCTCACGTGCTATAGCCTCCTGCCATTTCTCAACATCGAACAGCTTCGCCTTGCGGTATATCCTTTTGAACTCATATGTTGCAGGATCGATGCGCTTAATTTTCATCTGACGCGCCACCACGGGGCCTTCGAGCGTCACGATTCCGACGTCGTGACCGTTCGCAGCCTCGACTATCACCATATCGCCGGTCTTGATGCTCTGACCTGAGCCGTTCCTGTATATGCCTTTTCGCGTATTCTTGAAACGTACCTCAAAAAAGTCCTTGTACTGCTCCTGGCTCACGCCCTGAAGCCAGTCATAGACCTCCAGCTTGCAGCATCCCTGCCTGTATGTGCATTCAAGCTCGCCCGACTCCTGACGCTCCACTATGCATCCTCTCGAGCAATCATATTTCTTTGACTCACTCATATACTTAAAAAAATCCGGTTGACAAGGTCGCAGAACAGTATCTTCGAATTTACGTTCCTGTCGATCATGGCAACGACCTTCTCTATATTAACTATCGACTTGTGGCAGAACGACTTTCCGCATCGCGAAACGACGGTGGCATAGAACTCCTGTTCCTCGTCCGCTATTCCGGCAATCTGCGGCATGTTCTGCTGCGTCATGAATATCTTTCTCATGCAGTCGGCCGCAAAGGTACAAAAAGCTTTCTGTTTTTCGCGCGATTCCAGCGCTGCCATAAGCTCTCCGCACTCCAGTGCAGCCATAAGGTCACGTGCAAGCAGGGCATTCATCAGGTCGGAGAACAGCTCCATGAAACGGTTGTATTCCTCACTGTCGTCAAACGGGTTCATAGCCCTTGCACGTTGCGCCTCCTCCTTCGTCAGAGGCATCACACGCACGCTCTGGCAACGCGAGAAAATCGTCTGAAGGACTTTCTCGGGAGCATGCGTTATAAAGAGGAAAATCGTCTTTTCAGGCGGTTCCTCGACCATTTTCAGAAGCCTGTTGGCAGTCTCCTGATTCATTTTCTCTGGCAGATAGAAGATCACTGCCTTATATCCGTCAGCCACAGCCGTCAGAGACAGCCTGCTGATTATGTTCTTTGCCTCAGCCACCGCTATGAGGCCGCTTTTGCTCTCTATTCCGATGGCACGCTGCAGATCCGCCTCAGTGAAATACGGATAAGCGACCGCAAGCTCACGCCAGTATCCGATATATGATTCCGATGTGGGCTTGTCGTCCGACGTCTTCGGGCCCTTGTTCACAGGGAACACGAAATGCACGTCCGGATGTATCAGCTTGGCCATCTGCCTGCACGACGGGCACTCCCCGCATGAATCCCCGTCATGAGGATTGCTGCAGTTCAGATACTGCACGTATGCAAGGGCCAGAGCAAGGGCTCCGCAGCCGTCATTCTCATACATGAGCATGGCATGGGCCACCCTGCCGCTGTCCGCCATCGACACCAGAGCCTTCGCGACATCCGCATTTCCTATGACATCCGCAAACCGCATTATTTTATCCTTTTAGCTGTATAGTAGGCCAGTTCGGCCAGACAGTCTCTGTCGACAGAGGCAGGAAGCACTTCCAGAGCCGCAACCGCCTTTGCGACATATTCGTTCAGGCGTGCCCCGGCATACTCCAGCCCGCCGTTCTCACGGACAAAGGCCACGATTTCATCCCTATACTCAGGATGTCCGGCAATGTCCTTCACCTTTCCACGCACCTGAGCTGCCTTGTCTGCAGGTACATCGGCCAGCGCTCCTAACAGTGGCAGCGTGATCTTCTGTTCCAGAATATCCGCTCCGAGAGGCTTTCCGACAGCCTCCGTTCCCGAATAATCCAGTATATCATCCTGAATCTGGAATGCCAGGCCGAGCGCCACAGCATATTCACGGGCCGCCGCCTTGATCTCCGCCGGGGCATCCACAGACTCGGCCGCAGAAAAGCATGCCGCCTCAAACAGAGAGGCCGTCTTGTTATATATTATCTTCAGATAGTCTTCTTCATCAGTATCTCCGCTCTGCGCCTTCTGAAGCTGAAGCATCTCACCTTCAGCCAGATCGCTGAGCGTCTTTGAGAATATCCGCATCACCGTCGTGTCCGAACCGTCCGCACCGAGAATCAGCTCCATTGCCTTCACAAGCCAATAATCCCCCACAAGCACCGAAACCGACGGGCCCATGAGCGACCTTATCGTAGGCACTCCCCTGCGCTTGTCGCTCGAATCCGCCACATCGTCGTGCAGAAGTGTCGCATTATGCAGCAGTTCGGCAGCGGCGGCATAGCGTATGGAGGCCTGCGTGGCGCATCCTCCCGAACTTGCACGCGCGAACAGCAGCACCAGAAGAGGCCTCAGCTGCTTTCCTGAATGGGAAAGAATCGAGGCATTGGTACTGTTGAGCAGATCTATGTCGCTGTGCAGTTCCGAGCTTATGAGCTCCTGCACAGCCGTCCAGTCTTGGCCGAGATATTCCTTTATCGTTCTGATGTCCATATGTTATTCTTCAAGCATGTCCAGCAGTTCTTCGCTCGTGCGGACAAACTTCATCTTTGCCATTGTTTCCTCCGTCATCATCCCCGTCCGGACATAATGCTCCAGCAGGCGCTTCAGAGGTTCGTAGAATCCTTCATGATCCAGCACGAATATCTTCCCGTCGTACTGCTTCAGATGCACAAGTGCGAAGGTCTCGACGACCTCGTCCAGAGTGCCGATGCCGCCCGGAAGCGCCACCACAGCGCATGTATCTTTGCGCAGAAGGGTCTTGCGCTGCGCCATCGTATCGGTCCAGATGACCTCGGAAAGCTCCGGGTACACATACTGCTCCATGAAGCGCGGAATCACTCCGAGATGATACCCGCCGCAGGAATGCAGTTCGTCGGAGATTTCACCCATCGTACCCTTCACCGTGCCTCCGGTGACGATGCCGTATCCACGCAACGAAGCCGCCCGGACGAAATCGCGGGCGACTTTGTTGTATTGAGAGTCTATGTCGAAACTTGCAGAGCAGAACACTGCAATCTTGCCCTTAAGCTCCATCTTAGAAGAAGTACGCCAACGTAAGGGTGAGACCACCGAAGTTTCCTTCCTTTATGTTCTTGTACACCTGATACTTCTCCTTGAGACCTGCATCCTCAAGCGTATCCACGGTCTTCATGAGATTGCCGAAATTCCATGAGTATCTGCAGACCACCTGGAATCTCCACACGTCGAGACCGGCACCGAGGCCGACGCCATAGTCAAGCTTGTTTACGCCGTCATTCTTCCAGAGATCGGACACTTTTCCAAGATTTCCGTTCACGGCATATCCTACAAAAGGAGAGACATCAAGGAAAGGACGCACTGCAATCAGGTCGATGCCCCACTGGATTGACGCCATGAGTTCGAGATATCCCACTGACACCTTCTCCATGCTGAGTTCGTTGAGCACATCTACGCCTGTTCCGCTATCGAAGCCGAGCGACGACTGCTTGAGGTTGTACTGGAGGGCAGGCTGGATTGAAAGTCCGAACGGGAGATCCACGTTATATGCGACTCCGAGCTGAAAGCTTGCAGGACTTGCATCCTTGAGCTCCTTCACGCTCTTCGTGGGAAAGTTCACTCCGGCCTTCACGCCAAAGCCACTCTTCGCTTCAGCCGATGCAAATCCGATGAAAAGCAAAGCGATTGCAATGAAAAATTTCTTCATAAAAAATCAGATGAGAGAATCGATCTTCGCAGCAAGGTCTGCCTTAGCAATCACGCCGACATGTCTGTCCACAAGCTCTCCGTTCTTGAAGAAGAGAAGTGTCGGGATGCTTCTGATGCCGTAGTTCATAGGGACATCGTCGCATTCGTCGACGTTGCACTTGCATACCACAGCCTTGCCCTCATACTCTGCAGCGACCTCCTCAATAACTGGAGCTATCGCCTTGCAGGGGCCACACCATGTCGCCCAGAAGTCCACGACTACCGGCATATCGGTGTTAAGGGTCTCCGTGAAGTTCGAATCTGTTATTACTTTTGCCATATTACTGTTTATTTGTTCTTCTTCTTTCCGCCGAACATGAGAGCCACGGTCACGTTGTAGCCACCGAAATTACTGTCGTTGAAGTCGTCCCATGAAGCTCCGCTGAGGTTGGTAAGGCTGCCGAAGTTCCACACATACTGTGCCGTAACCTGAAGAGCCCAGAGCTGGATGCCGACACCTGCACCGCAACCGTAAGTGAATCTGTTTGCAGCAGTCCAGTCTCCCTTTACGCCATACTGGTCGAGAATTTCCTGAATCTCAGGAGATATCGTTCCTGCGGTGCCAGCAGTCACGTCCTTTGACACGGCATAACCGATGAACGGAGAAGCCTGAGCAAAGATACGCACGTTCTTGTTTGCGAATCTCGGTCCCCACTGGATGTTCGGAGTAAGCTCGACAGTTCCGAGAGAAAGCTGTGAACCGATCGCATCAAGGTTTGTCGCCTTCACGTGGTACATGAGATCCGGCTGAATAGCGAACCAGAGCGGGAGATTCCACTGCCATGTGATACCTGCAGAATATCCGAGGGCACCGATTGACTCCATGTTTTCAACATCGAGGCTTGTCACATTGATGCCTCCCTTGATTCCGAAACGTCCTGCATCAGCAGTAGTGGCTGCTGCCACTGAAAGGACAGCAACGACACACAAAGCAATAAGTTTTTTCATAACAATATAGTTTAAAAATAAATATTCGACCCGCAAATATATAAAATTTACGGGTCGAATACAAAAAGTCTTGAAAATTAATATGATTTCTCTACGTTCCACGCAAAGGCACGCAGACCGAGGTCAGGAGTTTCCTCGTCCATTGCCCTCAGCTTCGCAAGGATGTCGTCCACAGTCTCATCGGGAACAAATGTCAGTATGGCGTTGTTCATTGTCGGCCATGCATGGTTTCCGAGATGTGGCTCACCGGTCTCGCTGCCGCAGCCGGCTATGTCCTGCCACATCGTGAAGCCTTTCACTCCGAGGTCATTGAGGGCGTCGGCCACTTCCATGTTGTAGGCCTGGTCGTATGCTATAAAAATTCCTTTCATATTTTTCCACTTTATCTCTTTGTTTGTCAGCAGATTACTTGTCACTTTATCCGAGGGCGTACATAAATATGAAAAATCATATACGTTACCCTCCTCCTAAATCCTCCTCCTCGGGAGGAGGACTTGCTTTCGCTTCGCTCAAAGTTTTCCACTTTATCTCTTTGTTTGTCAGCAGATTACTTGTCACTTTATCCGAGGGCGTACATAAATATAAAAAATCATATACGTTACCCTCCTCCTAAATCCTCCTCCTCGGGAGGAGGACTTGCTTTCGCTTCGCTCAAAGTTTTCTACTTTATTTCCTTATTCATCAAGATTTTGCGAGTTTCTTAGCGGCACGACGCTCCTGCCATGAAGCCATCGATGCATAGAGGGTAGGGATGATCACAAGGGTGACGAGAGTCGATATCGACAGACCCCATGCCACGACCATACCGAGCGAACGCCACATCTCAGAACCCTCACCTGTACCGATCGCCATAGGAACCATACCGAGAACGGTGGTAAGGGTGGTCATGAGGATAGGACGGAGACGGGACTTCGCTGCAATAACAGATGCCTCCGCGACACTCTTGCCCCTCTCACGCATGAGGATGGTGTAGTCGATGAGCACGATACCGTTCTTCACCACAATACCCATGAGGATGAGGATTCCGATCATACCCATCGTACCGAGAGGGGTGCCGGTCACCCAAAGTCCGAGGAGCACTCCTACGAAAGCAAACGGAATCGAGAACATGATCACGAACGGACTCATGAATGATTCAAACTGCGAAGCCATCACGATGTACACAAGGATGACGATCATCACAAGGAGCATTATGAGGTCTCCGAACATATCCTGCTGGTCTTCATAAGAACCGCCGATCTCCACAGAAAGTTCAGAAGGGATATCTGTATCTGCAAGAATGACGTCAGTCGAAGCCACAGCATCGGAAAGGGCCACTCCATTGGCAACCACACCGGATACGGTGATGAGACGCTCACGGTTCTTTCTCTGGATCGAAGGTGGGGTCAGAGTCTCGATGACAGTACCGACATCCTTGATTCTTACACCCTTGCCCATATTGTTGTATATGATGATGTTCTCTATATCCTCCGTGCTGGTGCGGAACTCAGGAGCATAACGCACACGGATATCATACTCATCTCCGTCTTCACGATAGAAGGACTGGGTAGAACCGTTCATGGCTGCGCTGAGATATGAAGCGGCCGTAGTGCTGTTAAGGCCGTTCAAAGCCAGCTTCTCACGGTCGAAATCCACCTGATACTCAGGCGTATACTCATCACGGCTAAGAAGCACCTGCGAGAAGTTGCCGTCTGCAAGCATCTTCGCCTGCACCTCCTTTGCGACACGGTCTGTAGTCTCGAAATCGTATCCATAGATCTCAATATCCACGGTAGACGCTCCACCCATTCCGCCGCCACCTTCCGTCACGCGTACCTTCTTGAACTCAGGATAGTCGGCCAGAATACCCCTTATCACATCAGCAATATCAGACACTGATCTCTCACGGTCTTCCATACTTCCGACATTGATGTTGTAGGAAACGACATGGGTACCGTTGTTCTGCATGGATGCGAAAGCGTTGTCTGAATCCGCCTGACCGAGTGAGTACGACACGTTCACAAGTTCCGGAACAGCATCCGTGAACTTTGCATGAAGTTCATGCGCGATGTTTCTTGTGATGTCCTGACCCGTACCCGCAGGAAGTTCGAGCTGAAGGGTTATACGTCCGTCATCGGACTTAGGCATGAATTCAGTCTTGATACGTGGGCCTATCAATCCTACAGTACCGACAAAGACAACAAGCGAAATCATCACAACTATCGTCCTATGACCTATACACCAGTTGATAAGGTGACCATAGCCCCTTGATATCCAGTCGATGAATCTGCTGAAGTTTCCAAAGATCAGGTCATGGACCTTACCTGTCTTAGGCTTGAAGCGCAGGAACTGCGAACAGAGCATAGGGATAAGAGTAAGCGCACCGACAGTGGAAACTATCATGATGATGCTCGTGATCCATCCCAACTGCTTGAACATGAGACCGGCCATACCCTTGATCATGGTCAGAGGGAGGAAGACGGCCAGCATTGTCAGAGTAGAGGCGATCACGGAAATACCCACCTCCTGAGTCGCGTGGACAGCGGCTTCCTTCGGCTTGGCTCCCCTTTCCAGATGGGTAGAGATATTCTCAAGCACCACAATGGCGTCGTCGACAACCATACCTATGGCGATGGAAAGTGCCGACATCGAAACGATGTTCAAGGTGTTCCCTGTCGCCCACAGATACATAAGTGATGCGAGAAGCGAGATAGGGATGGATAGCACGATGATGAATGTCGCACGCCATCTTCCGAGGAAGAGGTAAACGATCAGCATCACTATGAGGAAGGTAACGAGAATGGTCTCCTTCAAGGAATTAAGAGTATTGAGGATGTTGTCGGAACTATCCACGACAGTCCTGATCTCGATATCTGAAGGCAGATTCTTCTCAATCTTTTTCATTTCCTTCTTGATGCCCTTGATCACATTGACCGTATTGGCATCGGCCTGCTTCTGGATGACTATCTGTGCACCCTGGACACCATTCACATAAGCCTCCTGATACCTCTCCTCCACTCCGTCAACGACGCGCGCCACGTCACGCAGGTAGATTGTCTTGCCGTTCACATGTCCGACAACGACGTCAAGCATCTGATCTGCCGATGTGAACTCCTTCTCCACGCGGAGCGAGTATGCGTTCGAACCTATGTCGATCGTACCCGAAGGCACATTTCTGTTTTCAGCGGCGATGACACTTGATATTCCTGCGACCGTAAGGCCGTATGCCTCAAGCTTGTTAGGGTCGCAATACACCTGGATCTCACGCTTAGGGGCACCGGCGATCGACACAGTACCTACGCCTGAAACACGTGCAAGCGGTGTCGCCACCTTGTCATCAAGTATCTTCTCCAGAGCCTGAAGGCTCTCGTCTGCTGTGGCGGCCATGATCATGATAGGCATGTCATCCGCACTGAACTTGAAGATGATCGGCAGCGAAGCCCCGTCAGGAAGGACGGAATTCACCATGTCGAGTTTGTCCCTGACATCGTTTGTCGCGACGTCTATGTCCACACCTTCAACGAATTCGAGGGTGATGAGGGAAATGTTTTCCTTTGAAGTCGAACTCAGATTCTTGAGGTCGCTCACACCGTTCAAGGAGTTCTCGAGCACCTTTGTAAGGTTGGTCTCGATATCCTCCGCACTGGCTCCCGGATATGATGACATGACCATCACGACGTTCGCATCGAACTTAGGGAACCTGTCCAATGATATGTTTATAAGCGAGAACACACCGAAGATCATCAGCGCGATGAAGATCAGCGCCGTGGTGACCGGGTTGTTGACCGCTTTTCTGTAAATGCTCATATTCCTTTTACTTGTTTACCGTAACCTTTATGCCGTCCTTGAGCCTGATCTGGCCACCTGTAACGACCTTTGCACCATCCTCAACGCCCTCAAGCACCTCATATTCGGCACCCATGCGGCGACCGAGAACCACCTTCTGGTATGTAACCGTATTATCGTCGTTGAGGATATACACGAACCTTTCGCCCGAACCCTGCTGCTTTACGACAGCCACATCAGGAATAACGACGTTGTTGTTCGAACCGAAATTCACGTTGACACGTGCGAACATGCCCGGACGGAGAGTCTTGTAGCTGTTGTCAATGACCACTTCGACGGTGAACGTACGTGTCGCCGGGTCTATCGTAGGATAGATCTTCTCGATCTTTCCGTGGAAGGTCTTTCCCGGAACAGCATCCACCGTAATCTCCACGGAGTCACCTTTCTTCACCTTCGTGTAGTCCGACTCCGAGATGCCCACGAGAAGTTTAACAGGCACAATCTGCTCTACAGTATATATAGGTGCGCTCATCGAATACATGTCGCCCTGGTCATAGTTACGTGCTGTCACGACACCGTCCACCGGAGAACGGAGCACCGTGTTCTCAAGAAGGTTCTCCATCTGCGCCTTCGTCACGTTGTACTGAAGCTCTATGGCATCGAGATCCGACTTTGAAAGGCCGCCGGCCTCGTAGAGGGACTTCAGACGCGCAAGCTCGACCTCCTGGTTCTGGAGCTGGAGCTGCGACTGGAGGAGCTGCACCTTGTCGATTTCCGCAAGCACCTGACCCTTGGTCACGAAATCTCCGATTTCCGCATTGATCTTCGTTATACGTCCTGTCATCTGCGGAGCGATATTGTTCTTCACATATGCCTGGACCGTAGATGTATATGTCGCATTCTGAGGCACTTCACGCACCGTCACCTGTTCCACTGAAACCGATGGAGCCTCTTCCACAGCAGCCACCGTCTGCTCAGCGGCCTTGTTGCCGCTGTTGCCGCAGCCTGCCGCCATGACGACAGCGCCGGCAATCAACATTGTTCTGAAAATTGTCTTCATATATTACCTTTATTTTATTCTGATGGATTTCTGCCCGGACTCTACTGAATGAAATCCTGACCGAGGGTCTGTTCGAGCTGCGCCTTCGCCGTCACGAAATTGTATATGGCCTGTGATTCCGAAAGCTTGGCCTGCGTGAGCGCCAGCTGGGCGTCGTTGAGTTCGAGAAGCGTGCTGCGTCCCACCTGATACGATTTCTCCGTGATGTCGTAACCCTTCTGCGCCGCCGCTACAGCATCCTTCGCCGCATAGTAGCTCTTCATGTTCGTCTCCATGGTGTTGAGGCTCTGCCTGATGGCGATTTTGAGCTGTCTTTCGGTGTTCACCGTCTGGAGCTGCACCTGCTGGTACTGGTTCTTGGCCTGACGGATGGCCTGGTAACGCTTTCCGCCAGCGAAGATCGGGATATTGAGGCTGAGGCCCACATATGAATACGGAGTCCACTGCATCTGGCTGAAGGACACGTCGTTGGCCATCGTGCTGAAGGTGAAGTTGAATGCAACGGCAAGCGACGGGATGTTCGCATATTTCTGGAGCTTGATGTTCTCAGCGAGCTGCTCAGCCTGGATGGCAAGCTGCTTCATCGTCGTGTTCCTGTCGAGGGAGATGCTGTCGTGCTGATGGATGTCGTAGAACATCTGCTGCGAATAATCCTCAAGCGCTCCGGCGATGTCGATGTTCATGTCGAGATCCACACCGAGGACTGCCTTGAGCTGCCACAGGGCCAGAATGACCGAACTTTCGGCATTGTACACATTCGGGATGGCATTCGCCACCGTCGTCTTCGCCCTCAGCAGCTCCATTTCCGATGCCTTCTGGGCATTATACTTCTTTTCAGTCTCGCCATAGTTCTGAACTGCGTTTTCATAGACCTCCTTATATACGTTGAAAGCCTCCTTTGCGAGAAGCGTCGCGAAATATGCGTTCTTGACCTGCGTCACCATGTCCAGGCGTGAAGCCCTTGCCTTCTCGACCGCAAGCTCCACATCCATGCCTGAAATCTTGAGGCTTTTCCAAAGCTGTGCATTGACAAGCGGCATCGAGGCAGAAACGCCTATGCCGATGGTGTTGAGACGTCCGACTTCAAGTCCGCCGCCTGATGAGCTGCCGGACGAACTGCCTGATGAGGCAGACTGGTCACCGGATGGCGTGCTGCCGTCCGTCACGCCGCCTGTCGTGCCGTCAGTCGCGCCGTCGGTCGTACCATCGGTGCTGCCGCCGGGAATGTCCGTTCCGCCGCCTCCCATGATGGAGCTCATGTCAAAGTCCATATACATGACCTGTTTCTTGATTGTCCTCTGGTAAGAACCCGATGCGTCAATCTGCGGAAAAAGTGAGGCATAGCTGCCCTTCTTGGCATACTCCGTCCTCTGAATCTCCATGTCAGCCACCTTGACCGACACGTTTTCGCTCAATGCAATCTCGAGCGCCTGCTCCAAAGTGATTATGACAGGGGTCTCGGAAGAGGATGCCTGCTCAAGAATAAGCTCGGTTTCCGTCTTCGGTGTCTCTTCTGGCTCATTTTTTGTCCTGTACTGCGCCCAGGCAGCGGACGGTGCCAGAAGAATGCCTGCAAGAATCACCGTTGTTACCGTTGTTTTTTTCATCTGTTTATTTCACTATTAATTTGCAAGAGGGCTACTCATGCAATAATCGCACCATGAGCATATATTACTGAAACATATGGCATTGTTGGCCAGAATTTAGGCCTTTATTGACAAAAAGTTCGGAAGTGCTGTAAAGAGAACGCTTCCGGACCGGATATGATGCCATGACTTTATTTCGCCACGCTTCTGGCCAAGTGCGTCGGCGCCGCCTTCTGCTTCTGCTGATGCACTATCGCCGCAGGCTCCTTCTTGATATTACTGTATATCAGGAATCCTATGCCCAGCAGGACGAACGGTATGCTCAGAAGCTGCCCCATGTTCAGAAGCATCCCCTCCTCAAAACCGACCTGAGGCTCCTTTATGAATTCAATGAGGAAGCGCATCCCGAAGCATCCGATGAAGAACACCCCGATGAAGAATCCGCGATACACCTTGTCCAACTTCTTTCTGTACACCCAGAGGAGGATGATGCCGAGAATCGTGTAGCTGAGCGCCTCGTAAAGCTGAGTCGGATGCTTCGGAAGCGTCTCGCCACGAAGTTCGTAGATGAAGCCCCATGGAAGAGTCGTCACATCACCGTATATCTCTGAGTTACAGAGATTTCCGAGACGGATAAGGGCTCCGGCAAAGCAGACCGTGATGCAGAGGCGGTCGAGAATCCAAAGGAAATCAAAATCATATTTCCTGCCGTAATGCCTTGCAAACCACCACATTGCTATGAAGAGCGCTATCGTGCCCCCGTGGCTGGCAAGTCCGCCTTTCCACGGCATGAATATCTCCAGAAAGCCCTCCCAGCTGCCGAGATAGTAATCCGGCTGATAGAAGAGGCAGTGGCCGAGACGAGAACCTACGATCGTTCCTATCAGGAGCGTATAAAGAAGCGGGTCAAGCAGCTTCTCAGGCACGCCCTCCTTTTTGAAGAACCACTTGAATATGAACCATCCGATGATGAACCCGGAAACGAAAAGTACAGAATACCATCTGAGCGAAAGCCCCCCGATATGGAATATCTCCGGATTCATGTGCCAGTGCACTGCCAATGTCTCAAACATAATCTTAACGTTTTAGCCTGCAAATATAACATTTAGACGGCGATTTGCGTAAAAAACCACAAAAAACCACAGTCATGACCGGGCATCAACCGATTTTATATGAAAATTTACTATATTTGTGACCACTTGCCAGCCCCATAGGGTTGGGTGGGTGATTACATATCAAGACGTTACTTGACGTTTATCTTCTGAACTCAAACTTGGCAATTTGAATCACAAAGGAAGATACGGCAACGGGAACGTCCACTTTCGGTGATGACGATTCAGTCGCTGCGCCTTCTGAGAGCGCAGATAATCTGCATATCATCCCTGACGTGGGCTGGCTACGTTGCTTATCCTTTTGTGAAGGCAGCCAAGGCCTGAGTTCAGGGTAAGCAGAGTGTGGGTTCCACGTCTTTTTTTTATTGACAGTCCGCCTCGGAAGCCACGGACACAACCAGAATCAATTATGAACAACCTAACCGATCTTTTGACGAAGAAAGTGCTTCTGACACTCATGTTCATCGTCGGGATGGCAAATGTGTCGTTTGCACAGAGAAGCATGACTGTGGAAACCGTGGACTACATGGAGTCATCTGCAAGAGAGCTGCCATTCACTCACAACATCTTGACAACACCGTTTGTTGCTGACCTTGAATTGGTACATCAGGATGTTGAAACAAACGAAACAGATCCCGACACAGGCAAAAAAAAGAAGATTCCCGTAAGAATAGAGTATGTGGAAAAGGAGGCGTTCAAAAACTACATAGTCACCACCGGTCTGATTTCAAACATACCGACATTCAAGGCCATCGCTCTTGCAAATGCAGCAAAGGAACATGAGGCCGACATCATTTTGGGAGCGCTCGTCACAGTCAGAACGGTGCTGGATGAAGAAGGACTCGGAAAACTGGAGATAACGGTCAGCGGTTACCCGGCAAGATATTGCAATTTCAGAACAGCTGATCAGGATGAACTTGACCGGATCAAGACGGCAGCTTACAGCAATTCGCAGTTCAACCGTTCCGATGTCGTTACAGAAGCGCCGGAGCACAAATCGTCATTCATAAAGGAAAATACAGTAATTCTTAAATAATTCTTATGATAATTCTTATGAAACGGATATTTATCTTTACCATTGTTGCGGCTGCCTTTCTGCTGTCTGATGTGACGGCGGCATTCGCTCAGTCAGGAGTAGTCACGTCATCTTCGATGATCGTAACCAGAACCAAAATCAAGAAAGAGAGAAAGCCGATAGAAATCAGGTGGCAGAACAGCATTGATGTCACAGTTTCGGACTATGGCCAGATTTCATATACTGGAGGCTGGCGTTTCGGTAATTTCCTGTATCTTGGCTTCGGTGCGGGAGTACAGGTACATTACAAGGTAATGCCATGGGATGGCGACGAGCTGGTTATCAAGAACTTTGCAGACCACGAAAGCGTCGAAGGGCATCATACTCCGGAAGACTATGGTGAGTATGATCTTATTTATCCGTCTCGGATATCTGCACCTGTTTATTTACATATGAAGTTCCGTTTCCTCAAAACTAAAGTATCCCCATATCTTGCCGTCTCCGGAGGTATGCTGCTTCAAGGAAATTATGAATATGACGAACGTGGCAAAGATTATGATTCCGATTATGGATCTTATACTTCTTATGCTTTTACCAAAGCAGGCATAGAAGCCGTCTATTATGCTGAAGCAATGGTCGGAATCGACCTCAGACTGAAGAATGAATCGAACCTGTACCTTGGCTTGGGGCCGATCTGGGCTGGCAAGGGGCCTGTCGAAATACATTCTTATGGTGCCGGAATTGACCCGTTAGCCATCGGCGGTTTCAAATTAGGATACTCATTCTGACAAAGCCGCGTCAGCGCAAAACGCAAAATGCTATCCTTCAGCTAAATGCAAGAAGTGCGTGCTGCCATAAGGCAGCACGCACTTCTTGCATTTCATTGAGTCTCAGGCTCTTATATTTCACATATCTGATTACTTGCGGATAGCAGCGATACCAGGGAGTTCCTTGCCTTCGAGGTACTCGAGCATTGCTCCACCACCTGTAGACACATAACTTACCTTGTTTGCATAACCCATCTGAGTCACGGCAGCCACAGAGTCACCGCCACCTACGAGGGTGAATGCACTGTTTTCAGCAGTTGCCTTAGCAAGAATCTCAGCGATGCGGTTTGTACCCTTTGCGAAAGCAGGGATCTCGAATACGCCCACAGGACCGTTCCAGAGAATGGTCTTCGACTTCATGAGGACTTCCTCCCATGTTGCGAGTGTGCTTGGAGCAGCGTCCATACCTTCCCAACCGTCAGGAATCTCTGTATTGAGGCAGATCTTTGTGTTTGCGTCGTTAGAGAAATCGTCAGCGATGACAACTTCCTTAGAAAGGTATATCTTCACGCCCTTCTCTTCAGCCTTCTTGAGAGTGTCGAGAGCAAGCTGCATCTGGTCGTCCTCGCAGAGTGAACGTCCGATCCTGCCGCCCTGAGCCTTCTTGAACGTATATACCATACCGCCGCCGATGATCATGTTGTCAACAGCATCGAAGAGTTTCTCGATGATTGTAATCTTTGAAGAAACCTTTGCACCACCCACGATAGCGGTCACAGGGTGCTCAGGAGTCTTGAGTACGTGGTCGATAGCCTTGATCTCGCCTTCCATCACATAACCGAACATCTTGTCGTCAGGGAAGTAGTCAGCGATGAGGGCTGTAGATGCGTGTGCACGGTGTGCAGTTCCGAATGCGTCGTTGATGTAGCAGTCAGCATAAGAAGCAAGCTTTGCCACGAAAGCCTTCTGATTTTCCTTTACGACAGCCTTTGCAGCCTTCTTCTCCTCGTCAGTAGCGAACTCGCCTCTCGGCTTGCCCTCCTCCTCTGCATAGAAACGGAGGTTCTCGAGAACGAGGCACTCACCCATCTTGAGGGCAGCTACCTGCTCGTCAGCCTTCTGGCAGTCGTCAGCGAACTTCACAGGTGCGCCGAGAAGCTCTTCAACGCGGCCGAGGATGTGCTTGAGAGAGAACTTCTCAGTCACGCCCTTCGGACGGCCGAGGTGCGACATTACAATGACAGCACCGCCCTTCTCAAGAACCTTCTTGAGTGTAGGGATGGCTGCACGGATACGTGTGTCGTCAGTGATTTCCATCTTCTCGTTCAAAGGAACGTTGAAATCCACTCTGACAATCGCCTTCTTGCCGGCGAAATCGTAGTTGTCGATAAACTGTTGCATAGTCTTATATATATTTAATTGTTATTCTCTAAAACCGAGCAAATTTAGCAATTTTCGGCGAAATACAAGAAAATAAGTATCTTTGTGCAAATTTTTGACGCATGATCACCATTGAAAGCCCAGGAGCATTCTGGAAAGACTACGAACTCATCGATTCAGGCAATTTCGAAAAGCTGGAGAGGTTCGGCCCGTATATAATGGCAAGACCGGAGCCTAAGGCCCTGTGGGACAAATCTTTGTCCGACGGAGAATGGAACAGGCTCATACACACCCGTTTCAAGACCGGAGCCGGATTCGGCAAGGCCGGAAAGGAGGACAGCGGCACATGGGAGCGCAGGAAGAAGATGGACGACCAGTGGTACATCCGATACAACGGAGCGCAGGAGGGGCTGGACTTCTCCCTGAGGCTCGGACTCACCTCTTTCAAGCATGTGGGAGTCTTCCCTGAGCAGTCGGCGAAC
Source organism: Bacteroidales bacterium (assembly GCA_017452265.1). Lineage (GTDB taxonomy): Bacteria > Bacteroidota > Bacteroidia > Bacteroidales > UBA932 > Cryptobacteroides. The sequence continues at coordinate 174,039 of JAFTMS010000031.1, read as the reverse complement.
TGGGAGTACATATACAGGCAGACACGTGCCCTCGTGGAGAAGGCGGAGGCTGAGGGGAAACCGAAGCCGAAGGTGCTGAACCTGTTCGCCTACACGGGAGCCGCTTCACTCGCCGCAAAGGCCGCAGGAGCGGACGTCACCCATCTGGATTCGGTCCGTCAGGTGGTCACATGGGCAAGAGGCAACATGGAGGCAAGCCGCATGGACAACATAAGGTGGATTGTCGAGGATGCGCTGAAATTCGCCCGCAGGGAAGCCAGAAGGGGCAATACATACCAGGGTATAATACTGGATCCTCCGGCATACGGACACGGCCCGGACGGCGAGAAGTGGAAGCTGGACGAATGCCTCAACGAGATGCTCAGATGCGTCGCGGCAATCCTCGCCCCACAGGACAGCTTCATGGTCCTGAACCTCTATTCAAACGGATATTCGGCAGTGCTGGGAGAGACAATCGTAAAGCAGGCGTTCTGCATGAAGACCGCATACAGGTCGCTCGATTTCGGAGAGCTCGTCCTGCGCGACTCATACGGCAAGAACCTGCCGCTCAGCGTATTCGTAAGGCTTGCCCGATAGTGCAGGCAGCAGAAAGACATCGGCCGCAGATGTGGATTCATCTGCGGCCGATTGCCTTTACTCCTCTTCTTCGTCCACCCCTAAGAGATTGTTGAAGCGGTCACGTATCTCCTTAGCATACTCCTTGTCTCCGTTATGGTCCGCAAGGTCGGCCACATAGGAAATGCACTGGTAGCAGTTCTCGAATTCGCGCCTTGCCACATCGTAGTTCTCAAGGAAGAATACCGTCGACACGAAGATCTCATCCGTAAACCTTTTCGCAAGGTCAAGGGCCTTCCCGGAAGCGCCTGCGTCATAATATGTCTCGATCATGTCTATGACCATATACTCGTTCGAGAATCCGAGATATGTGATGTCCAGCGGATAATTCTCCTGCGGCACACACTCCTGACACATGTCGAGCATCTCCACTGCCCTTGCCGTATCCCCGATCTTGAGCATCTCCTTGGCCGCATTCACAAAGAGATTCCTCTGCGAAAGGACGCCACAGAACGTATAATAGTTCTGATAGTCAACGAAATAGTCCGTTCTCTTGAGGGCATCCCACGTATAGACGTTCTTCATCTTGTAATAGAGGTCCTCCGGGTCTGCAAAGCCGATGTCCGTACTCTTCATCCTGTTCTTCACCGGCACGAACTTATATGAGAATCCCTCGTACATGAGGTATTCCTTGAGACCTATGTTTATGTCTCCGCCCATGCTCAGAAGATTGATCGGACGGTCCCACTGATAGTTCGACAGGAGGTCGAGCATGAAGAGCTCCGGCTTCGTGAGATAATCCTTGTCCTTCGGTATCGTGAGAGTGATCTGGTCCGGAATCATATCAGCATATTTCTCGTCGAGGATGCCGTATTTGAGCACGTTCTCCTTGTTCACCGGCACGATGAACTTGCGTGACATGATGTAGTCCACCATCTTTCCGCTGGTCAGTGGCAGTTTCGCGTCCGGATGCTTGAATATGCGCATGACATCCGAAAGCAGAAGGGCAGTATCGCGCGTATCATATATATATATGAACTCGTTGGTTCCGTAGAGATACTGACGCGGACTCACCGTGAGGTCGAGCGGCTTCGACTCGTTCATGGCATATTTCATCTGGTCTATATGCCAGTCCGTTCCAAGCAGCGACGTGTTGGCTATACGCACGTCCGTACGCACATTTTCGACCTCCTGGGCATACCAGAGCGGGAATGTGTCGTTATCTCCGTGCGTCACGAGGATGCCGTTCGGGCCTACGGAATTGAGGTAGTTCTTCGCCATCTCCACAGCGGTGTAGCGGTTGCTGCGGTCGTGGTCGTCCCAGTTTTCCGCAGCCATGAGCACAGGGACGCCAAGAGCCAGAACGGTCACGGCAGAAGCGGCCGCAACGTCTTTCATCCCGTCCTTTCCCTTTATCCATGAATATACCGCCGCAACCGCAAGTCCTATCCATATCGAGAACGAATAGAACGAACCGGCGTAGGCATAGTCACGCTCACGCACCTGATATGGCGGCTGGTTCAGATATATCACAATGGCTATTCCCGTCATGAAGAACATCAGGAAAGTGAGCCAGCAGCCCCTCTTGTCGCGCGCCCACTGGAAGAAGAGTCCCAGCAGACCGAGAAGCAGAGGAAGCATGTAATAATGGTTCTTGCCCTTGTTGTCCTTGAGGTAGCCGGGGGCATCGGACTGGTCGCCGAGCCTGATCTGGTCTATGACAGGGATGCCGCTCTCCCAGTTTCCTGCAAAGATGTCGCCCGGAGACGGACTGTGTATGTCGTTCTGACGGCCTGCGAAATTCCACATGAAATAGCGCCAGTACATCCAGTTGAGCTGGTAGTCGAAGAAGAACGAAAGGTTCTGCATGAATGTCGGCTTCCTGTGTTCGGCTCCCGGCACAACCTTGCCCTTTCCGTTCATATATGACTCATAGAACTGTATATGACGGGGATCCGTGCTGTTCCACATTCTCGGGAAGAGCATCTTTCCGGAAGCGTCGTACTTCACCTTTCCAGGGCCTTCAGCCTTTATATACTTATCCCCCATCGGTGCCCAGTATGTCGTCTGTTCGATCTCGTACGGAGCATCGAAATACTGTCCGTACACGAGCGGGTTGCTGCCGTACTGCTCACGTCCGAGATAACGCACGAGCGTGAAAGGGTTGTCCGGCTGGTACTCGTTGGTCGGAGTCTTCGCATTCGAGCGTATGATCACTATCGTAAAGAGGGAAAAGCCGATGACTATGGTCGTGAAGCACAGCAGGACGGTGTTCGCAAAGACCTGCTGTTTCTTCATGGTGCGGAAAAGTCCCCAGAAGCAGAGGGCCAGAAGGGCGACCATGAAGAAGGCCGCGCCGCTGTTGAACGGAAGACCGAGAGTATTCACGAAGAAGAGGTCGAAATATGCCGCAATCTTAGGGAGATACGGGATTATGCCGAACAGGATTACCGCAAGAATCACCACAGACACAAGGAATATCTTGACATACTCCCACATGCTGTAATGTCCGTCCTCACGCTTCTTGTAGTAGAACATGAACACGAGGGCCGGAATGGCAAGGAGGTTCAGCAGGTGGATTCCTATCGAAAGGCCCATGAGGAAGCTTATGAGCACGATCCAGCGGTTTGCATACGGGGTGTCTGCCTGCTCGTACCACTTCGTCATTGCCCAGAACACGAGGGCTGTAAAGAGGGACGACATCGCATACACCTCGCCTTCCACAGCCGAGAACCAGAACGTGTCGCTGAATGTATATGCAAGAGCTCCCACGGCGCCGGAACCGAATATGGCTATTGCCTGTCCGACGGTGTAACCTCCTTCCTCAGAAGGCTTTATAAGCCTCTTGGCGAAGAACACGATCGTCAGGTACAGGAAGAATATGGTAAGGGCCGAGCATATTGCGCTGAGGGCATTTACAGCCACGGCCGCATGCATATTGTCCGTAAACATGGTGAAGAATCTCGCAAACAGCTGGAACACAGGGTTTCCCGGCGGGTGTCCGACCTCAAGCTTGTATGATGAGGCGATGAACTCGCCGCAGTCCCAGAAGGATGCGGTCGGCTCTATCGTAAGAAGGTAGGTGACAGCGGAAACGATGAACACGAATACGGCCGTCAGCCTGTTCCATAATGTGAATTTCTTGTTATCCATTTATATCTGTACTTATTCGTTATTTTTCACAAACCTACAAATATACGACGATATTCGTTATATTTGCAAAATAATTTTGAAAACCCATGGCAGACAACGATTGGAAAAAGCGCCTTGGGGTGGTGTTCTCCACCAACCCCGACTTCGCATATCAGGAGGAAGAGCAGCAGGAAGAAGCGACTCTCGAGCCTTCAAGGCAGAACCTCATAGTGGGAATCGACCGGAAAGGACGTGCCGGAAAGCAGGTCACCCTTGTCACTGGCTTTATAGGCACATCAGACGACCTTGCCGAACTCGGCCGCACCCTCAAGGTCAAGTGCGGAGTGGGCGGAAGCGCAAAGGACGGGGAAATCACCATCCAGGGAGACTTCCGCGACAAGGTCGTGACCCTTCTCAAGGACATGGGATACAAGGCAAAACGCGGAAACTGACATGGAAGGCAGCCTGCTCATAAACTGCCTCGCAGTGTTATCGCTGCTGATCGTGCTCCTGCTTCTGAAAAGAATCGTGGGCATATTCCCGTCAGTGGTCGGCTGCCTCATACGCTGGAAGGAAAGCGTGAACCTTGAGGCCAGCGTCAAGCTGAGCAGGGACCGCGACGTCACAGCCCTCGCGCTGGTCATCCCCTTCTGCCTCACCGCATGTTCGTTCAGGCTGTATGACCCCGGATTCATGGAAGGGCTGGCTGAGGAAATACGTCTCGGCATCACGGCGGCCGTCTTCGTGACATATGTCCTGTTCCGTCTTCTGACCGCCCGGCTCTTCCGTCCGCAGAAGATGAGCAAGGCCACTTACGGAACCGCACACAAGGCTTCATGCACATTCTTCATACTTCTGACGCTTCTGCTCCTTGCGACCGGGGGCCTGATGAGCATCATCGGCGTCGCTCAGGACGTGACAAGATGTGCAATGCTTTGGATATCAGCGGGCATTTATGCCATGTTCCTGCTCAGAAAAACTCAAATTTTTGCTTCATCATGCTCGGTTTTCACAGCTTTTTTGTACCTTTGCGCCCTCGAAATCATCCCGACGGGAACATTGGTCGTTTCGGCGATGATCTTTTAGTCCGTTTGGACATGCGAAAGTTAAGAAAGGATAGATGATGAGCGTTAAGAAAATACTGATTTCACAGCAGCAGCCGATGACGGCTTCGCCTTATACCAGCATTGCAGAGAAATTCGGAGTGGAGTTTGACTTCAAGCCGTTCTTCAAGATTGAACCGTTGACTTCCAGGGAGTTCCGCACACAGCGCATAAACATTCTGGATCATACGGCCATCGTATTCTCTGCACGCAGCACCATCGATGCATTCTTCCTGCTCTGCGAAGAGCTCCGCGTGAAGGTGCCCGAGACTATGAAATACTTCTGTTCGACAGAAGCTGTCGCAAACTATCTCCAGAAGCATATCGTCTACCGCAAGAGGAAGATATTCTTCGGCGACGGCACTCCGCAGTCCATCATCGGACTCATCGGAGCAAAGCACAAGGCTGAAAAATTCCTTATCGCCACAGCGGAATCCTCTTCAAAGGATGCCGTGACAAAGCTTTTCGAGACACAGAAGTTCGCTTTTGAGACGGCTGTGTTCGTAAAGCCGGTATCTCAGTACCTCAAGGATGTGGACATGCACTCATATGACATGATCGTGCTCTTCAACCCGGCCGACGTGAAGTCCCTCTACGAGAACCAGCCGGACTTCCAGCAGGGAGACATCAGGTTCGTCTCCTACGGAAAGTCCGTCGTAAGCGCGATGGAGGAGGCAGGACTGACAATCGAGATTTCCGCTCCGACCGTCGAGGCTCCTTCTGTGGCCAAGGCTCTGGAAATATATCTTTCAAAGAACTGAGGAAATCTAAGAACATAGAAAGTGGAGGAAAATCTCCGGAATACTCTTCCTAAAACAGAAAGATTATGCGGCAAGACCGGCATTTCAAGGCTTCTTGCCGAAGGCAGGCATGGTTCAGTACCAGGCCTGCGGTATCTTTATATGGTACGTCCTGCCGCTGAAGACGGCACCCTGACACCAGAAGGAAGCCGCATAATGGTTTCCGTGCCCAAGAAGCTCTTCAAGCGCGCCGTCAAGCGCAATCTGCTCAAGAGGCGCATCCGCGAAAGCTGGCGAAGGCAGAAGCACAGTCTCTCCGAAGGCCTCGCCATCGACATCCTTTTCATGTACCCGACAAAGGAAGTGCTTGATTATGAGCATATATATAGTGCAGTCGGCCAGATCATCGAAGCTCTGAACAGAAAGCTCGGCAGGCATGAGCAGCCCGTCACGACGGAGGATTCCCAGCCATGAAGCCGGCAGACAGCAAGGCTATGCTGAGAAAGGTCCTCATCGCCCCCTTCATCTTCCTGATACGCTTCTATCAGGTCTGCCTTTCCCCTCTCAAAGGCGGCCCCACCTGCCGCTTCACCCCCACAGGCTCCCAGTACGCCCTCGAAGCATTCCGCAAACACGGCCCCCTCAAAGGCCTCTACCTCTCCATCCGCCGCATCCTCCGCTGCCACCCCTGGGGCGGCCACGGCTACGATCCGGTGCCGTAGAGGGCGTTTCCCAAAGAAACCGACGGATGTAACGAGAGGACAAGATTTTGAAACAAGCGTTATTTTTCATGCCCGTAACAGTCGCCAACTTTGCAGTCAATAACCACTGACACAAACAAACCGACCTATATTCATGAAAAAGACAACTGTTTTCTTTTATGCCTTTACGGCTGCATTCGGCGCACTCGTAGTAGGACTCAACATGGGAGGAATCTCAGGGGCGATCGACATCATCGAAAAGGAATTCTCTCTGAATGCCATATCCAAGGGATTCGTCACAAGTGCACTTATGGTAGGCTGTCTGTTCGGTGCGCTGCTCGGAGGACGCCTGAGCGACAGATACGGACGAAAGCCTATGCTGATGGCATCGGCAATCCTGCTTGCTGTTTCTGCAGCAGGCTGTTCGTTCCTTTCGGATTCGGCTGCGCCGCTCGTGATATTCCGCCTTGTCGGAGGCCTCGGTGCAGGAGTACTTTCGGCCGTCATTCCGACGTACATCACGGAAATTTCACCGGCAGAACTCAGAGGCACATTCGTGTCGTTCTACCAGCTTTTCGTCGTCGTGGGAATCCTTGTCGCATACTGCGCCAACTACTTCTTTGCAGGGCTTGAAGCCAACTGGCATCTGATGCTCGGACTCCCTCTCATATTTGCCGCCATCGATGCCATCCTGCTGCTCTTCCTGCCGGAAAGCCCGGTATGGCTTCAGCAGCGTGGCAGGACTGACGTAAAAGAAAAGGTGGCATTCCAGGAGCTGTTCAAAGGAAGGATGGGATACGTCGTATTTCTCGGCAGCATGCTGGCCTTCTTCCAGCAGATCACAGGCATCAATGTGGTCGTGAACTATGCTCCAGGCATACTCGGCAAGCTCGGCATTGCCGGAAGCGACCCTCTGCTGCAGACCGTCTTCATCGGTGTCGCCAACCTCATCTTCACGGTAATCGCCTTATGGCTCGTGGACAAGTTCGGCCGCAAGACCCTTCTGGTCAGCGGATGCTTCGGCTGCACGGCAGCACTGGCATATCTCACATATGCCTATTCGATCAGTAATCCGAGCAGCATCGGAGTACTGACGGCCATCCTCGCATACATCGGATTCTTCGCACTGTCGCTGTCTCCTCTCATGTTCGTCGTGACCTCGGAAATCTATCCGTCGCGCATCAGAGGCACGGCCATGGCCTTCTCGACCGGCATAAGTTGGGCATGTGCCTTTCTTGTGGTGCAATTCTACCCATGGATGGAAAGCACGTTGGGCACAAACGTAGCGTTCGGCATCTTTGCTGCGCTCTGCCTTACCGCAGGACTGTTCATCCATTTCCTGATTCCCGAGACAAAGGGCAAGGCTCTCGAAGACATTGAAAAGGAACTGAAATTAAGATAACCCATATGGAAACACCTATCGTAATCGGTGTCGGAGAATATCTCTGGGATGTTCTGCCGACAGGCAAAAAGGCTGGAGGTGCGCCGGTGAACTTCGCATATCACGCATCGCAGCACGGCACGGAAGGCTGGGCCATCAGTGCCGTCGGCGATGATGCACTCGGCGAAGAACTTACTGAAATAACACGTGCTCACGGAATCAACATGCTGGTGAGCAGGGTCAGCTGGCCGACAGGCACTGTCCAGGTAACTCTCACGGGCGGACAGCCAAGCTACGAGATCTGCGAGGATGTGGCCTGGGACCACATTCCGCTTACGGAAGAGGCGCTGTCGCTCGCCAGAAGAGCGGGAGCAATATGCTTCGGGACTCTCGCCCAGAGGCACCATGACTCAAGACATACCACGAAGGCACTCGTGGAAGCTTGTCCGACAGATGCACTGAAAGTTTATGACATCAACTTAAGGCAGCATTTCTGGTCGAAGGAACTGATAGAGGAGTCGCTCGGAATGGCCGATGTATTCAAGATAAACGACGACGAACTCGAACAGCTCAAGCCGATGTTCGGACTCGAAGACATGGATACGGACGAAGCCTGCCGCCACTTCATGGAGGAATTCGCCCTGAAGCTGCTCATACTCACGGGAGGGGACAGGTTCAGCTCGGTCTACCATAAGGACGGGGTGTCCACCCTTCAGACGCCCAAGGTGGAAACAGTGGATACCGTCGGAGCAGGAGATGCATTCTCCGGCTCATTCATAGGTTCCCTTCTTACCGGGAAAAGCATATCGGAGGCGCACAGCACTGCCGTGGAGACCGCTGCATACGTCTGCACGCAGGCCGGAGCATGGACTCCGTCAAGGAAATGATATTCAAGACAAATACAGGACATAATGAAAAAGATTCATCATATCATGATTGCCGCCATGCTGCTGATGGCAACGGCATGCGGACAGCCACAACAGGAAATCACCCTTGAAAGTCTTCTGAAGGAAATGACCGACAGGGAGGCAATGACACGTTTTCCTGAAAGCGGATATATACAGAAACAGGTCAGCAGCTATGACAGAAGGTCTGTGGCTCCTGACAAGGAAGGATGGTTCGCCAACGTAGACGGTGGCGGATACGAACGCCTCGACACCATTCAGGGACGTCTTGAAAAGGTAATGTTCGAAGAAAAGGGTCCGGGAGTCATCACAAGGATATGGATGACGACAAAGGACAAATACGGGATGATGCGCATCTATCTCGACGGAGCTGAAGAACCGCAGATAGTAATTCCCGCATATGACATGAAGCGCTTCCCGCTTGATGTGCCCGAAGGCCTTTCGCTGACACATACGCATTATGTGACGGCCATGGACGGGGTGGGAGGCAATTCGTTCTTTCTTCCTGTTCCATACGGCAGAAGCTGCAAGATAACTTTCGAAGAGCCGGACATAGATGTGTTCGTCCCGAGATATTATCACATCAACTACAGGACCTATCCCGAAGGAACCGATGTACGCACTTTCAGCATCGCCGAGGCAGAAGCCCTCAACGGACTGATCGCACAGACAAGCGATGCACTTCTGAATCCTACGGACTGCAGGACAGGAAAGACCGTAAGGGCTTCGTCCGCACTTGATGCCTCGGAACGTCTCACTCTTGAACTCCCGGAAGGAACAAACGCCGTCAGAAACCTCACCATATCGGTCAGCGGAATCAGCGGCAGAGACTATGCCGATGTCATGCGCGCCCTCAACGTCGAGGGAACATTCGACGGTACCAGATGCATAAGCGCTCCTCTCGCGGACTTTTCCGGAGCGGGAATGGGAGCACCGGAGGTAGACGGGTGGTATCTGAAATCCGACGGAAAAGGGAACGTGACATGCCGGTTCGTCATGCCATACCGTAACAACGGCAGCATATGCATCGTGAACAACGGGGATATCCCTGCCGACATCAGCATTGAAGCCGTCACAGGACCTTATGACTGGGACTCGAACTCGATGTATTTCCACACGTCATTCCGAAGCGAAAAGGCTATTCCGCTCAACAACAACTATGACACGAACGAGAATCTGGACTGGAACTTCATGACGATAAAGGGGCGTGGTGTATATGTCGGAGACCTTCTTTCTCTCTACAACTATGCGATAGACTGGTACGGAGAGGGCGACGAGAAGATATGGGTGGATGACGACACGTTCCCGTCGCATTTCGGAACCGGTACGGAAGACTACTTCAACTGCTCATGGGCTCCGGTCGTACCTTTTCTTACCCCATACGGAGGTGCACCGAGAGCGGATGAGGAATCATCGCACGGATACAACGCCTTCATGAGGACCAGAAACCTTGATGCGATACCTTTCAGCAGATTGTTCAGATACGATATCGAGATGCTTTCATGGAATCCGGGAACGGCAGACTATTATACGACATCATTCTGGTACGGTGATGCAGACTGTACGGTAAACAGCACAAATGAAAAGTGATATGGCAAAGACAGGCATAAATAGACTTCTGGCAGTTTGCCTTGCTGTCATCATGTCAGGACTGGCAGGCCTGGCCTCGGCGCAGGGATTCAAGGTACAGGGCACAGTGACAGATTCATCCTCAGACCCGCTTCCCGGAGTCGGAGTAGTAGAGAAGGGGACGATGAACGGTGTGGTCACGGACATCGACGGAAGATATGAGATCCACCTATCATCACCGGAGGCATCTCTTGAATTCTCATGCATGGGCATGAAGACCAAGATTATAGCCGCTGGCGGAAGAGGAATCATCGACGCCACTCTGGAGGAAGATGCAATCGGCCTGCAGGAAGTGATTGCAATCGGATACGGAGCGATGAAGCGTGAGGAGATCACGACATCCATCACAAGAGTAAAGTCCGACGACTTCATACAGGGAGGCGTGTCGTCACCACTCGGATTGCTGCAGGGCAAGGTGGCTGGACTGGGCATGGCGGTGACATCCGGAGACCCGACAGCATCACCAAGCATCTCGCTGCGCGGCATTTCCACCCTTGCAGCCTCATCTGAGCCGCTCATCGTGATTGACGGAATCGCAGGAGGTTCCATAAACTCCGTTGCTCCGGAAGACATCGCTTCGATAGACGTCCTCAAGGATGGTTCTGCTGCCGCCATCTACGGAACACGTGGTACGAACGGAGTCATCATAATCAACACGAAATCACCTCAGGCAGGCAACGCCACGGTCGAGTACCACGGATATGTGAAGATGGACGGCATGATCGGCCAGGAAGACCAGCTCAGCGCAGAGGAATACCGCAGCTATATGCAGAATCCTGATTTTGCGGGAATGGGAATGAACGATTTCGGAGGAAGCACAGACTGGGTGGATGAGATTACCCGCGTACCTGTGTCGCACAACCATTATCTGGCATTGCGCGGAGGACAGAAGAACACAAACTATGCGGCAAGCGTGACATATTCCGACAGGCAAGGTATCTATGAAAAGTCCATGCACCGTTCTCTAGCCGTGAATGTGGCGCTTAACCATTCCATGTTCGACAACCGCCTCAGGATCAATTTCAGTCTCAAGGACAAGATTGTCAGGGACGGATATGTTCCGGGAGAGATTTATTCGCAGGCGACGATGAGGAATCCGACCCTGCCGGTATATGACGGTGACGGAAACTACTACGAGACAAGCAACGGACAGAATCCGGTCTGCGCACTGAACGAATATACGGGCATCAACAACAGCAACCACCTGTCAATGAGCGGAAAGATACTCATCGAACCTGTGAAGGACCTGAGGATAAGCGCGACAGGAATATATCAGGGGGACTTCAATGAAGACGAATGGGCAGGAAGCCACAGAACCTACGCAGCCGTCTACGGAAGCGAATTCGGTTCCGCCACGCTGAGTGGAGGACACGGAAGGGACTTCACGATGGAACTTCAGGCTGACTATTCCAGGATGATCGGTGACCACAACATAAGCGCCACCGCCGGATACAGCTACAACAGGTACATCAGCCAGTCATGGAACATGAAGGCATACGATTTTCCTGTGGACGGATTCGGAGTATGGAACATAGGCTCTGCTGAATCGACCCTCGAAGGGCTGTCAAGCCTGAGTTCGTACAAATGGGAAAGGAAGCTCATCGGCTTCTTCGGACGTGTGAACTATAATTACGCAAACCGCTACCTGCTTATGGCGAGCCTGCGCAGGGAGGGCAGCGACAAGTTCGGAGCCAACAACCGCTGGGGATGGTTCCCGTCGATAAGTGCCGGATGGAGGATAAGCAATGAAGACTTCATGAAGAATGTCGGCTGGATTGACGAGCTCAAGCTCCGTGCAGGCTATGGAGTCACCGGCACAGAACCGGGATCCGCCTACCAGTACATATCCCTGTACAATTTCAACACGTCATACATGTCGTATGTGGACGGGAAATGGATAAACGGAATCGTACCGTCAAACAATCCGAACCCGGACCTCAAATGGGAAGAGAAGCACGAAGCCAATCTGGGACTCGACTTCTCGGTGCTTGACAACAGGCTTCACGGTTCCGTGGACGGATACTACCGGTACACGAAGGATCTTCTCTATACATATACCGTTCCGACTCCGCCTAACATCTCCAGCTCGATGCTGGCAAACGTAGGGTCCATCATGAATGCCGGAATCGAAGTCGAGCTCAATGCCGACATAATCCGGAACAGGAAGGTGAACTGGAGCGTCAGTTCGAACGTTTCGTTCAACAGGAACGAACTCATATCCTTGTCAAACGACATGTATTCTCTCGAATACCTCAAGCTCGGCAATCTGTCTCACGTCCAGACATATTCGCACAGGCTGGAGCAAGGATGGCCTGTAGGAAACTTCTACGGCTACAGAAATGCCGGACTGCGCAGCCAGGGAACACAGTGGAGAATCGTAGGAGCGGAGAATTCGGCAGCAGGAGAAGAGCAGAAGACAGTGCTCGGAAACGGAATGCCGAAGATGTTCGCCGCCATCAGCACAAGACTGGACTTCTTCGGATTCGACCTCACCCTGTCGTTCCGAGGAGCATTCATGTACCAGATACTCAACCAGTACAGGATGATGTATGAGACTCTTGCATGGCTTCCGAGCTACAATGTGCCGAAAAGCGCCTTCAACAAAATCGGCGAATACTACAACTGCGCTCCTTCGACATATCTGGATCTCTATGTGGAAGACGGAGACTATGTCAAACTTGACAATGTCACGATCGGGTACACGTTCAACACCTCACGACAGAAAATCGTGAAGAGTGCACGCATCTATGTGACCGGCCAGAACCTGCTGACCTTCACAGGATACAAGGGTATCGATCCCGAAGCCGTAAGCATCACGGGTCTCACCCCGGGAGTTGACAGCTGCGAAAAATATCCTACGCTGCGCTCCTTCACCCTCGGACTCAACATATCTTTCTAAAGGAACTTGAAATGAAACGATTCATATATACAATTTTGACCGTCGCAGCGCTGGCATCCTCATGCACAGACCTTGAGCCAAAGGTATACAGCAACATAACGATGGAGCAGCTTATGTCCGACGCAGAGCAGAACAGCGGCTACATGCTGTCCCCTGTCTACGGACAGATGAGATGGTTCTTTGAAGACCGCAGCGTCTGGGATCTTTACGAAATCGGCACGGATGCCTGGGTCGTTCCCATCAACACGGACGGCGGATGGAACGACAACGGAATCTGGCAGAGGCTGAACAAACATGAATGGTACACCACAGACCCGCATTTCAGTGAAGTATGGACGCATCTGTGGTATGGAATCACTTCATGCTGCAACCGCGCCCTGTACCAGCTTGAGGAAGCCGGGGTTGAACTTGACGAGGCGACGGTGGCCGAAATCAAGGTGGCACGCGCACATTATTACTATCATCTGCTGTCATTCTTCGGCAACGTCCCGATCGAGACAGAATTCGATGTACCTGAAGGTTATCTTCCGGAAACACGGACACGGAAGGAAGTCTATGACTTCATTGTCAGCGAAATCCGCGGAAACATGGACAAGCTGACGGAAGAGAAGACCTACAGCAGATTCAACAAATGGGCGGCAAAGCATATGCTTGCGAGGGTCTACCTCAATGCAGAGGCATGGCTCGGACCGGAATATGCTTCAAAAAGGGACAGCACGATAATTCTATGCGACGAGATCATCGCTGGCGGCAGGTATAGTCTAGACGATTCATTTTCACATGTATTCAGTCTGGACAACACGAATTCGCCTGAAGTGATATTCTCGATTCCTTACGACGAAACCACAAAGTCACCGGTTCTGCACTGCATCTATGCCAAGACCTTCCATTGGGCAGGAAAGGCCGTCTATGATGCAGCATCTGCCGGCTACAACGGCCTCAGGGCCATCCCGTCCTATGTCGAGGACACCTTCGATGCCGAAGAGGATCCTGTGACGCACAACTGCATCTCGTACAACGACAGACGCTACGCTGACACATACCTCATGGGACAGCAGTATGACTATGTGACCAAGGAGCCCCTTTCGCTCAGACTTTCAAATGTGGACGTGCCTTACAATCACACCAACCATATAACCAGTCCGACTGCCGCCGGGGAATTCGAAGGCTACCGCTACGGAAAATATGAAATAAAGATCGGCCAGAAATGGGAGACGGATCAGGACTGGGTAATGTACAGGTTCGGCGAGACCCTAATGATGAAGGCGGAATGTCTTCTCAGGAAAGGGATGGCAGAGGAGGCTGCGGAAATAGTGAACGAAGTAAGGGCCAGAAGCTTTGATGAAAACCTGCCTGAAGATGTTCGCACGCTCACTGCCGGACAGCTCAGTGCCACCGTTGAGGTGAACGGCGTACCGGTACGATACGGAGAATTCCTGAACGAGCTGGGACGTGAATTCTGCGGGGAAGCCATGAGAAGGGAACAGCTCATACGTTTCGACGATGTCTATACCAAAGGCTCCTGGTGGGGACACACGGCATCTGGCCAGGAACATCTTCACCTGTATCCGATTCCGGACTCAGAAAGAATAACCAATCCGAAGCTCAAGCAGAACGACGGATATCCCGAATAAGAACCTTTTAATAACACAACATCATGAAAAAGAATTTATTACTGATTGCAGCAGCGCTCGTAGCATTTGCCGCATGTGACAAGGAAAACGGACAGAACGGCGGAGGAAAGCCCGCTGTCAATCCTGATCCGACGAGCATCACATCCTTCTATGTGGCCAAAGCCGACATCACAGTCGACCCCGAAGGATTCAACATGATTACGGACGGAGGATTCGAGAACTTCATTTCGGATGAAAACTGGAAATCGAAGTCACTCACCTATATACCTGAATATGTCAGTGAAGCCGAGACGCCTCTTACAGGAGAGCGTTCTCTCCATGCAGACTGCAACATCGACGGATGGCGGGACTTTGCCGTACAGTCGGTATGTCTCAAAAAGAACCAGTCATATACGCTTTCACTGTGGTACCAGGGCGCATGGAAAGGACTCAACGTCTACATGGGATTCCGCGGAGCCGCCGGCCACGACGTCAACACAAACGATGCTGAGGCCAATGACGTATGGAAGGAATACTCATATACCTATGCCAACGTAGACGATACGAAGGTCGATGCTTTCGTCGGAGGATGGTGCTGGTATGATCTCTGGGTAGAGGTGGACGACATCAAGGTCATTCCAACAGGCTCCATGAACGACTCGTTCATGCCGACAGGAGCTGCCGTGACATCCCGGGACATCACAAACGCATCCTACAACGAGGTGCTCAGTGCAGAGAAGATCGTGGCTTGGCTTGAAACGGACGGCACGGTTTCCGGTGTTCTCCATAATGCCGTGACATCTGATTCGGAGATCAAGAACGCATTCTTCAGCACAACCGCATACGACAAGGCCAAAGGCCCTGAAATCGTATCGGTAGAGACCGGGTCTGTCACTGCATCAGACCTCATCCCTACTGCAGGAACGACTGTAAACGGCACAAAATACATTCATTGCTACGAATACGCAGGTATGTCGGAACCGGGTGAAGAGGACGATCCCGAGACTTTTGTACCGGACTGGACATCAACCGGCTCCAAGGTATATGCTTCTGCCGACGGCAAGACATGGGAAGAGACATCGCTCAGCTGGCCTGCTGACAGCAGATTCATAAAGGCAGCCTATCTCCAGGCCGGCGACTATGTGTACATGTACGGTTCACCTGCCGGAGATTCCGCAAGGCTCACTTATCTTGCACGAGTGAAGGCTTCAGAATTCGGCAACCTCCCGTCATATGAATATTGGGCAGGAGAGGAATGGGCTCCAGGAGACGAGTCTCTTGCAGCCGGCATCATGTACGGCCCGACAGACTGCATGAGTGTAGTATACAATCCGGAACGCTACACCTATATGATGATATATCGTTCTGCCACCACAGGCTGCCTCGTATATCGTGATGCCGGACTTCCTGAAGGAGAATGGAGCGGAGAAAAGATCCTGATGAGCGATCCTGACTCCGAGACTCCGCTTTTTGCCCCGCAGGTGCTTTCGGTATCCGGAAACGACATGACTTTCGTGGCTTCCGTCAAAAAGTAGCATCGGCTCATGAAAAGGCCAGTTTTGATTCTTATTGCGGCATTCGGTCTGGCAGGCTGTTCGCAGTCCGGGCCGGACCCGGCCGCTCCATCCGGAGAATCTCACGATGATGAATTCGCCCTGGTGGAAGGCGGTGAGGAAGTGCTCTCTATCGAGGCCGTCAACGTACGTACGGTAGCCCGTGTCGTGGGCATGTCACCGTCCGGCGAAGACCTGCCGAATCCGAACAGCACCCTGAAACGCTTCGGAATGTCTTCAACCGACTTCGGCAACATGTGGGATGCCGGCAACGGAAGCCTGTTCGCCGTCTTCGGAGACAACTTCAACAACAGAGGCGGAGACTGGATGTCGAATGCCATCGCCGTAAGCACCGACAGAAATCTGGAGGACGGCCTCTATTACGACTCGATGCTCTGGGACACAGCTGCGGACAAGAGAATGGAAATAATAACCTCCAGACAGAAGACAGGTCAGAACGAGGACGGCTCAGATTACGAAATCACCTGTATCCCGACAGGAGGATTTTCCGCGCCCGCAGACGGAGGTATACGCCAGTATGTCAATTACATGAGCATCAACAACTGGAAGCCGACCGGAGACAACGACTACTGGCTCTGCAACTACAGCGAAATCGTATATTCCGATGACTTCGGACAGACCTGGGTACGTTCCGGTGTAAAATGGGACGGAGCCGGCAACTTCGTGCAGACCGCCTACACCGTGCAGGACGACATGGTATACATGTGGGGAACGCCGTCAGGAAGGCACGGGAAAGTCCATGTGGCGCGAGTACGGACCGCAGATGTACTCGAAAAGGCATCTTATGAATACTGGAACGGTGCGGAATGGATCAGAGACGAGTCTCAGGCAGTACCCGTGACCAACGGGGAAGTATCCGAATTCACGGTGAGGTACAACACCTACTACAACAGATATATCATGATGTATCTGTCAGTAAACCAACGGAAGCTGGTCTATCGTGATGCCGCACAGCCGGAAGGAGAATGGTCTGCGGAAAAGATCATCCTTCCGGGAACGTACGGCCCGTCCATACACCCATGGTTCTGCGACGGACGCGATCTCTGGTTCGTTTCTTCGACTGTGACGAAGGACAGCAGCGTAGATTTCGACACCTGGCATATATTCCTGTACCATGCCAAGCTCAGGGCCGATTCTGACGGATTCAACATGGTCTGGGAAAGCGGGTTCGAGAACGAGCCTGCGGAAAGCATCGCATACAAGACCCTCTGGAATGCGCCTTACGCCACGACATCTTTCGATGCACACGGCGGGAAAGTATCCTGCAGGCTTGCAAACAAGGAGGACGGCGTATGGAAGGATGCATGCACTCAGGAAATAACCGTTCACAAGCATACGGATTATGTGCTGAAGGCATATGCGAAGTCCAGCATAACGGGATATGAAAAGGCATATTTCGGCGTAAGGCTGCCTGATGGACGCATCTGCGACAAGGCGACACCTCTGAATCCCGATGAATGGACTGAAATCTGCATGGAGTTCAATTCAGGCGACAACACGTCCGTCGAGCTGTTCTTCGGAGCATGGGGCCATGCCGGACTGACGGTCAGCATCGATGACGTCCACATGTCGCCGAAGAAAGGCATATGAAGACAAACACCATCATATCATTACTTCTCATAGCGGCCTGCTGCATCTCCTGCTCCGACAAGGAACAGGAAGTGCAGCAGTATACCATCGGATTCTCACAGTGTGCGGACGATCTGTGGAGGCAGATAATGATGATACAGATGGAATCGGAAGCCACAAAGTATCCGGATGTAAGGCTCGTGACAAAAGTAGCCCGTAACGATACCGAAGAGCAGGTACGCCAGATATACAGCCTCCTGGAAGAGAATGTGGACCTGCTGATAATCTCACCTAACGAATCCGCAGAAAGCATCACAGAAGCTGCCGAAAAGGCTTTTGACAGCGGCATACCGACCATAATCTGGGACAGAAAGATAACATCGGACAAATACTCCACCTACATCAGCGCCGACAACTATGAAATCGGACGGGTTGTCGGAGAATATGTCCGTTCAATACTTCCGGAAGGTTCATCCATACTCGAGATCTCAGGCCTCGCGACCTCCTCTCCTGCACAGGAGAGGCATCAGGGCTTTTCGGACGTCGTGAACGGAAGCTACAGACTCCGACGCATAGAGGGAAACTGGATACATGATGTCGCAAAGGCAAGAGTCGAGGACCTTGGTTCATACGAGGACATAGACCTGATATTCGGGCACAACGACGACATGGCCCTTGCCGCTTACGAAGCCATTGAATCACACTCCGCGCAGAACGCGGAAAGGATCAAGTTTCTCGGGATAGACGCAATTGTCGGAGTCGATGCCGTGATTGATGGCAGACTGGACGCATCGTTCATGTATCCTCCAGGCGGAGAATTCGTCATAGAAACGGCAATCAAGCTGCTCAGGGGAGAAGAAGTGCAGAGGACATACACACTCAGTTCCTCGATAGTGGACATCACGAATGCCTCCACCATAAAGATGCAGTCAGAGCAGCTCCTCAACCATCAGAAGCACATCAACGCACAGCGCGAAGACCTGGAGACAATCAAGGACAGCTACACGGTTCTTTCACGTTCCATGATCGTCCTTGTCGTCATCAGCATCGCTCTTCTGAGCATCACGGTCATCTCTTTCATCACCATGCGCAAGACCGTAAGGCGGAACAGACAGCTCCTTGAACGCAATAATGAAATCGAGCAGAAGACCAACGAGCTGCTGGCACAGAACATCCAGATTGAACTGATGGCCAACCAGAAGCTGCAGTTCTTTACCAACATCTCTCATGAGATACGCACACCGCTTACGCTGATACTCAATCCATTGGACAAGATTGAGAAGAGCATAAAGGATCCTGCCCTTCAGAAAGAGGTGAGAACACTGAGACATAATGCCAGGCATCTGCTGAAGATTGTGACGCAGATCCTGGATTTCAGGAAGATTGAAAACAACAGGAAGCAGCTTGCCGTGCAGGAGACAGACATAATTTCATTCACAAATGAGATAATAAGGTATTTCGAGACCTATGCTCAGAGCGAAAAAATCATATACAGCTTCGTCTCGGACATAAGACAGCTCAACCTCTGGGTGGACAGAGACAAGCTGGAACAGGTGCTGATAAACCTGATTTCCAACGCATTCAAGCATTCCAAGAAATACGGTGTCATAACCATATCGATAACGGAGGATGCTCAGAACGTCACCATCGAGGTCCACGACACGGGAAGCGGAATGGATCTGAACATGCAGCAGCATATATTCGACCGCTTCTACTCTGTCGGAAACGCACAGAATCACGGAGCAGGAATCGGTCTGCACCTGAGCAAGGAATATGTGGAACTGCACTCTGGCAAACTTTATGTGAAGAGCGAGCCAGGATGCTTCACCTCATTCTTCGTTGAACTTCCTAAAGGAAAGACGCATCTGCCGGCAGACACGGTATTCCTTGAAAACGGAAATCTTGAAGAGGAAGAAGTCGTGATGGACGACAATGCGTCGAAAGAACTTCTGGGAAAAAAATACGATGCCACCGTGCTGGTTGCAGAAGACGATGACGACATCAGGAATTATCTGTATGAGGAACTGTCCGAGAACTTCAACGTGCTGACAGCATCCAATGGTTATGAAGCCACCCAGTCCGTTCTCGAAAACAATGTCTCCATTGTGCTCAGCGATGTCCTGATGCCACATATCAACGGATTCCAGCTATGCCGCGACATCAAGACAAACATTGCGACAAGCCATATTCCGGTCGTCCTCCTCACAGCTCTTACGGATGACAGCCAGATGGTTCACGGAATTGCGGAAGGAGCGGACGAGTATATACGTAAGCCTTTCAGCATCAACTACGTAAAGATAAAACTTATCCGAATTCTCGAAGAGCGCAGGCAGGCAAAGGAAAGGTTTGCACATGAGTTCAATGCCGACGGGATGCTTGACGTCAGCATAAAGGAAATCCCATGTGCAGACGACATTTTCCGCGACAATCTGACGGACTATATGGAGAACAACTATGAGAACAGCGACCTCAATATCGAAAACATGAGCATGTCACTCGGACTGTCAAGAGTGCAGCTCTACAGAAAGACAAAGGCGAGCTTCGGCATGTCGCCGACAGACCTGCTGCGCAAGTTCCGGCTGCGCAAGGCAGCAATGCTTCTGAAGAACGGCGGACTGACGGTAAGCGAAGTCGCATATTCATGCGGATTCTCCTCTCCAGCCTATTTCACACGTTGCTTTCGGGAACTCTTCGGCGTTCCGCCAACCTCATATATTGCAGACTCTCAGCCGTCATGACACCTTTTGTGGCGCTTTCAACACTCAATCTTTGAAAAGTGAAAAGCTCAGGTGCTCCGGGAAAATAGCGCGAATCCACGGAGCAGAGGCGAAAAATGCGGGGGTGCTCCGGAAAATGCCGCGTTTTTCCGGACGGGTATGGCATTGCGAAATGATGGAAAACGGGAGAACAGGAACTTTTTTTTTGTAAAAAAATCACAAAAAGTTTGGAGGTTTAAAATTTATTCGTACCTTTGCAATCCCAAACGAAAAGCACGGGTCAAATGCGGAAATAGCTCAGTTGGTAGAGCACAACCTTGCCAAGGTTGGGGTCGCGAGTTCGAGTCTCGTTTTCCGCTCCACATTTACAAACTCTATTTATATATGGTCGCCCTTTTACTAAAGGTCGGCTTTTTTGTTTTATGGAAATCGTCCCTCCATGCAACCCTGTGGCAAGGTTGCGCTGGCTCAAGGGTAAAGCCCGACCACATGCAACTCCCTGCGTGACAAGTAGTTACAATAAATCGCCTGCGTCATATGGAGCAGGCGATAATCTGTAAAATCTTGAGACACAGATTGATATGAGTTGCATTTAGATATCTTCGAATGCCCGAAAACAAGCAGCGACACGGAAAAAACGGCTTGTTTTTCCGTGTCGCTGAAATTATACTTGCTGTATGGTAAAGATCCTCATGGTGTTTCACGCCTCAGGATGACGAAATGGCGATTCTCGCCTCAGGATGACGTAGGAGTGCCTCGTAATCGTAAGTATCTGACCGGATTACAGTGATGTTTCGAATTCCTTCAGGAAGCGCAGGTCGTTTTCGAAGTAGTTTCGGAGGTCGCGGACCTGCCATTTGAGCATTGCGATACGTTCAACGCCCATTCCGAAGGCGAATCCGCTGTATTTTCTGCTGTCGATGCCTGAAGCCTCGAGGACATTAGGATCCACCATTCCGCAGCCCATGATTTCGAGCCAGCCGGTTCCCTTGCAGACGTTACAGCCCTTACCGCCGCAGATGTTGCAGCTTACGTCGATTTCGGCAGACGGCTCAGTGAACGGGAAGTATGACGGACGCATACGGATCTGTGTCTGAGGGCCGAACATCTCACGTGCGAAGAGAAGGATGGCCTGCTTCATGTCTGCAAAAGTCACGTTCTCGTCTATATAAAGTCCCTCGACCTGATGGAAGATGCAGTGTGCACGGGCAGAAATGGCCTCGTTTCGGAACACACGGCCCGGACATACGATACGGATCGGGAGAGGCATCTTCTCCATGGCGCGCACCTGTACAGACGATGTGTGGGTGCGGAGAAGCACCGGATTGTCGCTCTCGCTGATGAAGAACGTGTCCTGCATCTCGCGGGCCGGGTGCTCAGGCGGGAAGTTCAGAGCCTCGAACACATGCCAGTCGTCCTCCACCTCAGGGCCTTCAGCCACGTCATAACCGAACTTGCGGAATATGCTTACGATTTCCTCGCGGGCTATCGACACGGGATGACGCGAACCGAGGGAGACAGAATCTCCCGGCATTGTATAATCGAATGATGCAGAAGCATTTGCAGGCGATTCCGCCGCTGCCTCCTTCAGTTCCTCTATCTTGGCAGCTGCCGTATTCTTGAGTATGTTCAGCTTCTGACCGAACTCCCTCTTCTGCTCGGGAGCGACAGTCCTGAACTCTTCGAAGAGCCGGGTCACCTCACCTTTCTTGCCGAGAAGACGCACGCGCGCCTCTTCGACCTCCTGCTCTGTCTTGCAGGAAAGCCCGGCTATCTCAGCCATTAGGGCCTCAATTCTTTCCTTCATATGATTATATCTTTAAGTTTCAATTCCTCAAGTTTCGCAAGTGTAAGTTATTCTTAATCTGAAAGTTGGTGAAGCTTGCGAAAGTTAAGTCAATTCTTATTCCTCCATCTGTGGGTATCCTATCGCCACGACACAATACGGATGCAGACCATCCTTCAGACCGAGCAGTCCGCTGACATATTCATCTGCCTTTGCTCCGTCTGGCTCGTCCTTCCGACGCGGACGGGTGTTGCAGTGCACCCAGCAGCTCACAAGATCCATCGCCGTGACAGCAAGCTGGATGAACGTCGCTGAAATCGCGCAGTTGTCCACCCAGAGATCCGTCTTCGACTCATCTCCAAGCACCACGATAGCCGCAGGCGCTCCGGCAATAAGTCCTGAGCCGGAATCACGCATCGCTGCAAGGGCCTCCAGCGTATCCTTGTCCTCTATTATCATGAATGCGGAACTCTTTGAATTCCTTGAAGACGGCGCCGTCTGAGCCACTCTTACGATGGCATCCAGAAGTTCCTTTTCCACCGGTCTGTCAGCATATTTCCTTACGCTGTGCCTCTTTTCTATTACCTCTAAAAAATCCATATTTTACCGTATTTTGTAAATACCTGTATTTCAATTTCTTGACTAAACTGCGTGCCGACAATGGGGAGCACGCACCTAATGTAAGCAACTGACAACCAGCTGATTGCACTTCACACTACCTACTGTTTTTCCTGCATCTTTGCCTTGCGCTTTGCACGCGCTTTCTGCTGCTTCGCAGCTCCGCTCTTCAGATACGCCGCCCACTGCTCTTCCGTAAAGATCTTCTTATATGTGGCATCAATCTGCTCCATCCATTTGTCCTGCACCGCTATGTACATTGACGTATTCGACACCTTCGAGCCTCTCAGTTCCTCATATTCGGCCATCATTGCCGGAAAATCGTGCTTGAGCGTGGAATCCACATAGAACACCTGCCAGTCCTCAAGTTCGAGTATCCTCTGAAGCCTGTCCGCCTCCATTTCCGCCTGTTCGTATATGTCCGGCTGCTCCTGCTGCTGTGCAAAAGCGGCAGAGGCTCCCGAAAGCAGGAGGAAAACGGCCGTCAAAAGAGTCATCAAGCGTATATCCAATTTCATATATGAATAAATTTTTATAGTTTTGCAGATTTGGAGGCCGTCCGAACCTGGACAGCTTCCACAGCCTGAACCTAGCTCAGGCAAAAAGCGAGACAAAAATAACTAATTATAATAAAAGTACAAAATGAGAAGACTTTCAACAGCAATCATCGCAGTCATGGCAGCTGCACTCTGCATGAACACTGAAAGCCGTGCCTGCACCAATGTCCTCGTGACAAAGGGCGCAAGCACCGACGGCTCCAACATGATTTCATACGCAGCCGACTCGCACCAGCTCTACGGCGAGCTCTATTATGCTCCTGCCGGAATCTGGAACGCAGGCGACATGAGGCAGATAAACGAGTGGGACACAGGCAGATACCTCGGCGCAATCCCTCAGATTTCAAGGACGTACCAGAGGGTGGGCAACATGAACGAGCACCAGCTCATCATCGCCGAGACCACATACGGAGGACGCCATGAGCTTGAAGATCCCAAGGGCGTGATGGACTATGGTTCACTCATATACGTAGCCCTCGAAAGAGCGAAGACCGCGCGTGAAGCCATAGACGTAATCGTCAATCTTGCAAATACTTACGGATACTTCTCCAGCGGCGAATCCTTCTCGATTGCAGACAAGGACGAGGTGTGGGTGATGGATCTCATCGGCAAAGGCCCGGACAACAAGGGCATCGTATGGGTGGCACGCAGGGTTCCGGACGGATATATATGCGCACACGCCAATCAGGCACGCATCAGTACTTTCCCGCTCGACGATCCCGAAAACTGCATCTACGCCCCTGACGTGATATCCTTCGCCCGTGAAAAGGGCTATTTCAACGGAAAGGACGAGGAATTCAGCTTCTGCGACGCGTACGCACCGCTTGATTTTGGCGGCATGAGGGGCTGTGAGGCGCGCGCATGGTCTGCGTTCAACATCCTCTGCGACGGAAAGTTCACATTCATCGACGAAAACGGCAATGAGGTCACAAAGGACGCATACGAATACATCGACTACGCCATGGGCTACGACAAGACGAAGAGGTTCCCGCTCTTCGTGAAGCCTTCGCGCAAGATCAGCGTGAAGGACGTTGCGGACGTGATGCGCGACCACTATGAAGGCACGCCTATGGACATGACCACAGATATCGGAGCCGGCGGAAACGCCCTTCCATACCGCTGGAGGCCAATGTATTTCAAGCATGAGGGCAAGGAATACGCCAACGAAAGGGCCATCGCCACACAGCAGACCGGATTCTGGTTCGTGGGACAGGCAAGAGGACAGTATCCAGACGAAATCGGAGGCATCAACTGGTTCGGATGCGACGATGCGGCGACATCCTACCTCACTCCGATCTACACCTGCACGAAAGAGGTTCCGGAGTGCTTCCGAGTTGGAAACGGCAATATGATCACGTACTCCCCTACCTCGGCATTCTGGATGACGAACCGCGTTGCAAACGCCTGCTACAAGGCATACAACATCATGTTCCCGACCGTCGATGCAGAAATCGACGCATGGGAGAACGCCATGATGGAAGCCGTGAAGGCAGCCGATGCAGAAGCCCTCAAGCTGTACAAGGCAGCTGGGGCGAAGCCGGCGAAGAAGATCCGTCGCAACGACAAGGCGCGCAAGACCGTAGACCGCTACAACGCTGTGCGTGACCACCTTACAGCCTTTTCTGTGGACAATGCCCAGAAGATCTTCGACAAATGGGTGGCCCTCGAGCAGCTCCTTCTCGTGAAGTACATCGACGGCAACGTGAAGGCCCAGGACGAGAACGGAAACTTCATCACGAACGGGCACACGGATTGCATTCCGGACGGCATCACCCAGCCTGGCTATACGGAAAAATGGAAGCAGGCCGTAGCCGAAGACAACGGAAAAGTACTGGAAGTGCGGTAAATGCACCGGTTCATCCCCACAAATTGGTATTTGATTCGGTCTGCAAAGGTTGTAAATTTGCAGGCCGATTTTATAAGACGAACGTGAAAAGAGCATCAATCATACTGCTGTCCCTGCTTATGTCGTTCTGCGCCTTTGCACAGAATGGAGACCATTCCGTTTCAGGAACAGTGACTGAGGCAGAATCAGGAGCGCCGGTACCCGGAGCGGCAGTGCAGCTCGGTGAGGACTGGCTCTGGACAACCACGGACATGGAAGGACGGTTCAGCTTTGAAAACGTGCAGCGAGGAGAATGGGAGCTGGAAGTGTCGTGCCTCGGATATGTCACCGTCCCGATGAAAATCAATGTGGAGAAGGATGTGGAGGGCATACGGATCGTGCTGCAGGAGAACTCGCTTGCATTGGATGAAGTCGTTGTGACCGCACAGAAGGCAAAGGACGGCCTCAGCACATCACACAATCTCGGAAGGAACGCCCTCAACCATCTGCAGATGTCGAACATGACAGATATAGCGTCCCTGCTGCCCGGCGGAAAGACCGTAAATCCGGATCTTACTCAGGAGAACGGATTTTCTCTGCGTGAAGGTGGCTCTGCAGCAGGAAACGCAGCATTCGGAACAGCCGTGGAAGTGGACGGAGTGCGCATCGGCAGCAATGCCGCTTTCGGAGAGATGTCAGGAACCGACACAAGGAGCGTCGCTGTCGAGAACATCGAGTCCGTAGAAGTCATAACCGGAGTGCCATCAGCCGAATACGGAGACCTCAACAGCGGAATCGTAAAGATGCACACACGCAAGGGCCGCACACCCGTAAACGTGACATTTTCAGTCAATCCGCGCACATATCAGGTGTCGGCGGCCAAGGGAATCGACCTGCAGAAGGACAACGGAGTGCTGAACGTAAGCGCCGAATGGGCAAGAGCCGTTAAAAAACTTGCCTCACCGTATCAGGCATATACGAGAAGCGGAATATCCTTCACCTACAGCAACACGTTCCGTAAGGTCCTGCGCCTCGAAGCAGGTGTGACAGGAAACCTCGGCGGGATGAACACGAAGGACGATCCTGACGCATTCACAGGAGAATACACAAAGGAGAGCGACAACGTGCTGCGGGCCAACACATCGCTGACATGGCTTCTGAACCGCCCGTGGATAACCAATCTGAAGCTTGACGCATCTGCAAGCTATAACGACAGGATCAGCCGTTACCATACATACAATTCATACGGTTCGCAGCAGCCTGCCGTCCACGCCGAGCAGGAGGGATATTTCCTTGCGGACAGGCTTCCGCTGACGTATTTTGCAGACCAGATTGTGGACTCGAAGGAGCTGGACTTCGCTGCGGCACTCAAATATTCATGGACAAAAAGGTGGGACGAAGTAAAGAGTTCGCTCAAGGCCGGCGTCCAGTGGAAGGCCAATGGAAATGTCGGACAGGGAGAATATTACGAAGATCCGTCTCTTGCCGCAAACGGTTACAGGCCAAGACCTTATACCGACTATCCATTCATGCACAACATATCGGCATATGTGGAGGAAAACCTGAAGTTTCCTGTCGGAAACACCGTTCTTGAGTTCACGGCAGGCCTCCGTCTGGAGAATGTCCTGATAAAGAACTCGCTCTACAGCAGAAAAAGCACACTTTCTCCGCGTTTCAATGCCAGATGGCAGCTTACGGATGCCCTCGCGGTCAGAGGCGGCTGGGGAATCACTGAAAAACTACCGTCATACTATGTCCTGTACCCGAAGCAGGAATACAGGGACATACAGACTTTCGGCTTTTCGCACGGCGAAAACACAAGTTACGTATATTACACGCAACCGTATACGATTCAGTACAATCCTGCCCTCAAGTGGCAGCGCAACAGCAATTCGGAATTCGGGATAGAGGCAGCATTCAACGACATGAACATATCGCTCGTCGGCTTCTACAACATTACGCACAATCCATATAATTTCCTCGACTTGTATGAGCCGTATTCATACGATATCCTCCAGCGTCCGGAAGGCTTTGATATGCCTTCCGATGCCCAGATCAAGGTGGACAGCCAGACGGGAATGGTCTACGTCAGAGGCGCGGACGACTATTGGACTCCGATGGATGTAAAGGTGACGGACAGGACCTTTGCCAGAACGACACAGCAGAACAACGGGGCGGACGTGCATAGAGCAGGAGCAGAACTCGTGATGGAATTTCCTGAAATACAGCCGATAAGGACCAGATTCCGTGTGGATGCCGCATATACATACACCAAATACATCAACGACCAGCTTTCTTACTATTATCAGAACGGGTGGTCACACACATCACTGGCAAACCGCTCATATCAGTATGTCGGGATATATGCAAACGGCGGCAGCAGCACCCCTGTCGTAAACGGAAAGATCACGCAGAATCTCGATGCCAACATCACGGCCGTAACCCACATTCCTCAGGTAAGGCTCATAATCACATGCCGTCTTGAAATGTCACTCCTGAGGCTCAGCCGCAACGTTTCGCAGCATGAAGGAAAGACTTATGCCTTCACCGTCAGCGAAACGGACAACACGAAGACGAACGGAAACATATACGACGGAGATTCCTACACCGCCATATATCCTGTCGCATATATGGATCTGGACGGGAACGTGCATCCTTTCACCGAGGCGGAGGCCGCAGACCCTGAGTTCTCAAGCCTAATCCTCAAATCCTCTAATGCATACACATTCGCACGCGACGGCTACGGTCCGTACATGTCCGCGAACCTCAGCATAACAAAGGAAATAGGAGACCATGTATCCCTTTCCTTCTTTGCCAACAACTTCACGAATTCAAGACCATACGTCAGGTCGTTTGCTACAGGAGTCGGAGCTATATTCACACCAGCATTCTACTACGGACTCACATGCAGACTGAAATTCTAAGATAACAATGAAGAAGAGCATATACATACTGACTGCCATACTTATGATCGCCGGCTGCGCCGACTTCAAGAACGGGAATCCGTATCAGGACACACTCAACATCCTGACGGTCACCTCCGTATACCCTGAAGGATATGAATATGCCGCACATTCCGGAGTAGAGGTTACCGTGGAGGACACGGGAACGGGCAACAGATATACGTCGCAGACCGATGAATCGGGAACAGCGGTCTTCCACCTTTCAAACGGACTTTACAGGGTGGGAATAAGCGACCGTTACGAAGGAGACCTCTTCAACGGAAGCGCAGACAGAGTCGTGGTTTCAGGCTCCGACGTGACATTGAAACTGTCCCTGGCACATTCAAAAGCCGGAAGCATCGTCATCAAGGAACTCTATACGGGAGGCTGCAAGAAGCTTCCGGAGCAGGGAGACTATCAGTCGGACAAATATTTCATAGTCCACAACAATCATTATGAGGTGCAGTATCTCGACAGCCTGTGCTTCGGCACACTTTCTCCGTACAACTCCAATGCGAACAATGCATGGGTGACGAAGGACGCCGCAACGGGCGAAGACATATTTCCGGATTTCGTGCCGATCGTACAGGCCGTATGGCAGATGCCGGGAGACGGAGACGACTTTCCTCTCCACCCGGGCGAAGATGCCGTCATTGTGTTTTGCGGAGCCATCGACCATGCCGCTCAATTCCCTCTTTCGGTAGATCTGAACAAGGAAGATTACTTTGTCTGCTACAATACGACATATTTCCCGAACACGCTTTATCATCCGGCCCCCGGGGACAGAATCTCGACAGAAAGATACGTGGATGTGGTCGTGAAGACCGGTAAGGCCAACGCCTATACCATCTCCGTCAGTTCCCCTACTCTCGTGATATGGAAGCCGCAGGGCATGACGATGCATGAGTTCGTGAACGTGGCAGACAACATGACACCGGTTCCGGGAAGTTCTTCGGACAATGTCGTGAAGCTTCCGTACGACTGGGTAATCGATGCAGTGGAGGTGTTCGACGCCCGTTTCACGACCAATACGAAGCGCCTTCCTCCGTCTCTGGACGCAGGTTATACACTCCAGACGGACACATATCTCGGCCGCAGCCACATGCGTCATGTGGATTCAGACGCAAGTGCATCGGCCGGATACGAGGTGCTGGCGGACACCAACAATTCCAGCAATGATTTCTATGAAACCGAAAAGCAGTCGCTCCATGAATAAGGTAAGATACATATCGGCTCTCTGCCTGCTTCTGTGCGGCATCGCAGCATCGGCGCAGACCTATGAAAAGGTGTTGAGTGACAACTTCTGGAATGCATCGTACAATGTCGCCGGTGCGCGTCAGGACACCATTTCGCGCTCATATGCAGAACTTTACGGAGAATATTTCGGCGGAGAATTCCGCGACACGTGGGAAGCGGCCGAAGGCTGGAGGGCAGTAGCGGAGACGGCAAGCATAAGGCACCTGAAGAAAATCTCGCTGACCGGCTCGTTCTCCTTCGAGCAGAAGGAAGGGTACGGGATGTGCGGCTCCATGTTCATAGATCCGGGATTCTATCCGATAGATGTCATGGAATTCACTCCTGGGCGCAATACGCTGCAGACATATGCCTTTGACGGAGGAATATCATACGATGTCCGGCCGCACTGGAGAATCGGTGCAAAAATGGACTTCGAGTCAGCGAACATGTCCAAGAGGAAAGACCTCAGGCACACGAACTGGCGGCTCGACATGAGCATTGCACCCGGATTCATGTACCACAGAGACAGCTGGGCATTCGGAGCAGCAGCCATATTCAGAAAGACGTCCGAATCCGTTGATGCAGAGCAGGTCGGCATAGCCGAAACCTCTTATTTTGCCTTTCTGGACAAAGGCATGATGTACGGCGCTTACGGCGTCTGGACGGGAAGCGGCCTGCATCTGTACGAATCGGGAGTGGACGGCTTTCCGGTAAAGGAATTTACAGGAGGAATCGCGGCCCAGATGCAGCACAACGGGCTTTTTGTGGAAGCTGCATACCTTCGTTCGCAGGGTACGGTCGGAGAAAAGGAATACATCTGGTTCACTTTCTCGGGCAACGAGGTGACGGTGGATGCAGGCTGGAAGATTTCACCGGAGCACCGGCTCAGGGTGAATATGGGATGGAAAGGTATAGAGATGGACGAATCGGTGCTGGAGAAGGTCACGGCTAACGGAATAACTACCGTTCAGAACCATGGCAGCAACACAATCCTGACACAGGGTTCATGGCACGTTTCCCCGGAATATGAGCATCTGCGCACAGACATCGGCATGGAGTTCAGAGGCGGACTCGACTGGAATATGCAGAAGAGCATGACTACTCAGGTATATCCTTACATATATTCACAGACGCTGACGGATCTTTCCGCTTATGCAGGATTCCTGTTCCGTATCAGAAAGTTCGAATATGGAGTGAAGGGCAGATACATGCAGGGCTGGGTCGCGGAAGACGGGAGGCTCGCCGAAACGGCCTCGGGAGTGCAGACGGAACCATTCAGGCTGCAGGAATGGTACGACAGGCAGATGGAGTACAGGACAGCCGCACGCTTCTGTGCCGGAATAATGGTAAGATACCGCTTCCTGAAAGGCATATATATAGAAGCTGAAGGCAAGACCGTGAAAGCATTCGGTCTGAAATATATCGATGGACGCGACCGGCTTATCATGACGCTGAAGATAGGATACGAATTTTAAATACATAAATCATGAAACATTATTTTGCAATCGCCCTTGCAGTGCTTGCCGTTGCAGCCTGCCAGAAGAACGAAGGAACGGATCCTCAGATTCCGGGGAAGGTACGTATAGAGCCTGTCATAACCAAGGCTACGGAAGTGAATTTCGAGGAAGGTGACAAGATCGGCCTCACAGTCGTAGCGGAAGGCACAGCTGAGAACTACGCCACAAACGAATGCCTTACTTTCGCTTCAGACGTGTTTACCAGCAGCCTCGACTGGTATGCGGACGTATACACAAAGTCAAACCTCTATGCATACTATCCGTATAATGAGGCGGGAGCTCCGACAGCCTATGCTCAGGTCACAGACCAGTCTGAGGGCATCGGAGCGGCAGACTTCATGCTTGCAGCGAAGTCCGGCGTACTCCCGACATCAAATGCAGTCACAATGGTATTCAAGCACATGGGAACAAAGCTTGTCATCAATGTAGACAACGAGACCGGTTCGGATGTGGAGAAACTGGAGATAATGACAGTGGAACATGTTGCAGGAGTGGATTATGAGAATGCAGCCCTGACATCATCATCCGACGGAGCTGTCTCGACAGAGATGCCTGTAACCATTGCATATGAAGCAGTCGAGGGCAAGACCTGGAATGCCATCGTGATTCCTCAGACAGGAGCCTTCAGCATCATCGTGACACTTTCCAACAAGACCGTCATCACACAGTCACTTGCCTCAGCGACATACAAATCAGGCGGACAGTACACCATCAACGCACGCATACTTCCGGACAACATGATTGTCAGCGCAACAGGCGAAATCCAGAACTGGACTGACGAAGGCGAGGTCGGCTTCGAAGGAGAATCATCGGCAGAAGACCTTCCTGTGACATTCACTGAATACGACGGATACTTCGAATATGACGGGGTTGAATACAAGACCGTAACGCTTGCAGACGGCAACACCTGGATGGCAGAGAACCTGCGCTTCATTCCACGTGGAAGAACCGTTTCAAGCGACCCTGCCGAAGATGCCGGCATCTGGTATCCGGCTGCAAACGCAGAAAAGACAGCCGATCCTTCTCTCGTCGAAACGCTCGGACTGCTTTACGACAGCGCGACAGCATTCGGCACAGATGAAATCACAGCCGAAAACGCGGCTTCGTTCGAAGGCTGCCAGGGTATCTGCCCTGCCGGCTGGCACATCCCGACCGTCACTGAAATGACCGGTCTTGTGGGCCACTGCTCAAACAGCGCGGTCATCAACACCGAAGCTCCGTACTATGATGCAACCATCAAAGGCGCAAGCATTGCAGCGCTTACAGAGGCAGGATGGCCTTGGACGTTCGCAAGCTGCCGCAACAAGACAAACATAACGGCAACAGGTGCATATCTTTCGACGACCTACAACGGCATCTATGGAGTCATGTCATATATCATCGGTTCTTCATTGTATCAGGTCAAGACAGACAGCACTACCGGTGAAATGACGAACATCCAGTTCTATAATATGATGCCGCTATACAACGCATCGAACGAAAAGATATCGGTAGCCTATGGAAACTTCCTTTCAGGCTCATCTGTACGTTGCATAAAGGACAAAGCCGCTGAATAACACATCATCAGGAAAATCTTTAGGGGTGCGGATATTGGTTCGCACCCTTTTTTTATGTATTTTCGCAACCTTGGAAACATCAAACAGAATTTTTATGTCAAGACGTCCGACAATAGTGAAAAACTGGCCGAAATACCTCCTGCAGTGGGGTGTTCTTGCGGCTCTTATCGTATTCATGACGGGGATTGTTCCGTCGAAGGAAGCCGTCGATCCGGAAACATACTGCCCGATGGGCGGCCTGCAGGCGCTCGCGACCTACCTTTCGCGCGGTTCGCTCCCTTGCAGCATGTCATCGGTACAGGTGATGATGGGCATCGCCCTCGTGGCCGCCATAGTACTGTTCAGCAAGCTTTTCTGCGCATACATATGCCCGGTGGGCACTGTTCAGGACCTGCTGGGCAAGGCGCGCAATGCAATGCACATCAAAGGCATAAAGGTGCGCAACGGTTCGGCCGTGGACAAGGTGCTCCGCATCGTGAAGTACGTGCTCGTATTCTGGATATTCTACATGACGGTGAACGCCAGCGAGCTCTTCTGCAAGAATCTGGATCCGTATTACGCCATCGCGACGGGCTTCAAGGGTGAGATTACTCTATGGATGTCAATCACAAGCATCTGCATCGTGGTTTTAGGAAGCTTCTTCATAGACATGTTCTGGTGCCGCTACCTCTGTCCACTTGGAGCGATTTCAAATTCGCTGAAGTTCTGGCTGTGGATAGGAGTACTTTTCGGAGCATACTATGTGGCTGACGTTCTTGGCGCCGACATTCCGTGGGCGGTGCTGCTCGGAGGATTCTGTATCCTCGGATACCTTCTCGAAATCCTCCATTCGAAGCCTAAGATGCAGCTCCTTTATGTGATGAAGGACGAAAGCGCCTGCAACAACTGCGGCGCCTGCATCAGGAAGTGCCCTTACCATATCGACATCAAGTCCTGCAACAACGGCAGGGTGGAGTCTGTAGACTGCTCGCTCTGTGGCGAATGTGTGTCCGTCTGCTCGACGGGGGCGCTCAACATCGGCGTACGCAGAGGCAGCAGAAGCCGTTTATGGAGGCTTGTTCCGGCCATTCTGACGGTCGTTCTGATTGCTTTCGGAATGTGGGCCGGCGGTAAGTTCGAGCTGCCTACAATCGACATGAAGTGGGGCATCGAGAATGTGGCTGAGGACGGCACCGTGACACAGCTTGTGAATCCGTCAACGCTCAAGACGATGCAGATAGACGGCCTTCGTTCGGTGAAGTGCTACGGCAGTTCGATGGCCTTCAAGGCAAAGCTTGAGAAGATTCCGGGAGTACATGGTGTGAAGACATTCGTGAACCGTCATTCAGCTGACATCCTCTACAACCCTGCCGTGACCGACCCTGATAAGATTCAGGAAGCGATATATGTTCCGTCAAGATTCAAGGTGAATCCGCTTCAGCCGGGTTCTATAGATTCGCTCAAGATCGTGACCATACGCACGGAGGGAATGTATGACAAGATGGACATCAACTATCTCGGCCTGCAGATGAGGAATACAGGAAAGAAGATATACGGTCTTGAAAGTGAATTTGCATGTCCTCTCATCGTGCGTGTGTACATGGATCCTTCGGAGAATCCCGACGAGGACTGGTTTGAGGAAATCGTGGAGATGGAGAAGCTGATGATGCCTGTGCATGGCGGAGGCACGCGTGAGGTCGAGGTGGGATATGAGTTCGTGGAGCTTGAGGATGAAGTGGGAAGCATCGGCGCTGAAGAATACATCAGGAAGATGTTCAATCCTTTCAAGGCGGAGTTCAAGAGCCGCGTGGAAGAGGCCGAGGGCAAGACTCAGTACATATATGAGATTTCCGACAGCAATTACGACAAGCCTATCATCCTGCGCAACATGCCGTTCCTGAGCAACCATCTTTCGAAGCACGACGGTGTCATAGGCATATACCTCAACCTCAATAAGGACCTTGTGCCGGCTATGCAGGTGAGGTTTGCGGAGCCGATGACGGCGGAAAGGCTGTGGGAACTCATGACCATGGAGACATGGACAATCACTTACAAGAAGGATGACGTAAGGGAAGAGGGAGCGAAGTTCAAGTTCAAGGAACCGGGAATAACATATGAATATGAATATTAATACATATGGTATATAAAAACTAAATCCCTCCCACTCCTACGGAGCGGGCCCCTCCCATTCACCGGGCCATGGGCGGCCAGGGTTTTTATATACCACATGTAATCAATTCAAAAATGAAGGCATTTAAAATATTATCTGTTATTATAGTATTGACCTATAGTCAAATGGCTATGGCGGATGAGGGTATGTGGATGATACATACCATCGATGCGGCTTTGGAGAAAAAGATGCAGGAACGCGGGCTGGAGCTATCGGCCGGTGAAATATACAATGCGGACGCTCCCGGAGCTACCGTTGCGGATGCCGTCGTCTCGATGGAGTTCGGCTGCACCGGAAGCATGATTTCGGAGCAGGGCCTGCTCATAACGAACCACCACTGCGCTTACGGCGATGTCCACGCGCTCAGCACCCCCGAACACAACTACCTCGAGGAAGGCTTCTGGGCCATGCGTCGGAACGAGGAAGTGAACATCGCCGGCAAGAGTGTGTATTTCCTCCAGAGGGTGCTCGACGTCACCGATGAGGTGAACGCCCTCAAGAAGCAGCACGAGGCGGAAGGCAAGAAGCTCGGAAGCCGCAAGCTCAGCTACCTCATGGAGAGGAAATATGCGGAGACTGGCCTGGAACCGTGGCTGGCTTCGATGTGGAGCGGCTCGAAATACTATATCGCTCTGTATAAGGTATATAAGGACGTGCGTCTGGTGGCGGCACCTCCCGTATCCTCTGCCGCTTTCGGCGGAGACATCGACAATTGGGAATGGCCTCAGCACAAGTGCGATTTCGCCCTCTACCGTATATATACGGCCCCTGACGGCTCCCCTGCCGAATTTTCGCATGAAAATGTACCGATGAAGCCCGAGCGTATCCTTCCGATTTCCCTTGAGGGCTACAAGGAGGGTGACTACACGATGGTCATCGGATATCCCGGCAGAACCAACCGATACAGCACCTCCTTCGAAACCGAATTCAACAGGACGCTCAAGCTCCCGGTGAGCAACGAGCTCCGCGGAAAGCAGATGGAGATCATCAACGGCTGGATGAACGCAGATCCGGAGATCAGACTCCGTTATTCGGATTACTTCTTCAGCCTCAGCAATGTACAGGAGCTGCAGAGCGGCGAAGTGCTTTGCTACGGGAGGTTCGGAGTGGCTGCGGAAAAGGCCCGTGTCGAGAAGGAGCTTCAGGAGTGGATCGATGCTTCGCCGGAGCGTAAGGCCGAATGGGGAGATCTGCTTCCGCGTATAGGAAAGGCATATGCCAACGTGCGCGAAGTTGAAAGGAATCTGGCATATTACCGTGAGACGCTCATCCGTGGAACACGCATAACAAGAGCTGTCGGAAAGACGAGGCAGTTCCGCGACAACATCCTGAAGATGAATAACATAAAGCCGAAGAAGAAGGCTGAATATGTGAACGGCGAAATACGTATGGCCAAAGGCCCGGGGCAGGACGAAATCGACTGCTGCAACAATTCCCTTTTTACGGGAAACGATGTTCCGGAGCTTCAGGCGAGCCTTCTGAAGGAATATGACGCCATCGACCTTCGGGTGGAGAAGGATCTGTACCACTATGCCGTGAAGACTTTCCTGGAGAATGTGGACAGGGATATGATGGGGCCTTATCAGAAAGAGCTTCTCGACAAGTTTGACGGTGATTGCCAGGCAGTTGCAGAATATACATGGAACAACAGCTTCCTCACGGACGAAGGAAGGCTCCGGAGCTTCCTTGATGAAAGGCATACCGTGGCTGACTATGAGGCAGATCCGCTTTTCCGCT
This sequence comes from Bacteroidales bacterium, assembly GCA_017452265.1. Lineage (GTDB taxonomy): Bacteria > Bacteroidota > Bacteroidia > Bacteroidales > UBA932 > Cryptobacteroides. The sequence continues at coordinate 137,598 of JAFTMS010000031.1, read as the reverse complement.
TCATGGATGACGTACGCATAATGGAGTTCAACAACAGAATCAAAGAGGCGGAAGGCGAATACGACAGAAGCAGTCTCGACCGCGAATTCACCCACGCCCTGTATCAGATGAGGCTGGACAAGGGTGTGCCGCAGTATCCGGACGCAAACTCGACGATGAGGATTACATACGGAACCGTCGGCCCTCTCGAACCTTACGACGGCGTGTACTGCGACTGGAAGAGCACCTCGAAAGGCATCCTTGAGAAACACAATCCGGACTCCTACGACTTCTCGCTGAAGGACAGGCTGCTGGCCCTCTACGAGAAAGGTGACTGGGGACGCTGGGGATGCAGCCCCGACGGAAATACAATGCATGTGAACTTCCTCACAGACAATGACATAACAGGTGGAAATTCCGGCAGTCCCGTCCTCAACTCGCGCGGCGAGCTGATAGGCCTTGCCTTCGACGGCAACAAGGAGTCCCTTGCCAGCGACATGATGTGCGTGGACGGCTACAACAAATGCGTCTGCGTGGACATCCGCTTCGTCCTATGGACTCTCGACTGCTACGCCGGCATGGATCGCATCATCAAAGAGCTGTTTCCCCCGCAAGAATAGCGTAAAATCCAAATAACGCAATATCAGCAACTTACAGAAAGTGCGTGCTCCCCAATGGCGGCACGCACTTCTTGTAATACGCTAATTTGCAGCGAGTTGTATTTCAGGCTTCGCGGACGGTGATCTGGCCGTCCTGAATGTCTACGAGAATGGCGGAGTCGCGGTGGACTTTGCCGTCGAGGATGGACTTAGCGAGGATGTTGATGAGCTCCTTCTGCATGAGCCTCTTGACAGGACGTGCGCCATAAGCAGGCTCATAACCCTTTGTGCTCATGTAGTCCTCGAATTCCTTTGTGAAGCTGACGGTCACTCCGTTCTCGCCGAGCTTGTTCTGCAGGTCCTTCATCTGCATCCTGAGGATGTCGCGGATGTCGGTCTGTGAAAGCGGCTCGAACATGATGACTTCATCGATCCTGTTGAGGAATTCCGGTCGGACGGTACGCCTGAGCACCTCGAGGACCTCGTTCCGGCATTCGGCGAGAAGACGCTGACGTTCGCTCGGAGCCGCTGACTGATCCGCCGTCTCGGAAGATGCCGGAAGACGCTCCATATATGACTGGATGATGTCCGCTCCGACATTCGAGGTCATGACCAGAATCGTGTTCTTGAAGTCCACGGTGCGGCCTTTGTTATCGGTCAGACGACCGTCGTCAAGCACCTGAAGCAGGGTGTTGAATACGTCCGGATGGGCCTTTTCTATCTCGTCCAGCAGCACGACCGAATAAGGCTTGCGCCTTACAGCCTCCGTCAGCTGCCCGCCTTCGTCATATCCTACATATCCCGGAGGCGCACCTACAAGACGGCTCACGGAATGACGCTCCTGATACTCGCTCATATCGATTCGCGTCATCATGTTCTCGTCGTTGAAAAGGAACTCGGCGAGCGCCTTGGCCAGCTCCGTCTTGCCGACACCCGTCGTACCCATGAACAGGAACGAACCTATAGGCCTCTTCTCGTTCTGCAGACCGGCACGTGAACGGCGTACGGCATCCGCAACGGCCTCTATCGCCTGATTCTGGCCGACGATCCTTTTGTGAAGCTCTGCCTCCATGCGGAGCAGCTTCTCCCTCTCGCTTTCAAGCATCCGTCGCACAGGAATACCGGTCCATTTGGCGACAACTTCCGCAATGTCTTCCGGCGTGACAGCCTCTGTTATGATAGGATTCTTGATTGCTGCCTGCCGTGCCGTAAGGTCTTCGATCTTCTTCTGCACCTCTGCCATCTTTCCGTAGCGTATTTCAGCCACTTTACCGTAGTCGCCGGCTCTTTCGGCGTTGTGGGCCTCTATCTTGAAGTCCTCCATCTTCTGACGCGCGTGCTGAAGGTCGGAAAGTATATCCTTTTCCTCGTCCCAGCGTTTGCGGAGGTCATCACGTTCAGCATTCAGCTCCTTGAGCTCCGCCTTTATCTTGTCCATCTTCATGGATACGCCCTCGCGTCTGATGGCCTCGCGCTCGATTTCAAGCTGCCGTATCCTGCTGTCCAGCTCCGCTATCGGCTCCGGCACCGAGTTCATCTCCAGACGCAGCTTTGATGCCGCCTCATCCACAAGGTCTATGGCCTTGTCCGGAAGGAAACGGTTGGTGATATACCTATGCGACAGCTCCACAGCCGCAATCAGGGCGTCATCCTCTATGCGTACCTTATGATGGTTCTCGTAACGTTCCTTGAGGCCTCGCATGATGGATATGGATGCCGCCGGCGAAGGTTCGTCCACCATGACCATCTGGAAACGGCGCTCCAGAGCCTTGTCGGTCTCGAAATACTTCTGATACTCGTCCAGAGTCGTCGAACCTATCGTGCGGAGTTCGCCTCGCGCCAATGCCGGTTTCAGGATGTTTGAGGCATCCATGGCTCCGGAAGTACGTCCGGCTCCCACAAGGGTGTGTATCTCGTCTATGAACAATATCACTTCACCTTCGCTGTCCACGACTTCCTTCACGACGCCCTTAAGCCTTTCCTCGAACTCTCCCTGATATTTGGCGCCTGCGATAAGGGCACCCATATCAAGTGAATATATCTTGCGGTTCTTCAGGTTTTCAGGTACATCGCCGTCCACAATCTTCTGGGCGATACCTTCCGATATGGCCGTCTTGCCGACACCCGGCTCGCCGACCAGTATAGGATTGTTCTTTGTCCTTCTGCTCAGAATCTGCAATACTCTACGTATTTCCTCATCCCTGCCGATCACAGGGTCGAGCTTGCCGCCCGCTGCCCTCTCGTTGAGGTTGACAGCGAACCTGCTCAAATTTTCAAACTTGTTTTCTGCCATATTCTTTCCTCCTATGATTATTGCGGTTCAGTGGAAAGACTGCCGAGATTGCCACGGGTTCGCGCAGCGACGTGAGAATCTGATGCATTATATGCAAGACAAGCCGTCAATTCCAATGAACTGACGGCTGAAAGTCAAATTATATTCCAAATGCCTTATTCTGACAAAATGTCAGTCGGCGATGATGCAATTACTCTGCAGGTGTCTCTGCCGGATTCTCTGCTGATGGGATGGCTGCAGGGAACTCAGGAGCCGGAGCATCAAGCTCGATCTTCTCTGTGTAGTCCACAGCCGAACCGCCGTTGTGAAGCGAGACTGAAGTCACAATCGACAGTAAGAGGATGAATGCAGCGAGACCCCATGTGATCTTCTCAAGGATATCCGCTGTCTGGCGTACGCCGAATGTCTGGTTTCCTGCCACGAAATTGCTTGCGAGTCCGCCACCCTTGCCGTTCTGAAGCAGCACGATGAGTGTGATAAGAATGCTGGCGATGAGGACAAGCACTGTCAAAATGGTAAAAAGTACGTTCATATCGTCTTTAAAACTAATTTAATTCGTCAATTTTTTGAATAAGGGCTGCAAAGTAAGCATTTTTTTCCGGATATGCCAAAATTAGTTTCGAATAAATGGCCTTTGCCTGCTCATAATAACCCTGTTCCGCATAAATCTGGGCCAAAGTTTCGGTGTAAAGGTCGAATTCCACATCGACCTCACCTTCCGACGACCTGTCCTGACGCGCCTTGGCCGCATATCGCGAAAACACGTTGTCCTCCGAACGTCTCACCTGGTCGTAATCCTCCTGCGAGAAGTAGTCCCCCACTCCTGCATATACCTTCCTCTTAGGACCGGCGGCCTCTTCCGCCTGCGCCGTCTCCTTCTCCGCGATGTAAGACTTCAGCAGGCTCTCCACATCCGCATCCGTCCAGTCCTCTTCACGCGACGAGCGCATGATGTCGGACAGCTTTCCGCGGGCTGCAATGTACATGGCCGCATCCGCATACTGCGCATCGTCCCAGCCTCCCATGCGGCTCATCCTCTCGCAAAGCTCCTTTCGGGCGCCGCCGAACCACGGATAAAGGTTCACCACACCCACAAGTTCATCAAGATTAAGTTTTCTCAAGTCAATATAGCCCATATTCCTACCAGTTTGCAACCGTTGCATTGAAGATGTCCTCACAAAGCTGCTCCACGATATCCTCGCAGAGGGTTGCCTCCACCGCATCCAGCGACTGTGTGGCATCGAAGTCCTGATATGCAGAGAATGACTTGTCCGGGAAGTCGTCCTCCGGGTATTTGCGGTTCACGAAGCTTATCTTCACGGTCACCGTCAGACGGTTCTGTGCAGCAGCCTCGCTCTCGGTGATGGCCGTCGCCTTCACATCGTATCCGGTGACGGCGCCTACAATCTCAAGGTCTCCGTCAATGTCCACCAGTTCCAGTTTGGTCAGCTTGATGAACTTCTCCTGCAGAGCCTCCGTAATCTGGTTGCTCAGGGACGGATTCACCTTCAGCGCCTTATACTCGAAATAATTGATGGTCACTGTCTTGACGTCCGGCTGTATGGACGTTCCTGTGAACGAATATATGCCGCACGACTGCACGATGAAGGCCGTCACCGTGAGGGCGACGACAACACCAAGTGCCGATAATATCTTATTTTTCAGTGTCATTTTCTTTTTCCTTCTTCATCTGATTTATCTTACGGTAAAGCGTCCTTTCCGAAATCCCCAACTCAGCGGCAGCTGCCTTACGGTTTCCTCCATGCTTGCGGAGTACCTTTTCGATAAGCTCCAGATTCGCTGTCTTTATGGACATATCCTCCTGAGCCTGTTCCTCAAATTCCTGCTCCTCAGGATCCTCATCCTCCTGATAGAGATTCTGCGCATATGTTCCCGGCTCCGGCCTCGGCGTCCACTCCGGAGGCAGTTCACCTTCTTCCACAGCCGTATCCGGAGCGGCAATCGCAGGAGCGGAAGGACGTCCAAGCCCGGCCTTGGCTATCACATCCTTGAGATAGTCCACATCCTGACGCAGCTGGAAAAGCATCCTGATTATGGCCTCGCGCTCCGCAGGATTCTCCGCAGCCTCCTGATATGCGGAAGACTTCGCCGGCAGCAGGTTCGGTTCCTCTTTCGGAATATATTTCGAAAGCACGTCCACATCAATGACGCATCTGTCCGAAGCCGCAGAAATCCTCGCCGACTCCAAAGCTGAAACCGTCTCGGCGACGTTCTTCAGCTGACGGATGTTGCCCGGCCAGCGGTATTTGCGCAGCAGAATCGCCGCATCCTCGGTCAATGTAGCCTTGCACATGCCGTATCTGGCCGAAAAGTCCGAAGCGAACTTGCGGAAGAGCAGGTTTATGTCGGCAGGACGCTCGCGCAGAGCCGGCATCGTGATCGACACCGCATTCAGCCTGTAATACAGGTCCTCGCGGAACTTGCCCTTCGAGACAGCATGCATGAGGTTCACATTCGTAGCCGCAACCACCCTCACATCCGTCTTCAGCACCTTCGACGAGCCCACCCTTATGAACTCGCCGGACTGCAGCACCCTCAGCAGCTTGGCCTGCGATGAGAGCGGCAGCTCGCCTATCTCGTCGAGGAACAGCGTGCCGCCGTCCGCCTCCTCGAAATATCCGCGGCGCATTTCGTTGGCGCCTGTAAACGAGCCTTTTTCGTGTCCGAAAAGCTCCGAATCTATGGTACCTTCCGGAATCGCCCCGCAGTTGATGGCGAAATATTTCCCGTTCTTCCTGCGGCTGTTCTGGTGTATTATCTTCGGAATGTTCTCCTTTCCGACACCGCTCTCACCTGAGACAAGCACGGTTATGTCGGTCGGAGCCACGGCAACGGCAATCTCCAGCGCCCTGTTGAGCGCCGGATCGTTCCCTATAATGTCGAACTTGTTCTTCAAGCTCTGTAGTTCCTGATTCGTCATAGCGGCACAAAGTTAAGAATAATCCTCAACATATCCGCTAAAATAAAAATATGATTATCTTTGCATCCGATTGCCCTTTTGGAGCAAGACACTGAACATTACACATATTTTAAACTAAAAAGATGAAGAACATTGTCAAATTCCTGTCACTGTCCGTTCTCGGACTTGCATCAGCAGCCTGCGGTTCGCCTGAACAGATGGCAGAGACAGCAGAAACAGTAAACGCCACCGCCAAATGTGAGCCGGAAATCCTTGAGGTCGTTGCAGGTCAGATCAGTGCGACCGTCACCGTGGACTATCCCGATGGCTATTTCCACCCGCAGGCCATTCTTGAGGTAACTCCGGTCATCGTCTACGAAGGAGGCGAGGCCAAGATGAAGCCGTTCGTATTCCAGGGAGAGAACGTAAAGGACAACTACCAGGTCGTTCCGAAGAAGGGAGCATCGATAAGCAAGAAGGTGAATTTCGAATACGTGCCTGGAATGGAGAAATGCTATCTCGAACTCCGCAGCGTCCTGAAGCATAAGGCGAAGCAGGCAAGCCTGCCGACGGTGAAGATCGCTGACGGAGCCAACACGACGTACATGCTCGTAAGCAAGACCGGAAAGATCGACTACAAGGCGGACAACTATCAGGATCTCGTTCCGCAGACAGCCGAAGGCCAGATCCTCTATCAGATAAACAGTTCCGAGGTGAGGAATACCGAACTCAGGTCTCAGTCCATCCAGGACTTCAAGGCCGCCCTTGAGGAAATCAAGGCCAACGACAGGATGAACGTGGTAAGCACCGACATCATAGCATACGCTTCTCCGGACGGAAAGGAGGAGGACAATGCTGAACTGTCAGACAACCGTTCAAAGTCTGCCGAGAAGGTTCTCGGACAGCTCACCAGAACCACTCTCGCAGGAACACCGGTGAACGTGACCAGCGTCGGTGAGGACTGGGAAGGATTCCAGGAACTCGTCGCAGCTTCAGACCTTGACGACAAGGAGCTCATCATCCGCGTGCTTTCAATGTACAGCGATCCTGCTATCCGCGAAAAGGAAATCAGGAACATGTCGGCCGTATATCAGTCACTTGCACAGGAAGTGCTCCCTGAGCTCCGCCGTGCACGTTTCATCGCCAATGTCGAATACGAGAACTACACCAGCGAAGAACTTCTCGAAATCATAGACAGCAACATCGACGTTCTTGACGAGGAGTCGCTTCTTCGTGCCGCCACACTCGTGGAGGACAACGACGACAAGATCACAATCTACAAGCAGGCCGTTTCGAAGTATGACAGTGCACGAGGAAAATACAACCTCGGTGTGACATACGCGAACATGGGAAGGCTTGCCGAAGCGAAGAAGGCCCTTGAGGGACTTGAGCAGGACGAGGACTGGTGCAACGCAATGGGCGTGATCGCAATGATGGAGGAGGACTTCAACGTCGCAGCCGAATATCTTGCGTATTCCAACAATGCTACTGCTGTGGAGAATGCAGCCGTAATCGACATCATCGACGGTGAATACGCTGCCGCAGCCGCGAAGCTCGCAGGCAAGAACACATATAATGCAGCTCTTGCACAGCTTCTGGCAGGAAACTGCGCACCTGCACTCAATTTCTCATGCGACTGCCCGAATGCGGCATACCTCCGCGCAGTGGCAGCTGCCCGCATGGGACAGAGCTCGGCGGTGAAGAGCAACCTCGCAGCAGCAAAGACAGATGCCGAGCTTGCTGAAAGAGCAGCTAAGGACGTGGAGTTCGCACAGTACAGATAATATTCACAGATAATATTTCTGACAACGACAATAAAAGGAGGACGCTTTTACGGTGTCCTCCTTTTTATTATCGTGACTGAATTTTCGCACTTGCGAAATTTTAGTTGCGTCATTTTTTCACTATGGTCACGTCAAGAGCAGATTCAATCAGCTCGATAATCAGATCAAGATTGTCCGTGTGAAACTCTCCGCTGAGCTTGCGGTCGAGGTCTGTAGCGGCGAACGAAACATAATAATAGACTGATAAACAATCCAATACCTCTTTAAGAGGCGTTTCGTTAAAGATGAATGTACCGCGCTGCCATGCGATGGAATTGACGTCGGCATCTTCCTCCACAACCGGAATCTGAGCCCCTTCCGCCAGCCTTGCCTCCATGCCTTCTGTAAGAATCACCCCTTCAGACCTTGAACTTTTCGAGAACAGCACCTTTCCCTCGGCGACATAGACTGAAATTCCAGATTCCGGAATGCTGCCGTCCACCTGGAATTCCGTTCCCAGCACACGCACATAGGCTCCTACCGCATGGATTTCAAACGGATCCGCCTCATCTCTCGCAACATCGAAGAAGACCTTTCCGGTCATCTTCACCTCACGCGGATCCTCCGCCTTGAAGCTCAGGGTAGAGCCTCGCGAAAGAGTGACCTGCGTGCCATCCGGAAGTACCGCCGTCTTTGACGTGGCCTCTGCGGTCAGTTCGGTCCAGCGGCGTTCCTCGCGATGCATGAAAAGGAATAATCCTATGAGCACGGCAGCAGCCATGCCGGAGATTCCGAGCCACCAGCCTTTGTGCGGCCTGTGCTCCACCGGATGCGCATCATTGAAGCGTCTGACAGCCTGCTGCGTGTCAAACCGTCCCTTTTCATAGTGCCTGAGCACGAAATCCAGATGCTTGTCCTCAAACTGTGACATAATAAAGGTCAGATTCAGGTTCTTCTGCCATTAAGACGCAGAACCTCGGATTTAGTACTATTCCTATCCGAAAAAAAACATGTATATTTTTATGGCCCCGTCCTTGAGTGCCTTCAGGGCCTTGCTTATCTGGTTGCGGACGGTGTTTTCAGATATGCCCAGTTCCTCAGCAATCTCTCCGTATTTCATTCCGTCGCGCTTGCTCATCAGGAACACCTCGCGGCATTTTTCCGGCAGCGAATCGATTGCCGTCCAGAGCCGCGCCTCGGTCTGCGAGCGCTCCTGTGCGTCGTCATCGTCGATGATTCCGTAGGTGTCGTACGGCTTGAGCTGTTCGGTAGGGATGCCTTTACGGCGGAGATGGTCCAGACAGCGGTTGCGCACCGTCATATAAAGGTACGCGCGACGGTTTGCCACGGCAGCGCCTGTCTGAAGCTTCTCCCACAAGGTCGCAAAGCACTCCTGCACCACATCCTCCACAAGGTCGGCATCCTTGAGATAATGCAGCGCATAAAGGCACAACGGCCTGTAGTTGTATCTGAAAAGTTCCTCCAAACTATCCTTCCATACGGCATTCATAATGCCCAGATGGCAAATATAGGGTATTTATTCTATATTTGCATAGTACTTTTTACACTCTTTCCCGTCTTAAAGGAAAATTCGTGAACATGAAGACATTTATCAGGATATTGCTGACCGTCCTTCTGCCGGCCTGTTTAGCGGGCACGACTGCGGATGCCATGCCGGATCGCGGACAGAAGGAGACAAAGACATTGAGGCAGGGAATGGAGACGATACATCTGCACTTCAACGTAAACTTCATCTATGATTCCTCTCTGGACATAGACCGTCCGTACACAGGCACTCCAATGGAAAGAATAGTCAGGGAAAATGAGCTGCACGTATGTTTGGAGGCCCTTTTCAAGGATACGGGCATCAGATTCGAGATCATGAAGCACTACGTCGTCCTCACCCGGGAAGGAAAGAAGAAGCCCAAAGACTACACCATATTCATAGAGGAACAGCGTGACACCCTCAGCGAATCCGTCATCACCGCCCTTCTGGCAAAGGAAAGAAGCACCACGCAGACCGGCTTTCAGAGGCTGGACGGCAAGTCCTTCGGAAACGGATTCGCACTGCTCAGCTCTCCTGACGTGATAAAGTCCCTCCAGCAGCTTCCGGGAGTGGCCACAGGGACCGAACTTCTGTCCGGACTGTATGTCCGAGGTGGCGACGGAGCAGACAATCTATATCTGCTCGACGACATCCCCTTGTATCAGGTGAGCCATCTGGCAGGTCTGTTTTCCTCGTTCAACACCGACGTAGTGGAATCGGTGGACTTCTACAAAAGCGGATTTCCTGCGCGTTATGGCGGAAGGCTCTCTTCCGTGGTGGACGTACGCACGAGGACCGGCGACATGCAGGAGCACCACGGACTGTTCTCGATAGGCCTTCTTGACGGAAGGCTTCAGTTCGAGGGGCCCATAATCAAAGGGAAGACATCATACAATATCGGACTGAGGCGAAGCTGGCTCGATGTCCTGACGGAGCCGGCAAGCTTGATTGTCAGTAATGTACAAAAGACTGACTTTAGGATAAAATATGCCTTCTGGGATCTGAACGCAAACATCACCCACATCTTTTCCGAGAAGGACCGTCTGGAACTGAACATCTACGGCGGACGTGATGCCTTGAAGTTCAGGCAGGGCGACAGAACCGAGGAAACCGTCACGGCAGAAGAGGCCTCACAGGAATATTACAACGAGGCCGGCATGGGGATGGTATGGGGGAATCTCCTTACCTCGCTCGACTGGGAAAGACATCTTTCGGCCAATCATGAGATGGATGTAAAGGCATATTTCAGTCGTTACAGCGCCATTTTCTCTTATCTGGAAAACATCCGGGAAAGTGCGCTTGAGGACATCACCTCCAGCAGCTACAGCAACGGCGAAAACCGCTCAAGAACTGCCGATATCGGCTTGAGGGCCGACTTCTTCTTCAACCCCATGCCGAGCCACAAGATCCGTTACGGCATGGCTCTCCAATACCACATATACCGTCCCGAATATGTCAAGGAACTGAAGGTCACTCAGGACGGGGAGACACTTTCCGACGAGACGCTCTCCGAAGGCAGCCGGCGCAGATCCTTCGAACCATCAATATATATTGAGGATGAAATACGTGTCGCCCGATGGCTGCATGCCGACATAGGCCTGCGGTACGGTGCCATAGCCACGAAAGGGAAGACATACCACAGCATCCAGCCGAGGGCTGCCCTGCGCTTTGATGCCGGCAGCCGCACAGCCTTCAAACTTTCGTATTCGGAGATGGTCCAGAACGACCACCAGGTAGCGTCCAATTATCTGCAGCTGCCGACCAATTTCTGGATGCCCTCGACCGACAGGATAGCCCCGAGCCGTTCGAGACAGGTCGCTGCAGGGGCGTATCTTAATCTTCCGTTCGGCATGAGGCTCAATATGGAAGGCTATTTCAAGACGATGGACAACCTTTTGGAATTCAGGGGGAAATGGGGTCTGTATCCGCCTATCGACCTTTGGGAGGATTGCATGATCACAGGGCGCGGAAGGTCGTGGGGCATGGAGACAGAACTGTCGTGGGCCGATGAAAACACCTCGGTTACAGCATATTACACACTGTCCTGGAGCAGACGTCTCTTTAAGGAATTCTATCCGGACTGGTACAGTGACCGCAACGACAACCGCCACAAGCTGACGTTCACGGCAACACGCCGCTTCGGCAAACGTTTCGAAATGTATGCAAGCTGGAACTGGCACAGCGGAGGATGGATGACGTCCGCGTCTCAGACCATATGGACGGATGAAATCGGTGATTGGCCGGAAATGTACTATGAGGCTCCGAACAATCTGAAACTTCCAGATTACCACAGGCTCGATGTCGGATTCAACTTCCGCAAGACGACCAGGCGCGGCAACGAAAGCGTCTGGAACCTGAGCCTCTACAACGCCTATTGCAGCATGAACCCTATTGTCGCTTATATCGGAGACCGGTACGAGTTCACTAAAGAGAACCTCAAGGGTCTGGAGATGGTAGGCGAGGCATTCAGCATCATCCCCATCATTCCGTCATTCAGTTACACCTTAAAGTTTTGAGAATGAAGACAAAAATCATATTCCTGCTTCTCATTGCCACAGCATCGACCGGATGCAGATATTCCTTTGACATCGAGGATTCCGGTCTGGAGCCACGCATATGCGTGAAATCATATATATGCGCCGACAGCACAACTGTCATCGAAATCCACCGTACCATACCTGTCGACGAGATAAGCAGCACGGCATCCGCAACCATATCTCCCTCATTCTCACTGCTTTGCAACGGAGAGGAGGTTGAGACTGCAAGTACTGGAATGGCGAACGGAGGCATGCGCATAGAGGCCGGAGCATTCAGCGAGGGGGACAGACTTTCTCTGACGGTCGGTGCAGACGACCTGGAGACCGTAAAGGCAGAGACATCCATTCCGGACGGATTTCCGGAATATACCTTCGAGGCCTATACTGACGCCGACGGCAACAAATGTGTGCTTCTGAGCTATAAGGATAATCCTCAAAGCAGGGATTATTACGGAGCGGCTGTGGAGGTGCGCCGCTTCGAGTATTATCCGCACAGTGAAAGTCCGTCCGTCTACATATCATTTACCATTGTCGATGACACCGAAATCAGCCTTGACAGATATGCATATGCGCCGGCCACCGCCTGGTTCGAAGAACATGACACTTTCATCTGGTCCGATGAGGAGGAAGATGACGATTGTTATGAGATGCGGAGCAGGCTCAGTCTTTCATTACAATATGAGGTGACGGAGGAGGTGAGGCTGCATCTGTACAGGCTCTCCGAGGAGATGTACAGGACGCTTTACGCATATTATGACGCACACAGCAATCCGTTTGCGTCTGTTGGCCTTTCATCGCCGTCCTTCACCTACAGCAATGTAAATCGGGGAGTAGGATACTTCTGCGGATATACGAAAACCGTTTCAGAATGGATGGAAATCAAATGACGGAGGGAATCAAGATGAGAAGATTTATCGGAATGCTGGTAACTATGCTGGCCGCCTGTGGATGCAGGGGATACATCGGAGGGTTAGACGATTCGGACATGCAGAGCATGGAGCTGGTCTTTGTGAACAGGAGCAGGCATGACATCGAGGTGACATTTGACCGTCTCGAATGGATAGGGGCGGAGGACACCATATTTCTCGAAGCCGGCAACGGCCTGTGGAAGAAGAAGTTCGACAATCCGTATCACAACCTTGGGTTTGACGAGGGCAGGATGCAGATGAGGTTTGACGGAGAAAGGGAAATCTTCATGGACAATATGTCCGGACATGACTATAATCCATGCCGCTACTATCAGGGAATACAGCTGCATGACAGTCAGGGACAATATGTCGTCTATGAGTTTTCCGATACCGTCTGTGATTCGTATTTCGAGTGGTATGATAAGCTTAAGATACTGAATATGACGGACATACCGCCTGCCTATATTGACAGCGACAGGTGTAAGGAAGGATCCGCAGAAGTTTATTCCCGCACTGTCTATGCTCCCGGGAAGGTCCGGAACAGGCTCATGCTCGGAGCCGTCGTTTCCAAGGAGGCAGACGGTGCGGACAAAGTGAAGTTTCTGGAAGAGCAGAGGTTTGAGCCGGCTTCAGTGGAGAAGGTGGAGAACGTGAAGGGATCGCGCAAGGACTACGTCTACAGCCAGTATTACAGTACCGATGAGCTCAGAAGGATGTCTGTGGCGCTTTTCGGATGCGATTTTGCACAGCTGACCGGTCGGGAAGCGGAGGATGAGATGGACAGGCAGTGCGGCATCTTATATTCACATTACCATATCGGGTATTATGAGCTGTTCAAGGATGCGGAAGCGCCTCAGGAGATACTTGACGTGATGGACAAGGCGGCCGTGGTCAGCAGGATTGAATACGGCAGGCTGATGTTCCTGCTTGCAGAGGGGAACTGTTCGGCAGGAATGCTGGACTACCATACTTGCGAATATATGGAAGATGGAAAGGTCTCTGATTATCATCACGTGAAAGATGCCGTGTTCCATCTTATCACGCTTGATGACGAGGGCCGGTTCATATGCCGCAGTGGCGGAGAGGAACTGATTGACATATATCGTGACGGCATTATGGAGCAGCCACTGCTGCCGATGGCATACAGTCTGACCGACTTCAGCGGGGAAACGGCATATCTGCATATTACGGAAGCCGATGCCCCGACCGCCCCATCATCTGCCGAGTAGTTCCCGGATTATGGTATACAGTCTGTAGAGGGCCCAGACTATCAGGATTATATAGAGGCCCAGATAAACCTTGGCGCTGACTGTCTGCAGGCCGGCCTTTACATGTGCCACGAGAAAACATGCGACAAGGACGAGAATGGCGAGCAGAAGCACTGCATAGAGAATCTTCACTATCTTGCTGTTCATTTCATATGATTTTTATGTTGCGTTGTCAAAGATAGGGATTTTCTGCCGTGATAACGAAAAAACCGCTAATTTTGCAGCCATTATGGCAAAGAAGATTGAAAAGACGAATGCGGCCCGGCTTCTGGACAAGGCCGGCATTGCATATGAACTGATACCTTATGAATTCGATGAGAACGACCTTGCGGCGCAGCATGTGGCGGAGAGCCTCGGGCAGCCTATTGAGCAGGTCTTCAAGACGCTTGTCCTGCATGGCGACAGGACCGGACATATCGTGTGTGTAGTGCCGGGTAACTGTGAGGTGGATCTGAAGGCTCTTGCCAAGGTTTCCGGCAACAAGAAGGTGGAGATGATTGCAATGAAGGACCTTTTAGGCGTGACGGGATACATCCGCGGAGGCTGCTCGCCTGTCGGCATGAAGAAGCGCTTCCCGACATATTTCCACTCCACCGCCCTTGATTTCGACACCATCTACGTCAGCGCCGGAGTCCGCGGCCTCCAGCTCGCCATCTCCCCCTCCGCTCTGATCTCCTTCGTCAACGCCACCGTCGCCGACGTCGCAACCCTTTGATGCCGCATATCAAGCATCTCACACAAACCGCAAAACCCTGACGATTAAGCAGTTATGCCAAATCGCCTGCTCCATATGACGCAGGCGATTATTTATAAGCGGCTGATATACAGGTCGATATGAGTCTTGCTATATGCGGGTGCTCAGAAAGGGCTGATGGTTCGGGTACGGAAGGATTCGCGGGCCTTGCGGGCATAGAGGCGCTTCACATCATCAGGCAGACGGGACGCGTTCACATATTCACGGGTTCTGTCCGGCATCTTGGCAAGCGCGGTCGCCAGCAGCCATGCCACGGCCATCCTCACATAATACGGCGGCTCACCAAGGGCCACGCCACCTCCCGAAACGCCCTTCCTTTTCGCTTCCTTTGCGGATATGTATTCCGAACGGATTACGTCAAAATCCAGGGCGTCAATCATGCGGCACACCTCCGGAAACCATTGCTCATCAAGAAAATGCACCATAGACACAACCACGGCAAAACGCACTTCGAATTCATCTGAAGATCTCCAGTAAGGCCGCATGAAATCCCACAGCTCATGACGTGTGCATTTATATGCCTGTTTCCTTACCGTCTTTTCATCCGCATGCACCCACTTGGCATTGCTGCAGAACGTATCACAGACGCCCCAGTTGTCCAGAACCGGGACGAACCTCCGCAGCAGCTCAGCACGGACATTCCACGGAACCTTCATATAGTTTATCATCAATCCCCATACGACGAGTTCCTCATAGGTCATCCTCCTGCCGGGTGCACCATCACCTTCAGCCCATGCCTCTGCCTCAAGCCCGCGAATGATGCCAAGAGCATCTTCCCCGCGGGCAAGATTCTTCGCAAGAGCCTTCATTTCAGGCACATGCACACCCAGAATCCGTCGTCCGGGCAGCGGGTTGACAATACGTATATGTCCTTCCCTGTACTTAGGTTCGTTCCTGAAACGCTCCGACACAAGCGGCAGAAGCATTTCCTCCATCATATCCATATTTCCCTTGTCTTGAAGGCAAAATCATTCTGCCACAAGATGCAGGACGCGGCTGGACCAATCGTTCTGCTTGTGGTAGTCGACCTTGTGCTTGAGAGGTATCTCGAGGCCGTTTTCCATGAGGAACTTTCCTGTAAATGCGAGTCCTTCATAAGGGAGTGGCTCGTTGTCGATGCGGTTCAGCTCATGTATCCTGTAGATTCCGGACGGATCGAGGCCGGCCATCTTCACGCGTGGAAGGTGGTCGTCATATAGAGTCTCGGTCTTCCACCAATAGAATACAGCCTGCGACTTGTCCTGCGAACAGTACATCATAGAGGCCATGTTGTGGCCGTCGTAAGGGGATACGAGCCTGTAGATGTCGCCTAACTGCACGACAGGACGTATGGTCTTGTAGTCTGCAATGGCCTTCCGGCAGAGCTCCTTTTCCTCGTCGGTCATGTTCTTAGGCTGGATTTCCATTCCGAGACGCCCGCTCATGGCCACGTCGATGCGGTATTTGAGCGATGTCGTGCGGAAGACCGTATGGTTCGGAACGGCACTGATGTGCGATGCCATGGCTATCGCCGGGAAGAAATATGAAGTGCCCCACTGCATATGGATACGCTGAAGGGCGTCCGTGTTGTCACTTACCCAGAACTCGTCAAACCATGGAAGCACCCCATAGTTCGCACGACCGCCGCCTGAAGCGCACGCCTGTATGGTCACATCGGGATATTTCGCGCGTATACGGTCACACACGGCAGCGAAACCGCGATGATATTCGATGTACAGATGGCTCTGCCTGTCCTTAGGGAGATACTGCGAGCCATGATTCACAAGCGACATGTTGGCATCCCACTTTATGTAATCTATACGCGGATTCTCCGTCATGATGCCGTCCACAATGCCGAACACATAGTCCTGTACGGCCGGATTCGAGAGGTCGAGCACAAGCTGTGTGCCACCACGGCCCTGAAGTGCATCACGCTCCGGAGCCTTAATCACCCAGTCCGGATGCTTTTCATAAAGTTCGCTCACAGAATTGGTCATCTCTGGCTCAATCCATATTCCGAAGCTGATTCCATGTCTGTCTGCCTGCTCCACCAGCCAGCCTATTCCGTTCGGGAGCTTGTTCCTGTCCACCTTCCAGTCGCCTAAGGCGCAGTTGTCCGTAAGACGCGGATACTTTTCGCCGAACCAGCCGTCATCCATGACAAAAAGTTCACCACCCATAGATGCGATATCCGCCATCATCTGATCCATGCCCGGCTCGTTGATATCGAAATATACGCCCTCCCAGCTGTTCAGGAGTATCTTCCTAAGCTCGTTTCCGTGTGCAAGCTTATGGTTACGCGCCCAGCGGTGGAAATTGCGGCTTGCTCCGCTCAAGCCCTCGTCCGAATACGTAAGAGCAAGCTCCGGAGTCACAAAGATCTCCTTAGGAGCAAGCGTATATGCCGAATTGTCCGGATTTATGCCTGCATAGAACTGATGCCAGTCCGTATCCCTGGTATCAATCCGCAGCTCGTAGTTTCCGCTGTAGCAGAGAGCTGCACCGATGACGCGGCCTGCATTCTCCTGAGGCTTCCCGTCGAGGGAAAACATCACCTCAGCATGATCCGTATGCGAATTTCTGATGCCGTCCTTGTTCTTTATGGTCATCATGCCGGGCTCTATACGTTCCTGCACCACACGGCCCTCATTCGCCCATGTACCATAGAGATGACTCACCCAGACGTCGCCACGGCGTATAGGCAGATATCCGGAATCGAAACGTGTAAGCACGACCGGCTTCTTCTCCAGATTCTCGATTTCCGTCCATGTCTCTATCATGTCCACATCCTGATATGCCCTGTAGCACACAGTCACATAGAACGGATATACCGTATCCTTCAGCCTTATCCTTGTGATCTGTGCTCCGTCATCTTCCTCCTGCGAAACACCTTCCACCTTCAGCACCGTGGACATGTTGCCGTCTGCATGAGTCACTGCCAGAGAGGCCTCTGAAGGACACCAGAAGCCGTAAGGAGGATATGCATTATGGTTCGGCACACCGGCTGCCGAAAGGTTTTCAAGGTCGGTATCAGACAGACGGCCTCCGAAGTGCTGCACCTGCAGTCCGCTACCCTTCTCCGCCCTCAGGACGAGTTCGAGATTCGGCGTGGTCACGCGTACCTGCGCCATTGAGACGAGGGCCGCCGAGATGAGGATGATGGTGAAAAGTATACGTTTCATATTTTTACATAAACAAATTAATCCAACGTCTAATTTTGAGTGCGGTACGGACTGCATCAGATGCATCATATTCCGAAGCCTCCTCCTGATCATTTTGCTTCAGGTCTCCGTAATACCTTTCCTTCAAAGTATTCTTCACAAGTCCACCCCAAGGCTTGATGACTGCATTGCCCCACGGACCTGTCGAAGGAGCCTCCGGAAGGAGCATCGAGCATGTCTCCTCCTTGTCGGAAATCGACCAGAAGAGACAGCTGATGTCATTGTCATCCATCCATTCGAGCCATTCCTGTGTGGACGCCTCGTCGATCGGTCCCTGTCCGTCCGCATTCATTCCGCCGCATTCGGTCACGAACAGAGGAATGCCCTTTGAAAGGGCGTAATCCGCCTTGTCGCGCAGCCACTGCTTGTGCGTGCCGGCATAGAAGTGCAGGGTGTACATGAGGTTCTCATATCCCGTAATCGGATCGTCTGCCGCATCGTCCACGTTCTGTGACCAGCGGGGCGTACCTACAATAATGACGGCCTCCTTCTCTATCGCACGTATGGCGGCGATGACGGTTTCGGAATATTCCTTTATCTCCGCCCACGTATAATCTATCTGCTTCTCGTGGTCCTTGTACGAAGGCTCGTTCCAGATTTCATAGATCACGTTCGGCACACCCTTGTATTTTCCGGCCATATATGTAAAGAACTCGACTGCGGCTTCCGTGTGGAGACCATGAGCATGCCAGTCCACGATTACGTATACACCATTGGCGACGGCAGCATCGACAATCGTACATGCGGACTCCTTACCGAACGACGGGTTGTCCAGATAGCATTCGGCCTGCGCTTCCGGAGCACGAAGCTCCACGCCCACAGCAGCACGCACGACATCCGCATGCCACTGCTCCACGACATATTTCACAGCAGCGGCATTATAGAAACGCGGCCAGAGGCAGTTCCAGCCGAAGCTCATTCCGCAAAGCTCCACCGTATCCCCCGACTCGTTCATCAAAGCCGTACCCTCCACATGCAGACGTTCCACCTTGGGGTTCTGCTGACGGCATGCCGCCGAAACCAAAGCAAGCATCAGCATCAGACTAATATATTTTCTCATTTTCCGTGTTTTATAATTAATTGTCTTTCAGACGCTTACAAAAAGTGCGTGCCGCCAAAGGGGAGCACGCACTTCGCATAAAACGTTATTACTCAGCCGGTTGCGCATTACGGCGAATTTCAAGTTCTCCCTGAATTTCCTTCATCCGCTTTGTAGTCAGAGGGTAGAAGGACAGGAATATGAGCGATACCGCAGCAACGGCCGCCGGGAAGAAGCTCATCAGGGCACGCACCCACACAAGGGCTGCCTCCGTCTGTACGGCGCCTGCTTCTGTGCTGTAACCGACAGCGGCAAGAATCGCAGTCACAGCCGAGCCGCCGAATGCGCCACCGAACTTCTGAGCCATAGAGGACGATGAAAATATGAGTCCTGTAGAAGATGTGTTGAACTTGAGTTCAGCATAATCGGCAATATCCGCGTACATGCTCCATACCAGAGGGGAAACTACACCTGTAATGATTGAGATTATCACCTGCATGAGCATCATGAGCCAGTATCCTCCTGACGTGAGCGGAATGAAGAAGAAAAGGCTGCTCAGGCCGATAAGGAGAATGAGGGAATACACGAACGTGCTCTTCTTGCCTATCTTAGACGTGATCCACGGACACATGGCCACGCCTGCCATGTTAGCGACCTCACCGACGGCGAAGAATATTCCCGCATAGAAAAGGAATTCGAACGAGAATATCTGCAGATGCGCACCTTCACCGATGACGCTCGCAAAGAAGAACGGCCCCACGGTGTAGCGGGCAGAGTTGAAGAGGTTGAAGAACAGCACACCTCCCAGCATGATCCACCACGGAGCATTCTTGAAAAGGGTTACAAGGTCTGAACCGACGGAAGTCTCCTTGGCCACGCTCTTCACGGTCTCCCTCGTCATCTTGAAGCAGAGGACGAAGAGGATGAGGCAGACTGTCGCGATCGCTATCATCGCAGACTGCCATGACGTCGGATCGTTCACGGCCGGATCTATGCCCTGGAATCTGTTGAACAGCCTGCAGAGGGGCTCCCAGCCTGCAAGCACGATGAAACTGCCGGCATAAGCGAAGAACATGCGGAACGATGAGAATACGGTCTTTTCGTCAGAATCTGCCGTCATCACACCAAGCATCGCACCATAAGGCACATTGATGGCCGTGTACACCGTCATCATAAGGATATATGTCACATAGGCCCATACCCTCTTGCCTTCATAGCCGAGATCCGGAGTGGTGAAAAGAAGCACGCCCGAAACAGCGAACGGTACAGCTATCCAAAGAAGATACGGACGATATTTTCCCCATCGGGTCTGGGTGCGGTCTGCTATAATGCCCATCATCGGATCGGACACAGCATCCCATATACGTGTGACGAGCATAAGAAAGGTCGCATCCACGAGGCTCAGGCCGAAGACCGTCGAATAGAAGAACGGAAGGTATGCTGTGAATATCTTCCAGAACATCGAAGACGACATGTCTCCGAATCCGTAGCCGATCTTCTGGCTCAGAGGAGCCTTGGCTACGGCAGCATTGTTATTGGTCATAATTCAGTGTTATTGGTTACGAATGACAAAGATAGTGTTTTTGCGTGTATTCTCAATGAAATGAATTCTTGCTATTCTCAATTAATAGCACTATCTTTGCAACTATCGTTATAACGAGAGTTTTATATGAAAGGGACATTATATCACGGATCGCCGAGCATCATCGAAAAACCGGAGTTCGGAAAAGGCAACCCTAACAATGATTATGGTCTCGGATTCTACTGCACTGAGAATCTCGAGCTTGCCAAGGAATGGGCAAGTTCCTCTGGCACAGACGGATTTGCCAACGAGTACGTGCTCAATTGGGACGGATTGACTGTCTGCGATCTTGGAAAGGGGCACAACATTCTCAACTGGATGGCCGTCCTTGTCAAAAACAGGACCTTCGACCTCACAAACGTCATCGCAGAAAACGCCCGTGAGTATCTGCTTGAGAATTTTATGCCTGACTATGAGGATGCAGACATAGTCAGAGGCTACCGGGCTGACGATTCATATTTTACATTCGCCAAAGACTTCCTTAACAATACAATCCCTCTTGAGACATTAGCAGAGGCGATGAAGCTTGGCAAACTCGGAGAGCAGATTGTCCTTAAAAGCGAAAAGGCTTTTGATGCCGTCACCTTTGTAGAGAGTCACAGGACTGACAACATGATCTACTACCCCAAGAGAACCTCACGTGACAGAACCGCAAGAGAAGAGTACCAGGAGAGACGCAGGCAATTTGACCCCATCAAATCGACCTTCATGATCGATATCATCAGAGATAAATGGAGAAACGGCGATGAACGCTTACAGTAAGATATACCTTGAAGATGCTATGAATAATCTGGCAGTAATGCTGGATTATGGCGGCATTGCTGACGGAGATCCTCAAAGATTCTTCGACAGGTTTGTGGTCAGCAGCATTTCCAAACAATTCGAGAAAGGAAATCCTAAATACATTGCAGGACACTCAGGCGTCGAACTGGCGGAACTTGTTCTAAAGTCAACTGGAGCCCCAAAAGCAGACATCACCTACTCCCCTTCCGGCAGATCTCCTGAATACTGGAGCGGCTGGGTCCTCGCATACCTGCAGTGGCATACCGGGATATCATTTGAGCAGCTTTTAAACCAAGGAATAGACATCAACTCCCTGATAAGGCTGTACCCTACCCTTCATGAGACGGATATTACTAAAGTACTCGCTGTCCTTCTTGAAATCCTTGAACGCAACAGCAATGACCATCCGCCTCTTAAAAGACAGAGAAAGCTTGCCGGTCTTACTCAAAAGCAGCTGGCAGAACATACAGGCGTCAAGATAAGAATGATACAGGCATACGAACAGAACGATCAGGACATATCGAAAGCCGAAGCCTCAACCGTTCTGAAGCTCGCACGCTGCCTGGGGTGCTCAGTTGAAGATTTGATTTTCGTATCTCACTTCATATGACGGACAATTATTGTCGGCGGCGCGGTAAGTTTTCGTATTTCCTGGGAGGTATTGGTCAGACGTCTGATGGAAGACAATGCTGCCGATGTACGGTTTACGGCATCATATTCCACAAATGTTTCATAGTCGTATTCCCAATCCTCTCCGTATGCAAGTTTGTGGATTCTGTAATATATCGCTTCACGTGACGGAGCATTGAAATACGGAGCCTCATTCTGGTTGTTCATCATGCTGTTCTCCGTCGGGCGGTACACTCCTGTAGCATATAGTGCCCCCTCATATGCTCCAAGGCCCTCGCCGGCATATCTGGAGTCGTTTATGAACTTAGCCCATTTGATCGTACTCAGATCATCCGTACTGCTGATGTTTTTCAGCCAGCCATATTTTGATGTCTGGAAAAATGTAGACGGGACTGTTGAGGAATATTCAACATATTCATCTGCCAATTTAGCGAAACCGTGTCCGCCGGCTTCATGTGCGACGAGAGCACACAAGGTCTGCGCTTCATTAGGCCTCCAGTAACCATTTAAGAGTGCGCATTTTGCGATAGAAAAGCCATTGCCATAATAATCATCAAGGACTCCCGGCGTATGCATAATGCATTCGGAACGTCCGCAAGCCATTGCTCCAATGATGACTACGCATTCATTGAGTTGTTCCTCGCTTATTGCGTATTTTGCATAACTCTGCACGGCTCTGGTGTCGGCAAGACCCAAGGTTACCATGTCATTCGCATCTACTGCCTGATAACTACCCAATGCCGTTTGCTCTGAATTATAATAAACATATCCTCTTTCGGAAACCGCTGTGACAGCATAAACATTAAACAGATGCCTGAACGATCTATATGGTTCGTATGCGAAAAATCCCTCAACCATCTGATCCATATATCTGTCATAAGTCCCGTCAGCAATCATTTTGTCATTAAAACCATCCCCCATGACTATTATATTGATGCCATTACCCTCTGTTGCGGTCTGAATGGTTCTGACATTTCCATCCGCTGAAAAATCAACAGAAGCATCATACATGTTTCTTGTGATAATCGGGCATGAAACATAAGTGGAGGTCAGTTTAGACCAATCGTAATCATCCGACATAAGTACAGCGACATCATCCTCACAGTAATAGTCTAACGATGATATCTTCGTTATGTTATAGCAGCCTGTCAAATCTATGGCTCCACCGAAATCCGTGTCGATAGAGATCTCTTCCAGTGCAGAACAATCCGACAAATCGAGCGAAGCAAGACTTGTGCGATCAACGTTCAACTTTTTCAAAGAGGTACATCCTTCAAGTTCCAATGTTTCAAGATATGGCGGCATGTGTTTCTCATACACATCACCCCACTTAGACCTGCTGTAGTCGCAATATTCGAAGTATTGCAGTGATTTGCATCCGTTTGCCTTAAGTGCTTTCAGATTCGATGTTTTGACTCCGGTCGCAGGCCAAGTATGAAAGGAGGCTGTATTCCCTCCGATCCGTGCCATTTCGAGGTTTTCCAATCCGCTCAGATCAAGTTCTGTCATCTCGATATTGTCATTGATGTACAATGTCTTCAGACCTGTACATTCGCTTAGGTCAATAGATGTAAGATTACAAGAGCGGACATCTAAAATCTCAAGAGCGGAGCAGCCTGTAAAGTCGACAGTTTCAATCGGATTACCCGAAACATACAGTTTCTGCAGATTTTCGCAGCCGTTCAATTTAAGCGAGGATAATTTTCCACCATCAAAGTTGGCTTCAGATAATGAAGACCCGCTCAAATCAACAGAAGCCAGATTAGGGGCGCTGCAAAGTAATTGTACCAACTCTTTACAATCGTTAAGTACAAGAGACGTCAATTCGACATCGTCGCTATCGCATGAACTATAATGATATATCGGGCAATTTTTTATTTGAACAATTTCTGCATTATCAAATCCCACAAAACTTAAAGACGGACAATTCTCTATGTCAACATCTTTTGCACAAGCACTCACTTTAGTTATTGAAGGGCAATTTTCAATATGCACCGCCGATATCGGTGTGCCTTTTAATACGATGGATCTAATATCTTCATTGCCACTAAGATCAACACCGGTAATTTCGTTGTCTGTAAGTTCCACTGTGCCCAGACCTGCGATGGTTTCATTGTTTATTTCTCCTGAAACATTATTGTTTTCACCGAACCTCACGGCTACTCCTGAATAAGAATACTCGCTGACTCCATACCATGTACTCGTATACTCATTGCTGCACCAGTTTTCCTTGTTCAGCCAATTATCACCTCCCATCTTTTCGTAGAAATTGATGAGTGCATTGCGGGCATCGGTTTCTCCTTTCGAGCGTTGGGTCACGCTAACGATATAATCATCCCACGAGTAATCATTCCGTCTTATTTCCATCAATGCGTGGCGGGACAATGTTTCGTCGTTTTGAGGAAGATTGAACACCAATGTGTCGTTTCTGAATGCCTTTGTTTCGACTGTCGCCGGAATAATCCATTCATCGCCATTGTGGTAATAACTTATCTCAATATCCGACAGATCCATGTTGGTAGTAACCGGAATACGCAAGGTGGATTCAGTATAATCGAAATAATAGCGCAGCGTATCCGCTTCGCATATGACAATGTCGTGTGACGGCTGGATTACGGTTATGACTTCAGAAGTGCCGGTCTTGAGATTCTGGACTGTAATATATGCCGTACGAGTCTCTCCTGTCGTATTCCGATCCGCCTCAATGCAATATGGTATATCTTCACGCACTACATCCAGTTCGATCGCCCGACACCATTCGGAGTCGCTCTCTACTGTATATTCCGAACCTGCTGTCACGTAGAAAAGAGGTGAACTTGTCAGACTCAGATCATAGACCAATGGTTCGTCGGCATTATTCGAGTCGTATATTATGCTGGCATATCCGTCCTGCGTCACAGTAACCTGTTCTGACAGACCGTTTTCATTATTGACAAACAATATCGCACATTCACGTTTTTCGTCATCTGTATTTTCGTCGACAAGGAAATGATAGGTGTTTGTAGACATCGCTTTTGTGGCATTTTCCCTTATCCATGAAGCACTCTCAGGCATCTGCACCGTCACATCAACATTACTGCTCACTTCAATTGCGATGTCACCGCCAACAGACGGCACATTACAATTGTTCTGAGATATCACAATAGACGGTTTCTCTCCTTCCTGATAGACGGTTATCGTCTCCTTCAGGTCTCCGCTCTGGATTGCTATCGCTCCTTCCCTTTTATCCAGACTTTCATTTGGGGCTACGGTAAACACGAGAGTGGAACTGTTCATGGCTTTTGTCGTCTCGTATTCAAGCCACTCTTTCGCAGTTTCCTCGATTATATATTCAAAGTCTATGTTTGCCTTGACTTCGACCGCAATCGATCCGCCCTCGGCTCCGATATCGAATCTGGATGCCGTCACGGTAAGCGCATCTTTCTGCTTCTGGGTCACGACAATGGTCTTCTGCTTGTCTCCGCAGGTCACCACGACAGATGCCGAACGCTCATCAGGAGTTTCATTAGCCTGAACCGTCACTGTCATTTCGGTATCGCCGGCTTCTCCGGATGCAGGTTCGATGCTGCACCATGATTCAGCCCTGGCATTGATGATCCGGGCAGTCCATGCGTCTGAAGAAGAAATGACGGCGATGTCCTTGCCGCCCTCTGTATCGAAAACGATGCTTTCGGGCTGGATATTCAATGTGACTTCATCCTTTACCGGATCGTCTGGCTGTTGGGAATCATCCGGCTTCCCTGAGTCCTCGGACGAACCAGGGACATCCGTCTGTTCAGAACGGTCATCTGCCCCCCCCTATCTCATCGGGAGCACACGCTGAAACGATCAATGCTGCAGCAAGAAAGCATGAAAACAGCTTATTACACGAAATCTTCATATATGATTACATTTTGTCCGCAAATATACAAAAAGGATCACAATCTCATGTATATCCGCGGACAAAAGCAGCCGACATTTCTTTTGCTACTGTAAATTCCTGTCAATAAGACGGTTGAGGCGGCGGACGGTGTCGGACGTCGTGAAGCCGTCGGGCTCTGTGTTCATGCAGTAGTCCACAAGACGGTCGACGGTCGATGTCGCCACGTGCATACGGGTGTCGCATGAGGCATAGTATATATATATCTTTCCGTCCTCGTCGGCAATCCAGCCGTTGGTAAAGAGCACGTTCATCACGTCGCCCACATACTCCTCACCCTCAGGTACCATGAAGAAACCGGCAGGCTCGGCGATCACTTTCATAGGATCTTCGAGCGAAGTCATGTAGAGATACAGCACATAGCGCAGGCCGGAAGCACATCCGCGGACGCCGTGGGCAAGATGCAGCCACCCCCTGTCTGTCTTTATCGGATGCGGACCCTCACCGTTCTTCGATTCCTTGATGGTGTGGTAGTGGCGGTGGTTGATTATCTTCTCATCCTTTATCACGACATTCTCCATGCTGTCTACAAGGGCCCAGCCTATGCCGCCGCCGTTTCCAGCATCTATGAATCCGTCCTGAGGACGCGTGTAAAGGGCATATTTACCGTCTACGAACTCCGGGTGAAGCACCACATTGCGCTGCTGGGAATCCGACTGCATGTCCGGAAGGCGCTCCCAGTTCACGAAATCCCTGGTGCGGGCCACACCGGCTGCCGCAACTGCTGAAGACAGGTCTCCGGGAGCAGCCGCCGGATCCTTACGCTCTACGCAGAATATGCCGTACACCCAGCCGTCCTCATGGGCTGTAAGACGCATGTCGTACACGTTAGTTGCAGGCTCGCCGTAGTCAGGCATGGTTATCGGACGATCCCAGAAACGGAAATTGTCGATTCCGTTCGGGCTTTCGGCCACTGCAAAGAACGATTTTCTGTCGGCGGCTTCCACACGCACCACGAGCATGTATTTTCCGTTCCACTTGATTGCTCCCGAATTGAAGGCGGCATGGATGCCGAAACGCTCCATGAGATATGGGTTCGTCTCCTTGTTGAGATCGTAGCGCCAGAACAGAGGAGCATGCTCCGCCGTCAGTATCGGATTGGTGTAGCGTTCATATACGCCGTTGCCTTCTATCGGCTCATTCTTTCTTGTGATGAGGGCCTCATGTTCTTTCTGAAGCCATTGCAGTCTCTCTTCGAATGTCATATGGTTTTGGGTTTATATTACAACATCTGCATAAGTCCGGTGAAGGCCTTGAAGTCTTCAGCTGATCCGTGTCCCGGGAACGGTGCGTAGAAATGGTGCTGCATATGGGCGTCGCACGCATTCCTCCATGTGAGAACATATGCTACAGGATAATCCTTCACAGAAGGATAAAGCACTGATGTCCACCACTTTTCTTCAGGTATGCCTTCATATCCCGTCTCCGTCACGGCGAGAATGTTTCCGTGCTCCTTTGCAAAGGCCGCAGACACTTCGAGGGCATTCTTCATGTCGGCTATATACTGCTCGTCGGTGCCGTACTGATAGCAGTCGAAGCCGACCACATCCACGATTCCGTCACCCGGATACCTCTCGGCGAACTTCTCCGGAGTGAGGCCGCCGGCACCGGGAGAATATGCCCATACGAGGTTGTCGAGGCCGCGCTCCACGTTCATATATTCATAAGTCATCTCCCAAAGGGCCTTGTACTGCTCAGTGGTGCAGAGATCCTGTCCCCACCAGAACCAGCTTCCTGTATGCTCGTGCCATGGCCTCCAGATGACAGGCACGGAGGCACCGTCCTCAGTCCTGAAAGATGCGAGATAGTCCGCAGCGTTCTTTAGCCAGCCCATGAAATATTCATGCTTCTCTCCGCCCGGAAGTATGGACGCGACGACATCCTTCGAACTCACATCCCAAGCATCACCGCCCGTCAGAGGGTTACGTGGATGCCATGACAGTGTGATTATCCCGCCACGCTCATGATGGGCTATGGCAGATGCGCGCATATGGCTGAAATGATTGTTGTCGAGGTTCTTCTCGTTCTGAAGCTCTATGCCGCCGAGATCGAGGCCGTACACTGCCGGATATGAGCCGCAGACATCCTTGACGTCCGATTTCACATATTCCGTAGCATCGTCGGCCAGTTTCCAAGAATGACCGTACATCAGATCGTCCTGGTGGCCGTACATGATCCTGCCCTGCTCCACCGAAGAGGTGAGCTGCAAGACGAGGGCGTCTGCGGCGGTCTCTTCAGGGCCGCATGACGCGAGGGCGATTGCTGCTGCAATCATGGTGATGGGTTTCAGAATGTTCATTATTTGGGTGCGTTAGTATATACCTGTTCAAGGGTGTAGTCGCTTTCATACGAGGTTATGAGGGCTTCTATGGCCGCTTTTGCCTCCGGTGAACAGTATTCTCCGGTGCCGTGATCCAAGAAGGCATGCCTTTCCTCGCCGGCTCCGGCAGCTCCGTTATCCCAGATCATGGCAGGGACTCCATATGTCTTCGCAAGCTTCGCAAAATATTTCAGATAATACTGCTGGAAGGCCTGTTCACGGACTGTGGCGCGGTTCACACAGCCAAATTCGCCCATATACACAGGGATATCCTTGGATACGAAATTGACATGGAGCTTCTCGAATACGGCCTTCAGGTCGCTTTCGTTGTCGCCGGAAACTTTCTTCGACGCATCAGCCGTATGACCCCATTCAGAACATTTAGCCGCAAGGGTATAGTCATATGGATCATAACAATGGACAGACACCATCAGGCGGCCTTCCTGACTGTCCTTCGGCATGACGAGCGATTCTATTGCGATGTCCGTATTCGTGCAGTAGGCCGGTATTCCGAGGATACGGTCGGCATTCTTACCGCCTGCTCCGCGCACTGCATCCACAAAGGTCTGGTTCCATTCGTTCAGGCAATTGTACTGCCTGCCGCCGTCCGTCCTGTTGGCTCCCCACCCCCAGCTTCCGTCATGAATCTCATTGAAGGCCTCAAATACAAGGAAATCTCCTTTGTCGCTGAACTTCGCGGCAATCTGACCCCACATGGCCCTGACCTGAGCCTTTATCTGCTCATGCTCTTCTGAGTCAATGGCAGCCGTCTTTATGTCGAGCCACCATCTGCTGTCCGCCCCGTCATGATGCATGTTCACAATCACGTTCAGACCTGCATTTTCGGCATATCCCACAACTTCGGCCACTCTGTCGAGCCATGCGTCATCTATCTTGTACTCCGGCGCCTCACCTATATGACCCATCCATGTGACAGGGATGCGTACCGTGGTGAATCCTGCCGCCTTCACCTTGTCGAAAGTTGCCTGAGTGGCTTTGTCATTGCCCCAGAGGGTTTCTCCCGACACTCCGTTGTTCTGGGCGTCGAATTGATTGCCGAGATTCCAGCCTATGCCGAACTTTGCAGCGAACTGCCATGCAGTGTTGCCGGTGTTTTCAGAAACTGCTCCCTGCGACACCTCAACATATTGCTTATCTTCTCCTGCCACGACAGAAATCCTTGTCTGACGCACCTCTGTGGTTGTGTTTTCCTGTGCTGTAACTGTTACGACCGTCTTGTTGTCCGCGCTTTTCGAGCCCTGGAAAGCAGATACCCATCCGTCTCCGGGCACGAGATACAGCCGCTCCGAAGCCGTCACGGTAAAAGTCTGAGAACCGCCTTCAGCAGTAAATTCCAGTGACGCCTTGTCGACGGAGAGCTTCACGGCCTCTGCCCGTTGCGGATTGTCCGTGCCGCAGGATACGGCCAGAAGAATCAGTGAAAGTATGTATGCTGTTATCTTCATATTCTGTTTTCATCATTTCAGATCCGGCATTGCCTCACGGGTGAGCACATACGGGCTGGACATCACCTCGCTCCAGTATGCTTCGGTGTTGAGCTGCCATCCGTCACTATAGAGACTCGGATTGCCGGAAGCGTCAGTACTTGACCAGACCATGAACCACGACCATTTATGCCCGGCCTCAAAGCTCTTCTCCGGATCCGGGATGTTGCCGCACTCGCTCACGGTCACGAGTTTCGTGCCCTTCGTCAAATCTATCAGTGCCTGATGCTGGCGTTCCTTCACACCAGTATTGTCCTCGTATATATCCACTCCCACGATGTCCACATATTCATCGCCCGGATACCAGTCGAGATACTGATCCTCGCATCCCTTCGTCACATCCACCGTCCACACCCAGATGAGATTGTTCAGGCCATAGACGTTCACAAGCCGGTCGTACAGCAGCTTCCAGAGGGCCTTGCATGGCTCGGCGCCTCCCCTGCCCCACCAGAACCATGCTCCGTTCGGGCCATACAGGTCGTAATTGCCGGCAGCCTCGTGAAGCGGTCTCCACAGCACGGGTATCCCGGCGTCCTGCAGCTGTTTGAGATAGCCGGCCACTTCTTCTATATCCTTCATTATGAAGTCGTTCTGCCACGTACCTTCCTTCAGGGCCTCGTTGATGTCGAAGGTCGTCCTGTCGGTATAGAAATCATATCCGTCAAAATTGTAATCGTTCACGCCGTTGTCCCAGTCCTGCTTGCTGTTCGGAACGTTCCAATGCCATGTGTAAGACACCACGCCGTTGTTGTCCCAATGCTCCTTGCGGTCGGTGATGTCCGTATAGTCCTGTTTCCAGCTCCAGTTCCCGGGAGTCGGGGAAAAATGCAGGAATATGAAGTCGTATCCGGCCAGCGCAGGGTGCTTTCCCGTCTTTTCATACACGAGATCCACCATGTCGTTCGTGCCAGAAGAGCTGGACTGCACGCCCGAAAGAATCTTCCTTCCGCTCTGTTCCAGCAGGAAATTGTAGAGGTTCCTTGCCGAAGCTGTCGCATTCGGATTCGTCAGGGACTTTACGGGATCGAGGACAGAAGGCACGTAAGGACCGACATGCTTCATCGTAAAACTGAGGCGAATTTCAGAGGCCGGCCTCTGATTGGCTTTGAAACCGAGCACCGTGCCCTCAGGAAGCACAAGCGTATATTCCTTCCCCGTATTCTCCTCAAGACCGGAAATGCTTATCGTGACCTTTTCATTATATGCATTTATATTCTCGACAACTGCACCACCATCCACGGCAATCCTGTCCCTCTGGTCCAGAGGACACTTCACGTTCTGGTCAAATGTAAACGTCACTGTAAGAGCCTCTCCGACTACGTCTGCCGTACCGTCTGCCGGAACACTCGAAACAAGTTTCGGCCCGGCAGACGCCTCGGGCTGTTCCTCCTCCTTCTCCTGACATCCTGTCAGAAGCAGTACGATAGACATGATGGCCAATGTCAATCTTTTTATTGTAATTCCACAATCCATTGATTATAAACGACTTCCTTGAGGTCGCCTGCTCCATCTGCCGCAGGCGGTTCTGTGTAAGTTATTGGTTACCGGCTCCCAAGGAGGCGGTCAGGCCTCCCTGGGAAATTATAGGGATTACAGAAGAGTAATCTTAGTACATTTTACATTATTAGCCTGGAACAGGAAAGTGTTGCCCCACCACTGCTGAGTAAGGGCAGTGTCAAGAATCTCCTGAGTCAGAGTAAGGGAGACCTTACCACCGTTACCGGCAAGATCATATGGTGTAAATTCACCATTACCCGTATTTTCTGCTGAAGCGCAGACCGCCAGATATGTAGGGCCCCAATGGCCTTCTACAATCTTGAGCTGCCAGTCATCTACAAGAGGCTCGATATAGAAATTGACAACCGAGCCAACCTTTGCTCCGGCCTGTGACAGCTCTACTCCGGCATCGGACAACAGACCTTTACCGTCCCAATCAGCAGAAATCACTTCACCTTCCCAAAGAGTAACTTCAAGAGAGATTTCATAGTAGACCGTAACCTTGTTCACTATGAGTCCTGCTCCCTGAACAACCATTCCTGTGTCACTCCAGCCATCGGATGTATTCATGACCTTATCATAGAAGTCCTGAGTGACTTCAACTTCAATCACAGAAGGAGCTTCACCTGCATTATATTCAGGCATTGTGATTGAGCCCCAATTTGCATCATTGATCTGAAGCTGAGCAAAAGCTGTCTGGGCTACATAGAACTTAAGGATCGAACCCGGTGCAAAACCTGCGGCCGCAAGATCTGCCTTATACAGACGGAATGCTCCGCCGGCGTCTTCACCTGCCCAAGAACCAAGATCTCTCATCTCCGTCATGACAGCCGTTTCCACAACAGTATCAGGGATGCAATCTATAACGTATTCAACTGTTCCGTTTGAAGAAATAAGCGTTATAGTCGTACCCTTTCCGGCCATCTGCGGTAAAGATATATAAAGAGCAGTCTTATTCAGGATATAATCCACATCCTTGCCATTCACCTGTACACCTGTGAGTTTATCCTCATTTGCAACAGGTACTGTCAGGACACTTCCACCTCTTACTTCAACATCAGCATCCGGAAGCTCCGTGATATAACAAGCCACCGGCTTATCGATGGAAACTGACTCTGTCTCCACAAATGTACCGTTTGCAAGATTAAGCTTGAGTACGCCCGACTCTGCTGTAGTAGGGACAGCCACTGTAATTATGCCGTCAACTGCCGCAACCTCGACCTTAAGGTCTCCACCGAAGGTAACGCTATTCACAAGGTCAAGGTCCGTACCTGAGAAACTCATTTCAGAACCAGCTGATGCTGACGCAGGAAGTTCTGTAACAGCAGGCTTTACAAGAGTATAAGCCACAGTCGCCGATTTTCCGTTTGCCATATGAAGAACGGCATCACCTTCAGTTGCTGTATCAGGCATTGGGAATGTAATGTTTCCATCCTCCTGAACGGTGTACTCAGCCCACACAGAACCGCTGAGCTCTATACCTGTCACGAGGTCGAGATCCTTTCCTGCAACAGTAAGGTCTGCCCCTGCCTTAACAGGCTGAGGAGCCGCAGAAAGTTCTGTAGGAACCACTGTTTCATATTTTCCTGCAACCACCTCTACTCCGGATTTGGCAACGAGCACAGCCTCGCCATCCTGAGCAGCATCCGGCAGAACGAAAGTCATTTCAGTATTTGCTGCATTCACAGTAAACTCTACGGCTGATGCACCCGGAAGATTGAGCGCATCCACATACTGGAAGTTCTTGCCTGTAATCTTCACTGTCTCGCCGGCCTTGTATCGCGGTGCCTCCATCTTTGTCACTTCTGGCTGTGCAACAGCAAGTTCGTCCTCTGTATAGATTACATTTGCAAAAACTGAAGGATCGGTATTATTCAGTTCATCAACGTCACCGATACCGACCACACCTGTACGGGCCTCAACCGGAACTCTTACCTGAATTTCGTAGCGTGTATGCTTGACGAAATCCTTTTCGGAAACCTTCACATCATCAGAGAAGATGACTTCGTGGATGAGGTTGAAATAATCACCTTTGAGGGTGAGCACGTCTCCTGCCGCAGCTGATGCCGGAGAAAATGACTCAATGAGGATCGGCTCTTCATATGTAAGAGCTGTCTTTGTCACGAGTTCATTTCCATCAGAAGTCTTAAGTGTCACCAGACCCGGTTCCGGCCCATCTTTCGGCACGATAACACGGATTTCACTTGGAACTCCTGCAGAAACCACATTAATGTCAGTTATCGGATCTACGCCAGGGATAAGAACCTCGACCACCTTGTCCAGATTACTTCCAAGGAAGCGGAGCTCTCCTCCACGCATGACCGGCTGAGGACCATATGCCTGAAGAACGACAGCACTGTCATCATATTGTTCGGTGCTGACCATTTCTTCCTGACATCCGGCAAATATCGTCAGGCACATCGCAAACAGTGCCAAAACATTCAATATCTTTTTCATAATTACATCCTTTTATATTATCTGTTAGGAACAGCACGGATATTGTCAATTCTTACTATAGGAGTACAGTTCACTCCTTCTACTCCACCGCCCAGCATAAATATCGTCAGGCTGGCGAAATCCTTTTCAGACTGTGCGATATTGTCTGTCGGAGCGCCGTCCTTGTCATACTTGAATTCCGAGATAGGTATAGTCACGGTGATCCATTCGTCATCAGTATGATATGAACCGGTAGAGGTCCAAGGACGATACATTGCACGTCCCCAAGTTCCAAGATTGTTCTGCTCGTTGTTGAACGCATATGCATTCGCACCGGCAACAGTCGCTTCTCCATCAATAGGATTTCCGGAAAGGGTCACTTTATCTACTCCTTCGAAACATATCTGCATTGCTGTTGCACTCCAAGGATTCGATGAAGGTATGAACATCTCGAACTTGAGGGACATATTGCTGAAATCAGAGAAGTCAACAAGATTATACAGAGCTATACCATCACCGGAAGTAATGTTCTGAGGAGAATTCCAGTCACCGCACCAGTACTCGAAGGCAAACTGACCGTCACCCCAAGATGTGTGGGTAAGCTCCGTCGCTCCATCACCAAGCTGAACATAATTTCCCGTCAAGCCACCTTCAGAAGCGATGACACGGTTATGCCAGCCGTGGTTTGTAAGATTGGTGACGCCGTCAAACTCGAACATCATTCCTCTGCTGTCCATATAATGGAATGCACTGGTTGCCGTTCCATAAATTGTCGAAACCTCGATCTTGCCTTCTACTGCACCCTCCGGCACTTCAAAGGTCACGGCATTCTTAGTGAGGGAAATGATGTTCGTTACAGGAACGTCATTCGGGAATGTCATAGTGAAAGGCACGTTAGGATCGTCAATGAAGTAATCTCCATAAAGAACAGCTGTTCCTCCCACCGGGACATACTCGCATTTGAGTGACGACAAGGTCGGACCCGGAATGATCACACTGAAGTCGTGAGTCACGGTATCCTTTGCTGCCGTAATAAGATACATCTTGTCTGACACCTCGCTTGGAATTTCTCCTGGCACCGTCACAAGAAGCGTATTGTCGGTAATGTAGCTGTTGTTGAGAATGGCCTTCTGGTCATTGAAATACAGCTGCTGAACACTTCTGAGATTTTCTCCGACGATGCATATCATATTGTCCATATAGGCACTTGTCAGAAGTGAGTCCGACGCGGCCACATCGACAGGGCGGACATAATGAACGGTCGGAACGCCCTCGGACATTATATACTCTCCAGGTGTTTCTGTGCAGGATACTGCAAGAAGACCTGCCGCAGAAACAAGAGAGATCATTATTTTATTGATACATTTCATGATTTTTCTCTTTTAAAAGTCATATGAATATGTGGCACGCACATCCACCTCCACTGCCGGTTCGGCAAGGCGCGGATTGTAGACAAGATCCTCGGTCGGGAACGGAAGCGTGAAAGTGAAATTATCAAGATTCAGCACCTCGGCCTCTGTATAGACAACATCGGAAGATACCGTCCATTCCTGATATCCGGAAGTATAATAAGGCTCATATATCGCACCGAGGCCTGACCAATAGCCTCTTCTCTGAGACTTCAGATAGTTTTCTGCCTTGCTTCGGTCATAATATGCAAGACGGACAAAATCATACCAGCGGTCTCCCTCAAGAGCAAGTTCAAGACGGCGCTCGTTCCATATCTGCTCCCATGTAAGAGTTCCGGTAACTTCCTCCACACCTGCACGACGACGTACGCGGTTGAATGCCTCGATTGCACCTGCATCGGAAGTAGAACCAGCTGTTCCCATCATAGCCTCTGCGTAAATAAGAAGTACATCTGAGAAACGAAGGATATGTGTGGCAAGTGCTGTAGCCATATTGTAGGCACTCACACCTGTTCCGGCCACGTGATCTGCCTGACGTCCTGTAAGATGCTTGACAAAGTTCGCTCCAGTAGGAGACTGATAGCTGCCGCTAGGGCCTCCCTTGCCATAATCTTCCGAATCATAGACGAATCTCAGGAGATCGAAGCCGCCCTTGTCAGTCCAGAAATAATCATATTTGTCACCGGCCATCATCATGGTTGCATGACGTCTCTTATCCTTCTCGGCTGCACGTGTGTCAGGATTATCTGTTGCACTCACACCGAACGCATCCTGAAGATCGACTGAAACACCGGTCCAGCCACCCCAGCAGTTTTCCTCGAAGTCTGAGAATCCGGTCATTGCGATTTCCGGCTGGAATCTGTTCTGCTGTGTCCAAGGATCACGTCCTGCACTCCAGAGGAAAGAGATCAGGCACTCCTCGTTGATGTTGTTGGCAAGACGGAACACGTCAGAATATTCTGCCATAAGGTCACGACCCGAATTGTCGATTACGTCCTTTGCATAGCGGGCGGATGCGGCAAGATCTTCTGCATCAAGCGTTCCGGAAAGTCCGGCCTTGGTCAGATACACTTTTGCAAGAAGAGCCTCTGCAGAATAATAATCAAGTCTTCCGTTTGCCGCAGGCCCTTTCTTGGGAAGAAGAGTCATCGCCTTTTCGAGAGTCATGACGATATACTCATACACATTGGCTTTGGTAGCCTTATAGACATTGTTATACTCACCTGAAGTAAGCACCTTGTTGTTGTCATGGATGATCGGCACCTCACCGAATGTTCTTACCATATAGAAATAAGCAAGAGCCTTCCATGTAAGCGCCTCACCGATGCACTGATTCTTTATCGCCTGTGAAGGACCTTCAGAGTTGCGGATATTAAGTATAACTGTGTTGGCATGACCATTCACAGCCCAAAGTGAATAGGATAGAGCCTTCAGGTCATCGTCTGAGCTGTTGACTGAAAAATCCATATATTTGTTTTCACCCTGATAAACATTGCCGGACATGATTTCACCGACCCAGAGCATCGGACGGGTAAAGTCATTCCAAGGAGAGTTGTAAAGATAGTTCACTCCCTGTATGCACTGCTCATCATTAAGGTAGAAGTTGTCAACATTGTAGTTGTCTTCTGTCGGACGGTTCAGGAACTCCTCGCATGAAGTCAAGCTCAACGCAAGCATTCCGACCATCGCACCTTTGATTATATCATTGAGTTTCATAATTTTCCTGATTTATTTGTTAGAAAGTGATGTTCAGGCCGAATGAATACATTGTCGGAGAAGGATAACGACCATTGTCGAGACCATATGTAAGACCGGTCGCGTCCTGAGTCGAAGCACCGACCTCCGGATCATATCCCGAGTACTTTGTGAAAGTGTACAGGTTCTGAATGTTGCAATATATGCGCAGATTGTCGATCTTAGCCTTTGACATCCATTTCTTCGGGAATGTGTAGCCGAGGGTGATATTCTTGATACGGAGATATGAACCATCCTCCACATAACGTGAGCTGATGCGGTCGTTATCGTTAGGGTCGTTGATGGAAGCACGTGGAGTCTTGGTGCCGGTATTTGCAACCTTTACATTAGTCACGTCATCATACCAGTTCCATACCGTAACGTCATTGCCGTTTGCGTCCTTTCCGACTACAACTCCGTTAGAGTAATCCTTGGCAGGGTCGACAGGAACGAGCTTGGCTCTGTCATTTACGGAATTCAGCTGGTTTGTCCACGGAGAATTCATATGGGTCAGCGTGATGGAATTGTAGTTAAGGATCTTGTTTCCATATGAGCCGTTGAGGAAGATGCTGAGGTCAAAGTTCTTGTAACGGAATGTATTGGTCCATCCGAAAGTAAATACCGGAAGCGGTGAACCGATGTTTACCCTGTCGTTTTCATCAATGACTCCGTCTGCTGCATCCGCAACTCCGTCACCGTCAGTATCTACAGTGATCTGATCCTTGTACTTGACGTCACCGACCCAGACAGTGGTAGCTTTGTTGAATGTTCCCGTTGCAGGATACTTTTCAGGCTTAGGAGAGTTAAGCAGGTCCTCATAAGACTCGTACACGCCCTCTACTTCATATCCGTAGAAACTGTAGAGCGACTCACCTATCCGTGATACGCTGACGACATCAGACCACTGGCCATAACCGATGAGTGAGGCGTTTTCCGTACCTGAAAGCGAAAGAAGCTTGTTGCGGTTGAATGAAATCTGGAAGTTGCTGTCCCACTGGAACTCTCCGACGAAAGGATGAACATCGAGGGTGATTTCAAGACCCTTGTTCTCGATGCTTCCGTAGTTGCCCTTAGGAGCAGCGAGAGCAGATGAACCATTACCCTGGGTACCCATATATGAAGGAAGCTGCATAGACATGAGCATGTCGTCAGACCTCTTGTAGTATGCGTCCACGGTAAGGTTGATCCTGTCGTCGATGAAGCCGAGGTCGAGACCCACATTATACTGTTCCTGCTTCTCCCACTTGATAGCCGTATTAGGAATATTTGCAGGACGGTAGCCCATTCCGAGGTATGAAGGCATACGTGAGATTGACGAACCCCAAGCGTAGCCACCGATGTTTGAGTTACCGGTCTGACCCCATCCGAGACGAAGCTTACCGTTGCTGAACCACTCTACATCCTTGAGGAATGATTCGTTGGTGAAACGCCATGAAGCAGCCACAGAGTGGAAACCAGCCCAACGGTTGTCAGGGCCGAAGTTTGACGAACCATCGTAACGGTAGGTATATGTCACATAATAGCGGCTGTCATAATTGTATGTCTCACGAGTGAAGAACGAAGCCATTGATGAACTTCCGAAGCCGGATCCGATCTTAGGGTCGCCTGCTCCAAGAGCCGGGTTGTGAACCTCGTTTGAAGGAAGATTGTTATTGAATACGCTTGCATATTCATAACGGGACTCCCACATTTCCTGACCGACCATTGCCGTAAGGCTGTGCTTGCCCCATGTATTTGCATAAGTCAGGTAGTTCTTGAGCTGCCAGAAAAGGTTTCTGTTGTACTGGATGCTGCTTTCATTTGTATCGCGTGTCCAGTTTCCGAAGTCAAGGGTAGGCTTGAAACGCTCCGCCTTGCTGTTTCCGATATCGAATCCCACTTCTGCGTGCCAGGTCAGATTCTTTATTGGAGTAATATCTGCAAAGATATTTCCTGTCAGCTTCTGACGGTTGAGGAGGATGTCGTCCTCAAGGGCGATTCCTATCGGATTCGGATTCAGATTATGCTCATCGACTACCGATGCATAGTTTCCGTCCATATCATATATAGGAACGTCAGGGCGCGTAGTCAGAGAGTAATAGATGAGACCCTGGTTCGAGTCTGCAAGCTTGAGGTCATCATTGGTGTTTGTGAAAGACACATTCAGACCGAGCTTTATCCATTTCTTAAGCTGAGCGTCGAGGTTGGTACGTACGCTGAAACGGTCAAAGTTCGATCCTATGATGGTTCCCTGCTGATCCATATATGAACCTGAAACATAATACTTTACCTTTTCCGTACCACCCTGGACCGAAAGCTGGTGCTGATGCTGATAGGCCGTACGGAAAATTGCATCCTGCCAGTCTGTTCCGGCTCCGAGAATCGACGGATCCGAATAGACCTCGCTTGGATCCGCCATTTCACCTACGGTTGCAAGGTCGTTATAGAACTCGGCATACTGACGCAGGTTCATCATATCAAGACGCTTTGTCTGCTGAGAAACTGCAAACATTCCATCATATGATATCTTTGCCTGACCCTCCTTACCACGCTTGGTGGTGATGAGTACTACTCCGTTCGCTCCCTGAGCTCCGTAGATCGCTGTCGCTGAAGCATCCTTGAGGATCTCCATACTTACGATGTCGGCAGGGTTGATGGTAGAGAGAGGTGAGATTGTAGAGACCTTACCGTTTCCGAGGGCATCACCGAGACCGAAGTCTGCACCTGAGTTTCCGCCACCCTGGACAATCACGCCGTCAATCACATAGAGAGGCTCAGCATTAGCATTGATTGTAGCCTGTCCACGGACACGGATAGATGATGATGAACCCGGAGCACCGGATGTGGTCACGGCTGTGACACCGGCAGCACGGCCCTGAAGAGTCTGGTCGAGCGATGTCACGATCGAACCTTTGAGGGATTCCTCGCCCATTGATACAGAAGCTCCCGAAAGGTCGCTTCTCTTCATGGTACCGTAACCTACGACCACCACTTCGTCGAGAAGCTGCCTGTCCTCCTGCAGAGTGACGTTATAGACGTTCTGGCTGCCTACAACGATCTCCACATCCTTGTAACCTATGGATGAAATGACGATTGCCCCCCCCGTATGAACATTGAGGGTCCATTTTCCATCCAGATCTGTAACGGCACCGTTTGTGGTACCCTTTTCAATGACGCTCGCACCGATGACAGGACCGACCTCATCAACGACTGTTCCGCTGATGGTCTTGGTCTGTGCCATGAGCGAGAAGCTCAGAAAGAGCATCGCCAAGCAAGTAAATAGTTTACTTTTCATGTTACTGAATTTAGTGTTAATAATTGTATAACTTGTTGTTACATTCTGCTTTTGAAGAATTCATCCTTCGCTTTCGGCCAGCCCGGCTGCTCCCACACGTTGTGGCCGGCAAACGGGTAGCAGATCCACGACTTTTCAGCCTTTATATGGTTGTAGCCGGCGAAGTTCGTATGAGGTGGACAGACCGGATCCTGCAAGCCGATGGCCATGAGCACAGGACATTCTATCCTGTCGGTAAAGTTCTTTACATCGAAGTAGCTGAGTGTCACGTACATATCCTCTTCCGAAATACCCTTTTCCCCTGCTGCCTTCCTAATCGGTCCGCCAGGCCAGCCTGCAAGGCGGAAGTAGTCCTTATAATCGTTGAGGAACGGTGCCGACGGAGCGATGGCCTTGATGCGGCTGTCAAGCGAAGCGGCCACCAATGTCAGTGCGCCTCCTTGGCTTTCACCCTGAGCGAAGATGCGGCTTCTGTCCGCCTTGTCGAGCGAGCATACGAAATCCACGGCACGGACAGCATCAGCGAAAGCTCCTCTATAATAATATGTATCCTTTGATTCTATTCCTCTTGTGCACCAGTCGTCCTTCTCGTCAGGCAGACGGTTGTAGGCCTGATTGCGGACGCAGAGGAAGAACTCTATCATCTGCGGATTGTCAGAAGGATCCGGCTGCCACGGCACGCTGCTGTAACCGAGATAGTTAAGCATCACGGGATATTTTCCCTCCTTGACAGGCATCACGAGCAGGCCGCTGACCGGTTCGCCGCCGAGCGACTTCATGTCCACGCGATAGGATGCGCGGATGTCGTTCGAATGCTCTTCGATTTTCGTCAGCCTGTATTCCGGAGCCGTTGCAGCGAGCTGTGCGAGCGTCTGCTCCCAGAATGCATCGAAATCCGGCTGCTTGTCCTGCGGCGAGGCAATCTTTTCCGGATCGCAGCCCAGATTGCTGCACGTGATCTCCATCTTTGTGCCGTCTTCCTTCGATACGAGATAAAGGACAGCCTTGTGGAAGCCCGGGGCGAGATTTATGTCAAAACTCATGTCCGCCCCGCCCTTGCGGAAGTTCAGGACATGCGGCCTATATGTCCTTTCAGGCTGGCCGAAGTCTGTCGACACTTCGAGCTCTAGAGTGCAGCGGCCGCTTTCGAGGGCATTGATGATATTGTTGTGTGCATTCAGTCCGGCCTCTACGGTGTGCGGCCCCTTGCCGCTGTACATTCCGCATGTCTTGTCCACGACTATCCACGCATTCGGCTTCGAAGCCTCTGCAATGGCCTGTGCGGCATCCCTGATCACCTTCAATGTGGTCGTGTCGCAGGCATAAACAGAATTCAGTCCCTGCTGCTCCTGAGCCGGATCACCGCAGTAATCGTCGCCCGGCTGCCAGTATATGTCCGTCTCGGACTGGCCTGCAAGGCCTCCCCAACCCCAGAAGTTCAGTCCTGCGAACAGGCCGCCTTCCTTAGCTGAGTCCGCTATGCGACCGAAGACATGGCTGTAATACTCGTCACGTGCCGTCGTCGGTGTGCCCTGTGCAAATCTGAAGTCATCACGCGGAAAGCCGAATTCCTCCAGCACGACAGGCTTACCGTATTTCCTGGCGATTTCTATATGTTCGTCGATGTATTCATCCGTATTGGCTATTGCCTGACAGAGATTCGTTCTGAGCGTATTTTCACGCACCCAGCTCCAGTTATACGGCCATATGTGTATGTTCATATAGTCGATGTCCGGGCATGAATGTATCTTCTCGAAAAGGTCCAGACTGCCTTCACAGCCCCATTTTCCCTCACTTCCGGAAGAGACCATATGGTTCGGGTCTATGGATTTTATGAGAGCGGCAGTCGACCACATCCAGTCTGCAAATGCCTGCTGACCTTCGGCATCTTCCCTGAAGCAGCGTGGTTCGTTACCGATCTGCCATGAGAAAATGGCAGGATCGTCCTTGTACGGCTTTCCTGTCACAGTATTCGTACGGCTCACGACATGTCTGACATGATCTGCAAACAGCTCTTTCGCCTTCTCATTCGTGACGAACCTTGAAACGGATTCGCAATATGCCGGATATCCGACCTCAGCCGGAATGAGCGATTTTCCGGCCCCTGCCCACTCGAGATACATTCCGTAACCGCCGGACCATTCCCACGAATTGTTGAGATAGAGCACCGCCTTCATGCCACGCTCCGCCATTTCCGCAAGCAGGTAGTCCAGACCGCGGAAAATCGTGTCATTATACACTCCCGGCTCCTTCTGAAGCGTCGGCATCACCCTTGTAGGAATGCCGTCCGGACCATCTCCCCCCACAAGCACGCGGAGGTTCACCAGACCAAGCGCCTTGAGCGTATCAAGCTCAGCCTCAAGGCGTTCCCTGTCACCGCCGACTCCTTCGCTGCCAAGAATCGCACCGTACCAGAAGTTCGTTCCCACATAATAAGACGGGTAATCATCAGATACGAACTGTCCGTCCTCCACTTTCACGAAAGACGGCTCAGATGCCTGACAGGAGCACAGCAGAGCCGCTGCGGCACATGTCAGGACGTTGATAATCCTGTTGAATTTCATTTAGTCTTAGCGCTATTACCTTTGATTTTGCAAAGATAACTCGCGCGTAGAAGCTAAACAAATACAATTTTATCCGATTATGATATGATTTAAACTATCACCTTGTTCTTCTTGTACATCGCCCTGAAATCACGCGGCGTATAGCCCCTTTTCGCCTTGAACGTGCGATTGAAGTTCGAGAGGTTGTTGAAGCCGCATTCATAGCACACCTCGGAGATGTTTTTCGTAGAATCCACAAGCATACGGGCGGCATAGCCGAGACGGATATCGACGATATAGTCGGACAGCGTGCGCCCAGTCCTCATGCGGAAAAAGCGGCTGAAGGCAACGGGGCTCATGCCCACAAGATCCGCCAGCCCGGCAAGCGTCAGCGGCTCGGCGTAATGGTCGTTGATATACTGCTTCACCTTCTGCACCCTGCGGCTTTCCGTGCTGCGGGACGTGTGGGCAAACGAGCTGGAAGCCAGCACTCTGGCCTCGTCCGAAACAGAAAGTTCATATAGGATGTACAGGAATTTCAGGAACTGGACGAAACGTTCCTGCTCGGCGGCAAGGGTGTCAAGGGTGGAGTACACCTTCATTATCGACGCCAGAGGAAAGGACAGGCCGTGATCCGCACGGCGAAGCATGCGCTTGATGGATGCGAACTGGTTCTTCGACAGCAGCTCACCGTTAAATAAGTCGGTGGAGAACTGAATAGTTATCTCCCTGATATCCTTTGAGTTGCATCTACCCTGTTCCCATACGTGCTCAAGGTCTTCCGCACCGATGAGGACGAGGTCGTAATCACCGATTTCCTCGACACTGTCGCCCACGATCCGCCGCACTCCGGAACCATGCTCTATGAAGTTCAGCTCGTATTCCTTATGCTGATGCAGCGGATACGTGAATTCCGTCTTGTGGCGTTCCACGATGTGGAAGCAGTCCTTCTCCGAAAGCGGAGTGATTTCAGTCAGTACCTTTCCCATAGCACAGCTAAAGTTTTTTCCATCGCACTTTCTCCATCCATGTTACCCTATCCTCGAATCCCGACCTCTGGACGAAATCATTTACAGATGGCAAATATAATAACTTTTACGCAAACTGATACTATTTTAACATATTTTCCCACATTCCTGCGGCTTTTATCTTTAAACAGTGAGCGTTCGGAAGTTTTCGTTATATTTGCGGACATGGAGCAGACACAGAAGACACCGGCAGAGATTTTTGCCGCCAAAGCACTTGCAACTCAAGTTCGCAAAGAATTGACAGAAAATATTCTGCCTTATTGGGCAACAAAGATGATCCGTCCATCGGGCATCCTCCTCGGACGCATCAGCGGCACTGAAGAAGCAGATGAAGATGCGCCTGTCGGAGGCATAATGACGGCCCGTCTCCTTTGGACGTTCGCCTCTGCATACAGGGTGCTTTACGGCGAGGCCGATGCCTGCAAGGCTTCACAAGAAGAAGCACAGGGGTATATAGACGTTGCCATGAAGGCAAAACGCCTGATAATCGACAAGTTCTATGATCCGGAATACGGCGGTACGTACTGGTCTCTTCGTCCGGACGGCACCCCGCTCGACACCAAGAAACAGATATACGCAATCGGTTTCGCGATATACGGACTGGCAGAACTGTACAGGGCATACGGAGATGAAGAGGCCCTGGAGTATGCCGTAAAGCTGTTCCATTCGATTGAGGAACACAGTTTCGACACCGAAAAGGACGGATATTTTGAAGCTTTTAACCGCGACTGGAGCCCGATTGAGGACATGCGTCTGAGCGACAAGGACGCCAACGAAAGCAAGACCATGAACACGCATCTTCATGTGCTTGAGGCATATACATGTCTGTACCGCGTCTGGAAGGACAAGCTTTTAGAGGAGCGTCTCGAAGGACTCATAAACATATTCACAGGCCGTATTCTCGGCCTTGACGGCCATCTTCACCTGTTCTTCGACGATGACTGGAACTGCAACTACGACATCGTTTCATACGGCCACGACATCGAGGCTT
Organism: Bacteroidales bacterium; assembly: GCA_017452265.1. GTDB lineage: Bacteria > Bacteroidota > Bacteroidia > Bacteroidales > UBA932 > Cryptobacteroides. The sequence continues at coordinate 93,141 of JAFTMS010000031.1, read as the reverse complement.
CGTGGCTGCTGCACGAGGCGGCTCTCGTTCTCGGGAAGCCCGAGGTGACAGCACGGGTAGAAGCGCTTGTGCCGGCAGTGGCAAAGGCCGCTTCGGAAGGCTTCACCGCAGAAGGTGGAATGATATACGAAAGTGTCGGGCATAAGGCGGTGGACGGTACTCGCAGCGTGGAGACGGACGCAGACCGCCACTGGTGGGTACAGGCGGAAACCGTCGTCGGTAACTTCAACCTGTGGCATCACTTCAGCTCGCAGGAAGGACTGGAGAATGCGCTCATGTGCTGGGAATTCATAAAGGCAAATATAATCGACAAGACCAACGGCGAATGGTTCTGGAGTCTGCGCGCGGACGGCACAGCCAACCGCAAGGATGACAAGGCCGGCTTCTGGAAATGCCCTTACCACAACGGCCGGATGTGCCTCGAAATCATCGAACGCCTCTCTCCACGCCCATAAGCAACGAGGCCCGTAAAATGCAAACCACAGCAATTCAATCACTTACAGAAACTGCGTGCTCCCCATCGGCGGCACGCACTTTACAGAAAGAACTGGCTACCAATTATTTACAAAACACACCATGAAACGGTATATCACAGCAGCTGCGACACTTTTCGTGACTGCCCTTTCATTCGCTCAGGGCTACACCAACCCTATCATTCCGGGATTCAATCCTGATCCGAGCGTATGCCGGGCCGGGGATGACTACTATCTGGTCACCAGCAGCTTCCATTACTTTCCGGGAGTCCCGCTCTACCACAGTAAGGATCTCGTGAACTGGGAGCAGATCGGACATGTCCTTGACCGCGAATCCCAGCTGGCACTTCCGGATGCCCGTTCATGGGGCGGAATCTATGCTCCGACCATCCGTCACCACAACGGAAGGTTCTACATGATTACGACAAACACATCTTCAAAAGGAAACTTCATCGTGACGGCTGAGGATCCGCGCTCCGGTTGGTCCGACCCGATATGGGTAGATATGCCCGGCATCGATCCGGACCTGTTCTGGGACGAAGACGGAAAGTGCTACTACTCAGGTTCGGGCAACGACGGCATCATCTTCTGCGAAATCAATCCGGATACCGGAGAGAAGCTCACGGAGCCGAAGATGATATGGTACGGAACAGGAGGACGTTACCCTGAAGCGCCGCACATCTACAAGAAGGACGGCTGGTACTATCTGCTTATCGCCGAGGGAGGTACGGAGTTCGGACACGGCGTCACCATTGCCCGCAGCCGCAATGTGGGCGGGCCGTACATCGGAGCGCCGCATAATCCTATCCTCACCCACTTCAAGCAGGCAACCCAGGGCAATCAGATACAAGGTACCGGACATGCTGATATAATTCAGGCACACGACGGATCATGGTGGCTTGTCTGCCTCGGATTCCGCACACAGGGCGGCAACCACCACCTGATGGGACGTGAAACGTTCCTTGCGCCGGTGCGCTGGGACAAAGGAGCATGGCCGGTGGTGAACGGAAGCGGCGACATCGCATTGCAGATGGATGTGCCGACTCTGCCTCAGAAGCCGTTCCCGAAGCGTCCTGCCAGAAATGAATTCGAGTCCGCGGCTGTTCCTGCTCACCCATCCGCGACAATGGCTGCTGCGGGATTGGGCCCTGAATGGTCATGGATACGTAATCCTGAAACCGACAGATACGAAGTCCGCGACGGAGCCCTCATGCTCACCGGAACAGCGGCCGACCTTAACGAGACATCTGCCTCGCCGACATTCGTCGGATTCCGCCAGCAGGACATAGACTTCACCGCTGAAACTTGCGTAAGTCTTCAGAAAGGACGCAGCGGCGATAAGGCCGGCATAACGGTATTCATGGACTCCGGCTCACACTACGACATCTACCTTACACGTAAGGGTGGAAAGAACAGCATCGCCGTACGCTATGCGATGGGCGTCCTCAACCACATCGAGGAAACCCCGGTCGGCAGCGGAAAAGTATGGCTTCGGATTACCGGCGAACCGGAATTCTACCGTCTCTGGTATTCGACCGACGGCAAGGACTTCAAACAGCTCGGCCTCAATCACACGCGCTACCTCAGCAGCGAGACGGTCGCCGGCTTCACCGGCATAATGATAGGCCTTTGGGCCCAATCCGAAGCCAGAACAACCGCCCGTTTCGAATATTTCGAATACAGATAGGCACCGCTGATCCACAAAAACTCCGGTACACAACTTTGTGGTCCACAAGTTTGTGTACCGGAAGATTTTTTGCTATATTTGCTCCAAATTCAAGAGATTATGGAAAAGACATTTGTTTATGGAATGGCCGTTTCCGGGGATAATTTTACCGACAGAATCAGGGAAACAAGGCGTATAAGAAGTAATTTCGAGGGCGGTATAAACACCATACTCATATCGCCTCGGCGCATGGGAAAGACATCTCTTATAAACAAAGTATGCGAATCCATTGAAAGGCAGGACATCAAGACCATCAGAATGGATATTTACGATTGTCGCAGTGAATATGACTTCTATAACACATTCTGTTCGGAAGTCATCAGGCAGACATCTTCTAAAGTAGAACAGGCAATTGAATCCGCAAAGGAATTCTTGGGAAGAATCATTCCGAAGATTTCAATCAGCCCGGATTCGGTAACGGATTATTCCATATCTCTGGGGCTTGCTCCCAAGGACATTTCTCCAGACGAGATTCTGTCTCTGCCTGAGAAAATTGCCACTAAACGAGGAATGCACATTATCGTATGTATAGACGAATTCCAGCAGATAGGTGAATTTCCTGATTCCCTGTCAGTACAGAAACGGCTTCGGTCGGTATGGCAGCATTTCAGAAATGTGTCATTCTGTTTTTATGGAAGCAAGAAACACATGATGGAGAATATTTTCCAGAACAAGAGAATGCCGTTCTATCAGTTTGGAGACATGGTAACATTGGATAAGATTCCGACTGAAGACTGGATTGATTATATCGTAGCCCGATTCAATGCAAATGGGAAATCCATATCCCGGGAAGGTGCATTGAAAATCTGCGCTACCGTAGACAACTATTCTTCATACGTCCAGCAGTTTGCTTGGAATGTCTATGTCAATACGGAAAAAGAAGTTACGGACAACATTATAGAAACAGCGTTTGAAGAGCTTATGGCCCAGTGCTCCGGCCTGTTCATCCAACAGATCAATGGACTGTCCGCTTATCAGATGAACTTTCTGAGAGCCGTCTGCAGCGGCATACACAATGATTTCGGCTCCGCTTCAATACTGGAAGACTACCGTCTCGGGACAAAATCTAATGTCACGACATTGAAGAAAGCATTGCAGGACAAGGAGCTTATAGAAATAAGAAAAGACGGAATCTATATATCAGACCCCGTCTTCGAAATTTTCTTCCGCAAGCAATACTGCTGAAGTTTTCGTTTCCAGACCAGTTTCGAAAGATATGAAATACATCCTGATTGCAATCTCTTTTCTTGTGTCAATGCCGCTTGCATGGGCACAGATTCCTCAAGCAGACAACTCCAAAATCGATTCCGTCGCATTCGCAAATGCAGAATGGTCAGTTACAGAGCTTGGCAAGGGTGCTGTGGCAATGTACGCCCGGATTCCGATGTTCAATTCGACTCAAAGCATATGTGTGGTCAGATATCCTCTGCGCAGGTACAGGACTGAGATTCTCCACAGACCTGAGGATCAGGCCGGAAAGCCAAGCGAAATCGGGAAAGAAGTCGGTGCACGGTTCGCTCTGAATGCGGGTTATTTCCACGTAAAGGAGAGAATTCCTTCTGTCCGTTTCAAGAAAGACGGAGAGATATTGGGATACACTGATCCGACAGAACTCTACCGGGTGGATGCTCTGATGGGATTCAAGGACAAAAATGGCCGCAAGGTAATGATTAAGCAGGCACAAGATACTACGCTCTACGATGAAGTGGACGCAAAGTGGCGTTCTTCGCTGGCATCCGGGCCACTTCTGATTCTTGACGGAGAAATCGTTGTTCCGCTTCTGATGGGAGACAAGACGGACAGAGCGAATGTCAGGACACAATACTCTTCTGCGCAGTTCTATGACAAAAGACATCCGCGCGCAGCCTTCGGTACTGATGACAAGGGATATGCTTACCTGGTCGTGATAGACGGCCGCTTCAAAGGGCAGGCAGATGGTACAAGCATATATGAAACAGCACATGTATGCCATCTGCTCGGCATGACGGACGCCATCAACCTTGACGGCGGAGGCTCGACCACATTGTGGACAGCACAGACCGGGGTCATCAATCATCCTTACGACAACAGGAAATTCGATCATGACGGAGAAAGATCCGTTCCGAATCTGATCGTCGTATATTAGACTCCCGCAAAGAATGCGTTCATGCAGGATTTCCCCGGTTGGCCGTCCACAAAATGCCAGAGCTGTGCGATGCCATCAGCAGCATGATAGGAACGGCATTTTATTCTGCAACATATTGGGCTATAAGGTTTTCGACATCTGAGCGGCTCATGGTGCCGTCGATGCAGATGAACTGGACTGACGCGTCGTCTTTGGCTATGAATACGAGGCTTTCTATCGTCTTGTCGTTGCCGACCGTATACATCCGGACGTTTTCTCCTTCATCCTTCACTTCCATCAGGATTTCATAACGGCCCTTCTTCACCATCTGGTCCACCTGAGAAGCCACTTCATCGATAATGGCCTTCTCCGATATGTCAAGCATATAGAAACCGTCCAGCGTACGTATAAGCGGTGCCAGATCCACATTTCCGCCTTCGCTTTCGACGTTCAGCTCCGGAATCTTTCCGATAAGCCTGAACATGGCCGGAGAAATGTAGACTGCCGACACACCCTTGCTGTCGGAATATCTGTTATAGATGTTCTTGCCATCCTGCGCATATGCTCCTATTGCAGCGAGAAGCAATATTGCGATAAAATATAACTTTTTCATGATATAACTGTTTGTAAACGATGTATTCTGGATTCATGGTCATACCGGGGACCGATGTCATTCTGAGCGAAGCCTGAGGATTTCCTGACGTTCAAGCACCGCAGAGGCCTTTCCCACAACCGCCTGTGATTCCTCTGCCATTGCCATACCCTTCTTCATGCCGTCCGACATCTTTGTGAACGCCTTTTCCACTTCAGCATATGCCAGATAAGGATCGCTGAACGTGTCTTTCGGTGCGCTTTCGTGACGCACGATTCCGAATCCTACCCCTGCAATCACTGCCACAGATGCCGCGACACTCATCCACACCAAAGGCATCCGGCGCTTCGGCTGCGATTCCTCCGACGTCAGGGCCTCCACCCTGCACTGCAGATTCACAGTTTCCTCCAGGCTTCTTCCGAAGCCCTCCGGAACCGTTATGCCCTCGTCCTGCGAAAGCTTTTCCAGCTCCGTTATGGTCATATTTTCAATTTCCTTTATCGTCTTCATAATCCAAAGCGTTTTTCAATGTCTTCCTTGCCATGCTCACAAGCACTCTCACATGCACTCCGGAAAGCCCTGTCCGTTGCGATATCTCCTTGTATTCAAGTCCTTCCAGCGCCCTCATCTTCAGCACTTCGGCCTGCTTGCCGGGGAGCTTCTCCATTTCCTCAAGCAGCCGCTTCAGCATATCCCTGAGAACTGCCCGCCTGTCCGGAGGCGCTTCCGAAAGATGAGTCCGCTCCGCCTGCCCGGCGTCCAACGGCTCGGCCCGCCTGAGGCCTCTTCGCCTTACCTTGTCAATGCAGATGTTCTTCAGAAGTGTGATCCCATATGCCAGCGGAGTCCTGATGTCGGACAGCGAATCCCGCGATGTCCATAGCTTCAGGTACAGTTCCTGCACAGCATCCTCCGCATCGGCCTCATCCTCAAGCAGATGAAAAGCCACACGATAGAACCGCTCCGCAAACGGAATCCATATTTCCTTGAAATCAACCATCTATTCAGCCGTAATCTCGATAAGGTCTCCTATTTTTTCTGCACTTATTTTTCCGAAAAGACACACAAGCGTACACTCTCCCGGGACATATATCATCAGATCGCTCACGTCATCACCGGCGCCGTCCGACGTCCCATATATGTTCACGGTGTCGCCTTCATCCTTGACCTCAAGAATCTTTTCCGCTCTGGAAAGCAGCCTTGCAAGCTCTGCATCGAACTTCTCCCGTTTCTTTTCCTGTGCCCCCTCATAATGCACCACTATGATTTTATTGAGGTGGTCGATGAGCGATAGGGCAGCCTTTTCATCTTCAGTCTCCACGGACGCATTTGCCACAAGTTTCGCCAATCCGAGCCCCAACCTGCCCACAGACACCACATCAAACCCTTCTTCGAGCCTGTATGTCCTGACAAGGCTTGTCACGGAGCCGGTATTCACGCCCCGGCCTGCCGCCGCGACATCAGCAAACATCAACAGGGATGCCGCCAATATAATCATAATTCTTTTCATATCCGTTTTTCCTTAAAAGTTTACGAGCGCTCATCATTATTGACGCACAATCCACGGATTTGTTAACGCATCCCGCGCACTTTTCCATACAGAATGCGCGTGATACCCCGGAATCCGATGGTATCACGCGCAATATAGCTGTGTTTCTGCTCGGGATGCCCTGACCGCAGGCCGGGCCTGGCAGAAGGCGCTCCCGGCCGTCTGGCTATTCCTTACGCTCGGCCGTCGAGTTGAGGAAAAGCTCGTCCAGCTGCTCCTGGTCGATGTATGAAGGAGAGTCTATCATCACGTCGCGGCCCTGGTTGTTCTTAGGGAATGCGATATAGTCACGGATTGTCTCCTGACCGCCGAAGAGGGCGCAGACACGGTCGAAACCGAAGGCGAGACCTCCGTGCGGCGGTGCGCCGAACTTGAATGCGTTGATGATGAAGCCGAACTTGTATTCAGCATCCTCCTTGCTGATGCCAAGCACCTCGAACATACGCTGCTGCATTGACGCCTCGTGGATTCGGACCGAACCTCCGCCGAGCTCCGTGCCGTTGAGCACGAAGTCGTATGCATTTGCGCACACCCTCTCGAGATCCTCCTTTTTATCGCTGTAGAAGAGGTCGAGATGTTCCGGCTTAGGAGCTGTGAACGGATGGTGCATTGCATAGAAGCGCTGCGTTTCATCATCCCATTCGAGAAGCGGGAAGTCCACCACCCAGAGCGGAGCGAAGTTGTACGGATCGCGCAGGCCGAGCCTGTTGCCCATCTCGATACGCAGCACTCCGAGCATGGTCTGTGTCTTCCTTCTGGCACCGCAGAGCACGAGCATCATGTCGCCCTTCTTCGCGCCAAGACGGTCCGCCACGGCCTGAAGCTGCTCCGGAGTGTAAAACTTGTCGATTGAAGACTTGATGCTGCCGTCCTCGTTGATCTTTATATATACAAGGCCCTTGGCGCCCACCTGCGGCCTCTTCACCCACTCTGTAAGTTCGTCGATCTGCTTGCGCGTATATGACGCCGCACCCTCTACATTGATTGCGCCGATATAGTCCACACCGTCGAATACGGAGAAGCCGTAACCCTTCACGAGGTCGGTTATCTCATTGATCTTCATTCCGAAACGGATGTCCGGCTTGTCGCTTCCGTAGAAATCCATGGCGTCGTACCAGCTCATGCGAGGGATACGCTCGGCGATCTCCACATTCAGGACATTCTTGAAGAGCGTCCTCATCATGCCCTCGAACGTGTTGAGCACATCCTCCTGCTCCACGAACGACATCTCGCAGTCGATCTGGGTGAACTCAGGCTGACGGTCTGCACGCAGGTCCTCATCGCGGAAGCAGCGCACAATCTGGAAATAACGGTCGTAGCCTGCCACCATAAGAAGCTGCTTGAACGTCTGCGGAGACTGCGGAAGGGCATAGAACTGGCCCGGATTCATACGTGACGGCACCACAAAGTCGCGCGCTCCCTCCGGAGTGGACTTGATGAGATACGGAGTCTCGATCTCCAGGAAGTTCTGGCTGTCGAGATAGTTACGCACCTCGTGTGCTATCTGATGGCGGATCTTGAGAGCCCTCTGGAGCGGTCCGCGGCGCAGGTCGAGATAGCGGTACTTCGCACGAAGCTCCTCGCCGCCGTCGCTCTCATCCTCGATCGTGAACGGAGGTGTATTCGCCTTGTTGAGAACGTTTATCTCCTTGAGACTTATCTCGATGTCGCCCGTCGGCATCTTCGGGTTCTTGCTCTGGCGCTCTATGACCTCTCCCGTCACCTGAAGCACCCATTCACGTCCGAGGGATGCCGCAGTCTCCTGCAGCGCCGCCTCTGCATGGGCGTCCACAACGAGCTGCGTGATGCCGTAACGGTCACGGAGATCGATGAACGTCATGCCGCCGAGCTTTCTTGACTTCTGTACCCATCCGGCCAACGTAACGGTCTGACCGGCATTTTCAATGCGGAGTTCTCCGCAGGTGTGTGTTCTGTACATATATATCGTATTTATATTTTACCCTTATACCGAGCGCCGCACGTCACCGTGCCCCAAAATCTCGCACGTCATCCTGAGCCTCAAAAGAGGCGTGAGGATCCCATTCCCACTAAAATCTGACAAAATTAATCAAATAAATTGGAATATTGGCAGATTACGCCTAACATTGCAGCCCCAAATCAACATATAGCGTATGTGGTTAGTGCTTGCTTTTGTCTCTGCGACGTTTCTCGGATTCTACGACACCGCCAAAAAGGCATCCCTGAAGGACAACGCCGTCCTTCCGGTCCTGCTGCTCAACACGGTGTTCTCTACCCTCATATTCTCCCCTTCCTGCTGGACTACATCGGAGGTTTCGGCTGGTTCAGCGGCACATTTCTGGACACGGCCGCATTCAGCAGCGTGCAGCGCAAAATGCAACCGATTGACTCACAAGCCCTTGCAGAAACCGCGTGCTCCCCTTTGGCGGCACGCAGTTTCGATAATAACCTCGGAATCAGAGAGTTGCATTTTACGCATCCTGAGCTGTGGGCCCACCTCATGGTCGTGCTGAAGGCCTTCATCGTGCTTTCATCCTGGATCTGCGGCTATTTCGGCCTGAAGCACCTGCCGTTGACGATTGTCGGGCCGATCAACGCCACGCGCCCCGTCATTGTGCTTGTCGGCGCCATGCTGCTTTTCGGAGAGCGCCTCAATCTCTGCCAGTGGATCGGCGTGCTGCTGGCCATCCTGTCCATATTCCTGATGAGCCGCTCCAGCAAGAAGGAGAACATCGACTTCAAAAGCAACAAGTGGATCTGGTGCGTTGCGGCGGCGACTCTGCTGGGAGCCATGAGCGGACTGTACGACAAGCATATAATGAAGTCGCTCAGCCCGATGTTCGTCCAGAGCTGGTTCAACTTCTACCAGATGATCATCATGACGGCCATATGCGCCCTCGTCTGGTGGCCGTCCCGTCACAAGACCACGCCGTTCCACTGGATCCGTGCAATTCCGCTCATATCCATATTCATCTGCATCGGCGACTTTGCATATTTCACATGCCTGAACGACCCTGAGTCCATGATTTCCGTCGTTTCACTGGTACGCCGAAGCTCAGTCATAATCTCGTTCATCTGCGGAGTGCTCATATTCAAGGAAAGGAACCTCAGGGCCAAAGTGCTTGACCTCGCCCTCATCCTCGCCGGAATGCTCTTCATATGGATGGGCACAAGATAAAGCAGGAACAATATAATTCGTATATTTGCAGAAATTTTGAATCTATATATATGGAAGTCAGAGCAAAGAAGGCCTTGGGCCAGCACTTTTTGACAGATCTGTCTATTGCGCAGAGGATTGCGGAGGCACTTATCGTACCGTGTCCACAAGCGGAAAGCACCGAAGCACAGGACGTACAGAAGCAGGACGGGCCGATGCCGACATTGGAGGTGGGCCCCGGCATGGGCGTGCTCACGCAGTATCTTCTGCAGAGGCCGGACGTGGACCTCAGAATGGTGGAAATAGACACCGAATCCGTTGATTATCTGCTGGTTCACTTCCCGCAGGTAAACGGCAGACTGATCGAGGCAGACTTCCTGAAGCTCAAGCTCGAAAGATTCTTTCCGGGCAGATTCTGCGTCATCGGAAACTTCCCGTACAACATCTCATCGCAGATCTTCTTCAAGATTCTGGAATACAAGGAGCAGGTGCCGCAGGTGGTCTGCATGATACAGAAGGAGGTCGCCGAGCGTATCGCCGAAAAACCGGGCACAAAGACATACGGCATACTTTCCGTCCTTCTGCAGGCCTGGTACGACATAGAATACCTCTTCACTGTGGGAGAAGGCGCCTTCAATCCGCCGCCTAAGGTGAAATCGGCTGTAATCAGGCTCATACGCAGCTCACGCACCGACCTCGGCTGTGACGAGGCCCTGTTCAAGACCGTCGTCAAGACCGGCTTCAACCAGCGCCGCAAGACTTTGAGAAACTCCCTCAAACCCCTGATCCGTGCCAAAGCCGACCGCGAGAACTGGACAGAAGACCAGTTGGCCGACTTCACCTCCGCTCCCGTCTTTGACCTCCGCCCCGAACGCCTCAGCGTAGAAGACTTCATCGCCCTCACCCTGAAGCTGGCATAAGTGTTCACAAGTAATCAATATATCATCCGGGTTTTGCACTGCGTTCGCACATCCCTGCCCGCTGCGCGGGGCAGAGCAGAAGCAAAAGGAAAAGGACGCTGAAAGTAAACTTTCGCGTCCTTTTCCTTTTGCTTCTGCGGTGAGAGGGGGATTCGAACCCCCGGTACAGTAATCCCGTACGTCAGTTTAGCAAACTGGTGGTTTAAGCCACTCACCCATCTCACCTAAACTGTTCCGTTTCACCAAACGGGACTGCAAAGATATAAATAATTTTGATGATTTACCAAATAAAACTTGAAATTGGTCAGCATACCGGCCATTTTGCATCATATGCCTCATATTCAGAAAATCACCTAAGGATTTATCAATAAGCACTTTATGACATTTAAGGTCGGTATTTAAACCTATCCTAAATATTATAACCAATTGATATTCAAACATTTAAGTGCACGATAAAAAAAGAAGACGCCCTATTCCTATTAAGAAACACCCGGAAGACATATGTTGACAAGGGTTGATTTTCGTCACATTTTAAGGCGGTTCGTCACATTTTTCTCTTTTTTATGCATTCCGATGCGGCATGGCCATAAATTTACGAAAAACTAAAATTGATTTGGCATGAAAAGAAAGTTCAGTGCAAACGGCGTTATGCATGTTTATCAGAGGACAGTTTCCGGATTCAACATTTTCTATTCCACGGAGGATTTCATTGTCTTGTACACCATCATTTCTGTGCAGGCTCGCAAACATGGAATACGGCTGCTTGCAGCATGTCTGATGATTGACCATATCCACCTGCTTGTTTCTGCAGAAAGCGTCATGCATCTGAGCCGGTTCGTTTCGGCTTATACATCTCAGTTCGTGAGGGGGTTCAATGCCCGGACGGGAAGGAAGGGACCGTTATTCGAAAAGGCGTACGGCAGTGCCATGAAGCTGGACAACAAGAAGATACGTTCTGCAATAGCGTATCTTTTCAACAATCCTGTTGAGAAACAGCTTTGCAGAAATGCAGAAGACTACAAATGGAATTTCCTGGCATATTACTCCCCTGACAAGAAGATGGGAGCGGAATGTGAAAAAGGCAGACGCTTCAAACGGGCGGCAGATACAATCGGACAAGCATTTCGGGCCGGAAGGCATTTGAATCACAGATTTCTGGAAAACATCATGAAAGGCATGCCGGCTGACAGCAGAAACCGCCTGACCGACCATATAATCAATCTGTATTTTCCCTTTGAAAGTCAGGAGCTGATAAGCTATTACGGCTCTTACGACAAGATGGTGACAGCAGTGAATTCAAACACGGGCAGTGAATATGAAATTGCCGAAAAGCACTACTGCAAAAGTGACGTTCCATACAGAGAGATGATGACGCACCTCAAAAGAAAAGGACAGGAAGACATGCATGACGTGATAACTCTGCCGGAAGACATGAAGAGAAGATATATGAATCTCCTTAAAACAGCCACTTCTGCTTCATATACTCAGATCATGAAGTTTCTGCACCTTGCATCTCCGCCATCTACAAAACGCCTAAAATAATATCATTCAGCCACTTACAAGAATCAAGGTCGGTAAAATCACCGACCTTAATTCATATAAAATACTGCTATTCAAGCTGTTGGGTGCACGGGCAGAATTACTGCTTGGCGATGTTTTCGCGCATTTCGGTATCTGCCTGCATGTTCTTCATACGGTAGTAGTCCATGATGCCGAGATGTCCGTTGCGGAAGGCTTCCGCCATTGCGAGCGGCACTTCTGCCTCTGCTTCGATCACGCGGGCACGGGCCTCCTGCGCCTTCGCCTTCATTTCCTGCTCCAGGGCAACCGCCATTGCACGACGTTCCTCTGCGCGGGCCTGGGCGATGTTCTTGTCGGCTTCCGCCTGGTCCATCTGAAGCACTGCACCGATATTCTTTCCTATGTCGATGTCGGCAATGTCGATTGAAAGAATCTCAAAGGCAGTTCCTGCATCAAGACCCTTGCTCAGAACGACTTTCGAAATGCTGTCAGGATTCTCAAGCACAGACTTGTGGCTTTCCGCCGAACCGATCGAAGACACGATACCCTCGCCTACTCGTGCGAGAACAGTCTCTTCACCGGCACCTCCGACGAGCTGCTTGATGTTTGCACGCACCGTGACACGAGCCTTGGCAATGAGCTGGATACCATCCTTTGCAACTGCCGTCACAGGAGGAGTATTGATGACCTTAGGGTTCACCGACATCTGCACTGCCTCAAAGACATCACGACCTGCTAGGTCGATTGCAGCCGCCATCTTGAAGTTGAGTGAGATGTTGGCTTTGTCAGCAGAAATCAAAGCATTCACGACCTTAGGAACATGTCCCTTGGCAAGATAGTGTGCCTCAAGTTCGTTTGCATTGAGTGTAAGGCCGGCTTTAGTACCTGTCACCATGGCCATGACGATGGTGTTCGGAGAAACTCCTCTCCAGCGCATGAGAACAAGCTGGAACAGGTTGATGCGGACTCCGGAAATCAGCGCCTGGAACCAGAGGGTCACAGGGAAGAACCAGAGGAAGATCACGAGGCCGACAATGGCCACGGCAATCCATACGATAAGCATAGCGTTCATAATATCATTTGGTTTAATAGTCTTGTGTAAACGGCCTCACATATATTCTATTGTCCTCCATGAGCACGATCTCCACCTCTGTCTCCTGATCGATCATGCCCTCAAGCGCCTTGGCCTCGAACGTCCTGTTTCCGAAACGCACGGTTCCCATAGGTGCGAGCCTTGTGACCGTCCGGCCCCGGTCTCCCACGACGAGAGCCTCTTCTCCAGAATCTACAGCCTTGGAATCTATGTTCGTATCCAAGGCCATCCTCTTCCATGTCTTTGCCCGGAGAACCCACACAACGAGAGCGACCAGCAGAACCGCATTCACTGCCGTGACAATCGCACCTGCCGTGTTTCCCATCTCATGGAAAGCATAGAAGCAGGAGCCGCCCATAGAAAGCAGGCCAAGGATGCCGGCGATACCGACACCCGGAATGATCAGAATTTCCGCAAGAACCAGAATCAGCCCTACGAGAATAAGTGTTATAATGAATCCCATTCGACAAATATAGTCATTTATATCAATTTACGGAAGAAATCAGTCCAAAGTTTTCGGCATTTTATGAAGCACGACCTCTCCCATGCCCATAGCTCCGGCAAAATCCGCAAGAGCCTGTGCCGCCGCGTGCTCAGTGTACGGCCCTACGACATACATGGCCCGACCTTCCTCATCCTCCGAACGTGCGACGTCCTTTCCGGAAGACTGCTGCACCAGACCCTCCAGCATCACCGGATCCATCTCTCCACCGGCCGGATACACCCTCACCTCATAAAGATAAGACATTTCCTCCCTTGCCTTCTGGATTTCCGCCTCCTTTGCCCTTGCCGCAGATACCTTCACCTCCTGTCCGTCTATGTATGCGACGATATAAGCCGTGCGGAAGCCGGCCTTCTTGACGGTGTTGAGACTCGAAAGGACGTCGTTATACGAACTGAACAGACCGACCCTGTATGTGTAGGAACCGTTCGACGGACGCACTTCGAACACAGGGCTGAGTCCTCTGAGATCCTTGACGGCAGCCGGAGTCGACCTGTTGAATATCTGTATCTGGTACACCACGCCCGGCGGAATGGTGTTATCCTCGGCAAACTGACCTTCAGGAAGAACCTTGAACGAATAGTCGAATGTCGGAGGCGGATCTGCAATCGTCATTTCCAGCGGCGTCCCCATGCTCATCTTCGCAAACACATAGCTCGTGGCCTCGCCGACGACCTCGCGCTCCGCCTCCTCAAGGAGAGTGTCGTAGTCGATGATGACTCCGCTGTTGAAGAAATCGTTGTTCAGCTGCTCCATCTGTGCGGAAGCCTCCTCAAGCTGCCTGCGGATTTCAAAAAGCCTGATTTCCAGCTTCTGGAGATCCGCCATGACCGCACTCTGCTCCTCATTGCTTGTACTCATGGCAAGTCTCTCGCGGCCATCCGCCAACAGGGTATCATAAAGGTATAGCGAATCCTGAAGGTCACGTATGTCTGACGACAGCTCCATATAGCGCTGGGTGTCCGGATTGTCCGACTCAGAAGCCGCCGGCACATGTGAAGACTCCTCCATCCTCTGAAGCATGGCGGAAGGATAAAGATGCGAAAGTTCCAGAAGTTCGTCAGGGTCGCTTATCTCCTTTCTGACGGGCATGGTCTCATATTCAAGGACATACACCCACACACTGTCCGGAGAGCAGTCCCTGTTTGACGCAAAAATGGTGTAGACCCCGTCCTCCGTGTCGAGGAAGAGGAAGTCGTCCGCCGGGGAAGAATACGGGAAGCCGAGGTTCGAAGGCTCGCTCCAGTCGCCCGTCTCCTCGTCCCTGACGGACACATATATATCATACCCGCCCACACCGTAAAGTCCGGCAGAGGAAAAGTACATGGAGTTGCCGTCCGCCGAGACAAGAGGATATATCTCGTCATTTGTCGAGGTCATCTGTTCATTGAGAAGGGACGGAAGGGACCATATGCCGTCTTCCTGAAGCTCCGTCTTGTAGATGTTCCTCACGCCCTCGGAATCCTCCGCGCTGTAATATATTACGTCATCGTCGTCTTTCACGTACATGGCCTTGGCCAAAGGATGGAACGAGGCGGTGTCCAGCTGGTTCGGGACAGCCCTCCAGCTGCTGTCGCGCAAAGGATAATAAAGGAAGAAGTCGTCGATGGAGAACTTGTGGCGCTCGATGACAACCGGCTTGTATACCAGTTCCGACAGAGCAATTCCGTTCTCGGAGAGGCTGACCCTGTCCTCTATGGCAGACCTGCGAAGGGAATCCGTCTCCATGCCCATGGCGTCCATGTACGCACTGACGGACTCCTCGAAGCGATAGCGCTCCCTGAGACTGTCCCCCAGACGCACAAGACTGTCCGCATCGGCCGTCTGCGCGCTCATCTGCTGCACGCCGGACACCGACAACACCATTAAAATCATATAAAGGACGTATTCTACCCTTCGCATCGTTTTGTTCACGCTCAATTTCAGCCCACAAAAATAAGAAATATTTACAGAATCTTCATTTATAAGAAAAAAATCGTAAATTTGTGCCCTATTTTGCGGATGGTATGGAATGCAATTTCCATACTATCCCTGAATAACGCATACAAAATCATTAAAAACAATACATTATTATGCAAAGTAAAGGTGCAATCAGATTTGTGGCAATCCTGCTTCTTCTTGCGTCTCTCTGGCAGCTATCGTTCACTCTCGTGACACAGATCCAGGAGAACAAGGCGGAGAAGTATGCAGAGGCGAAAGCCATTGCCGCAGAGCAGACAGCAGCTTTCGCCAAGGTAGCGGAAGCAGACAAGGCCTTCTATCTTGACTCTATCAGAAAAGACGAGAACAGATGGTATCTTGATTCAATCTCATCCGAGAAGATTTACCTCGGATACACGTACAAGGACGTAAAGGCAAAGGCAATCAACCTCGGTCTCGACTTGAAGGGCGGTATGAACGTCATGCTTCAGGTGCAGCTCAAGGATCTCGTCAGAGCTCTTGCCGGCAACAATGCCGACGTACCGGAGTTCAATCAGGCACTCGCCCTTGCTCAGGAGCGCAGCGTGAATTCACGTCAGGACTTCATCACCCTCTTCGCAGAGGCATGGGAAGAGACTGCAGGCGGCATGCCGCTCGCACGGATTTTCTCGACATATGAATTGAGGGACAAGATTTCTGCCGAGGCAACAGACGAGCTGGTCATCGAGGTGATCAGGAGTGAGGCCGAGAGCGCAATATCGAACTCATTCAACGTGCTCCGTAACCGTATCGACCGTTTCGGTGTGACCCAGCCTAACATCCAGAAACTCGGCAACAGCGGACGTATCCTCGTGGAGCTTCCGGGCGTAAAGGAGCCTGAGCGTGTGAGAAAGCTTCTTCAGGGAACTGCATCACTCGAATTCTGGGCAACATACGACAACGCTGAGGTGGAAAACTATCTCGTAGAGGCGAACTCTACTCTCGCACAGCTTCTCGCAGACACTGACGAGGCTGTCGTTGCAGACGCCGCTCCGGTTGCAGAAAGCGACACGCTCCTCGCACAGGAACTCCAGCAGAACGAGAACGATGCAGCCGCACAGGCAGCATTCGCAAAGCAGAATCCACTCTTCTCAGTGCTCCAGCCATCAGGCGCAAGGGGACATGCCTGCATAGGTTATGCAAGCTACGCGGACACAGCGAAGGTCAACAAGTATCTCGCAATGCCGCAGATCAAGGCACTCTTCCCGCCTGAATTCCGTCCTATGTGGACAGTGAAGGCTTCCGCAATGGATCCGAGCGGCAACATCTTCGAGCTCGTTGCTATCAAATCAACTTCACGTGACGGCAAGGCGACCCTCGACGGTGGTGCCGTGACAGACGCACGTGTACAGTACGGCAACACCAACGGTAGTCCTGAAGTGTCCATGTCAATGAATGCGGAAGGTGCAAACACCTGGGCAAGAATGACAAAGGACAACATCGGAAAGCAGATCGCCATCGTCCTCGACGGCATGGTGTATTCATACCCTACGGTACAGAACGAGATTTCAGGAGGAAGCTCGCAGATCACAGGTAACTTCACTATCGAAGAGGCTGAAGACCTTGCAAACGTCCTCAAGTCTGGTAAGCTTCCAGCACCGGCAACAATCATCCAGGAGCAGGTGGTAGGTCCGTCACTCGGAGCAGAGTCCATCAACGCGGGTCTCATCTCATTCATCATCGCGTTCCTGCTCGTGCTCATCTACATGGTGCTCTTCTATCAGGGTGCCGGTCTTGTGGCTGACATCGCACTTCTCTGCAATGTGATACTGCTCTTCGGTACCCTCGTGTCGTTCGGTGCAGTCCTCACCCTCCCTGGTATCGCAGGTCTCGTCCTCACACTCGGTATGGCAGTGGATGCCAACGTCATCATCTATGAGCGTATCAAGGAAGAGCTCCGCGCAGGCAAGGGCCTCGGAAAGGCTGTCGCAGACGGTTACTCCAACGCATACTCGGCAATCATCGACGGTCAGATCACGACCCTCCTCACAGGTATCGTGCTCTTCATCTTCGGTTCAGGTCCGGTACAGGGATTCGCAACGACCCTCATCATCGGTATCATCACATCTGTCCTCACATCGATCTTCATTTCAAGGCTGATCTTCGACGACAGAATCGTGAAGGGCAAGAACATCACATTCGACAACAAGCTCACAAGGAACTTCCTTCAGAACACACACATCGATTTCCTCGGCAAGAAGAAGATCGCGTACATCGCTTCAGGTCTCGTAATCCTGATCTCGATCGTATCTATCTGCACAAAGGGCTTCACCTATGGTGTAGACTTCACCGGTGGACGTACATATGTGGTAAGGTTCGACCAGCCTGTGACTGCTGAAGATGTCCGCGAGGCTGCAACCGAGGCATTCTCCGCAAAGGGCGAAGGCGCTGTGGAAGTGAAGCAGTTCGGTGGCGAAAGTCAGATGAAGATCACTACCCAGTACAAGGTCGAGGAGGAGTCTACTGAGGTGGATACAGAGGTTGAAGGCATCCTCTATGAAGCTCTCAAGGGCTTCTATGCAGAGGAACTCACACTTGCAGAGTTCACATCTACCCTCGAGAACCCTAACGGTATCATCAGCTCCGACAAGGTGGGCCCTACCATCGCGAACGACATGACAAGGGATGCAATCTTCGCTGTCATTCTCGCTCTGCTCGTGATCTTCGGATACATCGCCATCCGCTTCAAGGGCTGGACATGGGGTCTCGGTGGTGTCACAGGTCTTGCACACACTGCAATCATCGTGATCGGATTCTTCTCGCTCTTCTCGGGAATCCTTCCGTTCAGCCTTGACGTAGACCAGACGTTCATCGCAGCCATCCTTACCATCATCGGTTACGCAATCAACGACACCGTGGTGATCTTCGACCGTATCCGTGAGTACAAGGAGCTTCATCCTAAGTCAGACTTCCGTCAGAATACGAACGAGGCTCTCAACAGCACCCTCTCACGTACAATGAACACCTCCCTCACAACTCTCGTGACCATGATTGCAATCGCAATCTTCGGCGGTGAGGTGATCAGAGGTCTTGCAGTAGCACTCATCCTCGGTATCATCGTGGGTACCTACGCATCAATCTTCATCGCAACGCCGATCATGTACGACGTAACGAAGAAGGCAGAGGCAAAGGCAGCTGCGAAGAAGGAGCAGAAATAATCGCTACGGTCTCAAAACCAAGTGGTTACAAGAAATGAAAACAGAGCGGTCTTTACTGATCGCTCTGTTTTTTGTTGATAAGTTTGTTTGATACATATCATGCTAATATGTATCTTTGCTGTCCTTTATACTTTAACAGCAGAGAAATATGTCCTTCGTTCACCTTCATGTTCACACGCAGTATTCGATTCTTGACGGTCAGGCTTCGATCGGTGGCCTTTTTGAGAGGGCCAGGGAGCTCGGGATGCCGGCTTTGGCCATCACTGACCACGGCAATATGTATGGTGTGAAGGAGTTCCTCAAGGTGGCGAAGAAGTATCCGGAGATAAAGCCTATCATCGGATGCGAGGTGTACGTGACAAGACATTACGACCACACCCTGAAGGACACGAGCCACAGAAGCTACTACCACCTCATCCTGCTGGCAAAGGATTACGACGGCTACAGAAACCTGATGAAGATATGTTCGACGGGGCATATCGAGGGGATGTACTACGGCAAGCCGAGGGTTTCACATGAGATTGTAGAGAAATATTCCGAGGGACTGGTATGCTGCTCTGCCTGCATCGCAGGAGAGATTCCGAGGGCAATCATAGCCGGCGACATGAAAGGGGCAGAAAAGGCCGTAGAATGGCACAAGAAGGTGTTCGGTGAGGATTTCTACCTTGAAGTGCAGCTGCATAAGACACAGGTGCCGGGACAGTCGCAGGAAGTGTATGAACATCAGCTGGTTGCGAACAAAGGAATATATGAACTTGCCGAGAAGACCAGGACCAAGATAGTGGCCACCAATGACGTGCATTTCGTGCGCAAGGAGGACGGCCCGGCTCACGACAGGCTCATATGCCTGACCACAAACACATATGTGGACGATCCCGACCGAATGAGGTACACCCAGCAGGAGTATCTCAAGAGCGAGGACGAGATGCTCGACCTTTTCTACGAGCATCCTGAAGCCCTGCAGAACACTATGGAGGTGGCCGACAAGATCCAGTCCTACAAGATAGACAAGGACCCGATTCTTCCGAAGTTCGACCTGCCGGAGGAATTCCTTGAGGACATAGACACATATCTCGAGAAATACAAGGAGATAATCGACGAGGGCAGATGCGACAAGAACGGGAACTACCGTGGCGACGAATTCTGCAAGTCGGTGGCCTATCTCTGCCATCTGACATACAAGGGTGCGCAGTGGAGATACGGAGATACGCTGAACGACGTCCAGGCCGAGCGTGTAGACTTCGAGCTCAAGACCATATGCAAGATGGGCTTCCCGGACTACTTCCTCATCGTGCAGGACTTCATCGCCGCAGCACGCTCAGAGGGCATTTCCGTAGGCCCGGGGCGTGGTTCTGCAGCAGGTTCCGCCGTGGCCTACTGTCTCAAGATAACCAACCTCGACCCTATCAAGTACGACCTGCTCTTCGAGCGGTTTCTGAATCCTGACCGAATCAACATGCCGGATGTGGACATCGACTTCGACGATGACGGCCGCTACCGCGTGTTCCAGTATATTGAGGAAAAATACGGCAAGGACCATATCTCGCATGTGATTACGTACGGCACAATGGCGGCAAAATCGGCCATAAAGGACGTCGCGCGAGTGAGCCGCATGTCCATCGACGAATCCAACAGGCTCACGAAGCTCGTTCCGGACAAGCCTTTCGAGGCCACCGTCGTGGAAGACGGCAAGAAGGTCACGAAAGAGTTCAAGCCGAAGCTGTCCAACTGTCTTAAATACGGAGAACTGCATGACGAGGTGGAGAACGGCAACGAGCAGACGAAGGAGGTGCTGGACTATGCCGGAAAGCTCGAAGGATGCATCCGACAAACAGGTGTGCACGCCTGCGCCATGATCATCGGACGAGGAAACCTCACTGAGTATATCCCTATCACCATCGCCAACGACAAGCTTACCGGCGAAGAGGTGTGGGTGTCCCAGTACGACGGCCACTACATCGAGGAAGTGGGTATGCTCAAGATGGACTTCCTCGGACTGCGTACTCTCTCCATCATCAAGGAGTGCCAGGCGAACATCAAGAAGCGCTTCGGCATCGAATTCGACATCGAGAAGATTCCGATCGACGATCCCGAGACATACGCCCTCTACAGCCGTGGAGACACCACGAGCGTATTCCAGTTCGAATCTCCGGGCATGAAGGAGTGGCTCATAAAGCTCCAGCCGACGAGATTCGAAGACCTCATCGCCATGAACGCCCTCTACCGTCCGGGCCCTATGGACTACATTCCGGACTTCGTTGAGCGCAAGCAGGGCAGACAGCCTATCGTATATGACCTTCCGGAGATGGAGGAAACACTTCAGGACACCTACGGAATCACGGTATACCAGGAGCAGGTGATGCTTCTTTCACGTAAGCTTGCTGACTTCACGCGAGGCCAGGCCGACACCCTGCGTAAGGCCATGGGTAAGAAGCTCAAGGACGTGCTGGATTCGCTCAAGGGCCTCTTCCTTGAAGGCGGAATGAAGAACGGCCATCCTGCCGACGTGCTTGAAAAGATCTGGGCAGACTGGGAAAAGTTCGCGGCATATGCCTTCAACAAGTCCCACGCGACCTGCTATGCATGGGTGAGCTACCAGACGGGCTGGCTCAAGGCCCACTACCCTGCCGAATTCCAGGCGGCCAACCTGA
The DNA here is from genome assembly GCA_017452265.1 of Bacteroidales bacterium. Taxonomy (GTDB): domain Bacteria; phylum Bacteroidota; class Bacteroidia; order Bacteroidales; family UBA932; genus Cryptobacteroides. The sequence continues at coordinate 71,757 of JAFTMS010000031.1, read as the reverse complement.
CCAAGAACCTCTCCAACATGGACGAGATCAAGAAGATCATGGACGACTGCAAGAAGAACGGCATCAAGGTTCTGAATCCTGATATAAACGAGTCCGATTCAAGGTTTACGGTCAACAAGCACGGCGAAATCCGATTCGGTCTGGGAGGCATCAAGGGCTTCGGCGACAACATCGTGAAGGCGATTCTCGCAGAACGAGAGGAAAACGGGGCATTTACAGACATCTTCGACTTCGTCGAGCGCATGTCAGGAATCGTGAACAGGAAGGCGTTTGAATCGCTGCTCCATGCAGGCGCATTCGACAGCTTCGGCATCTGCCGAAAGCAGTTCATGCTTCCGTGCAAAGGTGGAGATGCATTCATAGACACATTGCTCAGATACGGTGAACTCTACAGGAAGGACAGCATGGAAAGCTCCGTCTCACTCTTCGGAGAGGCCGAGGAACTGAAGCCGGAAAGGCCGGAAGTGCCGCCTATGGTGGGCGAGGAAGACGTTCTTGAAAAGCTCAAGCAGGAGAAGGAACTCGTGGGAATGTACCTTTCATCGCACCCACTCGACCAGTATGCATTTGAACTTGAGAACTTTACGACATGTCAGGTAAGTGAACTGGATTCCATGGTCTCGGACTGCGAAGCCAGAAAGGAGAAGAAGAAGGCTTATATCGCCGGATTCATCACAGCTACTCAGCAGATGACCACAAAGACAGGACGTCCATGGTCGAAGACCGTCATTGAAGACTACGGCGGAAGCTACGAACTTGCACTTTTCGGCAAAGACCATGAGGCCTTCATGAACTACATGCAGCTCCACAGCGCCATATTCATAGAAGGAGACATCGAGGAGAAATACTACATCAAGCCGGAGGAAAGGGCGCAGGGAAAGACATCTCCATATGGCTACAAAGTCAAGAAGATCATGCTTCTGGGCAACGTCACGGACACCTATGTGAAGGGATTCACCATAAAGATATCCACAGCCATGCTCATGCCGGAATTCCGTGAAAAGCTCGTGAAACTGATAAAGAAGAACAAAGGCAACGTTCCTCTCACCATGCTGCTCCACGACCCCGAAAAAGGTTGGAACATAGAATTCCTTTCAAGGAAATTCCGCATATCAGTCACAGCCCCGCTCATAGAAGAGCTGGGCCGTCTGCAGGTCACCTACAGCATCTCTAAAAAATGAGGCGGGCAACGACCGGGTAATGGTCGGAGACATAGGTACGGTCGGCGTATTTCTTTGTAACTGTCTGATATTCAGGGCAGGCCGTGAAACCCGAGACATAGATGTAGTCTATTATATTGCCTTGCTTTGGCTTTGCCCAGCCGTTGAAGGTGGCATGACCGTCGGTCTTCTCGGCTATCTTTCTTGCGGATGACATCCTTGCATCGAGATCCTTGAGTGCCGGATTGTCCGGCCTTATGTTGAAATCGCCTGTCAGAACCATCGGATAACCTTCAGGATTGATGGATGATATCCTGTCCACGATGAGCTTGAGGCCGTTCTTCTGTGCTTCTGCGCCTTTGTGGTCGAGATGAGTGTTCACATAATAGAACTTTCTGCCTGTCTTCCTGTCCTTCATCAAGGCCCATGTCGCAGATCTGAAGCAGGCGGCATCCCAGCCCATCGAAGGCTCTTCAGGCGTCTCTGAAAGCCAGAAAGTACCCCATTTCAGGAGGGATACGGTCTTCTTGTTGTAGAATATGGACATATGCTCGCCTTTCCTCTTTCCGTCCTCACGGCCCACTCCGACGCACTTGTAGCCTCTGCAGTTCTCTTCGATGAAACGTATCTGGAAATCAAGGGCTTCCTGCACACCGAACACATCCGGATTCTGATCCTCTATCATTATGGCCGTCGCCGGATAGCGATACTGCCAGGAATTGGTGCCATCATCTGCTGTACCCATCCTGATATTGTATGACATGACCTTGAGCTCTTTCGGAGCCTCATTCTTCTTCTGAGCCTGAGCGATGAAAGGCAGCACAGAGAGAGCCGCCGCAAAAAGCAATGATAATCTCTTCATAATGTGGTTTATAGAATATTATTGCCAAATTTAACCATATTTATTGTAATTTTGCACAAATATGAATCAAAACATGACTCAGGAGACATTCTCGGACCTCGGCAGAGTCGAGGCAATCGCAAAATTATACGAAGGAACCCCATACAAGCCGTTCCAAAGCAGCTGGTTCGAGACCGCCGGCAAATGCTACGTCGGTTCACATTCACGCACCTTCATCGAAGGCATGGATTTCGACCTGACGTATTTCCCATTGAAGCACCTGGGATACAAATGCGTTGTGGCCGTGACAGGCGAGCTTTATGCGGAAATGTCACATCCGCGCACTATGGATGTGCGTCTGGGCATATCGGCAAAGCTGGACTTCACGCATATAAAGGATATATGGGAAGGCATTGTCGCAGCAGCAAAGGAACATGGATACAAGCAGGTAAGCCTGGATCTCGTTCCGTCACCTAACGGATTGACAGTCTGCGTTTCATGTGCCGGCGAGACTTCGCTTCTCATGGCAAAGCGCAGGCCGGCGGCAAAGAGCATGGACCTTATATGCGTATCGGACAACCTCGGTGCTGCATTCATGGGATTCCAGGTGCTGGAAAGGGAGAAAAGGGCCTTCGAAAAGAGCGGTGATGCAAAGGCACAGCCAAATCTGGACGAGTACAAAAACCTCGTGGGAGCATATCTCAAACCGCAGCTCAATCCTCAGACAATCAAGCAGATGGAGGATGCCGAAATCATGCCGTCATACGGATACCTCGTCACAAGAGGCCTTGCAGATGCTGTGAAGAGGCTCGTTCGTGACAGCGGACTCGGAGCGAAGGTATATGTGGACAAACTGCCGTTTGCCGGCAGGACATTCGAACTGGGACGCGAACTGAACATAGATCCGATTTCGGCGGCCCTCAACGGAGGCGAGGACTACCGCCTGCTCTTCACTATTCCTATCGGAAAGCACGACAAGTTCCGTCACGACTTCCAGACCTTCGACATCATCGGCCATCTCGCAAAGCCTGAAGTGGGAGCCGCAATCGTGACTCCGGACGGCATTGAGATGCCGATGAAGGCTCAGGGCTGGAGAAATGAATGATTACTAAAACATAAAAGACGATGAAGAATATCTTTAAGACGCTCCTTTTCGCAGGAGCATTGTGTATCGCAGGACAGACAGCATCGGCACAGTCGCTCAAAGACCTGCTAAACAAGGTGAAAGGCTCTTCCGCTGTGCAGGAAGTGGTTGAAACCGTGACAGGAGTAAGCCTGCAGGCAGACATAAAAGGTACGTGGAACTATTCCGGCATTGCCGTGAAGCTCGAAAGCGAAAACCTTCTCAAGAGCACGGCCGCAAACCTTGCAGCATCTCAGATTGAGGAAAAGCTCGACGGATACGCGTCGAAGATTGGTCTGAAATCAGGAACATTCGGCTTCACATTCTCTGAAGACGGCACATTCTCCACCACCTTCAAGGGAAAGAGCATATCAGGCACATATGCGCTTGACGAAGCCAGCAAGACCCTCACACTGACATATGGCAAATCCTCTGTAATGAAGGGATTCAGCATGAAGGCCACAGCAAACGTGACATCGTCACAGCTCGACCTGATGTTCAATGCCGACAAGCTGCTCTCCTTCATCGAGAAGCTGTCTTCAACGACAGACAACAGCACGCTTTCAAGCATCGCAGCCATAGCGGAGCAATATGACGGAATGCTCCTCGGCTTCGAACTTTCAAAATAAGCTGTCAGAAACGAAAATGCTCCCGACATCGTATGATAGGATGTCGGGAGCATTTTTCTTGTATATTTTCTAAAGGGCAGCTGTCTGCTGCGGAACATTCCATCCGGACAAAGCCACGACAGCTCCTGCAGAATCAGCCTCAGAACAGTTCAGACGGCAGGTAAAGCTGCGCTTCTCGCCGGGGGCAAGGGTCGCGAGATTCTCATTCCAGAAAGCCGGGACCACAAGCTCGCCGGAAGCGTCCTTGAGCGAAAGGCGTACAAAGAATGCCACGACATCCGAGCAGTTCTCCAATGTCACCTCAACCGTATCCGCTCCCTTTCTTACAGCTGACATCTTCACGTCAGCAGCTGCGAGCGAGTTCAGCGGAGTGTAGTCCGCAAACTGTTTGAACTGTGTCATCCACCATCTGTAGCGGCTCCAGTCATGTTCGTCCTTCTTTTCAGACAGGCAGTAGTCGTTGCGTGAAACCACATTGCCCTTAGCATCCTCAAGCGAAAGAAACATGAATGCCACATCCTTGAATGCAGGCACATCAAACAGAGCCTTCGAACATCCGGCAGTAAACTCCACAGGCATACCCTCCGAAGTGAGAAGCGCTCCGTCAAGCCCGTACAGAGCCATTTTCGCCGTAAGTTCCACATCCCCGGCCTCATCATTCACGGCATATACCTTTCCGTTTCCGTAATTATATATGAGCTGCTGAGGCATACATGCCTTCTTCACCGACCAATATGCCGATGTCGGCACAAGATACCAGTCGTAAAGCTGCCAGTAAAGTGCAGGCCATGCGGAATTGAGCATCCACTGGATGATTCCCGTAGACCTCGGCACGTTCACACGGTGTGCTTCCACCATAGCCCTTGTACCCTCATAATCAAGGAAATGAGCCTTAAGAAGGAAGTCGTCAAGCGACTCTGCACCTCCGTGACGTTCCTCGATCACCCATTTGAGCACGTCAAGGGAATGCATCGCATCCCTCGAAGTCGTGCAGTGGAAGTTGTACGCATCGCCGACTGGCCAGAGCTGGTCCTGAGGAATCATCTTCATGAGCGATTCCTTCACAGGGAGCTGGGCGCCGATTCCTGTCTCGGTATTGAATCCGACAGCATTTCCACGGGCTTCCTCGCTGTACCAGTAGTTCGGAGCCTGCCACTCGTAAGGCCCCCACATCTTCATGCCTGCAGGTCCGCTGAGCGGACTTTTTGCAGAGCCGGCATGAACGGTATAAGGACGGTCGTCAATCTCCGCGAGAATGTCCAGATAGCACTGCTCAAGGGCAGGACGCGGAAGCATGTCGCTTGCTCCATACCAGCAGATGATTGAAGGGTGATTCCTGAGCCACAGAATCTGGTCACGCCAGGATTCCGAAATCAGCTCCATGTCCTCTTCCGAAGAAATGCATCCGTTGCGGTCGTTCGGCTTGCCGGTATAGACTTCCCACTCCCAGTGGCAGCTCCAGCCCACAAGGGCAAGCACTCCCTGACGGTCGCATTCGTCGTATACGTTCTGTGAGGTTCCCCATATGTTCTCGAAGCGTATTGTATTGAGGTTCATATCCTTTACATATGCCACCTCAAGGGCGTTCCTTGAGTCCGGATTGCGGAGGAAGATGTCGTCCGTCCAGCCTGCGCCCTTGATGAGCACCTTCTTTCCGTTCAGGATGAAGCCTCTGTAACCATCCTCGTTGAAATATGAATCAAGCTGACGTATACCGAAATCAACAATCTGTGAATCAGACACTTTACCGTCAGCCACAAACGACAGTTCCATGCTGTACATATCCGGATTTCCGAGATTGTGGCACCACCACAGGCGAGGATTCTTCACATGCAGCTTCTTCGCCTCCTCGGCAGTCACCTTGACGGTTCTGGTCTCGCCGGCGGCAAGCTCCACAGGGAAGCTGAACGAACCCTCCTCGTACTTTCCGCACAGATTTCCCTTTACAGGACGGTCGGAAGAATTGCAGAGCGTTGCCTCGACTGTAAGCCATGCCTCGTCGAAGCCTACGGTGTCCACCTTCGAACGTACGGCCGGATTCCTTAATGAAACCTCATTGCTGTAACGGAGCCATACAGGGCGGAATATGCCCATGCTTTCGTCGGCAGGACGCGGATTCCAGTCCACAAAACCGATATTGAATTCGCCTGGCTGCCAACGGTATACCTTCACTGCAAGGCGGTTTTCCTCAGATAGAAGATCCGTCACATCATATGAGAACTGGCGGAAAGGGCCGAAATGCTTGTCTGCTGAGGCCACCTGCTCTCCGTTGAGCCAGATGTCCGCACGGTAGCTGATGCCGTCGAAAGAAAGCTCGGCACGCTGTCCGTCTCTGAGTGCAGGCACCTCGAACGAAGTCATGTACCACCATGCCGTGTCGAACTGTTCACGGTCGATTTCCTTATAGTTCGTGCCCATGAAGGCATCCTGATAGAGTCCGTTGTCGGAAGTCAGAGCTCCAAGGACAGTGGAAGGCACAGCCGCCTTATACCAGAGGGAGCAGTCGGCATCTTCTGACGTCAGCTGAGCGCCGTCAGAAGCCACTTTTTCAGAAGACTGGATGTACCAGCCGTCTGAAAGCCGGATGTCTGCCGTCTGTGGTTCGGGAGTCGAGCAGGCGGCCAGAAGGGGAAGAAGGAATAATATTCTGTGTTTCATTGGATTATATTTTACAATGATGAGGCGCCGTAGAGGGCTATGTCCTGGTCTTGTGAGAAAAGTATTCTTATGCCTTTTACCGTTTCTGAATATGGGAACGTCGCCACACGAGCGTTCATTGCGGCTTCGAAATAGGGATGACCGGCGGCGATTCCTCCGCCGAACACGACCGCTTCCGGATCGTATGCGAAGAGTATCGTCTTCACAAGCTCTCCGAGATGATTCCCGAACTCGTTCCAAAGCGCTATGGCATCGTCATCACCGGCCTCAGCCCTTGCCGCAAGCTCCGCTCCAGACGTATTGTGAGAAACAAAGAACGGAGTGCTGCAATAGCTCTCGAAATCCTTGTCCAGATAGGCTATAGAGCCTATTTCTCCTGCTCCTGCATTACGTCCTTCATAGAGTTTTCCGTCGATGATTATACCCGAACCCACACCGGTTCCGAGAGTGACGCCGACCATATCGGCATATCCCTTTCCCTGTCCGAAAAGGGACTCTCCGAGGGTAAAGCAGTTGGAATCGTTGTTCACATGTACGGGCACACCGAAACGCTCTTCAAGCATATCCTTGAGATGAACCTCTTTCCAGGAAGGAATATTGGCCACGTCATATACGATTCCACGGTGTGTATCCACGACAGAAGGCACTCCTATGCCTACAGACTCCACTGCGTCCGAAAAAAGGCTTTCTATAAGCCCGGCTACAGCCTCCAGCACTTCCTCACAGCTGCCTTTAGCCGGACACGCCGTCTTTTCCTTTCGGACAATCCTCTGTCCGTCTACAAGGGCGGCCCTTATATTGGTGCCGCCCAGATCAACTCCTATCTTCATAGGCCTATTTCAACTCGAACGGGAGTTCCGCCCTTACGTCTGAGCCGGTGCTTGAAATCAGAGCCTTGAACTCGCCCGGCTCAGCCACCCATTCGTGCTTGTCTGCATCGAACCAGCTGAGGTCTTCGGCATCGATCGTGAAAGACACCTTCTTCATCTCACCAGGCTTGAGGTTCACCTTCTCGAAGCCCTTGAGTTCCTTCACAGGACGGTCTATGCTTGCCTGAGGATCAGAGATATAGAGCTGTACGATTTCCGCTCCCTCACGCGAGCCTGTATTCTTCACATCCACGGTAAGAGTGAGCTTGTCGCCCTTCCTCATCGCAGGCTTGTCTATCTTTGCGTCCGAATATTCGAATGAAGTGTAGCTGAGGCCGTATCCGAAAGGCCACTGTGCAGGCACTCCCTTGCTGTCGTACCATCTGTATCCCACGTATATGCCCTCGTCGTAGTGCGTCTGCCAGTACTTGCTGCCTTCCTCCTTGATTCCAGGATACTGACGCTCCGTCTTGATAGGGCCGTCCTCATACTTGTACGGAACCGTGAAAGGAAGCCTTCCTGAAGGGTTCACCTTGCCTGTGAGCACGTCTGCAAGGGCATTTCCGGACTCCGTTCCGCCATACCAGCCCTGTACGATCGCATCGGCGCAGTCGGCCCACGGCATAGACACCGGAGAACCGGAAATGTTCACGACTATGAACTTGTCAGCCACCTGTGCAAGCGCCTCGATGACATCCTGCTGGTCGTACGGAAGGAATGTATTGTAGCGGTCAGTTCCCTCGTTGTCCTGATTTGCGCTCTTGTTCAGACCGCCGACGAAGATCACGTAATCAGCATCCTTTGCTGCTGCAACCGCCTCTGCTATAAGTTCTTTCGGAGAACGGTGATCGGTGAGGTCCTGACCTGTATCCACCAGATTGTATGACGTTGACGTATCACCTACATATCCACGTACCCATGCCACTTCCGCATTGTCGCCGTATGCATTCTGAAGGCCCTCGAGCGGATTCACTTCATATGCCGTCTTAAGGTTCGAGCTACCGCCGCCCACGACAAGCTTCTTCACGGCGTTCTCGCCCACGAGCAGAATCTTTCCACCCTGCGGAACATCCAGAGGAAGCACGTTGTCCTCATTCTTGAGAAGCACCACTCCGGCTGCAGCGATGTCACGGGCAGCCTGATAGTGCTCAGGACAGACGAAACGGCCATAGTTCGGCTCAGGACGCATGCTTGTACGGAAGATTGTACGGAGGATGCGGCGCACCTTGTCGTCAAGCTCCTTTGTTGTGTACTTTCCGCTGTTCAGGCCCTCGAGATACGGTGCTGCCATATGGTAGTTACGGTAGCTGTCGCTCGCAGCACCACGGAGACCGTTTGTCCATGTTCCCATCTCTATGTCGAGGCCGTTGCGCACTGCCTCTTCGCTGTCGCGGCATCCGCCCCAGTCGCTCACCACAACGCCGTCAAAGCCCCATTCGCCTTTGAGGATATCGCAGAGAAGACGCTCGTTGTGGCAGTTGTACTGGCCGTTGTAAAGGTTGTACGAGCCCATGATCGCCCATGCGCCGCCTTCCTGTACGGCTGCCTTGAACGCAGGAAGATATATCTCATAAAGGGTTCTGTCGTCCACAACTGAATTGGACTGGGTGCGCTGGAACTCCTGATTGTTCACAGCATAGTGCTTCACGCAGGCAGCAACACCGTTCTGCTGCACTCCCTTTACATACGGAACCACCATCTGGCCTGCAAGATACGGATCCTCGCCCATATACTCGAAGTTACGTCCGTTCAGCGGCGTGCGGCAGATGTTCACGCCAGGGCCGAGCAGGATGTCCTTCTTGCGGTAGCGTGCCTCTTCGCCGATGCAGTCTCCGTAAAGAAGCGACATCTCCTTGTCCCATGTCGCCGCGAGGTTGATCAGGGCCGGGAATGCCGTACAGGAGTCGTTTGTCCAGCCTGCCTGGTCCCATTCATCCCAAAGCACTTCAGGACGGATGCCGTGAGGGCCGTCCGTATGCCATACTTCGGGGATACCGAGACGCGGAACACCTCTTGAACTGAATTTGGACTGTGCTGTAGTCATGCCCACCTTCTCTTCGAGGGTCATGCGTGAAAGAGCATCCTCAACCCTGTCCTCAACTGGAGCGTTCGGGTTCAGATAGGTCGGGCCGTCGAATTTCGGCTGTGTGGCGCATGCGGCAAGGATAAGGGCCGCAGCTGATAAGGTTATGGTTCTTTTCATATCTTGAGTAATTGATTATTGGCATACCGTCAATTATTCCGGTCAATCTTGCAAAGATAGCAATTTATAATCTATATGAAAGCGGAACTCATGTCCCAGTTCTAAGGAAACGTCGATATATGGTTCGATGCAGGCGATGCGGTGGTTTGCCCAGAAGACGGCTCTGGTCATCGGCTCGGAGCACGAAGCAACGACTCCCCTGCCGGTTGCGGATTCGCAAAGCTCAAAGGCATTCGGACTGCACACAGGCTCAAGGATGGCCGGGATGCAGCCTGACGGTGCAGGAGCGGCCTGATGAAGATTGCCCGTGAAGACCGACTCGCCTTCACGCAGCGTCCTCGTGAAGCGTATTCCCTTATCGGAAAACCCCACTTCAGAATACTCCGCCCTCCAGTCTCCATCAGGACTGAAAGGGAAGTCCAATGTACGTCCGGGGCCGGTTTCCAGCAGGCCGAGAGTGAAGAAATTATGATTGTACACTTCTGTCCTGAGGCCGATCGTACCGATATTCTTGAGTGAATGGCTTATGCGGAAGCTGTCCTTTCCGGTGATATGTATTTCCTTTGAATATTCATATCCGTAGCCTGACGGTGATTCAAGCCTGTGTGTGAATATGACCGAATCCTCGGACTGCGAGACGGTACGCTCCCCTGCCTCCGCTATCGGATGCAGACGGAAACGGTCATACGGGCCGTCATCCATTCTTTCCAGCATTCCGACGCCAATCTTGAGGAACCTTCCGCCGGGAGCAGCCTCATCGAAGCCTATCGGGCCGAATTCCTCGGCTGGGCCGCAGACTGCATCGTGCATGGTCGGGGAATATGACTCGAACCACGGTTCCGCATAGTTGCATCCGCGATATTCTATGCTTTCGAATACGCCTGCCCAATCGAAACGCGTACCACGATAATAACCCTTCGCACCATCCGGAACGTGAAGGGTCATCTTCAAAGACTCGTTTGATATGGTGATTTTCATACTCAAGTTTCGCAAGTGTAAGTCAAGTTCATTATTTTTACAAAACACCTATATAGTTATATATCAACATGTTATATGTTTTAGGGTAGGAGATTTTACCGACCCTGAAAGATGTAATATATTAAATATCAACAAATTAGCTGATCAGTAGATTTACAGACGTGTCGGGAATTCTGTTATGCGGAGTGTGGTGCAGCCGTATGGTATCAGCTCTATCCATGCTTCTTCGCCAGTGTCGTCACCGTCCTCACGGAAATATGCCACCGGACCAGTGGAACCGTTGTATTCCTTCCAGTGTTCGAGGACATATGCCTTTGCCTTTATGCTTACCGGAGCGTTTTCGAGATTCCACGGATAGCTTCCGTCCCACTGCTTCGCTTCCACCTTGAAGTTCTCGCCGAGCTTCTCCGGCACGAGATCCGCCCTGCTGAATGCGTAGTTCCAAGGCGTATCGGAAACCGCTGTCCAGTAGTACGGGCCGTACTGTGCACTCTTCTCCGGCTCGAATTCATGCTTTTCCCACTTCTCTTCCATACGGAGCGAATACACGAGCGGGCCGCGCTCCACCACCGTCGCGCCGTCGTACCACTCGCTTGTGCGCACCGGCATAGGGAATGTCAGCTCGACGACATCATCTTTTGCCCATTTTCTGCGCAGACAGACAAGCTCGCCACCCTTGGGAGCATCGCACGCGGCCTCTCCGTTCACAAGAACAGCTGCACCGGAGCACCACTGCGGAATTCTGAAATACAATGGGAAATATGCGCTCTTCACCTTTCTGTCCGGATAGCTCACCGTCACGCGCACCGTCTCTTCGAACGGATAGCCGGTCTCCTGCTTCAGGCACACAGCGACACCGTCCGCAACCTTTGCTGTGACCGTTGCCGGAGCGTAGACGAAGGCAGCGAGGCCGCCGTCACGGCTTGCATACCAGAGGTTCTGAACGAATTTCGGCCAGCCCTGATGCATATTGCAGGTGCAGCACGGATAGCCGTTCAGAAGGCCGAACACATTGTCGTTGTCCTCATGCTGGGTGACGAAGTTCCTCCACTCGCGCGAGCAGGCTATCTGATTGGTCTGCTGGTAGTACTGACGTCCGTCATATGCATCCGTCGCCTGTGTCGGAAGCGCATTGTAGGCCACACGTTCCAGATGGTCGGCCCAGCACACGTCACCTGTCGCCTTCATCATCTGCTCAAGGGAATACATCATCTCCACCGCAGTGCAGAGCTCCGAACCTCTCGTCGGTTCACCGAAATGTATCTGCTCGTCACCGGCCCATAAGCCTGTCGGAAGACCTATCGTCCTTCTGATGGTCTCCATAGCCTTTTTCGGAGCATTCAGATCCTTAGGATCATGCGACCTCTGCCACCATATCACCGGCTCCTTGAAGCCGTGGGCCAGATTCACGCAATGCATCGAATTCTGAGTAAGAAGCTCAGGGGTCTCGCCCCAGAACATCGGGGTCCAGGCTGTCGTCTGACTATGGATCAGGTCTCCGAGTTCGAGCAGGAAATCGTCCCCTGTGATGTTGTAGAGCCAATATACCATATCGAGATTGTCACCTCCACGCCATTCTCCCCAGAATGTCCAGTGGTCGAGCGGCTTCTCGGGAAGGTTCTCGAGCTGGTAACGGAAATATTTCGTCATGACCGTAATCACGCGCTCGTCGCCCGTTGCCATATAATGCTGCTTCAGAATCTTGAGCGCAACCATCTTTGGCCACCAGTCCTCCGCCTTGCCACGCTGGAAGCCTTCTATATAAGGACGCGAAATCCTGTTTCCGAAATATCCGTCATCGGCGGAAGTCGTTATCATGGCTTCCACCCATTTGTTCGCTTTTACTATAAGCTCCTCATCATCAAGCAGATGTGCGAGCGGAACAAGGCCGTCTATCCAATACGGGCCACGTTCCCATGTGTCGCCCTCGCCGCCGATCCAGGCGTTGTCCTCGCCCACGACTTCGCTGTACAGCTCGTCCAGATGGCCGGTCATTCCGTCCTTCTGCTTCACAAGCTGCTCGTGGAGCCAGCCGTCCGCCTTGATGGCGCCGATGGGAAGTTCGGCAAAATCCGTCGCCTCAAGAGGGTAACGGTTGAATACATAGTCCTGAGCGGAAGCGTTCAAGGCCACCGCCGCAAAAACAATCGATGATATTATTTTCTTCATTTGCTGAAAAATCCAAGTGTCGATTTCACTGCCCTCCAGCTTCCGTCCATATGATTGACCATGCCGGCATCCTTCACCCACATGCCCGTCGAGCCGCCTCCGTCAAGGTTCATGGCATGCACGCAGCCTATTGCCTTCATGATCATGGCCACTTCCTCATGCGTCGCCCCCTGGCTTGCATCTATGCGTCCGTCACAGATGAAGAGGACAATCTTTCCGTCAGCGGTGATTCCCACAGCCGTCCTGTCCGGGCATCCCTCATAAATGTCAAGGGCCCAGCACTCGTAATTGGTCATATAGTTTCCCGCCGCGTTCTTCTCGTGGTTGATGCAGCATTTTCCGTCATACAGGAGCATAGGGCCCGTGCTGAGGGCATTGTAAGGCTCCCATGAAGCAGACTGCACAGGCATTCCGGCAGACGCTTCCGGATACTTCGCCTCACCGACAACGGTCGGCAGCGGCGCCGTATAATAGTAATATGTGCCATATGCCGGTGAAGCCGTCCAGTATGCCTCTGCCTTGCCGTTCCTGTCCACTCCGATTATCGGTCTTGTGATATTCCACAGCGTGCCGTCGCCTGTCGGGCTCCAGTAGTTGTTGTAGACATTGTCCACCCATTCCTGAGGCTCTCCGTCCGTGAATATGACTCCGATATGATAGTTTCCGTATATGCCTCCGTTGATGAGGGCAAGGCATCCTTCTGCAGCCTCTGCCTGCTCCGCCACCGTCTTGCAGTCCGCCCTTCCGACAGGCGTATCAAGCACCTTGAATTCCACCAGCGAAGGATCCGCAACGGCATACCAGGCGTTGAAGTTACGGCCGTTAAGCTGCGAAACGGTCTTGTATATATCCACTCCTTCCGCTCCGGCATATTCCTGCTTCTCCCATGCAAGCTCCAACGTAGCCGGCTGCCCCGCAAGCTTCACGGTCTGAGGGTCGCTGTACATGTATTCCTCGCCGTCACGGACATATACGCTCATCCTATACTCCTTTCCATCCTCAAGATACGCATTCGGAACCACCAGCATGATTTCCGTCCCTTGTCTGATTTCCGGCCCCCGCACCTTTATGTCACCGACCGCCGGGTCTCCTTCGGCGCTGAAGCATACTCCGTGCTCCACCGTAGCATCCGGAAGGTTGGCTATCTTATACGAAACAGCCACATATGCATATGTTGCATCAACCTTTGTCACCTGAGGCTTCTTCGTCCAGTCCACCACCTTGAAGCCGTTGAGCCAGACAATGGAAGAATGAGCCGTAATGTCATCCGAAACAGCCTGAACACCGAAATCACAGACCTCCCCTGCAGTCAGTCCTTCAAACGTATATATCTCTGAATCAGCGGAAAGCGTTGTCAGCGGCTCGACATGATAGCCCTCGCCTTCGCCACGGAGGAATACGCGGTATCCCGCCTCTCCCTGCGCATTGTCCTGCCATGTGAGGCGGACGGATTCGAGGGTGAGCTGCTCCGCCTGAAGGTCTGATGCGTCATCAAGCACAGGCTTGGTTTCGGGAGCAGGCTTCGTGCAGGCGAGAAACGATGCTGCCGCCAAAAGGAATGCTGAAAATTTTGTGTTGAACATGATCATGCGGTTAAAAAAAATTAACAATAGGTCGTTACGCCTGCAAAATTAATATTTTTGTATTGGAATTTGCAAGAATTTATCTACTTTTGCACCACACTACACCACACTTAATTAAAAAATACGAAAAAATGACAGCAAAAGGCACTGGGAAATACTATAAATGGGAAGTTCTGGGGCTTCTCTGGATGGCATATCTGCTCAATCAGGCAGACAGGCAGGTGTTCAATACGGTACTTCCTGCAATACGCGACTCACTCAGCCTTACGGACACGTCCGCCGGCCTCATAGCAACGATATTCAACCTCTGCTACGCCTGCATGGTACCGCTCGGAGGCTGGGCCGGCGACCGTTTCAGCCGCAAGTGGGTGACTACTGTAAGCATCCTGTTCTGGAGCGTCGCAACCATGTTCACAGGCCTTGCGAACGGTGTCGTGATGCTCATCATCATGCGAAGTGTGGCGACAGGAGGCGGAGAGGCGTTCTTCGGTCCTGCGAACTACTCGCTGCTCGGACAGTACCATACAGATACACGTGCACGCGCGATGTCCATCCACCAGACGTCATACTATGTGGGAGTGATCCTCGCCGGCTGGCTTGCAGGGCTCATCGCCGACAAGCTGGGATGGAAGTATTCATTCATCATCTTCGGTGCGGCAGGCATCATCTGGGGCATTGTGATGGCCTTTAGACTGAGGGACAAGGCCGTGGGACACATCGCCGAAGCACCACGCAATGAAGTAAACGCGTCTGATGAGGGGGGGTCAGAAAGCGCTTCCCTCAAGGCTGACGACGCCCTGAAGCCGGGCATTCTCGACGGCTTCAAGACCGTTTTCACCACACCGACTGCACTCGCCCTGACAATCGGATTCAGCGGCTTCATATTCGTGATCACCGGCTACATGACATGGGTTCCGGCCTTCCTGCAAGAGGAATTCGGCCAGAGCCAGGCCACTGCCGGCTTCAACTCTATGTTCTATACATACGTAGCAGCATTCGCCGGCGTCCTGCTCGCAGGCACGCTTTCAGACAAGTTTGCGGTGCGCGACCACAAGATAAGGATGGTGATCCAGGGCCTCGGCCTCATTCTCGGAGCAATATTCCTCTTCTTCGTCGGCAGCAGCAAGGCCCTCTGGCTCATCTATCTATGCTTTGCCGGCTGGGGATTCTTCCGTGCATTCTTCGATGCAAACATATATACGGTGCTCTATGATGTGACACCTTCAAGGCTCCATGCCTCATGTTCAAGCGCCCTCATCACCACAGGCTTTGCGGTCGGCGCCCTCGCTCCTGTCATCCTCGGCGCCATGAAGGACAGCATGGGCAGCCTCTCGGCGACGTTCCCTGTGCTCGGAGCCGTGTGGATCGTGTGCGGAGCACTCTGTCTGATAGTCAGCAGAACCCATTACCAGAAAGATTATGACAAGATAAACAGATAAAAGATATGAAAGCAGAACTGAAAAACAGAAAACCGAAGGCAGGTCTTCTGCTCATAGCCTCCCCAAGATTCAAGAATCTCTACGGCCCTCAAAGGGGTACATACGGAGAACGTAAGGAGAAGGCGGTCAAGGAAATCATGGCAACGATGGATTTCCTTGACCTTGCATATCCGGGCATAGTCTACGAAAGGGAGGACGCGGAAAAGGCGATGGACCTCTTCTATGCCGGGAAGGTGGACTTCATATATGCGGAATTCCTGTCATGGAGCGAGGATTTTGCGTGGATACGCTTCCTGCGCGACTGTCCGGACATTCCGATCATCTTCTGCAATGTGGCCAAGCCTAAGATGACCTTCGAGACCACCCTCGACGAGGACGATTTCGTGGACTATCTCTGCGCAGGCACGCTCGTAGGCTCGCTCGAAGGCTCAGGAAGCATCAGAAGGATACCGAGAAAGAACGTGAAGACCATCATGGGCACACGCGAGCAGGTGACAGAGCAGCTGAAGGTATATGCCAACGCGGCAAGGACACGCGCGATTCTCCGCAAGTCTACCGTCGGCCTCATGGCCAACATGAACGAGGCGATGTGGAGCACCTACATCGACAACTACGACCTCTTCACGATGATAGGCCCGGAAATCCACTACCTTCCGTACAGCGACTACGGCACTGAAATAGAGAATCTTACGGAAGAGGAGGTAAAGGAATATGCTGACGAGCTTACGGGTAAATACAGGATGATGGAGGACGTCGAGTACGACAAGTTCATCGGCTGCGTGAAGGCGACGCTCGGAATAAAGAAGCTCGCTGAAAAGAACGACATCGACTGCTATGTATACAACGACATCGACCAGGCGACGTTCAGGACGGCGGGATGCCGCGCGGGATTCTACCCTCAGTGGTTCAACGAGAACATGAGTGTGCTTGTGCCTGAGGCGGATATAGGAGCCGGACTCATCACCTACATCCTCAAGCTCATGAGCGGAAAGAACGTGAACTTCATAGAGCCTTTCCACATTGAGGACGATTTCGGCACATTCGCCGGAGGACACGCTGGCCCGAACGACCACAATGACCCCCAGTGGCAGGAGAACGTGATCATATCACGCGACGTACGTTTCGCCAAGACACACTGGAAATATGCCGGAGCGCCGTTCGCATGGAACCGTTTCAGCCCGGGAATGAAGACGGTGGCAGGACTTTACGAGGAAGACGGAAAGTACAAGCTCATCACCTTCATGGCAGAGAGCCTTTCCGAGAAGGACACGCCGCAGAGCGACAGGAAGCACCTTCTGGCGACATACAGCCACAGCATCTTCCGTCCGGTGGTGCCGGTGAAGGAGCTTTGGGAGCAGGTTCTGCGCATAGGGGCCACACAGCATTATGCAATCGTGGACGGAGACTGGCGCAAGGAACTGGAGGACTTCGCCGAAATGATGGGATTCGAATTCTTCAACATACAATAACGTCATTGAGAAAGATCCTCACGTCGGGGACAAGCCCCTCCTCAGGATGACGTAAAACACGTCAGCGACGTGGCAATCTAAAATAAACAAGTACAATAAAAGATACAGATTATGAGCTTCATGTACAACCCCTTTCCTTTTGACGATCCGAAGCCGGTGAACCGTCCGGCCCTGTCAGAGGAAACAATCAATTCAATAGTATCCGGCGGCACACCGAACGTCGCCAAGAAATTCGTCGCCGAAATCGCCGACCGTGTGAAGTCTGAAGGCGTCATCGTCGGCATCGACGGCTACACCACAGCCAACTGGAACCTCTTCCTGAACCTTCTCGCAAGGGAGTGCGTCATCCACGGATTCGAGTTCGAGGCCGTGGACTCCAACAAGGCCGTCCTCAAGTCCGGCAAGGAGATCGACGACATGATCGACCCGCTCCTTATCTGGGACACTAAGATAGACCCGACCCTCCTCTACGGCAAGCTCTACCACGGCGGCTACACCGGCCTTTTCGACGAGGCAAAGATGGCTCAGTTCCGCAAGGATGTGCCTGCAATGAAGGCTCCGGGCAAGCTTACGGTCGTTGCAGGATACGGCTCCATGATTCCGGAGCTCCGCGACCTCTACGACGTGAAGTGCTGGTTCGACATCACCCCGATGAAGACCATGCTCCGCATCAGGGGCGGTGAATACTCCAACCTCGGCAAGGAGCGCCCGGGCATCATCAACCGCACCATCCGCCGCTGCTACTACTGCGACTTCGAGTGCGCCGTACAGCTCAGAAAGGAACTCTGGAAGAACAATGTCCCGGACTACTATTTCCTCGACAACGATCCTAAGAAGCTCCAGATGATGCCTTTCAGCACATTCGCCGACATCTGCGCACAGCTCGTGAAGTATCCGTTCCGCGCAAAGCCTTGCTACCTCGAAGGCGTATGGGGCGGCTCGTACATGAAGAAGCACCGCAATCTCCCGAAGGAGATGAGGAACGCAGCATGGGTGTTCGACTTCATCCCGATGGAGGTCAGCGTACTCGTGGAGGCAGGCAAGGAGATGCTCGACATCAACTACTGCTCGTTCGTCCACAAGGAGGGCATAAGCCTCATGGGAGAGAAGTGCGTGAACAAATATCAGGGATACTTCCCTATCCGCTTCAACTGGGACGACTCGTACCATTCCACAGGAAACATGTCCATCCAGTGCCACTCGGGCGGAAAGTTCAACATCGAGAACTACAATGAGTTCGGCCGTCAGGACGAGAGCTACTATGTCGTGGTGACAGGCCATGAGGCAAAGACCTTCATCGGCTTCCGCGACGACGCCGACATCCCTCAGTTCTTCAAGGAGATCGAGGATGCCGACACGAAGCAGATTCCGTGCGACTACGAGAAGTATGTAAGCTACGAGCCTTCAGTTCCGGGCCTTCAGGTGATGCTTCCTGCTGGAACAATCCACTCAAGCGGACGCAACCAGGTCATCCTCGAAATCGGTTCGCTCACGATCGGCTCATACACATACAAGATGTACGACTACCTCCGTCTGGACTTCGACGGCAAGCAGCGCCCGATCCACACGCAT
Source organism: Bacteroidales bacterium (assembly GCA_017452265.1). GTDB lineage: Bacteria > Bacteroidota > Bacteroidia > Bacteroidales > UBA932 > Cryptobacteroides. The sequence goes on along the minus strand of JAFTMS010000031.1, from coordinate 53,064 downwards.
CTCGGCGAGCTGAACGTGAACCAGGACAGAAGGACATCCGTGATACACGACCCTAACAGTCCGGACTACATCGTCCAGAAGCCGCGCCTCGAAGCCAAGGGAGAAGGCTGGGAGGAATACATCCTCGGTGAGAATCCGCAGATGTACATCTCCCTCCGCCGCCTCGAGTTCGAGAAGATGTGCGAGCAGGACACGAAGAACGAGAAGTTCCACGTGCTCACCCTCGTGGACGGCGACAGGGCGCGCGTACGCAGCGTGGAGCATCCTGAGCGTTGCTACGACATGGACTTCATGGACATAGTCTGCGTGCCGGCCGACATGGGCAAGTACGTCGTAGAGAACCTCGGAAAGGAACCGATCCGCATCCACAAGACCACCCTCAGGGAGGGATTCGAGAATGACGAAAAATAGCCGCATAATCCTGCTCGACGTAGGAGGAACATTCGTAAAGTCCGCCCTCGGCATCTCCGGAAAGGGAGCTGTCGGGGGAACTTTCGCAAGCACCCCCATTGCGTCGGACGGTTCTGCGGAGGAAATAGAGGAGGCCTTCCGCGAGGCTGTCGGAGTGCAGGCAAGGCGCGCCGCAGAAGAAGGATATGCCGTCAAGGCTGTCTGCGCGGCGATTCCGGGCCCTTTCGACTACCACAGCGGAACATTCCTGATGAAGCACAAGTTCGCCTCCGTATACGGAAAGACGTTCCGTGAGATACTCGCAGACGTCATAGACCCGGACACAAGGCTCGGATTCGTGCACGACGTGAACGGAGCGCTGCTCGGCGCACTCACACTCCATCCGGAACTGAGCGAAGGAAACGTCGCCCTGTCCACATTCGGAACCGGACTCGGATTCGCATATTCGAAGGATGGAGAGGTGCAGGAAGATGAGAACGGTTCGCCGGCCGTGAAGATATGGAACATGCCATACAGAGACGGTATCCTCGAAGACTATGCGTCGAGACGTGCCATACTCCGTTTCTACTCCGAAAGGGGCGGACAACTTGCAGAAGGCGAAGACGTGAAGGAGATTGCCGCCAAGGCACGGAAAGGCGATGCGGCGGCCTGCGAGGCATTCGAAGAGGCAGCAGGACATTATGTCGATGGGGCCGGAAGCGTGATTTCAAGACTCGGCATAAGGCATATCCTCTTCGGAGGCCAGATCTCGAAATCCTTCGACCTTATGGAAGCCACGATAAAGTCAGGACTTGGAGAAGGCATCGGCATTTCAGTGCTTGAAGACATACAGGGCACAGTGCTCGCAGGAGCCGCATCCCTGACTGAAACAAATTGACAGTAAATATATTAACCAACCTTATTATGATGATCAAAACACGTATGACAGCACTCGGGAAGATGCTTGCATCCTGCCTGATGCTCGTTTGTGCTGCGTTGGCAGTCCAGCCGGCGTCCGCGCAAGACAGAAACGTCACCGGTGTCATCCTCGATGAGACAGACACAGGAGTAGCCGGTGCCTACGTTGTAGTAAAGGGAGAGACAAGAGGCGCCATGACAGACGACCAGGGACGCTTCAACATCAGTGTATCCCCTTCAGATGTGCTTGTCGCATCCTTCCTCGGCTATCTCGACGAAGAAGTGACAGTCGGCGACCAGACCAAACTTACAATCAAGCTCGTTCCGGCAGCCAATGAACTCGAAGGAGTTGTGAAAGTGGCCTACGGTACGCAGAGAAAGGCTTCAGTAATCGGATCCATCAGCACCGTGGACATGACTACCCTTGCACAGTCACAAGGTAATCTTTCTACAAGTCTGGCCGGAAAACTGGCCGGTGTGGTTGCAATCCAGAAAACCGGTGAACCCGGTGCTTCGGCAGACTTCTGGATCCGAGGCGTAAGTACATTCGGAGCCAACTCGACACCGCTCATCCTCGTGGATGGTGTAGAACGCAGCATGGACATGGTTGACACAGAGGATATCGCCTCACTCTCGATTCTCAAGGATGCCTCTGCAACAGCACTGTATGGTGTGCGCGGTGCGAACGGTATCGTCCTCATCACCACGCGCCGAGGTTCAGAATCCAAGCCCCAGCTCAACATCAAGGTAGAGACAGGTATAACCTCTCCTGTGAAACTTCCTGAAATGGCAGACACCGGGGAATTCATCGACTTCCTCAACAATATGTATATAAACAGCGGACAGGACGCAATCTACACGCCATATCAGAAGGAGCAGTTCATGCTGACGGCTATGGGAGATCCGAATGCAGATCCGGACATCTATCCGTCCGTAGACTGGGTGAACGAAGTCTTCAAGAATCAGGCTATGACGACAAGAGCCAACGTCAGCGTGACCGGAGGTACAAAGTCGGTACGTTATTACGTCGGAGGCTCATACTACCTTGAGGACGGTATTCTCAACACCGCTTCAAACGACCGCTACGATGCTCAGATGAGCTACCAGAAGTTCAATTTCCGTACAAACGTGGACATCAACCTCACGAAATCAACCGTTCTCGGCATGAACCTCTCCACGCAGTTTACCGTGAAGAATGCCCCGGCAGCAGGTCTTGACGCCCTTCTCCAGCAGACTATGGTCATGACTCCGACTGCGATTCCGCTTAAATATTCAGACGGAACCCTCGCGGCCATCAAGGGCACAGCAAACCCGTATAATCTCCTTAACGAAAGAGGATACGCCAATACAAGCAGCAACGTGGCTCAGACCACCGTATCCCTTGAGCAGGATTTCTCTGATTTCGTGACAGAAGGCCTCAAGGCAAGAGTGGCGTTCTCTTTCGATGCGACCAACACCAACGTCCTTACGAGAAGCATTCTGCCTAAGACATACAGGGCAATAGGACGAAATTCGGAAACAGGAGAACTTCAGTATGAGGTCATCGACGACTATGCCGGATACATCTCCCTCAGCACAAGCGTGCCTAATACCAAATCTCAGAACTCAAGATACATCAACTTCGAAGGTTCTGTCACCTACGAGCGCCAGTTCGCATATGCACACCGTGTCAGCGCAATGGCTCTCTACAGTATGAGAAGCCTCCATCTTACGAATCCGGGCACATACATCGCCGCCTTCCCTTACAAGTCCATGGGTGTGGCGGCACGTGCGACATATTCATACAAGGACCGCTATTTCGCCGAGTTCAACATGGGTTACAACGGTTCTGAGAATTTTGCTCCTGGCCACAGGTTCGGTTTCTTCCCTGCCTTGGCAATCGGATATATGATAAGCAACGAGCCTTGGTGGGAAGGTGTTTCTGATGTGATCAACCTCCTTAAATTCAAGGCATCATACGGAAAAGTAGGTAACGACGAAATCGGAGGTTCACGCCGCTTCGCATACAACACCACCCTCAATACAAACGCGACCGGCGCGGCCTGGGGTACTGTTCCGAACTCATCGGCAACAGGATATGTCACCGTCGGAGGTATCACCACTGACGAAGAAGGAAACGCATATGTGGAATGGGAAGAGGCGACAAAGGCCAACATCGGTATCGAACTCGGCCTCTTCAACGACTTCACGCTCCAGGCGGATATATTCCAGGACTATCGTGACGGCATCTTCCTCATGCGCCAGTCCACGCCTTCAGCTGTGGGTCTCCAGAAAGACCAGTATGTGAACATCGGAGAAATGCTGAACAGAGGATTTGACATGTCCGCAGAATATGACCACGTATTCGCCAACGGCTTCCGTCTCTCAGCAAGAGGAAACTTCACATTTAACCGTAACCGGCTCATCTACAATGACCAGCCGTCACAGGTGGAGGAATACCTCAACGAAGTGGGCTTTGCCTATGGACAGAGAAAAGGCCTCATTTCTGAAGGTCTTTTCACAAGCTGGGAGGAGATAGAGAACTGGCCGACACAGACCTTCGGAGACGTGCAGCCGGGTGACATCAAGTACCGCGACATCAACGGTGACGGTGTTGTAGACCAGTACGACAAGGTTTCCATCGGCTACACCATATATCCTGAAATCAACTACGGTTTCGGTGTCAGCGCAGGATGGAAGGGATTTGACGTGTCTGTTTTCTTCAACGGCGTGGCCCACGTATCACGTCAGATCGGAGGTTCGAATCTGTATGGTGCCTCTTCATCACCTCAGCTAACTGGACAGGTATTCAAAGATGTGGCGCAGAATCACTGGACAGTGGACAACAACAACGCTGATGCTCCTTATCCGAGACTCGGAACCACACGCTCCAACAACAACGTGCAGACATCAGACTACTGGACACGCGACATGAGCTTCCTCCGTCTCAAGAATGCAGAAATCGGCTATACTTTCCCTAAGACATGGACAAAGAAGGCAAAAATCCAGGCCCTCCGCATCTATGTTGCAGGCACCAATCTTCTCACATTCTCCAAGTTCAAGCTCTGGGATCCCGAACTTGATACAGCATACGGTACGAAATACCCTATCACGCGTAACGTAAGTATCGGATTGAACGTCAACTTCTAATCAGAATAGTAAATGAAAAGAATAATAACATTATCAGCAATCGTTCTGCTTGCAATGTCTGCACTTTCCTGCGACTCCTATTTCGACGTAGAACTGCAGGATCAGGCCACTCTTGAAGAGATGTTCAGCAAGAGAGGTACTGCAAGGCAGTTGGCGGCACATATGTATGCATATCTTCCTAAGGAGGAAAATCCAGTGGACGCTTCCTCCGAGGGAGGTTTTTCAGGCCGTACAGATGCACGTCAGGTGAACGCATCGGCATACGCCAACACGGTCTTCGACCTTCGCGTAGGAGACTACAGTCCGGCATCCATCACCGGATACTTTATGTGGGAGAACTATTACAAGGCCATCGCGCACTGCACCCTCGTCATCGATAACATACACCTTGACGTGGAGGACAACCAGCGTGTACGCGACTATATGAAGGCTGAGGCACGTTTCATGCGTGCATACTATTATTTCCTCCTCTTACGCACCTATGGACCGGTGATAATCTGGGGCGATCAGGCTGCGCCGACAGATGTGCTGGGAGAGTCTCTTGACCGCAACACCCTGGACGAGAATATCGATTTCATCGTCTCCGAACTTGACAAGGCCATCGAGGTGCTTCCGTTCAGCATCACTGAAGTGGGTCTTCAGGAATCTTCGGATATGGGACGTGCGACCAAGGGTGCGGCTATGGCCGTGAAATCAAGAGTGCTTCTTTATGCGGCATCACCTCTTTTCAACGGCAACGAACTGTACAAGGGGATGACCAACTGCTATGGCGATAAGATCTTCCCTCAACAGTACGATGAAACGAAATGGGAAACTGCAAAGAAGGCTGCAAAGGAAATCATCGACCTCAACATGTACAGTCTTGTGAAAGCTGATGAAACCACAGGCGACAAGTTTACAGACGGAGTCCGCAACTACCAGCAGATCTTCTTCAAGCAGTGGAACGAGGAGACCATCTGGGGATGGTGGATGAATTTCTACACCGACTGGCTCGGACGTACAGGCGGATTCATCGGAGCATGCGCACCGCGCAACATCACCGTCGAAGGATGGCAGTCACTGACTCCTTCATTCAAGCTTGTGGACGCGTACGCAATGTTCGAGACCGGACGCTACCCTGTGACGGGATATGACAGGACTACAGGAATGAACGACTATTCGAAACCTGTAATAGATGAACAGTCCGGTTATGTGGCAGAAGGCTTCACGACCATCAGACAGCAGATCGACGCAGACTGGGCTCCTGAGTTCGAGGCACACAACTCGACACTCAACCGCGAGCCACGCTACTATGCATCCTTGATTCCTAACGGTTACTACTGGCCTTGCGACCCTGCCCTCAAGACCATGACCAATCCTAAAACCTCAAAGGCAGAATGGACTGCTGAAGATATGAGGTGCCATTTCTGGAGAGGCTCAGGTGCACTCTGCGAGCGTTGGGACCAGACATCTTCGAATAACTATTTCGGTTACGCGTGGCGTCGTCTCTACAAGGCCGACAACCCGCTCGACGTTGGATCAGACTACCAGTCGATCAAGTATGTATTCCCTGCTTTCCGCCTCGCAGAAGTGTATTTCAACTATGCTGAATGCTGCATTGAGACAGGAGACTACGACGAAGCGATCAAATACATCGACTTGATCCGTGAGCGTTCAGGACTTAACTCTCTCAAGGAGGCATATCCGGGAATTGACAGTGATCCGGAACTTCTCCGCTGGTGCTTCCGTCAGGAGAAGATGATCGAGTTCGCGATCGAAGGCCCTATGCATTTCTACGACAGTTGCCGCTGGATGACCGCCAAGACAGAATTCCCGAGCCTCAACTGGACGCTCAATCTCAACGACCCTGTGAACTATCATGATTCATGGGTACGTTCGAGTGAGGATTTCCCTCTTGCAAAGTATGCAAAGTTCGGCGACAAGGACTACCTGCTTCCTTTCGACAGCGACCAGCTCGCCGAAATGACGAACCTCACACAGAACTACGGATTCTAATCTGAAAGAACATGAAGAAGATTTTAAAGAATATCATGCTTTCTGCACTGACGGTTGCATCCGTGGCGTCATGTGCGGACGACAGAAACAACTTTCTGCCTGATGATTCATTCGGTTTCAATAATGCCGAGAATGATAATGTGGTTACCCTTCCGATTTACGGCGGTTCATACGACTTCGCCATCATAAAGAGCGGAAAGGGCCTCAACGAAGGAACCGTGGAAATTTCCACATCCAACAGCGACCTTATTGCATACAACAAGGAGTTCGAAACAAGCTATTTTCCGCTTCCGAAAGACGGCCAGTTCTATTCATTCAGCACTGAAAGCATCTCTTTCGGCACAAAGGAAGTGACGAAGTCGGCGACTATCTCATGGGATATTGCAAAAGTTGCCGGTTACATGTCCGAAGAGCCTGAAAACTCGTACTGCATTCCTGTCGTGCTCCATTCGGACGATCTTGATGTGAATGAAGGCAGAAACCTTTTCATCCTCAACCTCGTGAAGTCTACCGTCACTGCGGAGCAGACACTCCTCAGCAAGACCATCGAGTGGGAATCGGAACCTGCAGAGGAAACCATGAACATTACCGTACGCATAGACAAGGCCATTCCGGGCATCGACCTTGATGTTCACTTCGAAATGGACGAGAGTCTTGTGAGCGCCTACAACGAGGCAAACGGTACAGCATATACACTTGCTCCCGATGGTCTCGTGACACTCGGGAACGATCCTACCATAAAGGCAGGAGAGTCATACGCCCTCCTTCCTGTCACGCTCAACACAGCAGCACTCGTGGATGAGGCTACAGGCCTCGTGAAGACGGACTGGGACGGTTATGTGGCACCTGTGAAGATCAAGGGAATGAGCATCGACGGCGTGGAAACGGACAACGGTACCACATTCATCGTGATCAAGGGTCTTGAGCCGATCCCTCCGCAACTCTTCAGCCGTGTATGGGGACTTTATTCAACGTCCTCGGCGCTTCCTTGGTATCAGCCGTTAGGATTCGACCTGAATACCGACAGAAACATGACGATGGATGACGAGTATGTATATATTGCAAGTTCAAGCGCAAGCAAGATATGCATCAAAGCCATCAGCATATCTGATGCTTCTGTCATAGAAGACGTGAATATCGAGGGAGTCGCAGGCGGAACGTACCCGTTGTCTTTCGTCAGAGTCGTGAAGAATACCGATGAGACCGTGAATGGCGGCAAAGACATCCTTCTTGCAGGTAATCTCGGAATATCAGAGACCAATAAGTTCTATGCGTGGGTCAACGGCATCAACAATCCGCCTTTGGTATTTGCCGTCACAAACGCAGGACGCCGTCTTGGAGACAAAATGGTATACAACGGCACCTGGCAGTCCGGTTCCATCATCCTTCCGGACTACAACAAGCCATATCAGGCAGTAAGGGTAGATATCGTGAACGGCTTGCCTAACGGTGGTGCAGACACTGCCAACAGCACGGATGCATATACATCCTATTGGCCTAACGGTGCGATAACATGGGGTGACCCGTCGATGCTTGCAGCAAGCACAATCACTGACCTCGGCCTATATCCGGGAACATTCACTCCTGCTGTCATCACCACACAGACCGGATTCGCATTCTCTGCTGATGGAGCTGCAGTGAACTGGACAAGTGAAGCCGATTATACAAGAGCATACGGTTTCAACTTCTTCGACAACGGAAACAAGCACTACATCGCTTATTTCCAGCTGGAGGAGACAAAGACCCAAGGAAGAGTCATCGTGCTTGAACACGACGGCACCGCAGCCGGACTGCAGGCGGCTCTCGAAAATAAGGTAATTGCATTTGAGGCACCTGTACAGGATCCTTCCGGCATAGATTTCAGCATCAAATCTCCTATAGAAGATGGTTATCAGGTAGGCGACTGCGCCGTGCATGTGACCGGATCGGGAGACACTTATCTTGCTGCAATGCAATCCGGTGGAGGCCTCGTTCTATACAAGATGAACTGATGTTCAAACGATTGAATATACTTTTGGCTTTAACCCTTCTCTCCGTCTCGTGCGAAGAGGAGGGCAAGCCTTCCTATACTCCCAAGCCGGCGATAGAGATCTCGGTAGAGAACATAGCCGACTCGTATGTGACGCTTTCCATAAAGAGCGTGAACACGGACGAGGTATATGCCCTCGCCATGGAAAGTCCGGTCGCCGATGAGCCGGATGCCATAAAAATCGTCGAAGAGGGCTATGCCGAAGAGGGCGGAAAGATTACCGTCCCGGGACTGGAGCGTGAAAGGGAATATATGATCTATGCTGTGGGCATACGAGGAGACATGTACAGTTCCGTCCATAAACTCACGATAACCACACCGTTCCTTTACGATTGGGAGGCGGCCAGGGAAGAGATCCCGTCGTTTGCCGACCTTGACCTGATTCCGGGAGGCATGACGAAAAAGACCCCGAACACCTGGGACTCAGACCGGATCGCCCCCCACCTTACATTCACGGATAAAGACGGAAAAGAAAGATGGCTGCATGAGGCATTCCTTTTCATCGGAGGCGAGGATGCTTCCAGAGGCGTGTCACTCTGCATAGCAAACGGCACAAAATCGGCCTCTCAGGACTCCTGGAAGGACTTTGCAGACTACTGGCTTGCTTCAGGAGGAGTAACTGACGTGCTCGACAAGGCCATTTCGGATGCCATTGCGCGCATCGGGAAGCCGTCTTTCAGACATTGTGTCGTCATCACTATGCCGGATCCTGTGATGCTCGAATATTTCTCGGACAAGAACTCATCCACGACATACTGGGGCAATGTACACGGCAGGCAATTGGATTTCAAGGAAACTTCCGATCAGGTTCTCGCATACATGTGGTACATAGACTATGTGCGCGAACTCTGGGACAAGGCGGCCCCGGAAAACCTCGAACTCGCCGGTTTCTATATTCTTTCGGAGGAGCTGGTAGCAAAGCCTTCGGGCTGGAACTACGCCTACAAGAGATGGGATCAGATACTCCCGGATGTTTCTGATTATTTGCATAGCATGAAGTACGGTCTCTTCTGGATTCCGTACTATCAGGCCGACGGACATGATATGACCGATGCCTTAGGTATCGACTACACGTGGATACAGCCGAACAAATACTGGGACTATCCGGAGAAGGAGCAGAAGAAATCCTGGTCATGGGTTTTCGGCGCCATGGACATGTACGGGCTCGGAATGGAGATAGAGTTCGAGGGTACGCACGGAGAGTCGGGATGGAGTCAATATGAGGAAGGCGTACCGAGGACAAGTTCATCAATTCTGGAAATGCTCTACACAGACACTGATCTCGGCTCAGCAGGCACTCCAAATCCATACGCGGAAAGGAACAGGCAGCTCCTGCGTGACTATATGAACGGACTCAAGGATTCGGGACACTACGGAAAGGCGCGCATCGCCACATATTCAGGCACTGACGCCATGTATGAACTCGCGACATCCACATACGGAAAAGACAGGGAAATGTACCTTGAATACTGCAACTTTATCGTAAATTCACCACTCAGAAAATAAGAAATACCAGTTTCTAACTCAATATGAAGATTATCAAGACCATCATCCTGACAATCGTGACTCTCTGCCTGACATTATCCTGCGGAGCGGCACGAAAGGGCACGACCTACAAATGGGAAAGACAGAGGGATGCCATTCCTGAATTTGCCGACATCACGCTTCTGCAGGGAGGATATTCATACAAGAAGCCGGATACATGGACGGAGGAAAGAGCAAAGGCTCATGTGACATATACCGACGAAAACGGAAAGGAGCACTGGCTCTTCGAAGCCTTCATCCTCTGGGCCGGGCACGACCACAAGAGGGGCGGACTGGACTTCGCCATCACACCGCACAACCGTTCGGCTGTGAAAGAGTCGTGGGAGGACTGGATCGACTATTGGTTCAATGAGGAAACCGGCCAGATAAAGGTTCTCGACAGGACTGTCGGAAATGCCGCACAGCGCATCGGAAAGCCAGCCTTCAGACATTCCGTAGTCGCCACTCTGCCCACTCCGATCATGTTCGAGGTCTTCGCAGACAAGAAATCCTCAACCACATACTGGGGCGAAATCGACGGCCGTCAGATGGATTTCTCGAAACTGGAGGACCAGATAGCTGCCTTCAAATGGATGATCGACAGAATCAGGGAGGCCTGGGACAAGGTGGCTCCGGAGCATCTCGACCTTGCCGGATTCTACATCATCGACGAGGAACTCTACTGCACCGAGGGCAGCCTCAACTATCAGTACAAGCGCTGGGATCAGATTCTCAAGCCTGTATCGGCATATGCCCACAGCATGAACTACGGCATGTACTGGATTCCGTACTACATGGCACCGGGCTATGAGCATTGGAAGGAGCTCGGCTTCGACATGGTGTACATGCAGCCGAACCACTACTGGGACTGGAACAACGAGAAACCTTTTGAAAGCACTCTGGCTGCCGTCGAAAAATACGGCATGGGCATGGAACTGGAATTCGAGGGCACTCATGGCGAGGGTGTGACACCTTGCTCATCCATCCTCGAAAGGCTCACAAACGGAGAAAAGAACCCGCGTGCGGAAGCAAACAGGAAGATGCTCCGCGACTATTTCAGATATTTCAAGGAAGCCGGATACTACGGAAAGAAGCCTTTGGCGATATACACCGGAACCAACGGAATGTATGAGCTTTCGGCTTCCAGGGAGCCGGAAGACATGAAGATGTACCACGAATACTGCAAGTTCGTCATAAACTCTCCTATGAGGGCAGAAAAGGCCCCTGGATACGTTCTGGAAGATGAAAAGGTCATGGTGAAGATCGGTGAAGACGGAGCGCTCCTTTCCCTTGTGAACAAGAAGACAGGGCATGATTACGCCGGGGGCGCAGGACTCTGGAGAATGTTCTACAACACTCATGACGAGAAGGAGATGCAGATTGACGGAAACTGCAATGCAGCGGAAGTGTCCCGGAACGGAAACGTCATCACCATAAGATACAATGACCTCAGGCACAGGAAAAAGACGCTGGACATGGATCTTACACTCACGATTACCCTTGAGGACGGTGCAGTACGCTTCGGCAGCACTGTGACCAACAACGAGCCGGAAACCATAATCCGTGAGCTTCAGTACCCTCTTGTCGGCGACATGAAGCTTCCCCAGGGCCACAGGCTGCTTACCACCCACACCGGCGGACAGGTCTTTGACGATCCTCTCGGCACCATCGTGAACGTGAACCCGAAGACACTCTACATGAAGCCGGACCAGTATTTCCGTCAGTTCGACCTTCAGTATCCCCGTCATGCGGCATCCAACTGCTACGCCTTCTTCGGCGAAAACGACGGCCTCTATTTCGGCAGCCACGACCGGAGCCTCCAGCAGACCTGGCACGGCCTCCGCGCCTATCCTTCCGAGCCGGGACAGTTCGACCGCCTCGAAGCCGGCTTCTACCGCTATCCGAACGCTATGTGCGGTGATTCCTGGAGCTGCGACGTGAGCATAATCAAGCCTTACATGGGCTCCTGGACAGAGACATCGCACATATACCGCGAGTGGATGGACACATGGTGGGACAAGCAGGACGTGCCTCAGTGGGTGAAGGAGATGACGGGATGGCAGCGCATCATATTCAAGCATCAGTACGGCGAATATCTCCGCAAGTACACAGACCTTCCGGGACGCATCAACGACTGCGGAAAGAGCGTCGGATGCAACGCTGTGCTGGCATTCGGCTGGTGGAGTGATGGGATGGACAACGGCTATCCGAACTATTACATCGATGAGACGCAGGGCGGCGAAGAAGCATGGAAGAAGGCCATCGCGGACTATCGTGAGGACGGCAACAGGCTCGTGCTCTACTACAACGGCCGTCTCATCGACAGGGAAAGCGACTTCTACCTCCGCGGAAACGGAAAGAAGGTGGCCAACAAGGACAATACAGGAGCGGAATTCGCCGAGCATTACAAGTTTACGGGCGAAGGGACGACACTCGGATATTACGACACACGCACATTCTCAATCGCAAACATGGCCGACCGCGAATGGCGCGACATGCTCCTTGACTGGGCAGACAGGGCAATGGCATATGGAGCAGATGCTGTGTTCTACGATCAGCTTGGTGTGGCAGAAGAGTTCCCGAACTGGGACATTTCCGGCGAATTTCCTGTGCAGGACATCTACACGGGACGCTACAAGGCGGACGCTCTCAAGGAGATACGTGACCACATCAAGGCCAAGAACCCTGAATTCTGCCTCGGAACGGAGTGGCTCAACGACTGTACGGCGCAGTTCTGCGATTTCGTACATATCGTGGAGTTTACAGCGCTTCCTGAAAGCTTCCCTGAATGGTTCAGATATACATTCCCTGAAGTAATCTGGTCCGACCGCTGCGTGCGTGACGACACCGACATCGAGCGCAGGGTAAACAATACGCTGCTGAAGGGACTCGTAAACGACATCGAAGTGTTCCGCTGCCGTGGGCTCATCGATGAAACACCTCATTATCAGCAGTATCTGGCGCAGGTCAACGCCATCCGCCATAAGTATCCTGAACTGCTTCTCGGGGCCGGAACATTTGTCCATACGGACGGTTTCACATGCTCTTCCGATGACATTGTGGCAAGAGGATATGCTAACGGAAACCGCCTGGCGGTTGTGGCTACTACCCTTTCGGAGGACGGGGCTTCAGGCAGAATCAGCGTGCCGGGCTATGAATTCGTGGAATGCAGTTCAATAGGAGATGTGTCCGTATCATCCGACGGCTCGAAGCTCCGTCTCGGCCAGCACGGCATCACGGTACTTGTTTTTGAGAAGTAAGATTACTAACTTTGTTGTCCCTTAAAAGACCACACTTCAACATGCCACGAAAACTTTTGACTGCTTTAGCGGCATTACTTATCGTAAACATATCATTATCAGCCGTATCCGATCCATCGAGAATCATCCCGGCGCCGGTCGGATACAGCGTTTCCGGTGCTATATACACGCTTCGGCCGGACGGGTCGGACATAAGAGTGGTGTTCGGCGACAAGGAATTCGAAGCCTCTGTTTCAGACCTTGAGAAATTTGCAAGAGAAGAGGCTTACGAAGTCATAATCGGGAAAAAGGGCGTGACGATCAAGGCACTGACTGAAAAAGGAGCTTTCCGTGGACGTCAGACCGTGGAGATGCTGCGTCTTATTGACGACGACGTGAAACATTGCCGCATCTTCGATTACCCTCGTTTCCGCCACAGGGGCATAATGATTGACGAATCCCGCAGCTTCAAAGGCAAGGATTTCATACTCAAGCAGATAGACGCACTTGCCCTTCTCAGGATGAACGTGATGCACCTGCACCTCACCGACGCCGCCGGCTGGAGACTTCAGATTGACGCTTATCCGGCTCTGACCGGTCATGTGGCATGGCGCAAGGGAGAGACTTACCATGAGTGGGAAGGCATGGGATACCCGTTCTCAAATGCTGAAGATCCGGAGGCCTACGGAGGGTTCTACACGAAGGATGACATCCGTGAAATCGTGGCGTATGCGGCTGAACGATACATAGACATAATCCCGGAAATAGAGATGCCAGGCCACAGCATGGAGGTGAACAGGGCATATCCTGAGATTTCATGCGTCGGAAAAGACGGAAAGCCAAGACCGTTTTCCTGGGATCTGTGCGTAGGAAATGACGGCACATTGAAGTTTCTGGAGACCGTACTTGAGGAGGTCATCGAACTTTTCCCGTATGAATATATCCATATCGGAGGCGACGAAGCCGTGAAGAAGGACTGGGGAGAGTGCGTGAACTGCCGCAGAAGGATGGAGGAAGAGGGAATGAAGGACGTGCATGAGCTGCAGGGCTATCTTGTGCGCCACATAGAGAAGTTCCTCCGTGAAAGAGGCCGGACGGTCATCGGATGGGACGAAATCGTGGACACAGGACTGCCGGAACAGGCCACGGTGATGTCGTGGAGAGGCACACCGGGCGGAATAAAGGCGGCATCAATGGGCCACGATGTGATAATGTCACCCAATACGTACGTCTATCTTGATTATTATCAGGATCTTATAAGAAAAGAGCCAAAGGCTGTCGGTCATATGCAGTCGCTCAGACATGTATATGGATATGATCCTCTTGAGGGCATAGATTCGGAATATCATCACCATATCCTCGGACTTCAGGGCAATCTCTGGTGCGAGCTGATTCCCTACCCTGCACATGCCGAATACATGCTTTATCCGCGTGCTTTCGCCATTGCGGAAATCGGATGGACACCTCAGGAGAACCGTGAATTCTTCGGATTCCGTGAGCGCTGCCTCCAGCTGATACAGGTGTTCAGAAGCCTCGGATACAGCACTTTCGACCTTTTCAACGAAAGCCTGAAGGCCCAGACGGGACGCCTTTCGTTCAACGATCCTGCGTTCAGACTATAAACTCAAACCTTTGAAACTGCCATGAGCATAGAGATTTCAATCGATACTAACAGCAAGGCCCCCATCTACAAACAGCTTGTGGAACAGTTTGAAGAGGCCATACGCGGAGGCATTCTGAAGCCCGGCGAACAGATTGCATCCATGAACGACTTTGCGTTGCAGATGGGAATATCGAAGGAGACGGTGAAGAAGACCTACGGAATCCTCCGTGAGAAGGGGATGCTTGTGCCGCAGCAGGGAAAGGGATTCTATGTGGCAGAGGTGGATCCGGATGCCAAGCCGCGCGTACTGGTGCTGTTCGACAAGCTGAGCATATATAAGGAGGTGCTGTTCAACTCATTGACGGAAGAGCTGGGAGGCAAGGCCGAGATAACCATACTGCTTCATAATCAAGACCTTGACCTGTTTACATACTATCTTGAAACGCATCTCGACCGTTATGACTATTACGTCATAAGTCCTCATTTTCCTCTGGACGAGAAGTCGCAGAACACTGCCGTAAAACTGATTTCCAAGATTCCGAACCGCAAGCTGATCATGGTGGACCACTGGCTGGAAAGGTATCCTGGCAATTACGGAGCCGTGTATCAGGACTTCGAAAACGACGTCTACGACGGGCTTAAACAGGGCCTCGAAAAGCTGAAGAAGACTTCCTGCCTGCGTGTCCTCACCCTTCCTTCCAGCCTCTATGGAGGGCATATCTGCAAGGGTGTGGAGCGTTTCTGCATGGAATACGGCATCCCGGTGGAATTCATGACCACGCCTCCTGAAAAGATTTCTCGCAACGAGACCTTCCTCGTCCTGAATTCGCAGCTCGACTGGGGTCTCTCCGGTCTTGCAAGGAACATAAAGGCATGCGGACTGAAGACCGGAAAGGACATAGGGATAATATCCTACAACGAATTCGATCTGAATGAAGTGGTTCTCGGCGGTCTCACGACCATCTCGGCAGACTTCAAGCAGATGGGACGCACAGTTGCCATGATGATCCTCAATAAAAAGACCTGGAAAGTCCACTGCGACTTCCGCATGACACGCCGCAGCACCTTCTGACAGCATCTTACCCGCCGCAGCACCTTCTGGCGGTATATTCTCAGCATCTTCTGAATGACTACGACAAGGCATCTTTTCAATCATTCATGATTTAGTGAACTTTTCAGCCCATTTCTTCACTAAATCCAGCGAAATTCATCAGTTCAGGCCCTTTTTCGTCAGACTTAGTGAAGTTGTCCAGCAGAATCTTCACCAAATCTCTTTTCATTTTGCGGCTGTGGCACTGCGAAGAGAATTTGCGTAAAATGTAATTTCCTGACAATTCAGCAATTACGCAAAGTGCGTGCTTACTTCGGTCGGCACGCACTTCCTGCAACGCAATGAGTCACAGCGGGTTGTATTTTATGAATATTTGAGGCATAAGGCAGCATGTCCAGAGTCACGTCTTGGAATAAGAAAAGCGGCAGCCCCATCATCTGGAGCTGCCGCAATATTCATATGATCATCTGACGTTTCTGATTATTCAAAACGGAAGAGTGAGCATCCGATACCCTGAATGTGTGCTCCGATGTAAGTCACTCCGTCGACTACGACCACATTGCAGTTACCGAGTGAATTGCCTGTTGCACAAAGTGACTCTGCTGCAAAGTCTGACTCATGCTGAATAGGGAATTCCCAAGCCACGGCATTGTCTGTAAGAGCTGTCTTGAAACCTGCAAGAGTTCCGTCTCCATCCTCAATCACAACAAGACGGCCCTTCTTACCGTTGACAGATTCAACCTTGACATATGCAACATATTTCTTACCGCCGATTTCAAAAGAATTGTATCCGTATGTAAGTCCGTGAGTTGATGTATAATCGTCAGTTACAGCCCAGTTGATCCATCCTGTAGAATGAGCAGTACCTTCATTCTTAACAAATTTGGCAACTCCGTTTCCGGTCATGAAAGCCTCTTCTGAATCACCGTAGAAGAACACGTCCTTCATTGTAGACTGGGTAGGCTCCATTCTGTAGAAATAGAGAGGTCCCATGTTCTTGTCTGCATGTCCTGTCACGACTCCACTCTTGACAGAGAATACAATAGTCTTACCATGGTCATCAGCCTGCATCGAAGGGAACCAAAGCTGGCCATCCTCCCAAGTTCCTGTCACATTGAACCTGTCACCATATCTTCTGTGATCACTTGCACCTGCAAGGTTGTCATATGCATATCTTGCGATACATGTAGGAGCCGCTTCCACACCATCAGGCCAAGCCCAGACCTGAAGAACATGAGATGCATCCAGTTTAAGGTTACATGCAAGAAGGACATATCCGCCGTCAGCCTTAGGTATTGTCCTTACACAATTGACTGTATATTGCATCGCATCGCCCCACTCGTTTCCTGTACCCATTCCGGTGACGTTCACATCCAAAGCTTCATTTCCTTCATAATCATATGCCTTGATCACAGGAGCATAAGCTGTAGACTTCGATACATAGATATATCTGTCATCCATTGCCATACCTCTGTCAAGATTACCTGCACCCATGATGATCCATCCGTCAGCAGTTTCAGCATATTTACCCCAAACTCTCTTAAGTTCAGGAGCAGCCTTCTTTCCTGCTGCCTGAGCAACTTCTACATTGTAGAGAACTGCACCTGCTGCTGTCTTGAGGGCTACCTTTGCTGTGCGTGCTTCGCCTTCGTTGGCTGCTGCTGTGAATTCGAATGAGAATTCTGCCTTTGCTGCAGGAGCTGCTGTGAGCCAGTCTGCACCCTCGACAACCTCAGCTGTCACCTCGACGTTTGAAACACCCTTGATAACTACAGAACCGCCTTCTGCAGGGACCTCAGCCACTTCCTCAACTGAAATGCTGTTTTCCTCGAAAGTCACCTTCTTTATTGAAGTCTTGCCGTCGCCGTTGTCTGCCCAAACGAGAACAGAGCCATCAACAAACGGCTTTGGAACAGTCACCTCGACATTTGACTCGACAACCTTAGCCACATAACCGGCTGAAGTTGCAAGAACATCAACTACAGTGTTTTCAGTTGCTCCTGTCACAGAGTAAGCGATCTTCACGGTCTCGCCTGCATTCACTGTAAGGTGTGCTGCATCAAGAACGAGAGCGAACTCCTGTGCCTTGTAAAGCGGAAGAGTCACTTTTGTACCGTCTGTGTACTCGAAAACAGCCTCGTTTTCACCGACAGTCACCTTTGCGACAACCACTCCGTCCACCTGAGATGCATCAAGGTCGAGCGGAATGAATATAGACTCTGCTGTCTTGAATGAAACGATGACACCCTTGCCGTCCTCTGAAGCGACAACAGATGTCACATAGTCCTGAGCGGCTGCCGCCTTCTCAAGATTCTCAACTGCCTCTTCTGCAGCTGCGATTCTTTCCATAAGAGATGAGAGTGCTGCATCAAGTGCATCATTCTCCTTCTCAATCTGTTCCATTCTGCCTACGAGAGCAGAATCATCATACTCTTCAGAACAGCCCACAACTACTGCAAGGCTAAGCATAAGAGCATAAAAAATTTTCTTCATGATTCTAAAAATGTTTGGTTATTAATAAGTTACAAATATTTTATCTTTAGTGTGGTGTGCTGTGGTGTTTTATACAGCGACAAATATAGCAATAAAATGAAATAACTGATACAGAAATCTCATTTTTTTGTACATTATAACACTGCATTTTTTTCAGATAGATGCATAAGAAAATTATTATCTTTGCATTCAGTATCAATAAGAGTATATAGCCATGAAGCAAGCAGCTCCACATATAGTACAATATCAGGGTTCCAAAAGGAATCTGGCTCCTCAGATTCTTGCATATTTCCCTAAAAAATTCAATCGCCTGATCGAACCGTTTGCCGGAATGGCCGCAGTAACCATAGCGACAGCGCAGCAAAAACGTGCTGACATGTATGTCATTAACGATATTAATTTTCCTTTAATGACTTTATTGAAAAGTGCCATCGAAACACCGGAACTGCTTGCTGCCAATTATAACAAACTTTGGAGAGAGCAGTTCGACTTTACCAACGGAAGCGTGGAGCACTATTATCATGTACGAGAGCTGTTCAACAGTGGAGAACAGGATCCCGAAAAGATTCTTTATCTCTTGGCACGTTGCGTAAAAGGATCTGTCAGATACGGCAAGAATGGAAAGTTCAATCAATCACCAGACAAAAGACGGAACGGCACAAATCCAAAGACTTTAGCCACCAATGTACATGCCATCTCAGGTCTATTGAAAAACAAAGCCTTATTCATGTCTACCGATTATCGAGAAGTTCTTGAAATGGCGCGTCCCGGAGATTTGGTGTATATGGATCCACCCTATCAAGGAGTGTCCAACGTGCGTGACTGCCGTTATTTGTCAGGTATTGATTTCAATGAATTTGTAGAAGCTGTAGACTCCCTGAACCATCGTGGAATAGATTTCGTCATCAGTTACGACGGCAAGTGCGGTGAAAAAAAATACGGCAATGACCTGCCGGAATGGCTCGATTGCAAAAAAGTATATCTAAATGCAGGTGTTTCCAGCCAGGCGGTCCTTTTAGGAAAAAAGGACATTACATATGAAGCATTGTACATAAGCCGGAATCTGAAATATCGTCAAATGAATGTAGCTACCCAATTGTCAATCTTTGAAGAACTTGCAGTATGAAGAATTTTCCCAAGAAATTCATAGAAAAGCTGAATTCCGTGACGAACAAACGACCGGCGACAGTTATTCAACATATTTTAAAGCATGGACATATAACTACAGAAGAACTGGAAAATATATATGGCTATAAGCATCCGCCACGTGCTGTCAGGGATGTGAAAGAACAAGGCATTCCAATAGAAACCTATTATATAAAAAACTCTGAAGGGAAAAGAATGGCTGCATACCGTTTTGGCAATCCTGACGAAACAGAAAATAAACTATCTAAAGTTGCTGGCAGAACCATACTTTCAAAAGCTTTGAAACGTGCTCTGATAGACAAATACGGAGCAAGATGCTTTATCTATTGGGAAACTATGGATGAAGAACTGCTACAAGTCGATCATCGGATACCTTATGAAATTGGTGGTGAACAAAAAACAGATAACATTGATTGCTATATGCTGTTAAGTCCCTCTGCAAACCGTGCAAAGTCTTGGACTTGTGAACATTGCGCCAATTGGAAAGAGAAAGACGATATGTTCTGCGTCAATTGTTTTTGGGCACACCCTGAAAATTACACCCACATTGCCGGAAGCATACAACGCCAAATTATAATAACTTTTACGGGTAATGAAATTGAAGATTACAACAAACTGATAGCCTTAGTAGGAAAAGAAGATGCTCAAGATACTATTAAACAATTGATAAACGACTATTTGAAATAATATTCTCCAGTTTCCCAAGTTTCAATAATTTTATGACAACGGAGAGAGATTTAAGGAATCAGATGTCCCTCGCAAAAAAGGAGGGACAGGATACGGAGCGTAAGGCTATAGCTTTGAAACTCTTGCAGAAGGGAATTCCTGTGAACGAAGTGGCAGAGCTAACCTCACTGCATGTAGATGAGGTGACAGCTCTTCAATATATCATTCTGACGCAGACCGGAAGATGGTCGGAGGCGGTGGCTGTGGCCGGAGTGGATACGACTTCGGTAGAGATGAGACGGACTTTTGGAGAAGACTTGAGGCGTAAGATGTAGTCAATGCATATTTCCGGATATTCAGACGGATATGTCGGGGATGTTTCGGTAAGCATGTCCCATGACTTTTCAAGCTCTGCCATCACCTCGCTTCCGGGAACGGAATTCATATCTCCACATAAAAGCACAGGCTTTGAACATTCAGAATAATTATCTGTAAACCATTTATTTATAAACAAAGCCTGATCCAATGAAGCCCTTTGTCCCTTATGGTCGAGATGCACTGCCGCCAGAACGCAATCCTTCGTCTCGACCACGATGAAATTCCGCTGCTCTGCCCCGTCCGACACCGGAAGCAAGACACGCCCGAAACGGATGATTTCAGATTCAGAAACCACCCCGTTGCCATAAGCCCCTCCTGCGAAAGGAAATGCGGAACCGAAACGGAAATCCCATCCTCCCAACTCTTCAGCCAGCTTTTCAGCCTGATGGACCGGATGTCTTCTGTTGCAGCTGTCCAGTTCGTTGAGAGCCACAATGTCCGCTCCGCATGAACGGATGATATCAGCCACGTCGGAAGTGCTGTCCTCCATATATTTGCCGAATGCTCCGACATTGTATGTCATCACGGTCAGATGTGTGCCGCATGAAGCCAGCACCATAAGCGCAGAAAGCACTGCTGCGCTAAAGACCGTATTTCTCAATGATTTCATATGAAAGTTCTTTATAATCAACCGGTTCACGATACACAACATCGCCCCCTTCCTTCGCCCACGCATCCTCAAACTCCGTAAGACGCTCGAAAAAGGCTGTTTCATCGTATTCGCGTCCTTCACTTATGCATCCGGTAATTTCCTCTATGAACATTTTCCAACGAGGAATGCAGTAGGACTCAAGAAAACCGCTCCAGAGTCTTGTGCCGTAGTCCCTTATCGTGCATTCGTCTCCCCACGTGGAAATCAGTGTGCGGGCATTGCGGCGGTAATATTCCTTTTCTTCAGGGCTTTCTGCCCATGATGCCGCATCATCAAGCCACTTTTCTAATCTGAACTGAGGCTCGCAGGCGGCAAGCGCATCAATGTCGTGAGCGAGCGAAAGCATTTCCATTCCTATGCGCTGCACTTCAGCAGCATCTCTTTCTGCATATGCCCTCGTAAAGCTGCCACGAAGCCCTGCAAAATGATTTCCAAGGACCTGACATCCTATATTCACGACATCGAAACGATAGGTGTCACGGTCTGAGTACATGTCAAGAAGTTCTTTCCATATGCGTACAAGAGTACTGTTGTCATACCTCACGTTATGGATGGCTGTCCAATGCCAGAATCCTTCAAGACACGGACGCGCACACACAAGAGGTGTCTGACATGAGAACGAGCCTCCTACATATATGCTGTCACACAGATCCTTCCACACCTTACGGGACTTTCCGCAAGACCTTCCCATTCGTCTGTCCGCAAGGCTTTCCACCCAGCATGAATCCGTCATTCCGCTGTTCCAGGCCTTGTCGAACACATATTCGAACATGAACTGGTTCACGCCGAAGCCCTCGAGGGTGGATCCTATGCCTATAAGATTACGTCCTCCGTCGGCGAATGTTTCCTCGATGCGCTCCGAAGTCTGGTGAAAATGGCCGGAAAGACGCGTATTTCCTCCGAAATTGCCGAGATAGCAGAGAATATAAGGCTGGCCGTAGAAACGTTCCGTAGTCTTCCATACAAGCGTATTTTCGAGGTAATAGTCCAGAAGCACCACCCTGCCCTGCGGCACAGCTCCGAGATATGCCTTCACATTCTCAGGTGTCCAGTGCTTTCTGTCGTAGTAGAACATCCATCCCATCTGCAGCCATACCGCCTCCGGATCCACGTCAGCCATGGACTGATAGGCATTGCGCGACATTTCGGCAAGGGTGTTCGGATCCCACGACGGGGCTTCGATTTCATTGAACAGGTCCACTCCGTAGATATGGTCGGTGCCGAAAAGACGTTCCTGCTCCTGCATGTACTCCTTCTGTATACGGGCATAAAGAGAATCCATAGGAGCCAGAAAATGACACAGATTCTCCTGAGGGAAGCCGGCCCAGCCCTTCACCTGAGTAATCTGCGCCTGCGGATATATTTCTGCCAGCTGCTCCGGGACGTGTCCTCCGAAAGCCGGCAGAACGGGCTTCATGTTGAGCTGTCTTTCCCGCCTGAGTATCTTCTTCTGAAGCTCCGCCTGAGAGTCTATCCAGCCCTGCGGAAGAGGGCCTCCGAACGAGTCGATATTGCTCATGCGGTGCCATGCGAGATGCGCAGGTCCTGTGAAATAGCTGCGTATCTGCCAGTCCGTGAGGCCGTGACTGCGCCACACCTTCTGCCATACAGCTTCCTGCCCGGTCGTTGCAAGCGGCATGGTCACTCCGTTAAGGGCCATCCAGTCGATGAGACGTTCCCAGTCCTCCCATTTCCACCACGGCATCGTGTATCCGAAAGTGCAGTAGTTCAGGAAGAAACGCTCCTGTGCACGTGCTTCAATACGGACATATCCGTCCACTGAAGGCATTGCGGCAGGATATTGTACTGGATCCGAGGCATACCATGACACCGAGACTCCACAGTAATTCTTGAGATAATGGTTCAGGCCGACAGCCATTGAATTGGCATTGTTGCCCCTGATGACCGTCTTTCCTCCTTCCGAGCTGAGTTCGAATACATCCAGCGTGTCGGAAATCTGTTCGAAGCGCAGTCCGGAAACGTAGCCGGGAACCACCCTTTCGGCCAGTTCCCGTGCTGCTTTCTCGTCTTCCGTGCTGCATGACAAAGCCGATACAGACGCTATAAGTATTATTATAATCTTCTGAAATTCAAACATTTCCTTAATTCAGCTTCTTAAGAAGATTGCTGAGGTTCACTTCCTTTCCGATGATGGCGTTCAGATCCTCGATCTTCACACGCTCCTGCTCCATCGAATCGCGGTGACGGATAGTCACGCAGCCGTCATTGAGGGAATCGTGGTCTACAGTCACGCAGAACGGTGTTCCGATGGCGTCCTGACGACGGTATCTCTTGCCGATTGAATCCTTCTCGTCGTACTGGCAGCTGTAGTCGTACTTGAGGTCGTCCATGATCTTCTGAGCAAGCTCTGGAAGGCCGTCCTTCTTGATGAGCGGAAGCACTGCCACCTTCACCGGAGCAAGCGGTGCAGGGATGCTGAGGACTACGCGGCTTTCGCCGTTCTCGAGCTGCTCCTCCTTGTATGAATGAGAAAGAACCGCAAGCACCATACGGTCTACGCCGATTGATGTCTCGACCACGTATGGAGTGTAGTTTTCTCCTGCTTCAGGATCGAAATACTGAATCTTCTTTCCAGAGAACTTCTGATGGTTTCCAAGGTCAAAATCCGTACGTGAGTGGATTCCCTCAAGTTCCTTGAAGCCGAACGGGAAGCGGAATTCGATGTCGGTCGCAGCGTTTGCATAGTGCGCGAGCTTGTCGTGGTCGTGGAAACGGTAGTTCTCCTCGCCCATTCCAAGAGCTGTGTGCCATGCCATACGGTTCTCCTTCCATTTTGCGAACCAGTCAAGCTCTGTGCCCGGCTTGATGAAGAACTGCATCTCCATCTGCTCGAACTCTCTCATTCGGAAGATGAACTGACGTGCAACGATCTCATTCCTGAATGCCTTTCCGATCTGTGCGATACCGAAAGGAATCTTCATACGGCCTGTCTTCTGAACGTTCAGGTAGTTCACGAAGATGCCCTGCGCAGTCTCGGGACGGAGGTAGATGATGTTTGACTCTCCTGATACGCTACCTAACTGAGTCGAGAACATGAGGTTGAACTGTCGCACATCAGTCCAGTTCTTCGTTCCTGAGATAGGACATGCGATCTCGCAGTCGATGATGATCTGACGTAGCTCTGCAAGGTCGTTGGCGTTGAGTGCATCTGCCATTCTCTTGCGCACTTCGTCTATCTTCTTCTGATTGCGGAGGACGTTAGGATTTGTGGCCTTGAACTGCTCCTCGTCGAATGCCTCGCCGAACTTCCTGCGGCCCTTCTCCACATCCTTGGCAATCTTGTCCTCAAGCTTGCCGATATAGTCTTCGATAAGGACATCGGCACGGTATCTCTTCTTCGAATCCTTGTTGTCGATAAGAGGGTCATTAAAGGCACCTACATGGCCTGAAGCCTCCCATATCCTAGGATGCATGAAGATTGCCGAATCAATGCCTACGATGTTCTCGTGAAGTCTTGTCATGGCCTCCCACCAGTATCTCTTGATGTTATTCTTGAGCTCCGAACCGAGCTGGCCATAGTCATATACAGCACCGAGACCATCATAAATCTCGCTTGAAGGGAAAATGAATCCGTACTCCTTGCAGTGAGCAACCAGAATCTTGAAAAGTTCTTCCTGTGTCATAATAGTTTCATATTTATAATTTCATTATTTTCATTCTCATTCAGAATTTTGCATGGGTTCAGTCCTCGATGTCCCTGCGAGGCTCGGGAAGAGCAGTGGCAATCTCCTTCAACGGCCTCATCACGAACTCTCTCGCATACATAAGTTTATGAGGTATAGTAAGTTCTTCGCAATCAATTCTGTAATCTCCAAAAAGGAGTATATCTACATCTATCGGTCTGGATGAATATATACGCTCACCTTTCTTATCATATTGTGGCGCGCCAGTCCTTCCCAATCTCTTTTCCACACTCTTGCATATCTCCAGAACCATCAATGCTTCCGCTTCAGGATTGAACCCCTTCGGCAATTCCAGTTCATACATGACGGCTGCATTAAGAAACTTGTCTTCCGACTCGAATCCCCACGGCTCCGTCTCGATAATGCTCGAAAGTGC
Organism: Bacteroidales bacterium; assembly: GCA_017452265.1. Classification (GTDB taxonomy): domain Bacteria; phylum Bacteroidota; class Bacteroidia; order Bacteroidales; family UBA932; genus Cryptobacteroides. The sequence continues at coordinate 27,771 of JAFTMS010000031.1, read as the reverse complement.
CTTGTATGGTGTTCCAAGCTCAATATTCAGGAGGCTCAATGCATTTTCAATATTCTGCCGGCGGTCTCCCATGTCAGAACCTAAAGACAGATACAGTTCCACCTTCTCCATATCCTCCCTCACAGGCCTTCTCATTCCGTTTTCCAACCCTACGGCTTCTCCCTCCCCGTCTGTCCTTCAGTCATCGTCGAGGCCGAGCTCCACAAGTGCCTCTTCAGACATTCTGCTCTTGTCCCATACAGGTTCGAAAACAAGGTCTATCCTCGCACTGACCACTCCAGGAACGTCCTCTATGGCCGTCTTGACCTGCTCCACGACATAGTCTGCCATAGGACAGTTCGGCGCTGTCAACGTCATCTGGATGTATACATTGTGATCTTCGTCGACCTTGATCTCGTATATAAGTCCGAGGTCATATACATTCACGGGAATCTCAGGATCATACACCTGCCTGAGCGCCATGATTATATCTCTTTCTATCTTCATTATCCTTTCCTTTTCTTCCTCTGCCCTTTCGGCAGCCTTCTTCTTGAAATAATCCTTCAGTCCCATAACTATGCATTGACTGTCGCCACCTCTCTGATTTTGGCAATCATCGACACCAGCCCGTTCGCTCTCGTAGGTGACAGGTTCTCCTTCAGACCTATCTTCTCCACCACCGAGAAATCCGACGAAAGAATCTCCTGCGGCGTTCTTCCCGAATAAATTCCTATCAGCAGAGAAATGATTCCCTTTGTGATTATGGCATCGCTGTCTGCATTGAACACTATCTTTCCTTCTTCAATATGATAGTCCAGCCATACCCTTGACTGGCAGCCCCTGATGAGTTTATCCTCCGTCTTCTCGGATTCAGGATAATCCTCGAGCGACTTTCCCAACTCTATAAGATATTCATATTTGTCAAGCCATTCGTCATACATCGAGAATTCCTCGACAACGGCATTTTCAGCTTCTTGTAAAGTCATTTTATACCAACATATTAATCGCCTTATCAAGGCATTTCACAAAATATTCCGCCTCTTCCATCGTATTGTATGGAGCGAGCGACACCCTGAGCATTCCGGTCACACCGAAACGGTCCATTACCGGTTCGGCACACATCTGACCCGACCTTGCGGCAATCCCCATCTTGTCGAGAATCAGAGCCAGATCTTCGTGATGCACTCCTTCGACAGAAAAGGAAAAAAGCGGTATCTTTTCTTCATTTGTTCCACGCGGAACACCATAAAGCCTTATTCTCTTATCTGCTGTCAGCTTATCAAGAAGATAATCTCTTATGGTATCGTTATATTTTATTAACTCATTATTATTCAATAAGTTAATAAATTCTAAAGCAGGCTTTAAAGTCGCGGCGGAAGCGAAGTTCTGAGTGCCGGCCTCATACTTCATCGGAAGCGGAGCATAAGTCGTCCCTGAAAATTTCACAGTTCCAACCATCTCGCCGCCTCCCATATACGGAGGCATCTGCTCCAGCCATTTTTTCTTTCCGTAAAGCACTCCGGTACCTGTGGCAGCGTAAAGCTTGTGACCGGAAAATACATAGAAGTCGCAATCCAGTTCCTTTACGTCAGGCATACAGTGTACCGCCCCCTGGGCTCCGTCCACAAGCACCGGAATCCCCTTCTCATGACACTTTTCTATAATCTGCCGGATAGGATTGATGATTCCGAGCACATTCGAGACATGTGTTACCGCAAGTATCTTCACCTTGTCAGTAAGAAGCGTATCAAGCTTTTCCAATGCAATGTGTCCGGAATCGTCCACAGGCAGAACCTTCAAGACAGCACCCTTCCTCTGACACATCATCTGCCACGGCACTATGTTGGAATGGTGCTCAGCCTCACTTACAACAACTTCATCCCCTTCCCTCACAAAAGCCTCACCGAAACAGAAGGCAATAAGGTTGATTGCTGCCGTTGTACCGCTCGTAAAAACTATCTCCTGTCTGCTTTCAGCATTGAGGAAGTCCTTCACAGCATCTCTGGCCTGTTCATACGCCTGAGTGGCCTCATCAGCCATGCGATGCACTGCCCTATGGATATTGGCATTTGACTGCACGCTTATCTCGTTCCACTTGTCGATGACAGTCTGAACACGCTGGGAAGTGGCTGCATTGTCGAAATACACAAGATCCTTCCCATACACCTTCCTTGAAAGTGCCGGAAACATTTCGCGTATTTCATTTACATTCATTGTCCTATTTTTTATTGTCGTGAGTTACGCTCCTAAAATCCTGCAAATTTAACAAAAACAATGTTTCATTATACAGATTATTATCATAATTTTGCAGAACAAAATTGATTGTCCGCTAAAGGTGCAGTAAATTGTCTACCATTGTTCATTCTGAGTAAAGCTCACTTTGTCATTTCAACTGGAGCTCAAAGACCGAAATGAACAGCATGGGAGCGTCACACAGGTTTTGTGGCATTTTTTCGTGTGACGCTTTTAGATACCCTCAATACAGCGCACCAGTAGCACATTCGGCGATGCAATCGGAACCGTCACACAGCTTTTTAGCGAATTTTCTGTGTGATGGTAGCCATAACGATGTATGAATAATCAAATACGTACTGCACGGATAACGGATAATCATTGAACATAATATACGCAAAACAAGCATCAGTGCAATGAACGTCATTGCGAGGAACGACAGTGACGTGGCAATCTAAATTGAAGAAAATTAAACAAACAAATCATGATAGACTATATTAAAGGTTCCGTAACGGAACTGACACCTACAGAAGTCATCCTTGAATGCTATGGAATAGGCTACAGGATACTGATATCGCTTCAGACTTACGAAGGATTGAACGGAAAATCCGACGCCACCGTATACATTCACCATTACATCCGTGAAGACGAAGAACTGTATTATGGTTTCGCCTCAAAGGACGAACGCGAACTGTTCCGCCTGCTGATCGGTGTGTCAGGAATAGGAGCATCGACAGCAAGGATGATGCTTTCATCTTTGACCGCGGAAGAAATCAGAAACGCCATACTTTCGGAAGACATCAACAAGATTAAAAGCATTAAGGGAATCGGCCTTAAAAGCGCCCAGAGACTCATTCTGGAGCTGAAAGACAAGATAGTCAAAGGCGCAGGAGCAGAGAGCCAGGCATTGTTCAGCACGTCTTCGAATGCAATGGTGGACGAAGCTGTGACAGCTCTCGTAATGCTTGGATTTACAAAGGCAAATGTAAACAAGGCAGTGTCGGCAGTATTGAAAGAAAAGCCGGCGGCGACGCTCGAAGAAATCATAAAACTGGCTTTAAAGCGCTTGTAAGGCATATTTTCAGAGATTGCCACGGCTTTGCGAGCCTCACAATGACATAACCAAATCGTCTATAAACTCGCATGATGTACATTGTCTTTACAATGACGCGATAAGGTCGCAATGAGACTTATCACCGCATAATATTAATTGCAATACGTCATTCTGAGCCTCGACAGAGGCGTGAGAATCTAATAAAGGAAAGTAGTTCCACGTGGAACTACTTTCCTTTATCTACCAAAATACACAAGAAGCACAGATATATCCGCCGGAGATACCCCAGATATTCTTGATGCCTGTGCTATCGTTCTTGGAGCATATTTCTTGAGCTTCTGACGACATTCTATCGACAGACTCTCGACCCTGTCAAAATCAAAATCTTCCGGTATAATCAGATTCTCCAACCTCATGATTTTATCTGCCATCTGCTGCTCACGCTGAATGTATCCTTTATATTTAATGGATATTTCAGAAGCGTCCAACACTTCCCTCTTGTATTCAGTCATTATTTTTGAATCCAATGATGAAGAATCTAAATCAGCGACAGGATACTCTGTATTATACTGGAGAATATGCACAGCATCCTGATAAGACAGATTCTCCGAAGAATATTCACCAGAAAATTTATCCTTCAAAGAAGCGTAGGAACCATACTTGATAAGATCACAATATTTCACGCCCTCATTAAGCAAATTATTCAAAGGCGAAGAAAATTCCGATTCCAGATCAATATCGAATTTAGAAAAAGTTCCACGTGGAACTAAATTTAAAATTTCACTTACCGAGGTTTGAGGTCTTGAAATAAGTTCTGTTATTCTCTTTCTTGAATTAATTTCAGCTGAAGAAACAGTAGTCAAGTACTGATTTACATCATCAGGCTTCACAGATGCATCAGCAAAAAACTGATTGAAAAGCTCTACAGACTCATATTTCTTCATGGTATAATCATATCTGAATCTGTCCGCAAGACCAACCTTAAAAGATAACGGTGTGAGCCTGAAATCAGCATTGTCCTGCCTCAGAAGTGTCCTATACTCAGCCCTTGATGTAAACATCCTGTAAGGTTCATCTACGCCCTTCGTTATCAGATCATCAATAAGGACTCCGATATAAGCCTGGTCACGCTTCAATATGAAAGGATCCTTTCCAGCAACCTTGAGATGAGCATTCATTCCGGCTATAAGTCCTTGAGCAGCAGCCTCTTCGTATCCGGTTGTACCATTAATTTGGCCGGCAAAGAACAGATTTTCTATATTCTTCAGCTCAAGTGATGGTTTAAGTTGAACAGGATCAAAGTAATCATATTCAACATCATAGGCAGGTCGGTATACCTTTGAATCTTCAAGCCCTTCAATAGCATGAAGGGCATCCATCTGTACATCAAGCGGCAGAGAAGAAGAGAAACCCTGAAGATAATATTCATTTGTTCCCCTTCCCTCCGGCTCAAGGAAAAGCTGATGTTCGGTCTTGTCGGCAAATGTCCTGAGCTTATCTTCTATGCTCGGACAGTAGCGCGGACCTATACCTGTTATAAGACCTGAAAACAACGGAGAGTCATTGAAGCCGCTTCTCAATATGTCATGCACACGAGGATTGGTATGTACTACGAAACAAGGCATCTGAGGAGTTCCGTTCTGAGCCGTGGACAGGTACGGAAGATAAGAAAACTTTTCAGGAGTCTCATCACCGAACTGATGAAGAAGCTTCGACGTGTCGACAGACGAAATGTCGATACGAGGCGGAGTACCTGTCTTCATGCGCGCAGTCCGAACTCCCATCTCTACGAGCTGCCGGGTCAGACCATGGGAAGGCAACTCCCCTATCCTTCCTCCCTCGAACATGGTACGCCCAATGAACATACGGCCGTCAAGGAAGGTTCCGGCGGTAAGAATAACCGTCCGAGAATTGAAAATTGCGCCTGTAGTCGTACGGACTCCCGAAATTTTTGAACCAGAAAAGATAAAACCGGTCACAGAATCTTGATAAAGGTCTAAGTTACAGGCACTTTCGAGTATTTTACGCCAGTACAGGGAAAATTGGATTTTATCACACTGTGCGCGAGGGCTCCACATAGCAGGACCTTTGGATCTGTTCAGCATCCTGAACTGGAGAGTCGAGGCGTCAGTGACTATGCCGGTATATCCTCCAAGAGCATCTATTTCTCTGACAATCTGACCTTTAGCAATACCACCAATAGCCGGATTGCAGGACATCTGTGCAAATTTGTTCATATCCATAGATATGAGAAGCACAGAAGAACCCATGCGAGAAGCGGCCATTGCAGCCTCACAGCCGGCATGTCCGCCGCCTACAACTATAACATCATACTCCTTACGCATATCCTAAAGCAGATTCCTCAATGAAAGGTAATAATTTTCCTTTGACCTCATCTGAGCGATGTCCTCTTCGCAATGATCATCATAGCCGATAAGATGGAGCACCCCATGAACTATGACCCTGTTCAGTTCGTCAGCGAAATCGGTACCGTACTCTATTGCATTCTCCCGGACGGAATCCACACTTATGAAAAGGTCTCCGGAAAGACGATCGCCTTCGCAATAGTCAAACGTGATGATGTCGGTGAAATAATCATGCTGGAGATATTTCTGATTGACGTCCAATATATAATTGTCGGAACAGAAAATTATGGAAATCTGTCCGATGCGTCTTATCTCGCTTTCAGCCACCAGCTTAAGCCATCTGTTGTTCAGTGTCTTGCCTTTGAACACAAAATCGGTATCCTCGAAATAATAAGAAATCATGGCATAAAATTTTCTGCAAAGCTACAAAATGTATAAAAAGTTTGAAATAAAAAATATAATTTATAACTTTACCGGGCAAAATGGAGTAGCGCAGACTACGCCATAAAACTTAAGAATATAGAAAAACTAACAATCAATATGGAAATCAAAAAGTCAGAAAAGGCAAACCTTGAAAACAAGAAGCTCCTTTTTGTGGAGATCGGTCTTGTAGTTTCACTGGCCATCACACTCGGCGCCTTCGAGTACACAAGCAAGGAGACAACGGTGTCGACGCTTGAGGACACAACTGAAATCGCAGCGGAAGAGGAAATCATTCCAATCACTCAGGACACACCTCCACCTCCACCATCAGCACCGAAGATTCCTGTCCTTTCAGACCAGATCGACATCGTGGACGATGAAATCGAGCTTGAGGACGATATGTTCATGAACCTTGAGGACGATGCAAACCTCGGAGTTGAAATCATGGATTATGTGGAAGTTGAAGAGGAAGTCGTTGAAGAGGAAGCTATTCCGTTCCAGCTGGTAGAGGAAAAGCCGTCATTCCAGGGCGGTGATGCTAACCAGTTCTCAAAGTGGGTGAATTCAAGGCTTGTATATCCGGAGATTGCAAAGGAAAACGGTGTTCAGGGCCGTGTGACACTCCAGTTTACAGTAGAGAAGGATGGCTCGGTAACAAAGGTAAAGGTTCTCCGTGGAGTCGATCCATCGCTTGACAAAGAGGCTGTCAGAGTGGTTTCAATGTCTCCAAAGTGGAAGCCAGGAAAGCAGAGAGACCGTGCGGTTCCGGTAACCTATACATTCCCTGTTATCTTCCAGTTGAGATAATCATTTGACAATCAAATATATGATAACGCCGAACAAACGAATTGCTCGGCGTTATTTTTTCTAAATTAAAAAGTCATTCTGAGGAGCGCAACAACGCCAGAATGAAAATATAAAGAGCAAATGGCGAAAATTATAGAAGAGCAGCATAATGAAAAGGCTGTCTTCGTCGGAGTCATAAAGCAGGGAGACGACGAAAGGCAGGTGATGGAGTATCTTGACGAACTGGAATTTCTTGCGGAAACGGCCGGAGCAATCGGTGTGAAGAAGTTCATACAGAAGGTGGACAGGCCTGATTCGAGAACATATATAAGAAGCGGAAAGCTGCAGGAAATCAAGCAGTACATCGAGGAAAATGAAATCGAAGTGGTGATTTTCGATGACGAGCTCTCCCCTACCCAGCTGAGAAACATAGAGCGCGAACTGAACATAAGGATTCTGGACAGAACTAACCTGATTCTGGACATATTCGCTCAAAGAGCCAAGACGGCATATGCAAAAATGCAGGTAGAACTTGCTCAGTATCAATATCTTCTTCCGAGACTAACGAGAATGTGGACGCATCTTGAAAGGCAGAAGGGAGGTATCGGCATGAGAGGTCCGGGTGAGACGCAGATCGAGACGGACCGTCGAATAATCCAGGACAAGATTTCGAGGCTGAAGGAACAGTTGAAGAAGGTTGACAAGCAGATGGCGTCACAGCGCGGAAACAGGGGTTCTTTGGTGCGTATTTCGCTCGTCGGATACACGAATGTAGGTAAGAGCACTTTGATGAATCTGCTGGCTAAAAGCGACGTTTTTGCGGAAAACAAGCTGTTTGCTACGCTTGATACGACGGTGAGAAAGGTTGTGATCGAAAATGTGCCTTTCCTTCTCAGTGATACAGTGGGATTCATAAGGAAGCTGCCGACACAGCTTGTGGAGGCATTCAAGAGTACGCTGGACGAGGTTCGTGAGGCGGATATCCTGATGCATGTGGTGGATATATCACACCCTAATTTCGAGGAACATATCAAGGTTGTGGAGGAGACGCTGAAGGATATAAAGGCCATAGACAAGCCTGTTTTCGTCGTTTTCAACAAGATCGATGCATACAGATATGAAGAATACGATGAGTTCTCTCTGGAGCCTAAAAAGCAGGTAAATTACACGCTGGAAGAATTTAAGAACAGCTGGATTGCAAAGGAAAATACGCCTTGCATATTCATCTCGGCAAAAGACAGGATCGGTATAGACAAACTGCGCGGAGATCTGTACAAAATGGTAGCCGAAATTCACGCCGGTCGCTATCCATTCGACAATTTCCTTTGGTAATGGTTAATTCAGCGATGGGTGCAGGATAAGTTTGGATGGGGTGGCCGCCCGTGGCCTCGTGAACGGGAGGGGCCCGCGACTAAGTCGTGGGAGGGATGAAGTCGGAACTTGTTCCGACGCAACCAAGCCAAACTTATTCTACACCCTCCAATAACCATTACAATTATATTTAAAAATAATATAAAAAAGGTGGTCACAATGTATGTAACCACCTTTTATTGTATTGAATATCAGTATATTCAGAAAGCTTTTAGTCCTGGAACTTTGCGCAGAGGTACTCGCGGTTCAGGCGTGCGATGTGCGATACGGTGATGTGCTTAGGGCACTCCATCTCGCAGGCACGGGTGTTGGTGCAGGCACCGAATCCGAGCTCATCCATCTTTGCAACCATTGCCTTGGCACGCTTTGCACCTTCTACCTTACCCTGCGGAAGCAGAGCGAGTGAGCTTACGCGAGCTGCCACGAAGAGCATTGCAGAACCGTTCTTGCAGGTCGCAGCACAAGCGCCGCAGCCGATGCAGGCAGCTCCATCCATGCTCTCTTCTGCCTTCTCATAAGGAATCGGAATAGCGTTTCCGTCCGGAACTCCGCCTGTACCAACTGATACATATCCGCCTGCCTGAAGAATCTTGTCGTATGCCTGACGGTCTACGACGAGGTCCTTGATTACAGGGAATCCCTTTGATCTCCACGGCTCGATAGTGATCGTGTCACCATCCTTGAACTTACGCATGTGAAGCTGGCATGTGGTCACCTCATCGTCCGGACCGTGCGCACGACCGTTGATATAGAGTGAACATGCACCGCAGATACCTTCTCGGCAGTCGTGGTCGAATGAAACCGGACCGCTGCTCTTGCAGCCTTTCTCGACAGCTACCGGATCTGCACCCTCAGCGATAAGCTGCTCATTGAGGATATCGAGCATCTCGAGGAAAGAGCTGTCTGCGGATATATTCTTAACCTGATAGGTCTCAAAATGTCCTTGAGCCTTGGCGTTTTTCTGACGCCATACTTTCAATGTCAAATCCATGTCTAATTAGTCTTTATAGTTTCTGGTAGCTATCTTAATATTCTCATATACAAGAGGTTCCTTATGGAGTTCAGGAACAGCTTCCTCACCCTTGTACTCCCATGCGGCAACATACATGTAGTTCTCGTCGTCACGCTTTGTCTCGCCGTCCTCGGTCTGCATCTCCTCACGGAAATGTCCTCCGCAGGACTCGTTGCGGTTGAGCGCGTCGCGTGCCATGAGCTCTCCGATTTCAAAGAAGTCCACGAGACGGAGTGCCTTCTCAAGCTCCTGATTGAAATGTTCGTTCTCACCAGCTACATATACATTCTGCCAGAACTCCTTCTTGAGTGCCTTGATAAGCTCGATAGCCTTCTTGAGACCAGCCTCGTTACGTGCCATTCCGACATACTCCCACATGATGTGTCCGAGCTCCTTGTGGAATGAATCCACAGACCTCTTTCCCTTGATGTTCAGGAGTTTGTTGATCTTGTCCGTAACAGCCTTCTCAGCCTCTGCGAATTCAGGTGCGTTGACGTCTGTCTTAGGCTCCTTGAACTTGCCTGCGAGATAATCTCCGATTGTGTACGGAAGGATGAAATATCCGTCTGCAAGACCCTGCATGAGGGCTGATGCACCGAGACGGTTTCCGCCGTGGTCAGAGAAGTTAGCCTCACCGATAGCGTAAAGACCGGGAACTGTAGTCTGAAGGTTGTAGTCTACCCAGATGCCGCCCATAGTGTAGTGGATTGCAGGATAGATCATCATAGGCTCCTTGTATGGGTTGGTGTCGGTGATCTTCTCATACATCTGGAAGAGGTTACCGTACCTTGCCCTGATCACATCCTCACCGAGTCTTTCGATGGCTGTCTTGAAGTCGAGGAATACAGCGAGACCTGTGTTGTTCACACCATATCCTGCGTCGCAACGCTCCTTTGCAGCACGTGAAGCCACGTCACGAGGCACGAGGTTACCGAATGCAGGGTAACGGCGCTCGAGATAGTAGTCACGATCCTCTTCAGCGATGTCTGAAGCCTTCTTTGTTCCTGCGCGGAGCGCCTTCACGTCCTCCATCTTCTTAGGAACCCAGATACGTCCGTCGTTACGGAGCGACTCAGACATGAGGGTGAGCTTAGACTGCTGGTCACCGTGTACAGGAATACATGTAGGGTGAATCTGTGCGAAGCAAGGGTTTGCGAAGAATGCGCCCTTCTTGTAGCACTGCCAAGCAGCTGAACCGTTTGAGTTCATTGCATTTGTAGAAAGGAAATATGTGTTACCGTAGCCACCTGTAGCGATTACCACGGCATGTGCGCCGAATCTCTCGATCTTTCCTGTCACGAGGTTCCTTGCGATGATACCCTTGGCCTCACCGTTGATGAGCACAACATCGAGCATCTCATAGCGCGGATAGCTCTTCACTGTGCCGGCTGCGATCTGACGGTTCAGGGCTGCGTAAGCACCGAGAAGGAGCTGCTGTCCGGTTTGTCCGCGGGCATAGAAGGTACGGCTTACCTGCGCACCTCCGAAAGAGCGGTTGGCGAGAAGTCCGCCGTATTCCCTTGCAAAAGGAACACCCTGTGCAACGCACTGGTCGATGATGTTGTTGCTGACCTCGGCAAGACGGTAAACGTTAGCCTCGCGTGCACGGTAGTCTCCACCTTTGATTGTGTCGTAGAAGAGACGGTAGACAGAGTCATTGTCGTTCTGATAGTTCTTGGCAGCGTTGATACCACCCTGTGCCGCAATAGAGTGCGCACGACGTGGTGAGTCGCTGATACAGAACACCTTGACATTGTAGCCAAGCTCTCCGAGAGAAGCAGCTGCAGATGCTCCTCCAAGACCTGTTCCGACTACGATGACTTCCATTTTTCTCTTGTTGCCAGGGCTGACAACACGGATCTGAGATTTGTGCTTTGTCCATTTCTCGGCCAAAGGTCCCTCAGGAATCTTAGAAATAAGTTTTTCAGCCATTTTATCTATAATGTTATAGGATGTTATGAAATTTCGGCACAAGTTTAAGAATTTTCGGGGGATTTACCAATTAAATCATCATTTTACCCCTCAATTATGATAGGTATCAAATTCCTTATATATGATATTCATCCATTTTTCGGATATACGGTCGTATTTTTCAGCATACGTTTCAGCATCGATACGTCCACGACTGAAAGAGTCAAAAAGACGCTCAAAAGGCCTTCTGATGCGTTTCTCTGCCTTGCATGCGCACTCTGCAAGTTCCTCCGTATGCGTAAAATCCGTCGGCCCGTTCCTGCCTTCCCTGAATATGTATGAATATTTCAGCGAAAGCGAGAAGTCGCATGCCTCGCAGTTCATGGTGCCGCTCCCCTTTCTGAGACATGCAGGTATATGGTCTTCCTCAGATACGGGGACAGGAATCATGACGGAGCAATCAGGATAGCCCAAAGCAGTGTATATCACAGACTTGTCTGCAGACTCCCCTTCTTTTACACCGCGGATCGCAACAGACGACGAAGTGATGTATCGCGGAATGAAGAGAGAATCTCCCTGATGCTCGTAAGATCTTGACAATGAGTCCATAAGGAAATACGGAGACATATCGTCGAAACGTCCTTCAGACCTGCTCTGACGGGCCATTACAGCATCCGCCGTGCGGAATCGCTCCACACCTTTCCAGTCCTCTGGCCTGCCTGTCACAGAAAAGTTCGTCACCACACAATACCCTTCCTGCATAGCGTCTACATCCCTCTTGAACCAGCCGTCATTGTCCGTTTCGTAATATGCAGCCCCACCGAAGGCGTCAATACAGCCGAAATTCGCCTCCACTCCCATCGGACGGGACAATGTATCAAGAAAATGTTCAAAGTCCTCCAGAGTGGCGCAGATTTCAAGTGCGCGGTACATAAGGAAACCTTCGCGGTCCATATCGCAGGCCGGCACATCGTCATCCTTCAGGCAATAGGATGCCGTATTCATGATGGCGAATCCGGCCGTATTGCTTCCTATCCACACTTCCCCACCCTCGGACGGCGAATTCACCAGACCGACAAAGGCATATTTCTCTCCCTTGAAATGCTCCAGACGGTTGTCCAAAGTGCCGGTATCACGATGTTTCCACAAAAGCGGACGGCCATCCGGAGTGGCCCATCCGGGAATGATGGCCGATGTGCAGGCATAAGATGCTGCGGGAAGCGCAGAAAGAGTGGCCAGCAATATTATATATATGTATCTTTTCATCAGAACAGCGACGGTTCCTCCCCTGCCGCGCAGCCTTTTTCGAGTCCTAAATGCTTATACGCCAACTCTGTAGCCTCACGCCCACGCGGTGTCCTAATGATGAAGCCCTCCTTAATGAGGAAAGGCTCGTACACTTCCTCCAGCGTGCCCTGGTCCTCCCCCACCGCCGTTGCAATGGTGTTGGCTCCCACAGGGCCTCCCTTGAATTTAGTGATGATGGTACGTAGAATCTTGTTGTCGATGGCGTCCAGTCCCCTCTTGTCGATGTTCAGGGCGTCGAGGGCATAACGAGCGATTTCCAGATCTATCCTTCCGCTTCCCATGACCTGGGCGAAATCACGCACACGGCGCAGAAGCGAATTGGCGATACGTGGCGTTCCGCGGCTTCTGAGGGCGATTTCATATGCGGCATCCTGCTCTATTCCTATCTTCAGGATGGATGCGCTGCGCTTGACGATGCTCACGAGGGTGAGGGTGTCGTAATATTCAAGGGCACAGGTGATTCCGAAACGGGCACGGAGCGGAGACGTGAGCAGACCGCTTCTTGTCGTGGCTCCCACAAGCGTGAAAGGATTCAGTGAAATGCGTACAGAACGCGCTCCAGGGCCCTTGTCAATCATTATGTCTATCACAAAGTCCTCCATGGCGGAATAGAGATATTCCTCCACCACCGGAGAAAGTCTGTGGATTTCATCTATGAAAAGGACGTCCCCCTGCTCCAGCGACGTAAGCAGTCCGGCGAGATCTCCCGGCTTGTCGAGTATCGGGCCGGAAGTGACCTTCATGTTCACGCCAAGCTCGTTGGCTATTATGTGCGCGAGGGTAGTCTTTCCCAAGCCCGGAGGCCCGTGGAACAGCACATGATCCAGCGACTCCCCTCTCATCTTGGCCGCAGCCACGAAAATCTTGAGGTTAGCCACTATCTTGTCCTGTCCTGTAAACTCCTGGAGGTCCTGCGGACGGATTATTCCGTCCAAATCCTTATCTTTGCCCTCATTGATATTGTGCGGGTCGAAATCGGTCGCCATGGTCAACAACAAAATAATTATATACAAATATAGATATAATTTTATGATTTGATGATGATTATTTCATTGTTGATATGTTGAAAACTCTATGAACCGCTTGATATACAATGTGTTGGGATAGTGATAAAGTGTTGAAAAGCCTGGTGTGAAGTTCTTGGAAAAATGTTGATGAAAAATTTTGAAAATAATTCTGAAGGCCGGAATATACAGGTTGCGCCGATTCTCCAAATTTATTTTTCATACTTTGTCAACATGGTTTTCGACAGGTTATCAACAGAAAATTATGTAAAATGTTAATAAGTTCGGAATCTGTAGAGAAATTGACGGAAAGAATAAAAGGTTCTCGGGAAGCATTCTGTTCCGGCCTCTTCCTTTCGGCAAGGTGGTTCGTCGTGTCGCAGCTCTGCCATGACGGCATCCAGATGATTGTCCTGCCGGACAAGGACAGTGCAGAATACTGTGCAGCAGATCTTTATAATCTTATCGAAGGTGATAATGTGTTCTTTCTGCCGGATTCGGGAAGGAATCTGGAAAGGAGCAACTACAAGTCCACGCTCGGTGTGCAGAGGACGTCGGCCATAGGAAAGGTCCTTGACTATAAGGAAGGCCCGCTGCTGATAGTTACGTATCCTGCGGCTCTTGAAGAGGGTATTCCTGATGCGGGAAAGATCAGGGAATCGCTCCTGAAGCTGACTGTCGGTGATGAGATAAGCCATGACGATATAGTCAATTCGCTGTTTTCCAACGGTTTCGAGAGGGTGGATTTCGTATCGGAGCCGGGACAGTTCGCCATAAGGGGAGCCATCGTGGACATATTCTCATATTCATATAACGATCCTTTCCGCGTGTCCTTCTTCGGCGACGAGATAGAGACCATAAACATATTCGACTGCAATACGCAGCTTTCGAAGGAGAAGGTGACGGCGGCTGAAATATATCCGGACATAGTGGCCTCGGACGAGGAAGGGGAGACCGTGACTCCTGTTTCGGACATACTTCCGGACAGCACCCTCATATGGCTTGATTCCTCGGACATGTACAAGAACAAGGAATTCTTTCCTCTATTGGAAAGGTTCAGGCGCATATATCTCGAAGTGCCTCTTTCTCGCCAGAGCGAGGATGCGGTAAGGTTCGGCATATCTCCTCAGCCTGTCTTCAACAAGAATTTCGAACTTCTGACCGAAGACATCAGAAAAAGGCTCGAAGAGGGCTACAGGGTGCGCATTTACGGCGACAAGCAGTCCCAGCTCGAAAGGCTGAAGTCGATACTGTCCCAGAACGGAGGCATAATGCCTGAATTCATTGCCCGATGCAACATCCACAACGGCTTCATAGACCATGGGGACAAGGTCTGCTGCTACAGCGACCATGAGATCTTCGACCGTTTCCACAGGGTGAGCATACGCCGCAGCGTCGAAAAGAGCGAACAGCTCACGATCAACGACCTCACATCATTCGCGATAGGGGACTATATCGTGCATATAGACTACGGAGTGGGCATATTCGGAGGTCTCGTGCGTATGAAGGACGACAAGGGAAGGATGCATGAGGTGGTGAAGCTTACATACAAGGACAACGATGTGGTGTTTGTGTCCGTACATGCCCTGCATAAGATATCGCGCTATAAATCAAAGGATTCCGAACCGCCTAAGATACATAAGCTCGGTTCGAAGGCATGGCAGAACCTCAAGGCGAGCACGAAGTCCAAGGTGAAGGACATCGCAAAGGACCTGATACAGCTCTATGCCAAGAGAAAGAGCGTGAAGGGATTCGCATTCTCCGCCGACACATATCTTCAGCAGGAACTGGAGTCTTCCTTCATGTATGAGGACACTCCTGACCAGGAGAAGGCTGTATACGCTGTCAAAAGGGATATGGAGGGCGATTGTCCGATGGACCGTCTGGTCTGCGGCGACGTGGGCTTCGGCAAGACTGAGGTGGCCGTACGTGCGGCATTCAAGGCAGTGGCGGACAGCAAGCAGGTGGCTGTACTCGTGCCGACGACCATCCTCGCCCTGCAGCATTACAACACTTTCAGGAACCGTCTGAAGAATCTTCCGTGCAATGTGGAATATGTGAGCCGCCTGCGCACGGCAAAGGAGGTTTCGGACATACAGAAAAGGCTCAAGGCAGGTACGCTCGACATTGTCATCGGTACCCATAAGCTTATAGGCAAAGGCTTTGAATTCAAGGATCTCGGACTGCTTATAATCGATGAGGAGCAGAAGTTCGGAGTGAGTGCCAAGGAAAGGCTGCGTCAGCTCAAGGCTTCTGTAGATACGTTGACGCTGACTGCAACGCCGATTCCGAGGACGCTTCAGTTCTCGCTTCTCGGAGCGCGTGACCTTTCCATCATAAGCACTCCGCCACCTAACCGTATTCCTGTGCAGACAGAAATCATGCTTTTTGACCATGACGAGGTGCGCAAGATCATAGACTACGAGCTCAATAGGGGAGGACAGGTGTTCTTCGTCCACAACCGTGTGGAGGAACTTCCTGCAATAGAGGACATCCTGAAGAGGCTCGTGCCGGACATGAAGATATGTGCAGCTCACGGACAGATGGAACCTAAGGTGCTGGAAAACAAGATACTGGATTTTATGGCGGGGGATTATGACATGCTTCTGTGCACGACCATAATCGAGAACGGACTCGACATCCCGAATGCCAATACCATAATAATAAACCAGGCTCAGAACATAGGGCTCAGTGACCTTCATCAGCTTCGCGGACGTGTGGGACGTTCGAACCGACGTGCATTCTGCTATCTGATGGTTCCGCCTCTGGTATCAATGACCGAGGATGCACGCCGCCGCCTCAAGGCCATAGAATCGTTCTCCGACCTCGGAAGCGGCTTCAACATAGCCATGCAGGATCTCGACATCAGAGGTGCCGGAAACCTTCTCGGAGCGGAGCAGAGCGGTTTCATAACCGATATGGGTTTCGAGACGTATCAGAAGATTCTCGCGGAGGCCATGGAGGAACTCGGAGTGGAGACCGGACTCACGTCGAAGAACGTAAGCGACAGCTATGTGTCCGACTGTACGATAGAGACCGACCAGCTCGCCCTCATTCCGGACAGCTACATAGACATGACCGCCGAGAAGATACGTATATATAAGGAACTGGATTCTCTGACTTCCGACAAGGAGATAGAGCAGATGAAGTCAAGGCTTTCAGACCGTTTCGGACCTATGCCGGACGAACTTCTCAGGCTCTTCGACATCGTGAGGATCAGGCAGTTGGGACAGAAGCTCGGTTTCGAGAAGATAATCATCAAGAACGGCGTCATGATAGCCTTCTTCATATCCAACCAGATGTCTCAGTACTACAAGAGCGACCGCTTCTCGAAGATTCTGGAAAACGTCAATATGAATCCGAAGCTATTCGAACTGAAGATGAACGACAACAGACTCAGGATCTTCGTCCGAAACGTGGATACGATAGCCAAGGCCTATGACATTTTGAAGAAGTTGTAGAAAATTTGTATTTTTGTCGGCTGCAAACGATTGTGACGTGGCAAATCTTATAATTGACATAGGAAACACAGCCATCAAGGCTGCATGGTGTGACGGCATCACACTCGGAAAGACCTTCCGCTATCAGGGCGAAAGGATGCTGGACTTCATATTGTCGATGACTGCAAGACAGAAGCCTGACGTGATGGTGCTCAGCAGCGTCAGAAATTTCTCCCATCAGGCTGTGACAAGGCTGAAAGGGGAGTGCTCCCGCCTTATGGTGGTGGATGCTGCTGTCCTTGAACATTACGGGCTTCCTCTGCATATAACTCCGGACAGAGCCGCTTCCATCGTGGCTTCAAGGTATCTCTTCAAGGGCCGTGGATGCACCATATTCGATTTCGGAGCTATGCTCACCGTGGATTTTCTTGACGTACAGGGAGATTACGAAGGAGGAAATGTATCCCCGGGATGTCGTACCAGGTTCAAGGCTCTCAACAGATATTCAAGGAACATTCCGCTTATGTCTGCTCCGGAGGAATTTCCGGAAACAGGTTGTGATGCAGAGACATCTGTGACTTCCGGAGTGATTTCAGGCATGATGTTTGAAATAGACGGATACATTTGCCGTCATCCCGAAAATATCGCTGTTTTTACAGGGGGTGATGCAATTTATTTTGCAAAACGGATGAAAAACTCCATCTTTGTAGTTTGTAACCTCGTACTTATGGGGTTGGCTTTAATGGCTATAGAATATGATAAGAAAGATTGAAAGGGTAGTTCTTCTGTCTGTATTTCTCGTTGTCAGTGTCCTTGCAAATGCGCAGGAGGGCACTTATGGCGCTTATTCTCCATATTCGATTTTCGGTATAGGAGACATCTCGAAGGAAGGTACGGCGTACAACAAGAGCATGGGCGGAACCGGAATCGCCACACGTAACAAGAGGTTCATAAACTATCTCAACCCTGCTGCCGTGACGGCAAGGGATTCGCTTGCATTCATGGCGGACTTCGGGCTTGTCCAGAACAACAGCATCTATCAGCAGGGAGACATAAGGTCGGGACATAATACGTTCAACATCTACGATTTCGTCATGAGCTTCCCTATATGGAGGTCTTCTGCTTTCATGGTGGGAATAACTCCTTACAGCGATGTCGGATACGATTTTTCTTCAATAGAGACCGATCCCGAAATAATCGGACAGACCGGAAACATATCGTATGACTCATATGGAACGGGAAGCATCTATCAGCTGTTTCTGGGTGCTGGTGCCACATTCTGGAAAAGGCTTTCCGTAGGAGCGGAGATGATTTACTATTTCGGTAATATAGACAAGGTCACCAACATGGATTATTCCAATTCTTCATACAGGTCACTCAATTCGGGAAGCGAGCTGATGCTCAACGGACTTACAGGAAAGTTCGGAGTACAGTGGGAGCAGAAGCTGGGAGGAAATGTGAGCATGATCGCGGGAGCGACATATAAGCTCGGAACGAAGATGAACGGATATGTGACGAACTACAGGTATGCGAATCAGTCAAGCGTGAGTGACACTTTGAGATACAGTGTGGATACCCTCGGAAGGTCGGGCATGAGGTTCGGAGACGAGCTTGGACTTGGAATAGCATTCAAGGGCAGTGACAAATGGAGCGCTGAAATCAACTATCTGAGGTCGAACTGGAAGCGTTCCGGAATGAACAAGGCTGAGGGATTTTCTGTTGTAGGCGATTCCAGGTTCAATACTACCATATCTCATTCGGTGAGGGCCGGTTTCGAGATTGTGCCTAACAGAAATGACATACGCTATTATTTCAGAAGATGTGCATACAGGGCCGGAGTATATTATGACAAGGCCTATTATCAGCTGGACGGGAACAACGTGAACTCCATGGGAATAACCCTCGGAATGACTCTGCCCGTATTCAGATGGTACAACGGAGTTTCTCTCGGAGTGGATCTGGGACAGAGGGCGAGCACGAGAAACAACATGATACGGGAAAGATATGTGACACTGAATGTCGGATTCAACATCCACGACATCTGGTTCCAGAAGCCAAGATATAATTAATGAAAACACAAAATACCACTATGAAAAAAA
The DNA here is from genome assembly GCA_017452265.1 of Bacteroidales bacterium. Taxonomy (GTDB): domain Bacteria; phylum Bacteroidota; class Bacteroidia; order Bacteroidales; family UBA932; genus Cryptobacteroides. Next base: position 8,786 of record JAFTMS010000031.1, on the reverse strand, counting down.
TTGTACTGTTGATTTCAATCGCTGCGATGGCGCTTTTTGCGAGCAGCACCGTATCCGCGCAGGGAAAGTATGGCCCTGACAGCACCGAATGCATCAAGTATCTCTCGTATTACACAGAGTACTACAAGCAGAAGAACTATGAATCCGCAATGCCTAACTGGAGAAAGGCTTACAAATACTGCCCTCCTACAGCACGTTATAACCTTCTTTCGAACGGTACCATGCTCATCAAGGACCAGATAAAGAAGAACCAGGCGAATCCGATATACAAGGAGCAGCTCGTGGACTCGCTTATGGTCCTTTACGATCAGATTGTCGAGTACTTCCCTAAATATGCGACTAGCAACCTCAACAAGAAGGCTGCGGACATGTATAATTTCAGACAGGATGACTCAAAGCTTCTTTATGAAGAGCTTGACAAGGTTGTGAACAGACTCAAGGAGAAGACAAGTCCTAACATCTTCACAATCTATATGAACGTTGCATGTGACCTTTACAAGGACGGTCTTCTTGATCCTGAAAAGGTGATTGCCGTATATGAGACTTCGGTAGAGTCTCTTGGGAAAGTGACCCCTAAGAACGAGACTGATGCCAAGCTCATTGCAAAGAACATCGACGACATCGAGAAGATATTCATCGGTAGCCAGGTGGCAAGCTGCGAAAACCTCATCGCTCTCTTCGGTCCAAGGTATGAGGCTGCTCCGGACGATCTCGCCCTTGCGAAGAACATCGTGAAGATGATGAGCATCACTGAGGGATGTACAGACAACGACCTCTTCCTCAACTCTGTAAATACAATGTACAGGCTGGAGCCTTCAGCTTCTTCTGCATACTATCTTTACAAGCTCTATGCTGGCAGAAACGACCTTGACAATGCAGTGAAGTACATGGAGGAGGCAATCGCTTCAGCAGAGACCGATGCGGATACTGACGCAAACTACTATTATGAACTTGCTGTGTTCTGTTACAAGAACGGAAACAATGCCAAGGCTGTCACTGCCGCACAGCAGGCTGTCGAGGCTGCTGACGTTGTAGACGGTAAGTCCTATATGCTCATCGGTACCATCTGGGGAAGTGTACCTTGTTCGGGAAATGATATCGAGCAGCGTGCAAAGTACTGGGTTGCAGTTGATTATATGGTGAAGGCGAAGAATGCTGACGAAACTCTCGCAGAGGATGCCAACAACCACATCAGGCAGTATAGCGCGTACTTCCCTCAGACAGCTGAGGCGTTCATGTACGATGTTACTGACGGCCAGTCATATACTGTTTCATGCGGCGGCATGAGGGCCACCACGACTGTCAGAACACAGAAATAGCAGATATTGAAAAATATTATTCATATCATGAAGATGACGGCAACCGCTGCGGCGGTTGCTTTCATCGTTTATTCCTGCAAAGGCAAGCTTGGGGAAGCTGATTCGCTGAACATAGGTGAGACGCCTGTCCAGACGGTAGATGACATGTTCATTGTCCAGACCGAGAACGGGAAGATACAGATGAGGGCCGAGGCCCCCAGGATGGAGCGTTATGAAAATGACTCTCTGTCTTATGAACTTTTCCCTGCCGGGTTTGAAGTCTTCGGTTATACAGATGATGAAAAGCTTGAGACTGAAATAGTTGCGGACAGGGCAAGGCATCTGAAATATGAAGACGGAAGAGAAAGCTGGGAGGCATATGGAAATGTGGTCGTGAAGAACCTGATGAATCAGGAGGTCATGGAGACCGATACTCTTTATTGGGATCAGGAGAACGAGAAGATATACACCCACTGCTATGTCCGCATGTATTCCCCTGACGGTTTTGCCCAGGGATACGGCATGGAGTCTGACCAGAGGGCAAGACATTCCAAACTCTTCAACACGTTCAACAGTTACGCTATTGTAGTACAGGACAGTACGTATGTTTTGCGTGATTCTGTCAATTTTATAGGCCCATTGCAAAAAAAATAGCGGTAGATTCTAAAAATGGCGGTAGATTGACAGAAAATTGCTATCTTCGCACCCCAATAGCGTAGTCTGATTAAAACAGTTACGTATTTGCAGGAAAATAATTAATAAAAATATTAAAAAATGGCAGTTCTTGAAACAATCCGTGTCAAGTTCGGAATTCTGATTACAGTGCTCATAGCTGTGGCACTGTTGTCGTTTATCATCGACCCGAACACACTCCAGTCCGTATCTTCTTCAATGTCATCTAAATATGACGTGGGAGAAATCGACGGAAAATCTATTTCCTATGTAGACTTTCAGTCAGATGTAGAGAAGTTCACAACCATCAATGAAATTATTACAGGCTCTTCCGTAAAGAGCGAGCAGCAGCAGAATGCTATCAGAGAAGAGGCTTGGGGAGATCTCGTGAACAAGTATCTCTTCATCAGGAATGCTGAGAAGGCAGGCATCCATGTTGGTGAGGAGGAAATGCTGTCTCTTATTTCTGGAGACATGATTTCACCTGTATTCTCACAGAATCCGGCTTTCTGTGACGAGCAGGGCAACTTCTCGAAAGAGGCTCTCGTCGAGTTCATCAACTACATCAACACAGACCAGACAGGCCGTCTCAAGCTTTACTGGGACTATCTCCAGAACATGGCAAAGACGAACCAGTATTACGCAAAGTACAACTCACTCTTCTCTCAGAGCAACTATACGGCTCCTTTCATGCTGACCGAAAAGATCGCCGAGAACAACAACACTTTCGATGTCGAGTTCGTAATGGTTCCTTTCGGATATGCAAAGGATTCTACAATCGTTGTTTCTGACTCTGAAATCAAGAAGTATTACGAGGATCACAAGAAGTTCTTCAAGCAGAATGCAAGCAGGGACATCGAATATGTAGTGTTCGAGGTAGAGCCTTCAGCCGAGGACATCGCAGCTGCAAATCAGGCTCTTGTCGAGGTATATGACGAGTTTGTTTCTGCTGAGAACATGAGGGGATTCCTTCTTGCAAACTCAGACAGGAAATATGAGGATCGCTGGTACAAGGCAGGTGAACTCAATTCAGTGAGCAGGGCTGTGAATGACTTCGCATTCACAGACGGTGCTGAAGTCTCGGAGGTCATTTCAGACGGCAACACGTTCTATGCTGTCCGAGTGATGGAAGAGGCTATGGTTCCGGATTCAGTGTTCGTAAGACACATCCTTCTTCAGGGCGAGAACGAGGCAAAGGCAGACAGCCTTCTCGGTGTTGTGAACTCAAGGAACTTCTCTACTCTTGCAGAGCAGTATTCTGCAGACCAGAACACATCTGTGGTCGAGCGTGGAGATATCGGCTGGATGACTCAGAACTATATGATTCCAGGCTTCGAGTCAGTTGTTACTGCAACGCTTAACAGACCTTATATCATTGATACCCAGTATGGAAAGCATATCGTTGAGGTGACAAGGAAATCTCAGCCGATTGCAAAGAAGAAGGTAGCAATCCTTGAAAAGGGCACTGTTCCAAGCAAGGAGACTGTGAACAGCTATTACACCAAGGCAAACACATTTGCAACCAAGGCTGTAGGAAAGTATGAGAATTTCCAGAATGCAGTGAAGGAGGAGGGCGTATATGCGCATCCTGTCAACAAGATGCTCGAAAGCTCTGACAGACTCGGTGCAATCGACGGCACTAAGGAGGTTACAAGATGGGCATTCGAAGCGAAGGTCGGCAATGTGTCTAACATCATCACCATAAACAACGAATATTTCATTGTAGCTGCTCTCAAGGGCATTCATGAAGATGGATATGCTCCTGTAAAGGAAGTCTCGTCACGTATAAAGGATATCCTCTACAGGGAGAAGCTTGCTGAGAAGAAGGTTGCCGAAGCTTCTGAGAAGATTGCCGGCAAGGGCTCTATGGAGGCTGTTGCTGAGGCTCTCGGAACGACTGTGAGCACAAAGGAGGGAGTCGCATTCTCTTCACTCACTTCACAGGGTCTCGATCCTAAGTTTATCGGAGCAGCTTCTGTTGCTGAGGAAGGCAGGATTTGCGGACCGGTTGCAGGCAACATCGGAGTATATGTTTACAAGGTGACAGGCCGCGATACAGGCTCATTCTACACAGAGGATGACGCAAAGGCACGCAGCGCACAGGAAGCACAGTACATGCTCCAGAGCCTTGTCTACACGATGATGAACGACGCTGAAGTGAAGGACAACCGCGCACGTTTCTATTAATGGAACGCTCATCAGAGCTATTCATTAAAGCGCTCTAACGTTATTACGAGCGTAGTCGAGGAATCTTTATCCCGATAATCGTCAAGGTTATCGGGATATTTTTTATTTTTGCCGTATGAAAAGGATGTTGCTCATAATCATGGCTGCCGTGCTTTCAGGATGCATCAAGGACAATCCTGAAGTGGCGGATCTGAAGGTGGGGGAGAAACTGCCGGATTTTGAGGTCATCATGAGTGACGGCAGTGTGGTTACTGATGAATCACTGAAGGGAAACGTCTCTGTGGTGGTATTTTTCCATACTTCGTGTCCGGATTGCCGTCAGGCTTTGCCTGTGATTCAGAATATATATGACGATTATGCCCCGAAAAGCGTCGGATTTGCCGTTATAAGCCGTGAAGAGGGTTCGGATGAAGTCTTGTCTTATTGGAAGGAAAACGGCCTTGAAATGCCTTATTCAGCGCAGGATTCGAGGAAAGTGTATGAGAAATTCGCCTCCATGCAGATTCCGCGTGTGTATATATCTGACAGAGACGGAATCATACGGTATATATTCACCGATGACCCCGTCCCTTCATATGACGATGTTTCTTCCGCTATAGAGGCGCTTACACGTTGAAAAGGAAGTGCATGATGTCTCCGTCCTGAACGACGTATTCCTTTCCTTCGATTCCGAGCTTGCCGGCTGCACGACATGCGGATTCTGATTTAAGCTCCACAAAATCCTCGTATTTGATCACTTCCGCACGGATGAATCCTTTTTCGAAGTCCGTGTGGATGACTCCGGCTGCCTTAGGTGCCTTGTCTCCCTTGTTGATTGTCCATGCGCGGCATTCGTCTGCACCTGCTGTGAAATATGTGCGGAGGTTCAGAAGGGAATATGCGCTCTGTATGAGCCTTACCACTCCTGATTCCTCAAGGCCCATTTCCTCAAGGAACATCTGACGTTCTTCGTAGCTTTCGAGCTCGGCTATGTCTGATTCTATCTTTGCGGCGATGACGAGGATTTCCGCATTCTCGTCCTTCACGGCTTCACGAACCTGCTCCACATACCGGTTTCCTGTCTTTGCCGACGCCTCGTCCACGTTGCAGACATACATCACAGGCTTGTTGGTGAGAAGGAAAAGTTCCTTTGCAAGCTGTTCTTCTTCAGCATTTTCCAAAGCTACTGTGCGGCATGACTTTCCCTGTTCGAGTGCATCCCTGTATCTGAGCAGCAGGTCGCAGAGCTTCCTGGCGTTCTTGTCTCCGCCTGTCTGAGCCTGCTTCTGCACCTTTGAAAGGCGGTTTTCCACAGTTTCGAGATCCTTAAGCTGAAGCTCCATATCGATGACTTCCTTGTCACGGACAGGGGCCACGCTTCCGTCCACATGCACGATGTTCGGATCGTCGAAGCAACGGAGCACATGCAGGATGGCGTCTGTCTCCCTGATGTTTGCAAGGAACTGGTTTCCAAGGCCTTCACCTTTGCTTGCACCCTTCACGAGTCCTGCGATATCTACGATTTCCACAGTTGCCGGAATCACCCTCTTAGGGTTGCAGAGGCTTTCGAGCACCTCAAGACGCTTGTCCGGGACGATTGTAGAGCCTATGTTAGGCTCGATTGTGCAGAAAGGGAAGTTTGCGCTCTGTGCCTTTCCCGAGCTTACGCAGTTGAACAAAGTTGATTTGCCGACATTAGGTAGTCCGACTATACCGCATTTAAGTGCCATGTCAATTTATCTGTTAAAATGTAAAAAATACGATTCCGTAATAAAAGTACGCAAATTTACGCCAACTTTTTCTTTTTCTTATGATTATTTCTCTTTTTTAGTCTTTTTAACCTTATTTTTTTCTCTTTTTTAGCCTCTTACATCCTATTTCATCGCACTTTTGCCGTCTGTAATCATATATATGTATTATGAAGTTGTTTTTGGCTTTATCTTGCATCCTTGCATATGCCGTTTGTTTTGCTCAGCCGAAGTCTGATAAGGGTGATGTACTTGTAGTGTTCTGGAATCTGGAGAACTTTTTCGATTATCATGATGGGGGAGCAGGGGAGTCTGACAGGGAATTTTCCTCGATGGGAGGAAGGAGATGGACGAAGAAGAGATTCTATACCAAGTGCGATGCAGTGGCGAAGGCCGTGCTCTGGATGGGGGACAGATACGGCAGAATGCCGGACGTCATCGGCCTGGCGGAAGTGGAGAACAGATGGGTGCTTTCGAGGCTTCTGAATGTCACGCTTTTGCGTAAGTATGACTACAGGATCGTGCATCACGAATCAGGAGACAGGAGGGGGATCGATGTAGCGCTTCTTTATCGTGAATCAGTATTTGACCTTGTTTCTGAAGGCATATCCACACCTGTAGATGGCGGCTCGAAAATGTCTACGAGGGATATTCTTTACGCAAGACTGATTCATGAATCCTCAGATACGGAATATGACTTCATGGTAAACCATCACCCTTCCAAATACGGAGGTGCGGACGCTTCAGAAGGCCGTAGAAACGCAGCAATGTCATGTCTGAAGGCCTTGTGCGACTCTCTGGCCACTGAAAATGCTGCCGCAAGGCAGATAATCATGGGAGATTTCAACGACACTCCCGACGCTCCGCAGTTTTCCATCATGGACGGCCGGCACATGAACAAAGGACTGTCCGTTCACGAAGCCGGTGAAGGCACGATAAGGTATGAAGGAAAATGGGAACTCATAGACATGTTCATCGTCAGCAGCTGTATTTCTGAAATTTCCGATATGGAAATATGCCGCATCCCTTTCCTGATGACATACGACAGGAAGCATCCTGGAGAAAAGCCGCTCAGGACATATTCCGGTCCAAGATACGCAGGAGGTGTAAGTGACCACTGCCCGATTGTCCTCAAAGTGGATTGAGCTGAAATTTCGCAGTTTTGCGACAAATGTTGTATCCGCATTTCTTGCAATGTCAACATATATTCTTAACTTTGAAAGATTTTATGAGGGAGGGGAGGATATTTTCATACGCAAACATCTATAGAAAACATTAATACACTAAAATATGAAACAGAGAATTGCTGAAAAATTCAAGACCCTCTATCAGACTGAGGGTGAGTTCTTTGCGTCTGCAGGACGTATCAACCTCATCGGTGAGCATACCGACTACAACGGCGGATTCGTATTCCCGGGAGCCATCGATAAGGGCATGATTGCGGAAATCAGACTCAACGGCACCGACAAGGTGCGCGCATTCGCTCTGGACCTCGATGAGTATTGCGAATTTGGTCTGAATGAGGAGGACGCTCCTGTACAGAGTTGGGCAAGATATATCTTCGGAGTGTGCCGCGAGACCATCAAGCGAGGCGGAAAGGTGGGAGGTTTCGACACCGTATTTGCTGGCGATGTGCCTCTCGGAGCCGGAATGTCTTCTTCCGCTGCGCTTGAAAGCACATTCGCATATGCAATCAACTGTCTGTTCGATAATGGAATAGACCGCTTCGAGCTTGCGCGTATCGGCCAGAGCACTGAGCACAACTACTGCGGAGTGAAGTGCGGAATCATGGACCAGTTCGCTTCATGCTTCGGCAAGGCAGGTCACCTCATGCGTCTGGACTGCCGCTCGATGGAGTTCGAGTACTTCCCGTTCGATCCGGCTCAGCACGGCTATCGTCTCGTCCTTCTGAACTCATGCGTAAAGCACGAACTCGTCGGCTCGCCTTACAACGACCGCCGCGCTTCATGCGAGCGTGTTGCCAAGGTGCTCGGACAGGAATTCCTCCGTGGCGCGACTATGGAGCAGCTTGAGGCCATAAAGGATCGGATTTCTGAGGAGGACTACATGAGGGCCCGTTATGTCATCGGAGAGGAAAAGCGCGTTCTTGACGTGTGCGACGCTCTTGAGAAAGGCGACTATGAGACGGTCGGAGCACGTATGTATGAGACTCACTGGGGCATGTCGAAGGACTACGAAGTGTCTTGCGAAGAGCTTGACTTCCTTGCTGCCGTGGCACAGGAATGCGGCGTGACAGGTTCGCGAATCATGGGCGGCGGCTTCGGCGGCTGTACAATCAACCTCGTGAAGGAAGAACTCTACGATGCATTCATCGAGAAGGCAAAGAAGTCATTCTCAGAGAAATACGGCCACGAACCGATCGTAATCCCTGTTGTGATCAGTGACGGAGCCCGCAAACTCGAGTAAATCCGTAATGCGCGGCAAAAATCCGCAAGCACCTAAAGTATTACTGCTCAGTAACTTATATGTATTAAGGTCGGTAAATTTACCGACCTTAATTATTTTAAAGATTTGCTAATCAATATTTTATGTGTTTTTTTATAAAAGATTATTAAACTTTAATCTTTGAAATAAGCTGAAAAAGAAGGCGGCAGACAGATTTAAGCAGCCTTGCAGGCCATGTGAATCAAACAAATTTTATGAGAAAACTGTCTGCTGCCTTCCCTGTATGTGTTTCTATTGGGACGGCATAAAAAATGGCGCGGGAAAACCCGCACTACTCATCGGCCTGCGACAGCCTGCTGACAGACAGGTAATCCCGCACCAATGGTGCAAGACCACCTGCCGCCCTGTAAGTCATAAAAATGTAGCAGTTTTGAGTAGTGACGACAGGGAACAAAATCTATGTGATAGTAAGTATAGTTACCTTATTGAGGCAAAT
>JAFTMS010000036.1 GCA_017452265.1 Bacteroidales bacterium | reverse complement strand
GAGATAACGCTTACCGGGAATGAATCTCTTATTTTCATCAACAGTTCCCCAATGGCAGTTCACATACTGACGCTTTCCATTCTCATCTACAGTATATGGATGGGTTGATGCATACATGTGCCCTCCGTTCTTATGGATGGACACCTTATATATACTTTCTTCTCTTGTTGGCCTAGACATTGTAACTCTCTTTAATTTGTACAAATGTACAAATTAAATTTGAAAGAAACAACACCCAAGACCCAAATTACCAACAATTTACGAGTTAATTGTACAAATCGTTTTAAAACTCATGTGCAAAAATTTGTACCACAGATGTTACAAATGCGGTACAAAAAATGGCAAATAAGTGTAGAAATGCATTAAAATATCATAAATGGTTAAACTTCGTTCCGAAGCCTAAAGCGGTGATATTTATGATATTATAATACTTTTGTGATAGATGTTGATATCGGGCTATTTCCCGATGCAGAAATTAGCAAAGATATTCCCCAGAACCTCATCAGTAGAAATCTCGCCGACGATGCTTCCTATATGGTAAATCGCTTCGCGGATGTCCTGGGCGGCGAGGTCGGTAGGGAGGCCGGCGGCAAGACCTTCGCGGACGCGGAGGAGGGAAGTGCGGGCTTCTGCCAATGCCTGGACATGGCGCTGGTTGGTGACGAGGGTGGTGTCGCTGTCGGCGAGGAGGTCGCGCTGAGAGGCTGCCAATAGAGAGCGAAGGGCTGGTATTCCGGAACCGGTTTTGGCAGAAATAGGGAGTATGGAAACAGAATTTCTGACAGCGCCAACAATCTGAGGGCTTATTTCGGTCTTATCGAATACATTTACTTTAATATCTTTACTTTCAACGAACGAAACAATAAAGTTAAGAATATTAACATTTTTGTTAATACCTAAAATATCCGTTTTGTTCAGCAAAAAGACAAGATTTTGAATGTCCAGATCCACATTTTTGACGATCTCGCGGACAGTCTCGCATGAACTTTCGAAATCGCGTGTCAGATCCACCATCCCGATCACGACAGATGCCTCGGAAATCTTTCTGAACGTCCTTCCGATTCCGATCTGCTCGACCACTTCCGATGTCTCCCTCAGTCCGGCCGTATCTATGAAACGGAACAGCACACCGTCGATGTTAAGCATCTCTTCAATCGTGTCGCGCGTGGTGCCGTGAATATCAGAAACGATGGCCCTGTCCTCACCGAGAAGGGCGTTCAGCAACGTGCTCTTTCCTGTATTTGTAGCTCCGGCTATTGTAACGGGAACACCGTTCTTGATGGCGTTACCGAGGCGGAAGGAATCAACGAGGCGACCTACGTGAGCGATGATCTCCGCCAGCAGGGAGTCGAGCCTTGACCTGTCAGCAAATTCCACTTCTTCCTCGCTGAAATCCAACTCGAGCTCCATCAGTGATACAATCTCCAGAAGTTCGGAGCGCATTGAACGCAGCTCAGAAGAAAATCCGCCCTTCATCTGTCTGAATGCAACTCTGTGAGCATCAGCATTCTGTGAGGCTATGACGTCTGCAACTGCTTCTGCCTGCGCAAGGTCCATCTTCCCGTTAAGGAACGCTCTCTGAGTGAATTCTCCCGGTTCTGCGGCACGTGCACCTGCTACAAGAAGCATGTCAAGCACAGCGGAAACAATATATGATGATGCGTGGCATGAAATCTCCACAGAATCTTCACCTGTATATGAATGAGGCGCCCGGAACACGCTCACAAGCACTTCGTCAATCGCATCGCCCGGTCCTGAAGCATTTCCCTTCGGAGCAGAATAGACTGTCCCGAAACGTATTGTATACCCCGGGGCATCTGAAATACGTCCACGACGCGTCGTCACAACCTTGTCAGCCACGGCAAGGGCATCAGGGCCGCTGACCCTTATCACTGAAATCGCTCCTGTTCCCGGAACTGTCGCCGGGGCGCAAATGGTATCTTCGTTCCTTATATACATAATGCAGACGTTTTTTGGGCCGCAGAACCTGCCAGCGGCTGCAAAAATACGTATAAAACCTAAAGAAAGCGAAATTTTATTTGCGTAAATCGCGTAAAAATACCTATCTTCGCAAGAATTTAAGACAGGATAAAACCATGTGTAAACGCTATAAAGCCAATACATATCTGAGAGTGAACGCATTACCGGATAATGCACAGCCTTGTTTTTCTTTGTCTGCTATTGTTGTCGGCCATTTTCTCCATTGAAAACTGGTCGTTTTTTTTGCCCCGTCGCGAAAGCATCGGAAAAGATTAATTATTTAAACCAAATATAGAATGAAACTTAAAGCAACACTTCGTCTGGAGAACGGCCTCGAATTTCAAGGCTACTCGTTCGGCTGTGACGAGCCGGTAAGCGGAGAGGTGGTCTTCAATACGTCGATGGTCGGCTATCCCGAGCAGCTGACGGACGCCACCTACAGCGGACAGATTCTTTGTCTTACCTATCCGTTGACAGGAAATTACGGTGTTCCTTCCGAGATCCTGACGTCTGACGGAATTTCACGGAACTTCGAGTCGGAAAAGATTCATCCTAAGGGACTTATCGTATTCGATGTCTGTAAGGACTACAGCAACTGGGAGGCAGAAAAGAGCCTTGAGCAGTGGATGAAGGAGCAGAAACTGACAGGAATCTGCGGTATAGATACAAGAGAGCTTACGAAGGTGCTTCGTGAGAACGGCTCGATGATGGGCTACATCACTCCAGAGGGCAAGGCCCAGGTTGCGGCTCCAGAGGAGAAGGCGACCCCTGCTGATGTCTGCTGCAAGGAAGTGATCACATATAAGGCACGTCCGGCTCAGACACCTGAGAATCCGAACGGCAGCAAGGCGGCAACGACTGAGGGCAAGAAGATCGTCCTCGTGGACTGCGGCGTGAAGCACAGCATCCTCCGTAATCTCATAGCTCGTGGTGCAGAGGTTATCCGCGTACCATACGATTATGATTTCACCGGCCTTGAATATGACGGCGTATATGTGTCAAGCGGTCCAGGATGCCCTTGCGTATGCCCGCAGACCGTAGAAATCCTGAAGAAGGTTCTCGCCGGTAACAAGCCTGTATTCGGTATCGGACTCGGCTACCACCTTATCGCAAAGGCTGCCGGATTCGAGATGCAGAAGCTTCAGCGTCCTCACAGGGGAGCGAACCAGCCGGTACGCAAGGAGGGAAGCAACCGCACATACATCACTGCCCAGAACGTATGCCGCACAGTGAAGGCGGATTCCGTTCCTGCCGGATGGGAGGTGTTCTTCACAAACCTCAATGACGGCACCGTGGACGGCATCAGACACAACAGCAAGCCATTCACCGCTACACAGTTCGATCCGCAGGTGTGCGTCGGCCTGACAGAGAACATCACTCCGATCGATGAATTCATCAGCAAACTCTAAGGATATGATAGACAATAATATAAAGAAAGTCGTTGTGCTCGGTTCCGGAGCACTCAAGATAGGTCAGGCCGGTGAGTTCGATTATTCCGGCTCACAGGCGCTGAAAGCACTTCGCGAGGAAGGCATTGAGACCATCCTCATCAACCCGAACATCGCTACGGTGCAGACGTCAGAGCAGGTTGCCGACAAGGTGTATTTCCTCCCCGTGACCCCATATTTCGTCGAGAAAGTCATCCGTAAGGAAGCTCCGCAGGGCATTCTCCTCGCTTTCGGTGGCCAGACGGCGCTAAACTGCGGCGTAGCCCTCTACAAGGAAGGAATCCTCGACAGATACAACGTGAAGGTGCTTGGAACACCGGTTCAGGCCATCATGGATACTGAAGACCGTGAGCTCTTCAACGAGAAGCTGGCGGAAATCAACGTCAAGACCATCAAGTCCCATGCAGTGGAGACGGTCGAAGATGCCAAGAAGGCTGCTGCTGAGCTCGGATATCCAGTTATCGTACGTGCAGCATATGCCCTCGGAGGCCTGGGATCCGGCTTCTGCGACAATGAGGAACAGCTCGTGGCCCTTTGTGAAAGCTCATTCTCGTTCTCGCCTCAGGTTCTCGTGGAGAAGTCCCTCAAAGGCTGGAAGGAGATCGAATACGAAGTGATGCGCGACCGTTACGACAACGTCATCGCTATCTGCAACATGGAGAATTTTGACCCGCTCGGAATCCATACCGGCGAATCCATCGTTGTGGCTCCGACGCAGACGCTCAGTGCAAAGGAATGCTCGTTCCTGCACGACCTTGCCATCAAGATGGTGCGCCACATCGGCATCGTCGGCGAATGTAATGTGCAGTATGCATATGACACAGAATCAATGGAATACTATGTCATAGAGCTCAATGCGCGCCTCAGCCGCTCGTCAGCCCTTGCATCAAAGGCTACAGGTTTCCCGATTGCATTTGTGGCGGCGAAAATCGGTCTCGGATACGGCCTTTTCGACATCAGGAACTCTGTCACAAAGGAGACTCCGGCATTCTTCGAACCTGCCCTCGACTATGTGGTGGCTAAGATTCCGCGCTGGGATCTTTCGAAGTTTACAGGCGTGTCACGCAAGATCGGCTCAAGCATGAAGTCGGTCGGCGAGGTGATGTCCATCGGACGTAATTTCGAGGAAATCATTCAGAAGGGGCTTCGTATGATCGGTCAGGGGGCAAATGGTTTCGTCGGCAACAAGGACATCAAGGTTGACGACATCGACAAGGCGCTCAACGAGCCGACGGATAACCGTATATTCGTGATTTCCAAGGCAATGCAGGCAGGATATACTGTAGACCAGATCCACGACCTCACGAAGATAGACAAGTGGTTCCTCAATAAGCTCATGGGTATCGTGATCACCCACAAGGAGATGAAGCAGTACAACTGCTGCGAGGAAATGCCTCTTGAACTGCTCAGAAAGGCCAAAGTGCAGGGCTTTTCTGATGTCCAGGTGGCCAACGCCCTATACAAGAACATGGACAGCGAGGACGCCGAGGATATTGTACGCGTTTTCCGTAAGGCACACGGAATCATGCCTGTAGTAAAGCAGATAGACACCCTCGCGGCTGAATATCCGGCAGCGACAAACTACCTCTATCTTACTTACGGTGGCAACTTTCACGATATTCATTATCAGCATGATAAGAATTCTGTTATTGTCCTTGGCTCAGGTGCATACAGAATCGGTAGTTCGGTGGAGTTTGACTGGTGTTCTGTAAATGCGCTCCAGACCATCCGTAAGCAGGGATACAGGGGAGTGATGATCAACTACAACCCAGAGACTGTCTCGACAGACTATGACATGTGCGACCGTCTGTATTTCGACGAACTCACTTTCGAGCGTGTGATGGACATACACGACCTTGAGAATCCACACGGAACTGTGGTTTCGGTAGGAGGCCAGATACCTAATAACTTGGCGCTCAGGCTCGACCAGAACAAGGTGAACATCCTCGGAACAAAGGCGACATCGATCGACAAGGCTGAGGACCGTCACAAGTTCTCGTCGATCGTCGACGCTCTCGGCATCGACCAGCCTAAATGGAAGGAACTTACCAACTTCGACGAAGTGGACCAGTTCATCGATCAGGTCGGCTTCCCGGTTCTCGTCCGTCCTTCGTATGTCCTT
>JAFTMS010000035.1 GCA_017452265.1 Bacteroidales bacterium | reverse complement strand
GCCGTGCAAGAGCATCCTCGACTCATGGGAGATAGACCTGTTCGGAAAGGACAAACGCAAACAATACGATGAGGATATGTACGACGAAAAAAGACGCAGAGGAGAACTGAAGGCCGCCAGAGAGGACGGCATGGCCGAGGGTGAAGCCAGAGGCCGCTCAGAAGCTCAGGCCGAGATGGCGAGAAAGATGCTGGCAGCCGGAATGCCGTTGGAGCAGATTGTGCAGTTCACCGGTCTTGATGCAGAAGCATTCGAAGTTTTGACCGCAGAGCAGTAGCAACATATTACACATGCAGCTCTTTCATTCCTCCCGTGATGTTGAAATGCATTGCGGGAGGTCTTGTTTTAACGTGTCGGACAAAAAGATGGATTGCCACGTCGCTTCGCTCCTCGCAATGACCTGAGGGCAATGCGATAGGAGGCAGGCTGCATTCGGGATTTTCTGAGGCTGTGGCGGGAATCTGTGGCATGGAATTTAGTGGCGGTAGGTATTTCCAAAAAATAGTCGTACATTTGCGCGAATTTTTCAGAATGCGTGGAAGATACATCATACTTTTGCTTTCGCTTCTCTGCTGTTTCGTGCTGGGAGGCAGGAATGAGGTTCCGGCTGTAGAAGAGGCCGGAAGCGCCGTTTCTGTTGCTGAATCGGTGCTTACACCGACTTCGTGCCCTAAGATGTCTTTTGCAATGGCAGGGGTGCCGGCGTCGGCCGGTTCAAATGTGCATGGCACAATGAGGCAGTGCAGATGCATCAGCATTCTGTCTTTGAATTCCGGATGGCACGATTCTGAATGCTGCCCGAAAGGCAGACCACGTTTCATGGAGGTCTCGCCTGTTTCCGTACATCATCATCAGGCAATAATTCTTTTGGAAAAGCTGCTGATCTGATCAGCTTTACTTTTTTACCCTGTTCGCTTGAAGTAAGTTCATAATTGACCGCATCATTATGAGCCAGAGACAAGTGTCTTGCATCTTTAGGGACAGGGTAACGTAAATGAGGGTTGTGCATTGGGAATGTTTCGTAAACCATGAGCGGACCTTCATTATCTCACAGTCTTAACGAAATAGCGTATGAGTTTTACATTTCTTATTGTTGTGATCATCACGGCAATAACGATTGTCATTGCGGCAATCGGAATTGCCAAGGCGATTTCCCCACGTTCGTACAACCCTCAGAAAGGCGAGTCGTATGAGTGCGGAATCCCGACGCAGGGAAAATCATGGATGCAGTTCAAGGTGGGCTACTACCTCTTTGCGATTCTCTTCCTCATGTTCGACGTGGAGACGGTGTTCCTGTTTCCGTGGGCGGCTGTGGTGCAGGATATGGGTGTGCGCGGACTTGTCGCCGTGCTGTTTTTTCTGCTGATTTTGGTTCTGGGCCTTGCATATGCCTGGAAAAAAGGAGCTTTGGAATGGAAGTAAAGAACAGGGAATATATTGAGGAAATGGTCCGGGAGCTGAAGGCATCCGGAACCAACGTCGTGGTGGGATGCCTCGACGAGATGATCAACTGGGGCAGGGGCAATTCGTTGTGGCCCCTCACATTTGCCACCAGCTGCTGCGGTATCGAATACATGGCAGTCGGCGCCGCCCGATATGACTTCGCCAGGTTCGGATTCGAGGTGACGAGGGCAAGTCCGCGTCAGGCCGACATGATAATGGTGGCCGGAACCATCACGCACAAGATGGCGCCGGTGCTGCGTCGTCTGTACGACCAGATGGCCGATCCGAAATACGTCGTGGCTGTGGGAGGATGCTCCATAAGCGGAGGGCCTTTCAAGAAGTCCTACCATGTGGTGAACGGCATAGACAGCATTCTGCCGGTGGATGTATATATACCTGGCTGCCCGCCGAGGCCTGAGGCTCTGCTCTACGGCATGATCCAGCTGCAGAACAAGGTGAAGGCCCAGAAATTCTTCGGCGACGTGAACAGAAAGACAGACAAAGGGGATGCTGAAGCCGGAAGGGCTCATCGAAAAGACAGATAGCAATGGAAGAGATTATATTCATAGAAAAGGAAAGGTTTCATGATGCGGCCTTGAAATGCCGCAGCGAGGGATATGACTTCCTGCGCTCTCTCACAGGCATGGACTGGGGCGAGGAAGGCTTGGGAGTGGTATACCACCTCGAAAATACGGAAACAGCCGGGAACATCGTGCTCAAGACGTTGACCCGCGACAGGGAGAATCCGCAGCTCGCCAGCGTGTCCGACATCTGGAAAGGAGCTGAATTCAACGAGCGTGAGGTGTTCGACTATTTCGGAATCCGCTTCATCGGCCATCCGGACATGAGGCGCCTGTATCTGCGTGAGGACTGGAGCGGCCATCCGTTGAGGAAAGACTACGACATGGAATCCAACCCTCTGCGCATGACGAACGAGGAAACGGCGGACACCACCCAGCACATAGAGATTCTCAAGGACGGAAGCGTGATCAAGCACAGAGAGGTGCTTTTTGACGAGGATGAATACGTGATAAACATAGGCCCGCAGCATCCTGCGACGCACGGTGTGCTCAGATTCCGTGTGAGCCTTGAGGGCGAGACCATAAAGAAGCTCGACGTGCACTGCGGCTATATCCACCGCGGAATCGAGAAGATGTGCGAAAGCCTGACGTATCCTCAGACTCTTGCCCTGACCGACAGGCTGGACTATCTCGGGGCGCACCAGAACCGTCATGCCCTGTGCATGTGCATAGAGAAGGCTCTCGGAATAGAGGTGAGCGAACGTGTGCAGTACATCCGCACCATAATGGACGAGCTGCAGAGGATAGACTCGCACCTTCTCTTCTATTCATGCGCCTGCATGGATCTCGGAGCCCTTACGGCCTTCTTCTACGGCTTCAGGGACAGGGAGAAGATACTCGACATCTTCGAGGGCACGACAGGAGGAAGGCTCATCCAGAACTACAATACCATCGGCGGAGTGCAGGCGGACATCGCCCCGGATTTCGTCGCAAAGGTTAAGGACTTCATCCGCTACATGAGGCCGACGCTCAAGGAGTATCACGACGTGTTCACAGGAAATATCATCATGCAGGGACGTACGAAGGGTGTGGGAGTGCTTTCGCGTGAGGATGCCATATCGTTTGGAGCTACAGGAGGAACAGGACGCGCTTCCGGCTGGGCATGCGATGTACGCAAGCGTCATCCGTATGCGGCGTACGGTAAGGTGAAGTTCGATGAAATCACGTTTACGGAAGGGGACTGTTTCGCCCGTTATATGGTGAGGATGAAGGAGATAGAGCAGAGCTTGGATATAATCGAGCAGCTCATCGACAATATTCCGGAAGGGGATATCCAGGTGAAGATGAAGCCGGTCATAAAGGTGCCGGAAGGCTCGTATTACGCAGCGGTGGAAGGCAGCAGGGGAGAGTTCGGAGTGTATTTGGAAAGCCGTGGGGAAAAGTATCCTTACCGTCTGAAGTTCCGCTCCACAGGCCTGCCGCTGGTGTCAGCCATGGACACGATGTGTCGTAACGCCAAGATTGCCGACCTCATCGCCATCGGAGCTACAGTAGACTATGTTGTACCGGATATAGACAGATAGCGTATGTATGATTTTTCAAATGTAACGGCACGGATTCACGGCTTCCTGACCATGTACATGCATCCCGACCTTGCTGTATTCCTCGAATGCCTCTTCGTCGGCGTGTTCATCATACTGCTGTATGTGGTGATTGCCGTCATAATGATATATATGGAGCGCAAGGTCTGCGCCGCCTTTCAGTGCCGTATAGGCCCGAACCGTGTTGGCCCGTGGGGCACCGTCCAGCTCATATGCGACATGATAAAGATGCTCACGAAGGAGATAATTTCGATACGCAAGTCGGACAAGTTCCTGTACAATCTTGCACCGTTCATCGTGATTCTCGCTTCCGTGATGGCCTTCAGCTGTCTTCCGTTCAGCAGGGGGATGGAAGTGCTGGACTTCAATGTGGGCATATTCTTCCTCATGGCTTCCTCAAGCATCGGAGTGGTGGGAATTCTGCTCGCCGGCTGGGGCTCCAACAACAAATATTCGCTCATAGGGGCCATGCGAAGCGGTGCACAGATGATAAGCTACGAGCTTTCCGCAAGCCTGAGCCTTCTGACCATCATCGTTCTTACAGACACGATGCAGTTCTCCGAAATCGTCATGCGGCAGCAGGACGGATGGTTCATATTCAAGGGACACATCCCTGCGCTCATCGCCTTCATAATCTACCTGATAGCCGGCAACGCCGAGGTGAACCGAGGGCCGTTCGACCTTCCGGAAGCTGAAAGCGAGCTCACGGCAGGATACCATACGGAATATTCCGGAATGCATTTCGGACTCTTCTATGTGGCCGAGTTCGTGAACCTGTTCATCGTCGCAGGTGTGGCAACGACCGTATTCCTCGGAGGATGGATGCCTCTGCATATCTCCGGTCTGGACGGGTTCAATGCCGTCATGGACTGGATTCCGGGATTCGTCTGGTTCTTCGGAAAGGCCTTCTTTGTGGTGTGGCTGCTCATGTGGATGAAATGGACTTTCCCGCGCCTGCGCATCGACCAGATACTTACGCTGGAATGGAAATACCTCATCCCGATCAGTATGCTCAACCTTCTGGTCATGGTGGTGATTGTCGTATTCAAACTGCATTTTTAGACTATGGAACTTAACTTTCGCAAGTGCGAAAGTACCTTGTTTTTGAGACCTTTAGGTCGATAGTAAGTCCTTTCCCCGAGGGTCGTGAGCGATAAGCAAACAGTCCAGTGGACTTTTGCAGCGAGCAGCACGGAGTGACGGCAGGATTTAGGATAGGGGTAACGTAAATATAGAAGGTGC
>JAFTMS010000030.1 GCA_017452265.1 Bacteroidales bacterium | reverse complement strand
GCCGTGCAAGAGCATCCTCGACTCATGGGAGATAGACCTGTTCGGAAAGGACAAACGCAAACAATACGAGGACGACATGTACGACGAAAAAAGACGCAGAGGAGAACTGAAGGCCGCCAGAGAGGACGGCATGGCCGAGGGCGAAGCCAGAGGTGAAGCCAGAGGCCGCTCAGAAGCTCAGGCCGAGATGGCGAGCAAGATGCTGGCAGCCGGAATGCCGTTGGAGCAGATTGTGCAGTTCACCGGTCTCGATGCAGAAGCAGTCGAAGCTCTGACCGCAGAGCAGTAGCAACATATTACACATGCAGCTCTTTCATTCCGCCCGTGATGCAGAAATGCACTACGGGCGGAGTCATTCCAAGGTGAAGATTCTTTTGCAAAGTTCAAGTGCCTTCGTCGATTGGGCAACGTCGCTTCAGATTGCCACGGCCTGACGGCCTCGCAATGACGTGAGAAGAGTGGGTAATACCAAGCTTGACGGCAATTACGCACATGTTTCCCCTTTCCGCCGGTCCGTATTCTTCTGCCGCAAACAGGCTCATGATCCTCAGGTGACGGTTTACCGACTAATGTTCAGACGTGTTCAGAAGTATCTGGTCCTGATACCACAGGCATCCAAAACTGCGTGCTCACCTTGGTCGGCACGCACTTCGTATAATCGCCTAAGCTGCAATCGATTGCATTTTACGCACGATGTTCCGCCATGCAGAATGGCAGCGCTGATTGCAGCTCCGAGTCGGAAATTACGGAAAGTGCTCCGGAGAAAAGCTTGATTTTCCGGAGCAACAAGATTTTTTGCATGACTGCTCCGGAAAAAGGCGCGATTTCACGGAGCACCAAGGGTTTTGGCGGAATGTCACGAAAATCTCACGCCGGTTAATCAAGGGATTCAGTTTGGAATAAGGATTGATTATATCGGTTCTGTATATAAAACAGGACTTGATATGAACAGATTGTTGACAATTGGCGCGGCGCTCATGCTGGCTGGCCTGGGCGGCGCTCCCCTGCTCGCACAGGGCGGATATGGGATAAACGGCACTGTCTCGGACAGTCACGGCCCGGTCATCGGAGCGGCTGTCGTGGAGCAGGACACCTCGAACGGTACATCGACCGACCTGGACGGAAGCTACTCCCTGACCGTTTCCTCTCCGGAATCCGTTGTGGAAATAAGCTGCATCGGCTATCGGACGGTCACATACCCTGCATCTCAGATTCCCCAGAACGTGATACTGCAGGAAGACAATGAATTTCTTGACGAAGTGGTCGTGATCGGATACGGAACCGTCCGCAAGGACGACATGACCGGTTCGGTGGCGGCCATAAAGGCGGAGGACATCAACAGAGGTGCCGTCGTTTCCACACAGGACATGCTGAAAGGCAAGGTGGCGGGACTGCTCGTGACGCCGGGGGACGGAGGACCCGGCTCCGGTTCGCGCATCAGGATCCGCGGTTCTGCATCGCTGAACGCCTCGAACGACCCTCTCATCGTGATTGACGGCGTGCCGATTGCCAGCGGTGCCGGCGGCGCGATGTCCAATCCGCTCGACCTGCTGAATCCGAACGACATAGAATCGTTTTCCATTCTGAAAGACGCATCGGCAGCAGCGATATACGGCTCGCGTGCATCCAACGGCGTAATCATAATCACGACCAAGAAAGGCAGGGGGGACACCCTCCAGATTGCCTACAACGGCAGTTTCAGCATACAGCAGAACACCAGGAGCGTCCCAGTGATGAGTCCGTCCGAGCTTCGTGAATACTACTCGCAGACCTATCCTGCAGGCACATCCACCGGCGACAGAATCGAGGAGCTCTACGGCACTTCATCCACTGACTGGCAGGCGCTGATCTTCCGCACGGCCTTCGTGACGGAGCACAACGTGAGCCTGTACGGCAATCTGTATGAGCACATTCCGCTCCGCGCCTCAGTGGGCTACAGCGGCCAGAACGGCACTCTCGAATCCTCCCGCTACGACAGAGGCACCGCCGACATAAGTCTCACGCCAAGCTTCTTCGACAAGCACCTGAGCATAGACCTGAACATGAAGGGAGTGTATGCCCATTCGGACTATGCGGACAGCGGAGCCATAGGCAAGGCGGCATTCTTCAATCCGACGCAGGATCCGCGCTGGAGGAATGCCGACGGCACAATCGACTACAGCACCACAAACGGCTGGTGGAACTACGGCAACGGCCGAGGTGACGAATTCTCGCCGAACACCCTCGTAGGCCCGAGCCCTCTTTCGATGATATATGACAACATCAGCACAGCCGCATCGAAACGCTTCATCGGCCGCATGGCCGTAAACTACAAGGTACACGGCTTCGAGGCGCTGAGCTTCAATGTCAGCGCAGGTCTGGACATCACAGCCACAGACTCGTACAACGGAGTGAGACCGGGTTCATTCCAGGCATACACGGACACCCAGAACCTCGGTATCGGCCAGTACAGCAAGGGAAGGCACATCAGCAGGAGCCAGCTTTTCGAGACATATGCAAACTATAATGAGACATGGGGCATACACACGCTCGACCTTCTCGCCGGCTACTCGTGGCAGAACAATTACTGGTCGAACCGCAGCGTGTCGTATTACAATGAAACCCATGAAATCAACCTCAGCAACGGCCTGACGCCGGAGGAAATGTATCCTATATGGCGCAATGAGAACTACCTCATCTCATTCTACGGACGTGCGAACTACTCAGTAGATTCGCGTTATGTCTTCACCCTTTCGGTCAGGGCCGACGGCTCGTCCAAATTCGCGAAGGCCCACAGATGGGGCATATTCCCATCAGGAGCATTTGCGTGGAACGTCGCCGGGGAGGACTTCATGAAGGATGCGAAAGCGGTCTCGACATTGAAGTTCCGGCTTTCGGCAGGTGTGACGGGACAGCAGGACGGCATCGGAGACTATGTGCATCTGGCCCGCTACATCAGGACGACAGACACCGGAAAGACCTACTTCATGGGAGCTGACACCGAAGGCAACGCCATATATTCATTCCCTCTCACGCCCCAGGCATATGACCCTGAGATAAAATGGGAAACCACCCTCACATACAACGCAGGCATCGACTTCGGGTTCTTCGGAGAAAGGCTTACGGGAAGCGTGGATGCATATATCAGAAACACACGCAATCTCCTGAACTCCGTGCAGATACCTATGGGCTCGAACTTCGGGAACAAGCTCATGACCAATGTCGGATCCATACGAAACCGGGGTCTGGAGTTCTCACTCAGCGGCATTCCCGTGCAGACAGGAGACTGGAGCGTGCAGGTGGGATTCAACGGGACATTCCAGAACACGGAATTCACAAAACTGAACACCACCGAGGACAAGAACTATTACATCGAGACCGGAACCATATCCAAGGGAACCGGAGGATATCTCTGCCGCCAGATGGTGGGATATGCGCCATATACGTATTATGTGTACCAGCAGAAATACGATGCCGACGGAAAGCCTCTTCAGAACGAGTTCGTGGACTGTGACGGGGACGGAGCCATCACCGGAAACGACCGCTACATGAGTGGAAAGAGCGTCACTCCGAAATTCTATTACGGAGTGAATGCCAAAGTGTCCTGGAAAAACTGGGACTTCGGATTCAACGGACACGGCTCGGCCGGCACATGGGTGTTCAACGATTTCGCTTCGGCCAACTCCACATCGAGCCTCGACCTGAACGCCGGCAACCTGCCGAATCAGGCAAAGCTTGTGAAAAAGACAGGATTCACGGCTCCGAACAGCGGCGAGCAGTGGTATTCGGACTACTTCATCGAGAACGCATCCTTCTTCCGTCTCGACGACATCAACCTCGGATACACATTCCGCGCGGTGGGCTCGTTCAGCACAGACATCCGCGTTGCGTTCGGAGTGCAGAACGTGTTCATAATCACGGGCTACAGCGGCATGGATCCGGAAGTGATCTCGGAAAACGGCATCGACAACACCATCTGGCCGCGTCCACGTACGTATTCTTTGAGGCTGAACATAAATTTCTAAAGCAGTTTACAACATGAAAAAGCACATATACATACTTTTGGCGGCATCCCTGACCGCCTGCACCGCCGACCTCGACACCCTTCCCCTCAACCGCAACGAGCCTGTATCGGAATATGTCTACGGCAACTCGGAAAGCGCCTATCTCGACGGACTCGCACGGCTGTACTTCCAGTTCGTATCCAACGATCTGACCGACCTTCAGCAGATGGACGGAGGTGCATCTGAAGTGGTACGCGCCTTCTGGTCCGTACAGGAGACGACGGCAGATGCCGCCAAATGCTCATGGGAAAATGACGCATGGGTACGCGCACTCAACACGAACACATGGACATCCGCACAGAACGATGCAGTCTACGCTGTGTACGTCCGTACGCTCCAGGGCATCGCATATGTCAACGAATACCTGCGCCAGACGTCTCCGGCACGTCTTGCAGACAGAGGCGTATCTCCGGAACTGGCTGCTGTCATAGACGGCTACAGGGCAGAGGCACGCTTCATACGCGCATATTTCTACTGGATGGCCCTCGACTGCTTCGGCAGTGTGCCTTTCTCCACCGAAAACACACCGTTCGGCGGCACATATGTACCGCCTCAGGCATCACGCAGCGAGATATTCAGCTTCTGCATCAGCGAACTGAAGGAACTTTCCGCAGCAGACGGGCCGTTGGCGGAACCTCGTGCCAATTATCCGCGAGCCGACAGGGGCTCGGCCGCCGGCCTCCTCGCCCGTATGTACCTCAACGCCGAAGTGTACACCGGGACAGAGATGTGGGACGAGGCAAAGGAAACGTGCGAATACATATTCGGCATGGGATATTCCCTCTGTCCGGACTACGCCGCCCTCTTCAGAGGCGACAACGGTGAGAATCAGCAGGCACGTGGCGAAATGCTCTGGTCTGTGGCCTACGACGCCTCGAACACCGAATCCTACGGCGGCACATCATACCTGCTCGCCGCAACCCTCGCCGCGACGGACATCACCGACCAGTCGAAGCCGAACGGCCAGCGAAACGGCTGGGCAGGCCTGCGCGTGCCTTACGAATATGTTTCCAGATTCTTCGGTGTGAGCGGACAGGACTATGAGACAGGAGAATACGAAGTGGCGGACAAGCGCGGCGAGGTGTTCTACATAAAGGGGCGTTCGGAATCCATGGACGGAGCCTTGTACGTATTCCTCAACGGCTGGTCCTGCCTGAAATTCAACAACATACCTCACAACATGACGGCAGAGCAGTTCCTGCCGACAGCCGACACGAAGGCCTTTGCCGATGTGGACTTTCCGATGATACGCCTTGCGGAAATATATCTCATATATGCCGAAGCCTGCATGAATCTCGGTCAGACGGCAGCAGCACTGCCTTATCTCGCGGAACTGGCTGAGCGGGCCGGAGTCGGAGCGCCGTCGGCAAGCGATGTCGAAAATACGGACGGAGCAGACAACTGGCTCATGGCGGAACGCGCCCGCGAACTGATGTGGGAGGCCCACCGCCGCACAGACCTTATCCGTTACGGCCTTTACAGCACACAGGACTACCTCTGGCCATACAAAGGCGGCGACAGTTTCTCCGGCCAATCCTTCCCGGCCTACAAATCCCTCTTCGCCCTTCCGCCGACCGAACTCGCTGTCAACCCAGCCCTTATCCAGAACCCCGGATACTGAGGCTTATGCTCTGCCGGAAGATGAAATCATGTCTGAAAGCTCCGAATTGAATTCTGATGCCTGCGAGAGCTGTTCGAGCGTGAGGTGCATGCGGTAGCGCCAGTAGTGGCGTGAGTTGGCAGGCACGTTGATGCGCTCGTCGTTCGGATTGCTGCGGCGAAGCTGAGGATCCATCGAGAGCCAGTCCTGAAGCGGCAGGATGGTCAGCATAGCAGGCGACCACACGTGCTGGTTGAGAATCTGGCGGCAGACCCACGGCTCGCAGAAGTACGGAGCGTCACCCTGTCCGCCCAGCATCTCATGCCAGAACTGAGCAGTGACCTGACGGTCTTCCTCCCACCATGCGCGGATAGGGTTCATGTCGTGGGTAGACGTCGTGCAGACCGAAAGATACGGATACCATGCCGGATTTGCGAAATTGTCATGCACAGACTTAGGCATACGCTGGATTTCGAGTGAAAGGATGCGCAGGTCCGACATCACCTGAGGCACCGTTGCCGGAATCATTCCCAGGTCTTCACCGCATGCGAGCATTCCGGTTGAGTCGAGAAGCGCAGGGAGCTTCTGCATGGCCTTGTCCTTCCAGAACTCGTTGTTGCGGCGGTAGAAGAAATCATCGTACAGACGGTCGAATGCCGCACGCCTGTATGCGTCAAGCACATAATACGACTGGGTGTCGCGTGCTCCGATCTTCGGATGATAGTATCCCTCCTGACGCGGATCCTGCAGGAAGAGGCCGCCATCATTTACATCAAATCCCTGAGCCTGAAGCTCATGCGCAGGATAAGGAAGCGCCGGGTTGAAATATCCGTCGAGGCCGCTCTTCGTCCACATCGGAATCTCCCATATACGGAAGAATCCGAGGATATGGTCTATACGGAAAGCATCGAAATATTCAGACATCTTCGCCAGACGCGACTTCCACCATGCATATCCGTCCTCGGCCATCTTCTCCCAGTTGTATGTCGGGAATCCCCAGTTCTGTCCGTCCGCAGAGAATGCATCAGGCGGTGCTCCGGCCTGTGAATCCATATGGAAGAGCTCCGGATACAGCCATGCATCCACGCTGGTGCGGCTGATGCCGATAGGAAGGTCTCCCTTGAAGATGACGCCCTTTGAATGTGCATATGCACACACCTCGGAAAGCTGCAGGTCGAGATGATACTGCACAAAGCACCAGAAGTCTATGTCCTCCCTGTGTTCCTCGCAGAATGCCGCCACCTTCTTCCTGCTGTACTTCGCATAGCCCTTCCACTTCGAGAAGTCCGGTGTGCCGTTCATGTCGCGGAGCACGCAGAAGGCCGCATAAGGAAGGAGCCAGTGGCTGTTCTTCTCTATGAATCCCTTGTACGAAGCCTTGGTCGAGAGCTTTTTGAAAGTCTTTGTGAAAGCCTTGCGCAGAAGCTCGGTCTTGGCATTGTTCACACGCTCATAATCAATCTGTTCCAGCGCATTAAGCTCTGCCTGGAGAGCCTTGTATTCCTCATCCTCCTTCACGCCCACAGCCGGAAGATTGAGGAACTGAGGATGAAGGGCGAATGTCGAATTAGGATTATACGGATACGAATCCTCCCACGTATGGAGCATCGTCGTGTCATTGATAGGAAGGAGCTGGAGGATGCTCTGGCCTGTGGAAGCGGCCCAGTCAACCATCTTCTTGAGATCGTAGAACTCACCCACTCCGAAATCGTCTTCGCTGCGGAGCGAGAACACCGGAATCGCTGTGCCGGCACCTTTCCAGTCGCGTCCGCTGAAATGCACCTGAATTGCGGCCTCCACCACGAATTCATCCTTTGCAGGAACGGCAGCGAGCCATCTGTTTTCACCGTCTTCCCATGCCTTAGGCTCGAGTGTCTCCCTGTCCGCCACTACAATCTTGTATGCAAACGACTCAGTGACATTGAGCGGAAGAGTCCATACAGGAAACTCCGAATCATCGAACGGAACGGCCTTCGTCCAGTTCTTCAGGGCCTTTCCGCTGCCTGCCACAGCGAGTACCTCGTTCGGGCGGACCGAAGGGGCAGCCACCTTCAGGAGCACATTGGCACCCTTTGCGGCCTTGGCCTTCTTCGATGCAGGGCGCTTGAAGATGGCGTCTGTGAATGCCGAAGAATAGAAAGGAGAATCCTCAGGACGGTCGTTCCACCTGTCGTTTACCACGAGCACCTTAGGCGCAGCGCCCTCAGGAAGCGCAAGCGTATGCTTCTTCCATTCAGTGCGTACGGTCGAACCGCCGCAGACCACCTCATAGCAGTATTCCGAAGCCTTTTCAGGATTGAAGCGCGCAATTTCCGCACTCCATACCCCATCGGCCGTATACTCCATCGGACAGCGCTTTCCACCAAGACAAAGGACGATTTCCTCGCCCCAGTTTGTCCTGTATTCTATGCTTATTCTTAAAGTCATAATATGTATTGATTTTAGTATTATTATCATTCAGCTATTTTCCAGTCCTCGATTCTTCTGTCTTTTGTAGAGAAGCTGACGCCTATCTTGAACAACTTACGCAAATCGCCGGCGAATGGTCTGGCATAGCCTTTATCCTCAATCTGCTGTAAAGCAGCATCGGCAGTATTATCGATCTTCAGTTCGACTATATAGATATAGTCCTTCGTCTGAAGCAGAAGGTCTATGCGGCCGTTGCTGGTGTGGCGTTCAGCTTCCACATATTCACCGAGAAGTTCCATTATTATGTACATCGCCTGCTGGAAACTTTTTTCAGAGTTGATTTCAATAAGATATGTCGCACCTGAGAAGATTGTATCCAGAACGTTCAGGAACTCTTCCGGCTTCCCGGCCCTGAGGGCGCGGGCCAGCTTTGAGGTCGTTGTGTTGCCGGCAGCAGGATTTACCGGAACGTAATATGAATATATGAACTTCAGGAAGCCGTTCTTGACTTCATCGTTAGGGAAGCCGAGCGTGAACTCCTGGAATTCCTTATCATATGCCTTGATGGTCAGATAACCTGTCTGGAAGAACAGCGGAACCGGCTTGTTCACGATGTCCTGCATTCCGTTCAGATCATCCACAGACACTATCACATTATCAGTCAGGGTGGTGATGTCGAACGATGTCTGCTTCATCACATTCACCAGCAGTGTCGGAGTACCGGTCTCGAACCAATAGTCACTGAACCGTCTGGCATAGAATGTATTAAGGACACTGAAAGGATTATACATGCCATCAGTATTCTCTCCGAAATGATAACCGTCATACTTTGCCTTCAGTGCCGAATAACATTCCTCTACGGTCATCTCCTGACTCCGAGCCAGTTCCTGTACACTTTCATCGAAGCACTCCCTCAATTCCTTTTCAGAGATTCCGCAGATAGCCGCATAATCGGGATTCAACGATATGTCCGTCAGATTGTTGAGCGTACTGAACACACTCAGTTTTCCGATTTTGGAGACACCGGTAATAAAGCAGAAACGTATCTGGCCGTCCTTTGCCTTGAGAACCCCGTAAAAGCCTTGAAGCGTCTTTTTGTAATAATCCGTAAGAGCGTCATTACCGATATTGTTCACAATCGGCTTGTCATATTCATCGATAAGAATGACCACCCTCTTCCCTGTCTTCTCGGCAACAGCATCAATGACGTCGTTGAATCTTGCCGGCAGGTCTTCGTATTTCGGAGTTATTCCATATCTGGCCTCCCAATTG
Source organism: Bacteroidales bacterium (assembly GCA_017452265.1). Classification (GTDB taxonomy): domain Bacteria; phylum Bacteroidota; class Bacteroidia; order Bacteroidales; family UBA932; genus Cryptobacteroides. The sequence goes on along the minus strand of JAFTMS010000030.1, from coordinate 47,518 downwards.
TTCAGATGCTGCTGCAGAACCACATCAAGCTCCTTCGGCTCCATATACCTGCTGGAATTCAAGTCCAGATGCAGCACAGGATACTCTTCCCAATCCTTCTCCAGACGCTCAATGGCCAAGCCCTTGAACAGATTCTTCTTTCCCTTGAAATAGGATTCCAAGGTGGATACAAGAAGGCTTTTGCCGAATCTGCGCGGACGGCTGAGAAAATAATATGTAGCGGAAGACGCCAGTCTATGAATCAAAGCCGTCTTGTCAACATATGAGAAACCTCCTTCACGAAGCTTCTCAAAATTCTGTATGCCTATCGGATACAACATAAGAAACCTTTTAAATATATCTCCTGCAAATATACAAATTTTACTGCTGTAACCATCTGAAACTTACGCGTCGGATTCATTTCTTCATCTTCTTCCAGTTCACGACAGGCAGGATGAACGAAATCAGTGCCGCTGCGAGCCAGAATATGGATACGGGGCCGAAATCGTATATGTCCACGCCGCCGGTCTGCTCCGTGTTGAACTGGATCAGATAGCCGCTCGTGATGTCCTGCAGGCCTGCCGCCACATAGCTCGATATGCCTACAACCCCGAGAGCCGCACCCGTCGCCTTTCTCGGCACGATGTCCACAGCCATGAGCCCGGCGACGATGCAGTACAGCACGCCCACCGAAAGGCTGAACAAAGATACGTAAATTATGTTAAGGACAAAGCCTCCTTCCGTAAAGAGAAACAGATACAGTGAAATGAAGCTCAATATTCCCGACAATATGGCCGGCTTCACGCGGTCGCTTCTGAACACCTTGTCAGAAAGCCAGCCCGCCAGCACCGTGCCGAGCACTCCGAAAGCCGCAGAAAAGGCGATGACCTGCGAGGCCTCGTCAAGGTCGAAGCACTTCTCCTTCTGCAGGAAAAGCACTCCCCAGCCTGCCACGGCATATTTAGTTATGTATATGAAGGCACTCGAAAGCGCGATCACCCATATTCCCGGATGACGGACTATCATCTTCTGAAGCTCACGCGTCGGCATGCCGTCCTCCTTCGTAAGCGCCTCTCCGGACAACGTCTGCACCGGCGGAAGTCCCTTGCTTTCAGGCGTATCCGACACGAAGACAAGGATTATCGCCGTGCCGATGAGACCGGCCAGAGCAGCTATTATGAAGCCGTAATGCCAGCCGAGGACGGCCACGACAGCCGCCAGCACATTGTACGATATGAACTCGCCAAGATATGGACTTGCGCTGAAGACGCTGTAGAACGTGCCCCTCTTCGACTGCGGAAACCATCTCGACAGGCTTATGACACCGGGAGCCGCGCCCATCGACTGCATCCAGCCGTTCACGCCCCAGAGCAGGGCGAAGGACACGAAGACCACTATCGCAGACATGCCGGCAAAGCCCTGCAGAAGGCCGAGGACACCCATGAGCAGATTCACGGCAGCGGAGATGAAGAGTCCTGTCGCCATGAACTTGCGCACATTGCAATAGTCTGCTATGAAGCCGTTTATGAATTTTCCGACTGCATAGACGAAGAAAAGTGCCGAGCCTATGAGTCCGAGCTGACCGGCCGTCAGCACCCCTTCATCGATGAGGGGCTGCTTCACGACATTCAGGCTCGTACGGCACACGTAATACAGGCTGTATGCGACCGTCGCACCCCAGAAGGTCCTGTTGCGCAGAGCCTTGTAGATGCCGTCGACCTTTTCCGGAGCCACCGTCTCCTTCGAAGGCTTGCTTATCCTGTAGAATGAGTAAAAACCCATGTATATACGCTTCTTATTACGATTTGATGTTGCAAACAGCCGCAAAGGTATAAAAGATAAGAGAAATTTCATTAATTTCGCTACGTGTTTTTGAAACCTAAGATGTATATTATAACAAACCCATATAACATGAAACGACTTTTGACTATCATTGCCCTTGCCGCAATCTCCTTTGCCATGGGCGCCCAGACTCCTAAAGACGTAGTCTACACATTCACAGAGGCCTCGGACCTCAACCTCATCGGAAAGATTCTTCCGGACACACCGAATCCTTACCACAGAGTGGACACAGTGAAGTACAAGGGCTTCACTAAAGGAGAGAACAGGCAGGTGAGATGCCCGGCAGGCCTTGCAGTCCTCTTCAAGACCAATTCGACCACCATTTCAGTACAGACGGAATTCGGCTGGCAGTACAATGCCGTGAACACGATGGGAATAGCCTACAGAGGATACGACCTCTACATCAAGGACGGCGACCAGTGGCTCTGGGCAGCTTCAGGAGCGACCAAGCCGGAAAAGGGAGGTGACAACCTCGTGCTCATAAAGAACATGGACAACAGCGAGAAGGAGTGCATGCTCTATCTTCCTATCTATTCGGAGGTGCTTTCCGTAAAGATCGGAGTGCAGGAAGGCGCCCGTATCGAGGCTCTTGAATCACCGTTCCGCTACCGCGTGGGCATCTTCGGCTCAAGCTACACCCACGGAATCAGCACAAGCCGCCCTGCAATGAGCTATCCTATGCAGCTCATGCGCTGGACAGGCATCCAGTTCCTCAGCCTCGGATGCAGCGGAAACTGCAAGATGCAGCCGTATTTCGCCGACGTGCTCTGTGACGCAGATGTCGACGCCCTCGTCTTCGACGCCTTCTCGAACCCGGACGCAAAGATGATAGAGGAAAGGCTCTTCCCGTTCATCGAGAAGATCCAGACGGCACATCCGGACATTCCGCTCATCTTCCAGCAGACCATCTACCGCGAAAGGCGCAACTTCGACCATGCTACCGAGGCTAAGGAGAACGCAAAGCAGGAGATGGCTGCAAAGCTCATGAAGGAAGCCTGCAAGAAATACAGGAACGTATACTTCATACAGACCGATGCCACAGACGAGCTCCACGAAACCTCAGTGGACGGCACACATCCGGGCGACTACGGCTACACCCTCTGGGCAAAGTCAATCGAAAAGCCGATTCTGAAGATTCTCAGGAAGTACGGCATCAGATGACGGGCCGCCACAGGCTTTAGACTACGAGATGCATCAAAAACTGCACTCATCCGGAAAAACGATTGAATTTCCGGATGAGTGCAACTTTTTGAAGGGGTCGTCCGGAAAATCTGCCATATTTCCGGATGAGTGCAACTTTTTGAGCGGGTGCTCCGGAAATAAGCCCTGTTTCACGGACGAGCGAAGTAAACCGGGTCAGGCTTCCGGCCAGATATAGACCTTGTCGCTGCGGCGCAGACGCGATTCTTCTATGGCTCTGCATGCATTCTCGTCACAGCTCTCGCCGCACAGGCCCTGAGCCTCTTCCCGGGCGCCGGGAACCACCTTCGACCAGTCTATCGGAACTGAGCAGTATGTGCCTTTGAGTGCCTCCTGAACGGGTTTCAGATCCACTCTGATCTCAGGAACCGTATATTCTATACAACCGGAAGTAGGGCCGATCACAAGTATCTTGTCGCCGACCTTGAGCGAGCCGGATTCCACGAGTATCTCCGCCACTCCAAGCCTGCCGAACCAGTTGGTGACCTTGCCGCAGTAGGCTTTCTTTCTGGTGGCCTTGCTGCCGTACACTTCGCTCCATTCTCCGAGGCGTGCGCCCTGGTAATAACCGTCCCAGAAGCCTCTGTTGAACACTTCGGCCAGTTCCTCCTTCAGCTTCGTGCCGAGCTCCGCCGTGTATGTGCCCTCGCATACGGCATCCGCCGCACGACGGTAGCATGATGCGACACGCTTGACATATTCGGCCGAACGGGCACGTCCCTCTATCTTGAATACGGTCACTCCGGCATCAATGATCTTGTCCATGAACCCGATGGTGCAGAGATCCTTGGGAGACATTATGTATTTGTTGTCCACCTCTAATTCCATACCCGTCTCGCGGTCCTTCACCTGATATGCCCTACGGCAGAGCTGGTAGCATGAGCCTCTGTTGGCCGACGCTCCGTATTCATGAAGGCTGAGATAACATTTGCCGGAAATGGCCATGCAGAGCGCTCCGTGGGCGAACATCTCGATCTCCACGAGCCTTCCCGACGGGCCGCAGATGCGATCTCTGTCGATGACTGCCTTGATTTCCTTCACCTGACTCAGGTTCAGCTCGCGGGCAAGCACGATGACGTCCGCAAACTGGGCGTAGAACCGCAGCGCTTCGGCGTTCGATATGCTGAGCTGTGTGGATATGTGCACTTCGATTCCCAGCTGACGGGCGTATGCGATTGCGGCCATGTCAGAAGCGATGACAGCCGTGATGCCGGCCTTCTTCGCTGCCTCCAATGTCCTCTTCATGTCCTCAAGATCCTCATTGTAGAGCACGATGTTGAGGGTGAGGTATGTCTTCACGCCATGCTCCGAGCATATCTTCACGATTTCGTCAAGGTCGGTCATCCTGAAGTTATTGGCCGAATGCGACCGCATGTTGAGCTTCTCGACTCCGAAATATACGGAATCCGCGCCTCCCTGTATGGCCGCATGCAGACATTCGAAATTGCCTGCAGGAGCCATTATCTCTAAATTCTTCCTGTTCATTTCGTTCTTCCTAAAAGCTTTGCCGCGTAGTTGTGCAGGAGCTCGTACTTCTGCGGCCCGAGGTTAAGAGCCTTTGCGGAATCGAGCGCCTGTCCGTGCAGCCTCACGATTTCCTGCTGCGCTTCCTCTCCGATTCCGAGAGCATCATATATCTCCTTGACAGCCGCCACTTTAGCAGCCTTTCCATCTTCTGTACCCACAGGCATGTCCATCGCCAGAAGCAATGCCTCGCGCCTGTCTCCTGCCTTCTCCAGCGCCCTTGTCAGCAGCCAGCTCTTCTTGTTGTTCACTATGTCTCCGCCAATTGCCTTTCCGAAGACCTTCTCGTCACCGTAGGTGTCCAGCCAGTCGTCCGCAATCTGGAACGCAAGACCGAGGTCGTATCCGAATCTGTACAGCAGGTCGCATTCCTTTTCGGAAGCCCCTCCGATGATCGCTCCCATCTTCGCCGCACATGCTATCAGCACAGCCGTCTTCAGACCGATCATCTTCATGTAATCCGCCATCGGCACCTGCTCCATGTCCTCGAAATCCATGTCGTACTGCTGTCCCTCGCATACTTCAGCGGCAGTCTGCGAAAACAGTTCCAGCACCTGCGGAAGCACGGCGGCCGGGGCTTTGGCAACCAGCTTGTAGCTTTCTATCGACATGACGTCGCCCGAAAGGATGGCCGTGTTCTCGTCCCACTTGCGGTATACCGTCGGCACGCCGCGGCGCACGTCCGCCTTGTCCATGATGTCGTCATGGATGAGCGTGAAGCTGTGGAACACCTCAAGGGCGGAGGCCGGAGAGAGAATCTCCTGAGTGAAGCCGTCGCGGAACAGCGAATATGCCGTCAGACAGAGCCGTGGCCTTATCCTCTTTCCTCCGATTTCCATCATATACCTAAGCGGGTCGTAAAGCCCTGCTGGCTCCTGCGTGAACTTCAGGTTTGCGAACAGCTCCTTGAGCGCTCCCTCAATATGTGTCTCCTGTATCATATCGTTTTCAACTAATCCGACAAAGATAACGATTAAAAACGAATTTCATTATCTTTGCATCCGGATATGATTCATACTTATGGTAATTAGAGGACAGGCAACGGTTGTAAAGCATACAGGCAGTCATTATCTGCTTTCACAGCTTCCGGAGTGGAAGCTGTTTCCCGCCGTGCTTCGCGGCAGGATAAGGCTGAAGGGAAGTACCGCCACAAATCCCGTGGCTGTGGGCGATGTCGTGAAATTCGAGGCGGAGGTGCCTGAAGGATGCAGCGCTGCCTGCGATGGAGGCATCACACCGGAGAATCCGGCCGTGATCACAGAGGTGATGCCACGGCGGAACTACATCATCCGCAAGTCCACGAACCTCTCGCGTCAGGCCCATGTCATAGCCGCGAATCTCGACCGTGCTTTCATCATAGCCACAATCGACTTTCCTGAGGTGAAGCTCCCGTTCCTCGACCGTATCCTCGTGACCTGTGAGGTCTACAACATACCGGCTACGATCGTCCTGAACAAGGTGGACCTCTACCGCGAATCGCACAGGGAGATGCTTGAGGCCTTTCATGAGATATACGAGGGCGCAGGCTATCCTGTGATGGAGGTTTCGGCCCTGACCGGCGAAGGCATAGACGAGCTCAGAGAGGCCTGCAGGGGCTGTCTGTCGCTATTTTCAGGCGTATCGGGAGTGGGCAAGTCCTCGCTGATAAAGGCTCTTGACCCATCGCTCGACCCGAGGGTGGGGGAGATCTCCGATGCGCATCTCCAGGGAAGGCATACGACGACTTTCTATGAGATGTACGCCCTTTCGTCGCTCGGCTTCATAGTAGACACTCCCGGTCTGCGCGGCTTCGGCCTCGTGGACCTGAAGAAGGAGGAAGTCGCCCTCTATTTTCCGGAAATGCTCAAAGCCTCCGAAGGCTGCCGCTTCACTCCATGCACTCACACTCATGAGCCCGGTTGCGCCGTGAAGGAGGCTGTTGAGGCGGGTGAGATCAGTTATGACAGATACAGTTCTTACCTTGGAATGCTGGAGGAAGAAGGGAAATACAGATAATCCATCACATGTTTGAATTCTGACAATAATTGTATACTTTTGTAAGCAACAAATTCAAATGCCTATGATATAATAATCTACGATTGACATATATATTAAAGCGTTAGCTATATTTCGGGGATTCTGAAACTTGGACACTTTCACAATCACACCCAATGGAATAAAGTTCAACGCCTATGCTTCTTGCATGGGCTTTATTCTATTATCCGGGTGTGAGGTAGTCCAAGACCGCAGAATCCGATATATGCAATGAGTCCCATGCTTTTTTATTTGTCACCTTCCCCAACATCAGGACTCAAATCACTAAAAAAATAAAATGAATTCAGTTTGAAAATAAGATTGAATTTAAAAACGTACAAATAAACTATAACAAGATGAAAAGAGTATTGAACTATGTATTTATTGCTTTCGCTATTGTTGTGATGGGAATCTCATTTACAGGATGCAGCAAGGACGCCGGAGCACTTAAAGGACTATATCTGCGTGTTGATGAATATGGCGGATTGGATGGAGGCAAAAGAGCTTGGGGCCTGGATTTCGTCAATAGCAATACTGTTAAATACTATGACCGTCTTCATGACTACAGACACTGGGATGGTTTTTCTGAATCTTTAGGATACGGCAATTGGTATTTTCAGGAAGGATGCGAAGAGAGGGCAACTTACTATCTTGATGGAAACAAGGTGTATATTCCGATGAAAGGAATGATTCTTACTATCGAAGGTAATAAGCTGTATCCTGATGGCAGCGGTTCCCCATACATTAAACAGTGATCAAGGTGGATATAAAAAAGATATTAGCCGTTTTTGGGGGCATTTTAGCTACACTTCTGCTTGCCGTCTGCTGTGAAATGACTGACAGCACTGATAAATGGAGGAAAAAGAGGAGGAAGAATATGCTGTTGTTCCGTTAAATGCTCCCGGAATTCATGATGCAACTGACATTCTTGCAAAGTATAACCGCAAGGATGTGCATTGGGATCATGTCAATGATGCACTGAAGTATGACATTCTACTCAATGGTGAAAGTCTGCCAAGTACGACAGAGACTTCTTTGAGATTTGAAGACCTTGCAGAAGGTGATTACTGCCTGCAGGTAAAAGCCATATCAGCGGATACGACTTTGTTTTATGATTCCGAATGGAGTTCTTATAATTTCACCATTGATGAAGATAAGATCAAAGGTTTCAAATTTGATATGGATGTTGAGTATCTTACATCGGAATATGTCGGGTATAGGATCACACCTGCTGATCTCGATGCGACATATGATTGCAGCATGATAGAAAAATCACTTTTCGACCTATATGCAGATATGAGTGACGGCATTCGAAGATTCGTATCCATACAGCGTATCGAAGAGATGAAGAAATGGTGGGAGATGATTATCGTGACAAGCGGAGTCAGGGAATGTCCGCAAGTAATCATAAAACCGGGTGTAGAATATATGATTTTCGCCTATGGACTAAAAAAAGACGGAACTGTTACCACAAGTTTTCAATACACAACTTTTACAAGTCCGTCAGAGTAGGACATCAAGAGCAAAAAAAAGCGAAAATGCTCGTGACCCTCTCAATTTCCTGGGGGGCACGAGCATTTTTAGGCTATTTTGCTCGTGACCTATACGACTTTTGCTACCATTCCCGGATCCAGACGGGTAATTCTGGCAATCTGCTTGACACCAGACCTATAATTCTTCTTTAGCAGAAGACATAACTTTATGCGCTGCTCCATAGATAATTGTTCTATGGTATCTTTTCTGAATTCCTTTCTTATAAGGACTGGCAGCTGTGTGAGAATGTCCTGATCTGTCATGCTGACCTGGTCTGCTATTCCGAGGTGTAGTTCCACATCATTCTCTATCTTTCTCGCCAGCAGCATCAGCAGCCTGGACGGGTGACGGAAAATCTTTTCGACCAAGACCGAATCCACATAGCATGAGGGCAGTACCATTCCATTGTCATCTACGACATAGTTGTCAGGTACTTCAAAACGCGACTTGAGGATACGGAAACGCTTCCTGTCACTCATGTCATTCAATCTGGACCCTCCATCGCAGTTGCTTCCGCCAAAATAGACTGCAGCAGATGACCATGGGTAATTGTACGGCATCACACAGATTCCTGCAGCGAGAGGATTCCTCATGACATAAGCTATGACATTCTCCAGATAGTCTTGTCCGGTAATCTCGCTTATGTTTAGATCAACGGCTTTCATGCCTTGCACTTCACCGTGACCTCTTCTCATACATACTGCACATCTTCTCTTATATTCTTCTGAGAAACCACTGCATTCCTGGTACGTTCCATAAAGTACAAAATGAAAATGGTTGCTCATCAGACAAAAGCACAGAATGCGCACATCAAAGCCCAATGCGCAGATCGCAATATCATTCATTCCCGCAATGAAATCTTCTCTTGTCCTGAAGATGTCCTTCCTTTCCAATCCGTGACTGCTCACATGATAATAACTTTTCATCTTTTTTTCGATGAAGTTATGATGCTTTCCCCGATATGTCACCAGAATATGAAAAAGATTCATCAGATTTTTCTTTTTTATACGTTTTGCTCTTTTTTATAATCGGAGGACCAAGAACAAAAACAAGCATTTCCAGACATTTTGCTCGTTACCTATTTTATAAATGCTTATTTTTGTGCCTCGATTATGAAGGATATCAACAAGGACATACTGAAGCTGGCGGTGCCGAGTATCCTGGCCAACATCACCGTGCCTCTTGTAGGTATGGTCGATATCGCTGTGGCAGGCCATCTCGGGGCCGAAGCCGCCACGATGATAGGCGGAATCGCCATAGGCTCTATGCTCTTCGACCTGCTGTACTGGAACTTCGGCTTCCTGCGCATAGGTACGGGAGGGCTCGCCGCTCAGGCATACGGCAGGGAGGACCGCAGGGAATGCGCACGCATATTCGCCCGTTCGTTCGGAATCGCGCTCGCCTGCGCCCTGCTCCTGATTGTCATACAATGGATTTTCGTGAAGGCTGCGTTTCTGGTCGTGGACTGCACTCCGCAGGTGCAGGAACTCGCTTCGAGGTATTTCTTCATAAGGATATGGGCGGCGCCGGCAACCCTCGGCCTGATGGCCTTCAAAGGCTGGTTCATAGGCATGCAGGACAGCGTCAGCCCTATGGTCACGGACTTCACGGTCAACGGCATGAACGTGCTGATGAGCATTCTTCTGGCCCTGCACACGTCAATGGGATTCGACGGAATCGCGGCCGGCACAGTCATCGCCCAATGGTCGGGACTGCTTGCGGCTGTTGTCCTGCTGTGGGTGAAATACAGGAAGAACACGTTCGGAGAGCTGGAAAAGGAGGATTTCAAGGGCCTGTTCAAGGGGGCTCAGACGAGGAAGTTCTTCTCCATGAACACAGACCTTTTCGTCCGCTCGCTCTGCTTCATCGCCATATACATAGGATTCACGACCATATCGGCGCGCTATGGCGACCTTCTGCTTGCCGTAAGCTCGATAATGATGAAGATACTCCTTCTGTTCTCATATTTCACGGACGGTTTCGCTTATGCCGGAGAGGCTCTGACGGGGCGTTACATAGGTGCCGGAAACGGGAAGATGCTGCGTCAGACAGTGACGTGGACATTCATCTGGAGCATGGGCATAGCCGTGGTATTCATGGGGATATACCACTGGGCCGGAGTCCCGCTGCTGAGGATGATGACATCCGATGCCTCTGTCGTGGAGATGTCGAAGGAATACCTTCCGTGGCTGCTGCTCATGCCGATTGTGGGCTGTGCGGCATTCACATGGGACGGTATATATATAGGTGCTACGGCATCCAAAGCCATACGTAACGCCATGCTGTGGGCCGTGGCTGCCTTTGCGGCGGTTTGGGCGGCTGGAATGGCAGGACTGAATCTTGTTCCGGACATCTTGGCAGACACTGCTGCGCAGATGGCCGAGCCGGACAATCAGACGGTTTCCGCCACCCGTTACGGCATCCTCGCGATACACATCCTGATGGCCGCCTACTTCGCCCATCTTCTCGCCCGCACGATTTACCTGTCGGCAAAATACCGGAAGTCCGTCCTCTGCACCATCTCATGATGACAGGATGCCAATTCCCGACCCTCATCCGGAAAAATGCCTCATTTTCCGGAGCACCCCACCATTTTTAAGGACTGCTCCGGAAAATCGCAGGATTTCCCGGAGCACCTTGACATTCCGAGCGAAGAGTGGGAAGCGCTCACCGTCAGATATAGAGGAAGCCGACCCATGCGGGCCGGCTTCCTCTATATCTGTCCTTCTGCTTAGTCCTGCTTTGAGACTACTGAGCTGAGCTTCTCGCAGAGGGTGTCGAGCTTCTCGAACATTTCCTTTGTGAGAGCGCTGTAGTATGCCTTCTTCTTGCCCTCAGGATGGTTTGCTCTGCACTTGAGGTCGTTGTAGAGGTCTACCGCCTCGTCGATTATCTGTGCTATTTCGTCAGCGTCCTTGTGCGGATTGAGCGCAACGAAGAGTGCGCAGTCGTCAATGAATTCACCAACGAAGTACTCGATGTCTTTTTTGAAAACTCTAAGGTTCATAGTCGTATAAATTAAGTGTTTAAACGTTTCTGTCGAAAGTCAAGCGCAAAGGTAACAATTTTTTCGGTATTCCTACACCTGTGCCGGCATTCGTCAGCCAATAAGTTTCAGCAGCACCGCCAGATTCATGTTCCGGAAGTCGTCGATGACCATATCGCACAATGGTGTGATCGCCTCACGCGTATTGGTGGTCGCCAGTCCGACCACATGTGCCCCTGATGCGCGCCCTGCCGCCAGTCCGTGGAACGAATCCTCGAACACGACGGTATCCTCAGGACGTCCGCCCAGTCTCTCCATTCCTTTGAGGAAGCAGTCCGGGTCGGGTTTTGATGCGGTGAAGTCCTCGCTGACAAGAACCGCATCCACCAGTTCCGTGAGTGCAGGATGTGCCCTGTAGACGTGTGACATCTTCTGATGGTCGGAGCTGGTGACGATGGCCGAAGGTACTCCGGCGTTCTTGAGCGCGGTCAGAAATTCATATGCCCCTGGCACGTATCCGTAGGACATGTTCCTTTCGAATTCGTCAAGAGCCGGTACAAGCTCTGCCTGGGCCTCTTCCATCCCGTTGAAATATCTGTCGAAGATCTGCCGCAGCGTCTGGCCCTTAATCAGGTGGCCGAAATCCTCGATGCCGAGATATTTCACTCCGTTGCCGCTCCAGAACTTCGTATATTGTGTCTCTGTGTCGCAGATGACGCCGTCAAAATCGAATAATACTGTCAGCTTCTTCATAAGTCCTTCCCTGATGACGGTTTATATGAGCGGTTTTACAAGCGCCTCCTTCAGCTGGTCGTCGTAGCGCAGGCGCACCTTCACTCCGGCCTCCTGGAACCAGTAGCGCGTGGCCAGCTCTTCCTCGATGAACGGCACGATCTCGTCCTTCTTCAGACGTATGAAGCGCTCCTTGTCCATCTCCAGAGCCTTTTCCATTGCCTTCAGTTCGTCGGTCATCGCTTCCGCCAGACCGTCCTTCTCAAGCTCGCGCTTCATCTGGTCGAAGAGCGTCTTTGCGCTGCTTCTGTAGTCGAAATCCTGAGTCTTTGCAAAAGAGATGAAGTCCTCGAAGTCCTCGTCGCTGAAATGGAAGTCCTCCACGGCCGGGATGCTGTCGTGTCTGCGGCAGTAGTCCATCACATACTGGTCAAGCACTCCGCCGAGGACAATCGAATATACGAGCCTGCTGTAGTCCGGAGAGTCGATCTCATGATCCGGAGTGATGCCTCCGCCGTCACGCACTGTCCTTCCGCCAGCGGTCTTGAACTCATGTGTGAGGGAATCGGGAATATGGCCCACGCTGCCGTCCTCGTTGCGGTTCGAATAGTCGATCGCCTGCACGCAGCGTCCGCTCGGAGTGTAGTATTTAGCAGTCGTGATCTTCATCTGGCCGTTGTAGACGACAGGTCTGATGGACTGGACGAGGCCCTTTCCGTAGCTGCGCTTTCCCATGATTGTGGCCCTGTCGAGATCCTGAAAGGCTCCTGCAACGATTTCCGAAGAGGATGCCGAACCGGAATCTATCATGACGATTATAGGTATTTCTGTGTCGATAGGTTCCGTTGTGGTCCTGTATTCGTGCTTCGAATCCTCTGTGTTCCCTTTTGAAGTGACCACAAGAGAGCCTTTCGGAACGAAAAGCGATACGATGTTGATTGCCTCGCTCATAAGGCCGCCGCCGTTTCCGCGAAGGTCGAGCACAAGCCTTTTCATGCCCTGCTTCTTGAGGTCGAGGAATCTTGCCCTGACGTCTGCGGACACGTTGTCGGTGAATCCGCCCTGAAGGATGTAGCCTGTCGTGTCGTCCAGCATGCCGGCATATTCGATGTCAGGAAAATGTATGCGCTCGCGCACCACAGGGATGTCGAGAGTATCACCCGTGCGTACCTTCTTCACCTTGAACACCACGGTTGTACCCGGCTTTCCCTTCATCCTGTCGCTGCTTTCCTTTGTCTCAAGGCCTTTTGTCGGCAGCCCGTCGATTTCGAGGATCTCGTCACCGCACTGAAGGCCGTACTTCTGGGCAGGGGAGCCGGCGTATGGCTCGTTGATGATGACGTTGTCCTCCTTCTTCTTATGGATGATCGCGCCGATGCCGCCGTATGTCTTCGAGAGCATCATCTGAAGGTCTTCGTTCTCTTCCTCAGGTATATATATGGTATAAGGATCCAGCTCGTCGAGCATTGCATCCACGCCGGCCCTCATGATGCGGTCTACCGGGAGGGAGTCCACGTACGAGCGGTTCAGTTCCTTGATTATGGAGTTCTGGATTTCGGTCCACTGGCCGAGCTTGAAGCTTTTTGACTGGGCTGATGCCGTGGAAACGGCAGCGGAAAACATGGCCAGAGCCATGAGGATGTTTGTTGCGTTCTTCTTCATATTCATATATATAGATACCTGACTACGTCTTTCCGAACGTATCCTTACGTCTTTCCGAGCGCAGCCGAGTAATCTGTGGCACATTTAATGCCGCAAAGTTAGAAAAAATTAATACCTTTGCAGCGGTTTTAGTAGTATTAGTAGAACATATCAAGCAGTTTTTATTATGAAATTGGTTTTTGCAACGGGCAACAGCGGCAAACTGCGTGAAGCATCAGAGATTTTAGGCGAGGGCTTTGAGCTCGTTACCCCCGCACAGGTTGGAATCACGGAAGATATTCCGGAAACGGGAAAGACATTGAGGGCCAACTCATTGCAGAAGGCTCAGTATCTGTTTGACAAATGCGGATGCAACTGTTTCGCAGATGATACAGGACTCGAAGTGGATGCGCTGGGCGGTGCTCCAGGTGTATACACGGCACGTTATGCAGGCGAAGACAAGGACTTCAACAAAAACATGGACAAGGTGCTGCACGAACTGAGCGTCCTTGAAGGCGAGGCGCAGATGGCTGCATCGCTCGGACTGAGTGTTAAGCCGGTGTCGAGAAGGGCGTGCTTCAAGAGTGTCATCACACTGATAATCAACGGAGAAAAGAAGATCTTCGAGGGAAAGCTCGAAGGTGAGATTGCGCGTGAGAAGTCCGGCAACGGAGGCTTCGGATACGATCCCATATTCATTCCCGACGAGTTCCCGGGCAAGACGCTCGCCGACATCACGGAGGAGCAGAAGAACGAAATATCCCACAGAGGCAAGGCTCTCAGGGCCATGGCCGAGTGGCTTAAGAAATGATATGACGGTAAACACCGACCTTATAGTATTGCATACCACCAGATTCGGTGAGAATTCCACCGTCGTCCATACCTTGAGCAAAGAGTATGGGCGGCGGAGTTTTCTTGTACGCGGTGTCGGAAAGAAAGCCATGACGACGCTTTTCCTGCCTCTGACGGTGCTTGAGGCCGATGTGGTCGAGACAAACAAGTCCACGCTGTACACGGCGAAGAATCTGGCTGCAAAATATCCGCTTTTAGGTATACGCGACAGCCGTTTCAAGAACCCCATGACCATGTTCATGAGCGAAGTGCTGTATCGCGTGGTGAAGGAAGGAGGCTGTGAACCCGGACTTTTCGAATGGTGCGAGAAAAGCGTCCTCATGCTGGATGCGATACAGAGCGACTTCAGCAATTTCCATATACGTTTTCTTCTTGAACTGGCCGTCGCCCTCGGATTCAGCCCTGAAGCACACGACCTCATGCCGTTTGTCGGTACGCATTATCCCATCGTGGAGCGCTTCATGCGTGAATCCTTTGCCGAAACGATGCTCATACCTCTTTCCGGAGCCGTCCGCAACGAAATCGCAGAGGAAATCCTCCGCTACATCGAATTTCACTCCGAATCCACCCTCAACATCAACTCCCTGAAGGTTCTCCGCGCCTTGTTTGCATAGGTGCTCCGGGAAATCCTGCGATTTTCCGGAGCAGTCCTTAAAAATGGTGGGGTGCTCCGGAAAATGAGGCATTTTTCCGGATGAGTGAGAAGCCGGAGGCTATTTGCCGGCGAGATGTCTT
The DNA here is from genome assembly GCA_017452265.1 of Bacteroidales bacterium. Taxonomy (GTDB): domain Bacteria; phylum Bacteroidota; class Bacteroidia; order Bacteroidales; family UBA932; genus Cryptobacteroides. The sequence continues at coordinate 32,481 of JAFTMS010000030.1, read as the reverse complement.
TCCCAGGCCCAGGCACTCGCAAGGGTCTCCCCAACGGTGCGCTCCGCCTTCCATCCGAGCTCTTCGTTCGCAAGCTTTGTGTCTGCCCATATCGCCACCACATCGCCAGGACGGCGCGGAGCAAACTTATAGTTAAGCTTGAGACCGTTCACCTTCTCAAACGCTGTAACCAGTTCATACACAGATACAGGGCGTCCAGTTCCGACATTGAATATCTCATAATCCTGCTTCATCTTTCCGTCAAGCATTCTTGATACAGCCGCCACATGGGCCTTCGCGAGATCCACAATGTCGATATAGTCACGCAGACATGTGCCGTCCTCTGTCGGATAGTCGTTTCCGAATATGCTCAGGCACTCCCTCTTTCCGATTGCAGTCTGTGTGATGAAAGGCACGAGATTATTAGGGACGCCACGCGGAAGCTCGCCGATGAGTGCCGACGGATGCGCTCCGATAGGATTGAAATAACGGAGAGCTATACCCTTTACAACTCCCTGACCGTCAGCGCCTCCAGCCGTTGCAAGCACGACATCGCGAAGAATGTCCTCGCACATCTGCTTCGTATTTCCGTAAGGAGATGTTGCAGGCAGACGCGGAGTCTGCTCGGTCACAGGAAGATTCTCGGCCTCACCGTAAACGGTTGCAGACGAAGAGAAGAGGACATTGCAGCCGCCGTGATTCTTCGAAGCCTCGAGAATATTGAGGAAGGACACAAGATTGTTGCGGTAGTACATGATCGGCTTTGCTACCGACTCACCCACCGCCTTGAACGCTGCAAAATGAATCACCGCATCGATCTTATGCTCTGCAAACAGCTTGTCCACAGCCTCATAGTCGCAGCAGTCAATCTGATAGAACGGGATGTCTTCCCTTCCAGTAATCTTCTTTACACCTTCGAAGCAGGTCATGTCGCAGTTCGACATATTGTCGGCCACGACCACATCATAGCCGGCTCCAATCAGTTCGACAGTCACATGGCTGCCGATGTAACCGGCACCGCCGGAAACAAGAACTTTCTTTGCCATAAAAACGAATATCAATATCTTATGTTAAAACAATCCATTAAGCACATATACGTAAATATATGTCAGCAATCGACAAAGTTATATATAAAATCCTTAAAAATTGTATTAAATTTGTCCAGGTTCACAACTTTCAGACATGAAAAAAACGTATTTATATATATTGACGCTTCTCACCGCCGCGGCACTTGATCTGGCTGCAGGAATATTCCAGACCGCCACAGCACAGCCATCCCGGACACTTCAGGAGCAGCTGGAAACTCTGGCGGCAGACCCGGTTCTTTCACAGGCCGCTTTCGGGATATGCGTACGCACGGGCGACGGAAGAACGCTCGCAGAAATGAATTCAGCTAAGATGCTCGTACCTGCCTCCAACATGAAGCTGATCAGCACCGGCACGGCCCTGTATACACTCGGCCCGGACTACAGGTTCAGAACCTGGATAGGGCATGACGGGGAAATCATCGACGGAGTGCTGTACGGCAACCTCTACATCACGGGAGGCGGCGACCCCACCTTAGGCTCGAAGGATTCCATAGCAGTGGCCGTGGGAAAGACATTCGGAGAATGGGAAAAGCTTGTCAGAGATGCAGGAATCAGGCATATAAAGGGACACGTTGTCGGGGACGGAAGCCGTTTCGAGGGCATGGCGGAAGAGCCCACGTGGCTGTGGAACGACATAGGCACATACTACGGAGCCGGAGCCACAGGGCTTATGTTCTATGAAAACATGCAGTCCTTCAGCGTATCAGCCGGAGCGGAAGTCGGGGCAGACGTGAACATAAGTCCGTCATATCCCCTGACGCCCTGGATGGAGTTCCGATACAGCTGCACGACAGGAAGGAAAGGTACCGGAGACCAGCTTTATATGTATACGAGCGACCTTGCACCTGTTGCGGAAATACGCGGAACCTTTGCCGTGGACAGAGCCGCGAAGAGGCTTGACTGCGCGAACAAATTTCCGGAATACACCTGCGCATGGTACTTCACGGACTGGCTGCGGAGCCACGGCATAGAATGCGACGGAGGGGCTGCAGATTACAGGCTTAATACTGAATGGATTACGGAAAGCGGCGGCGCCACCGACATCAACATGCTCGGATATACGGCATCCCCCTCACTGGAGCGCATCGTGTTCGAGACCAACCATGCCAGCAACAACCTTTATGCGGAAACCCTGCTCAGGGCTCTCGGCAAGGAACTGCATGAAAGTGCCTGCTACGACTCGTCATACGTCGCCGTGAGCGATGCATTCAAGGCGCTCGGAGTGGACACATCACGCGGACTGCACCTGCAGGATGGAAGCGGTCTGTCACGTCAGAACTATGTGTCGCCGGACTTCTTCTGCCGCTTCCTCAGAGCAATGATGTCCGCCGACTGCTACGGGAGTTATCTCCGCAGCCTCCCTTCGCCTGGCGGAAACGGCACCCTGCTGTACAATATGAAAAGCCAGCCCGAAACCTTGAAGAACCGCATCAAGGCCAAGAGCGGTTCGATGAACGGTGTGCGCTGTTACTCAGGATATATTCTGCCGGCAGGCCATAAGCCGGCGGACTGCCTCACAGAAGACATGAAGGCTCGCACAGTAGTATTCTCGATCATGGTGAACAACTGCACCGCTCCTACATGGAAGCTCAGGCCGCTGCTCGACAGGATGATGGCCACGATAGCCGATTACGGAAACTGATTTCAGTTCTTGAAGAGCGTTCTGCAGAGTGCCGGGACATCCGCCACCTTGACGACTTCTATCGCGGACGCACGTCCCTCATTTTCAAGCCCTTCGAGCGAACTGAAGCTGGATACGAAAATCCTTTTGAATCCGAGACGCGCCGCCTCTATCACACGACGGTCTGTCTGGGCGACAGGGCGGATCTCACCGCTGAGACCGATTTCGCCTGCAAAGCAGACATCGGACGGAATCGCGAAATCGAAATTCGAGGAAAGCACGGCAGAAATGACGGCAAGATCACATGCAGGATCGTTCACCTTCAGGCCTCCGGCCATATTCAGGAAGACATCCTTGACGCTTAGTTTGAAACCGGCCCTCTTCTCCAGCACAGCCAGAAGCATATTAAGACGGCGTACGTCAAAGCCAGTGGCACTGCGCTGCGGAGTGCCGTATGCGGCAGAGCTTACAAGCGATTGGACCTCAATGAGAAATGGCCTCGTACCGTCCAGCATCGCGCTTACGGCCACGCCGCTCAAGCCCTCTTCATGCATCGGAATCAGCATCTCGGACGGATTGCTCACTTCGCGGAGTCCCTTTCCGGTCATCTCAAATACAGCCAGCTCGGACGTAGAGCCGAAACGGTTCTTTATGCTGCGCAGAAGGCGGTATGTTCCTCTGTTCTCTCCTTCGAACTGCAGAACGACATCCACTATATGCTCCAGAATCTTAGGGCCTGCGATACTTCCCTCCTTGGTTATATGACCGATGAGAATCACAGGCACTCCCGTTTCCTTCGCAAAGCGGAGCAGCATGGCAGCCGTCTCCTTGATCTGTGTCACGGAGCCTGGCGAAGATTCCACATTCTGCGAGAACATGGTCTGAACGGAATCCACCACCATCAGATCCGGCATCATGGCACGGGCCTCCGCTATGATGTTCTCCATGAGCGTCTCGCTGTAGATCATGCAGCCCGAATCATCGCCTCCGATACGCGCTGCACGCAGCTTCACCTGCTTTGCGCTTTCCTCACCCGTCACATAAAGCGTCCTGAGGTTCGGACAGTGAAGCGGAATCTGCAGCGAGAGGGTGGACTTTCCGATGCCCGGTTCGCCACCTATCAGCACCAGCGAGCCTTCCACCAGACCGCCTCCGAGGATACGGTCCACCTCGCCGTTATTGAGCGACATCCTGTTTTCTACAGAAGAATCTATATGCGACAAAGGCATAGGCTTATGGCCGGAACCCGGCACAGACACCGCTGCTGGGCCGTTTTTCTTTCCCGTCGCCACAGTTTCCTCCACCATCGTGTTCCATTCTCCGCACGCCGGGCACCTGCCCATCCACTTAGCGCTCTCGTTTCCGCACTCCTTGCAGAACCACACGGTCTTTGTCTTTGCTGTCGCCATATCAATATCCTCAAGTTTCGTAATATCCTGATCGTATTCCAAGGACAAATATACACAAAAAAGATATTGTTCCGTCGGGACAATATCTCATTCGTTTTCACGGCATGAGCCGGATATAAGACGGGCCGGAATTACTCAGCCTTCTGGCAGCACTCCTTGACAGCTGTGCTGTCGCAGCCTGCGCACTCAGAAGAGTCACTGCACTCGTTTCCGCAGCATGAATCTCCGCCGCAGCATCCTTCTGCCTTATTACAATCGCCGCTGCATTCAGTTGCGGCTGCCTCTGCATTCTTCGAATTGTTGCAGCATGAACATGAAGCTGCAGCGAACATAGCGGCTACTACCGCCATTGTCATAAATACCTTTTTCATGGTTCACTAATATTTAATTGGTAAAACAAAACACCAAACGACAAAATTACACAACTATTATAAGAATCACAACAAACTCACCGGCAATTTTGTTAATTTTTTGTTAAATCCCGAGATTCTCACGTCCGGTCCAGATTGAAGACCTCCATCGAATGGATCCGCCCACCGTCAATATGGAAACGCAACGCCGTCCTGACAATGTGGAAGCCCTGTATGCCCGCCGCCCCCGGATTCAGCACAAGCATATTCCTTTTCGTATCCCTGACCACTTTAAGTATATGCGAATGTCCGCACACGAATATATCCGGACGATATTCGTCTATGAGCCTGCGCGCCCTCGGATCGTAACGCCCCGGATAGCCGCCTATGTGCGTCATCAGCACCTTCATGCCCTCGCACTCAAAAAAACGGTGCATCGGATGAATGAAGCGCAGCTCATGGTTGTCACAGTTGCCAGCCACCCCGATCAGCGGCTTGAAATCCGCAATCTCCTGCGCCAGCTCCATGCCTCCGCCGAAGTCCCCTGCATGCCAGATCACATCCACCGGTTCAAGAAACTCCCTGAACTGCGGATCGAAAACCCCATGAGTGTCCGAAATAAGCCCTATAAACATGATTAAATATATCTGAAATACGCCGCCGAAACGGCTGTGAGGGCCGCAGTTTCCGTGCGCAGGCGGGATGCTCCGAGATGCACCGGGACGAAACCGGCCTCAAGCGCGAGTTCAGCCTCCGCCTTTGAAAAATCGCCCTCCGGGCCTATCATGACAACGATTTCCTCACCTTCAAATCCATCCAACATCTCCTTGACGCTTCTCCGAGGCACATTTTCATCCTCAAAGCAATATGCAATCAGCTTCAGTGCGCCCTCATTTCCGGCCTGCTCCCGGATGAACTCCCTCACGGACACCGGCTCGTTCACCTGCGGCACCGCCGCCTTAAGCGACTGCTTTGCAGCACTGACGAGAATCTTCTCTATGCGTCCCGTCTTGAATACACGCCTTTCCGAATGCTCCCCTATTATCGGCGAAATCTCGTCCACACCGATTTCACAGGCCTTTTCCGCGAACCATTCGTAACGGTCGTTGTTCTTGGTCGGGCACACAGCCATATGAAGACGGTACGTATGTGCTCCCCAGCCGCTTTCCGAAGACAGCACGACCGCCTCGACACCCTTCGGCGAATCTGACGTGATCCTGCACCGACACAATGTCCCCCGTCCGTCGATTACAGCTATTTCATCACCGCTGCGATGCCTGAGCACCTTGACGCAATGCCCCGACTCATCCTGGTCCAGACGGCACATATTCCCGTCGATATCCTTGGAATAAAAAAGTTCCATATCACTTCAATATCATTTCCTGATTATCTCGATGGAATAGTCCAGCCCCACCTTTATTATCGAGGACGAACGTCCTGTCGAGCCCTTTTCGAGAGACGGATCCACGATATGGTCCACCGCCCCACGTATCTGCTCAGAGATTTCCGCGAACTTCTTCGGCGTCGGTTCACCGGAAATGTTGGCAGAAGTGGACACTATCGGACGACCGAACCTGGCGACAAGCTGCCGGCAGAAATCCATCATCGGCACACGGATACCCACAGTGCCGTCTTCGGCTACAGTATTGAATGCCAGACAGTGACGGTCCGCCTTGGGAAGCTCCTGTGAATCCGCCGCCGGCTCTGAACCGGCCACCGCATCCGGATATATTATCGTCATCGGCTTGTCGTTCACCTCAACGAGCTGCACCGCCATTTCCGGAATCTCCTTCACATAGCGGCAGACCATATCCATATCGCTTGCAAGCAGCACAAGTGACTTGCTGTCAGCACGATGCTTGATTTCATACACCTTCGCCACCGCAGCAGGATCCGTCGCATCACAGCCGATGCCCCAGACCGTATCGGTCGGATAAAGCATGACACCTCCTTTGCGGAGCACTTCAAGAGCTTTTGCAATTTCTTCGTTCATAATGACATCATCATATCGCCGGTCTTCCAGCCGACATAAATATTTTGGCAAGATAACGAAAAAAGCGTAATTTTGCAAATTTGGATACAATTTGTCGAACTTAATAAACACCAACACAGATGAGCCAAAGCATAGTCAGAGTGGAGCACCTTTCGCACAGATACAGCGTGCAGTGGGCGGTGCGTGACATCAATTTCGAAATAGGTCAGACAGGCATCACCGGCCTTCTCGGATCCAACGGAGCGGGAAAATCGACAATAATGAACATAGTCTGCGGCGTGCTCTCCCAGACCGAAGGAAACGTATTCATAGACGGAACCGACCTGCGCAGCGAGCCGGTAAAAGCCAAACGCAGCATAGGCTTCCTTCCACAGAGGCCGCCACTTTACGGAGACCTGACCGTGGACGAGTACCTCACCTATGCGGCACAGCTGCGTGGCATGGACTCAAAAGCCATCCCAGCAGCCCTGGAAAGGGCAAAGGAGCGATGCGGCATATCACATTTCAGCAAAAGGCTCATCCGAAACCTTTCAGGCGGTTATCAGCAGCGCGTCGGCATAGCCCAATCAATAATCCATGACCCCAAGATAGTGGTCATGGACGAACCGACCAACGGTCTGGATCCGAACCAGATTCTCGATGTACGCACCCTCATCAAGGACATAGCCAAAGACAAGGCTGTGCTCATATCCACACACATCCTCTCCGAGGTACAGGCGACATGCGACAGAATAATCATGATAGAGCACGGCTCTCTCGTATTCAGCGGCACCATCGAGGATTTCGACAACTACATCGAGCCTGACACATTCGTGATGACCCTTTCCCATGCACCTCTTGAAGAGGAACTGATGAAGGTGCCGGGGGTAACCGACGTCAAGGCCGTGTCCGAATACAGCCCGCGTTTCCGTGTATGGTTCGACGGAGATAGGGAGACGCTTGGCCGCATGGTGGATGCCAGCGTGAGAAACGGCTGGGGACTGTGTGAGATCCAGCTTGAGAAGAGCTCCATGAACGATGTCTTCGCCCAGCTTTCGGGCCGCAGGAACAAATAGACGATGCCATGAAGAAAAGCATGATAATGAATATAGCTCGGGCGGAGCTGAAGCTCATCTTTACGACTCCGGTCGCATGGATTATGCTGATGGTCTTCACCGTTCTGTGCGGACTCTTCTTCACCGATGTTTACGGAATGTACGCTGAGGCGCAGGAGGCGGGTTCGCATCTGTCGAACATCACCAACGGCATGTTCAGTTCCGATTCAAACGGACTGTTCCCGACGGTGCAGTTCTACCTGTATCTCTTCATCCCCCTCGTGTCGATGGGAATGCTCAGCCGCGACATGAGCACAGGCTCGATAAAGCTCCTGTATTCGTCCCCTGTCACGGACACGCAGATAGTGCTGGGAAAGTTCATGGCGATGCTCGGATACGGACTCGCCATGATGGGCGTAATCATCCTGATGGCCGTCTTCGGCTCTGTCGCGATTGTAAACATGGACGTTCCTCTCGTGCTGACCGGCCTCCTCGGCCTTTTCCTGCTGCTTTGCACATATTCAGCCATAGGCATATTCATGTCCTCCCTCACATCATACCAGGTCGTCGCGGCATTGGCGACATTCGCCCTTCTCGGCGGGCTCAATATGATGAACAAGGTGGCGCAGAACGTCGTCTGGCTGCGTGAGATCACATGGTGGCTGTCCATCAGCGGCCGGTGCGAGACATTCATAGCCGGACTCATATGCAGCGAAGACCTCATATACTTCATCACACTTACCATACTGTTCCTTGTACTTACGGTAATGCGCATCTCGAACCGCCGCAGATGCCGTCCGGCAAAGGTGCGTCTCGCAGGATATTCGGCAGCAGTCGCAGCGACCGTCCTCGTCAGCATACTGTCCTCGAGACCTGCCCTCATGTGGTTCCATGACGTGACGGAGACAAAGTACAACACTATCACGGTTCCAAGCCAGGAAGTCATGGACAGGGTCAAGGGAAAGGTCACCATGACGACATATTCGAACATACTTGACGAGAACGGCTTCTACCTCGGCATTCCGTCGCGGTTCAATTATGACAGGGAATATTTCAAGCAGTATGTAAGATTCAAGCCGGACCTCAGGACCAAGTACGAATTCTATTGGGCTGACGCAGGCAGCAAGACGGTACGCAGACGCTTCCCGGACATGACGGATGCCGAACGGGCTGAAGTGCTGTCCGACGTTTACGAACTGAACTTCAAGATGTTCCAGAATCCGGACGAAATCGCATCCAAGATAGATCTCAGCGGCGAGGGATATACCCTTGTGCGCGAAATCCGGACGGATGACGGACGCAGGACGTTCCTCCGGGTATTCGACGACAGCAAGAGGATGCCTGAGGAAAAAGAGATTACTGCGGCGTTCAAACGGCTTGCGGACGGCGCCGTATCTGTGGGCTTCCTCACCGGACATGGAGAACGCAGCATAGAGAGACAGGGCGACAGGGACTTCCATATATTCAGCGCACAGAAAAGCCAGAGGCATTCGCTCATAAACAACGGCTTCGATGTCGAAGCGGTGGACATAAGGGATGGAGGACACATTCCTGACCACATACAGATTCTTGTCATTGCAGATCCACGCGAGGCCTTGACCGATGCGGAAGTCAGCGAACTGGAACGTTACATAGACAGCGGACGAAACATGCTCATAGCCGCAGACCCCGGCTCGCAGGAGAATGCGAACAGAATTGCGAAGCTCGTCGGAGGCCGCTTCATTTCCGGACGGCTTGCAGTGCCTCAGGGAGACCTGCAGCAGGATCTAGTCCTTGCGAGGGTGACGTCCAGCGCAGTCAAGAACTTCCCTGACCTGAAGGCCCTTTCCTCACACGGAAACAGGGTGACGATGCCGGGAGCCGTGCATGTGACCGGCTTCCGTGACAAGGGCTTCGCTCCGCTCACCCTGCTTGCAAGCGCCGACGACGGCTGGAACGAATTCCAGACAAGAGACTTCATCAACGACGTGGCTGTCCCGGACACGCTTTCAGGCGAGAGAATCGGAGCAAAGTCAGTCGCGCTCCAGATGACCCGCCAGGCGGGCGGCCGTACCCAGAAGATCCTTCTTCTCGGAGATGCAGACTGCTTCAGCAACGGAGAGCTCACGCGTCAGAGATACGGCGTGTCATCGTCAAACTTCCCGTTCCTCTACAAGATGTTCCAGTGGCTTTCCGACGGAAAGTTCCCTGTGGACACACCGAGGGAAAGCGGCACGGACAACAGCCTGCGCATCGGCTTTGAAGCTGTTCCTTTCGTAAAATGGGGCTTCACTCTCGTGCTGCCTCTCATCATGCTTGGCGCCGCTGTAGTGATAATAATACGCAGAAAATCCAGATAAGAGATGAAGACCATATATAATATAGCAAAGAACGAGCTGCGTCAGCTGTTCTATTCACCGATAGCATGGATACTGCTCGTGATATTCTTCGTGCAGTGCGGCATGGCCTTCTCCGAGGTGATGAGCGTGCTCATCCGCGTCAAGGCCCTCGGTCAGGGCCTTGCGTCCGTGACCAGCCAGATATTCAATGACAACTGGAACGGAGTGTACCCGGAAATTCTTGGCTATCTTTTCATATACATTCCGCTTCTGACGATGAGCATAATGAGCCGTGAGAAGACCGAAGGGACAGACCGTCTGCTTCTCTCATCTCCCGTGACCGCCTTCCAGATCGTATCGGGAAAATTTCTGTCCATGGCAATCTACGGCATCGTCATGCTGTCCGGGCTGCTGCTTCAGATACTGTTCTGCTGCGTTGTAGTCAAGGACATCGACGCCGGCCCTGCCTTCTCCGGGCTTCTGGGACTTTATCTGCTGCTGCTTGCATATGCTGCGGCCGGCATATTCATGTCCTCGCTGACAAGGTACCAGATCATTGCCGCCGTGGGAACGATAGCCGTGCTTTTCGGGCTCAACTACATGCCTGCGGTCGGACAAGGCATACCGGTGATACGCGATGTGACTTACTGGCTCGGGCTGTCAGGACGTGCCGGCACATTCATCCAGGGCATGATATGCAGCGAGGACGTCATATATTTCATTTCAGTCATAGCGTTCTTCCTCGCCCTCACCATCATCAAGCTCAGAGGAGAAACAGCCAGATGCACGGGACGGATGACGGCTCTCAGCTACGCCGCAGCAGCCGCCCTGCTCTTCGCCGTGGCCTTCGTAAGTTCGCGTCCTGCCCTCAAAGGCTACTTGGACACGACCCGTACAAAATACTGCACGCTGACCGAAGAAAGTCAGGAGGTCATGAAGAATCTTGACGGCCCGATGACGATCACGACTTATGTGAACCTTCTCGGGAACAGCCTCCACGACGGACTCCCGAAGAACTACATGCGTGATACAGACCGTTTCTCGCGCTACACCCGTTTCAAGCCGGAAATCAAGATGAAGTATGTCTACTATTGGCATCCGTCGGAGAGCAACCCCGTCAACAGCAAGGCCTTCACCGGACTGACCGACAAGGAAAAGGCTGAGAAGATGGCACATATACAGAAGGTCAGGTTCGACAGGTTCCTTGCTCCGGAGCAGCTCGGAGAACTGGAGGAAAAGCTCGGTCTGGAAACTGAAGACTACCGCTTCATCCGTGTCATAGAGGGAGGCCCTTACGGAAGAACGGCAAAGCTGCGCATGTATGACGACCAGGAGAAACATCCCGGCGAGATGGAGATAACCGCGGCGATGAAGACCCTTTATGCCGGACAGCCGAAGGTCGGAGTGCTTGCCGGTCATGGGGAAAGGGATGTGTTCAACATCGGAGAACGCGGCTACTTCACCTTCGCAAGCAGCTACGTGTTCCGTCATGCACTTGTAAACCAGGGATTTGATGTAAGTGTCATATCCGTTGCAGAGGAGGAGATACCGGAAGACATCGACATCCTCCTCATCGCGGATCCGCAGGAAGAAATGAGTGCGGAGGAGCTTGAAAGGATAGAGAAATACATCGACAAGGGAGGGAACCTGCTTCTGGCAGGCAAGCCATACAACAGGGAACGGCTGACGCCTCTGATGGAACACATCGGAGTCAGGTTCATGGACGGAATCCTCGTGCAGCAGACGGAGGACTACGCACAGAACCTCATAGTCGGCGACATCGCACCGGAAGCCCTCAAGGTAGGAAAGGGATTCCGCACCTACATCCTTCAGGGCAACAAGGTCACCGGACCCGACGCCATGGCGATAGATGCGTCAGGCGCAGGAGAGAAGGGATTTGAAGTCATCGACATCATAACGACGGACTCGCTGGCCAATGACAGCCGTCCCGTATGGAACGAGCTTCAGGTGACCGACTTCATTGAGGAGAAGGCTGCATTCAATCCTGAGACCGGGGAGCGCCGGCTGTCCGGAGTTCCGGTCGCGACAGCTCTCAGGAGGGAAAAGGGCGGAAAGGAGCAGAGGATAATAGTGCTCGGAAACGCCGACATGATCGCAAATTCCGAGCTCATGCAGCAGCGCTCGGGAATAAGGGCTGCCAACTACAGCCTCATATCGGAATCCTTCCGTTACCTGAGCCGGGATCAGTTCCCTATCTATGCGCCACGGCCGGCCGGACCGGACAACGACCTGCTTTATCTCAAGCGCAGTGCAAGAGTGTGGATCAAATGGGTGTTCACCCTCGTGATTCCGGGACTTGTGGCACTGCTGGGCATTTTCCTTCTTATACGTAGAAAGAGCCGATGATGAATACATTCATTACAGACAGACAGACCACAGAAGACCTGAACCTGCTCGGAAGATTCAGGAAGGACTCCGTCATAAACATTTTCGACGGCACAAGGACACGTGCCGCACGGCAGAAGCTGGAGGAGATGTTCCGCTCTCCGATGACCGATGCAGAGGCCATCAACCGCAGGAGTGCAGCATTCCGTTATTATGCGTCACTGGGAAAGGAATTCCCTTTCGAGGAAGAGCAGATAGAGCGTATGGAGTATTACCTGAATTCGGGAAACCCGTCGGACGTGCTGTCCTCGACCCTGAACATCATCGCAGGTAAATGCAGGATGGTACTGGCCAACAACAGGGCATACGAAAAGATGCTTGAAGGAATGGGATGCCTTGCGGACGTGATGGTGAAGACTGCCGCCCTTCTCAAGGACTTCCCGCAGGAAGGATGCCCGGACAGTGCTGAAATAGAGACATTCCTGTCGGCTGTCACAGAAAGCCGCTCCAGCCGGCTCATAGACATCGCTTCCAAAGGAACGGAAATGACCGTAGCACAGGCTGTAAAGGCTGACAGGCTGTTCAGGAAGGAGCTAGGGGAAGCCATGGACGTGATGCTTCCGCTGCTCTCCGCACTCGACCTTCAGATGGCGGTCGGCAACGCTGCGGTGGCAAAAGGCTTCGGCTTCGCAGAAGCGGTGACGGCACAGGAGAGGTTTATGGAACTGCACGGGGTGTATCATCCTGTACTTTCCAGACCGGTTGCCAACGATCTGCGCATAGACGGAGGGAAGAACGTGCTCTTCCTGACAGGCGTGAACATGGCCGGAAAGTCCACATTCATGAAGGCAGTGTCCATCGCCCTGTACCTGGCTCAGATGGGATTCCCCGTCCCGGCGGCAGGAATGCGCTTCACACCTGTCGACGGCATATTCACATCCATCAATGTACCTGACGACATTTCGCAGGGCTACAGCCATTTCTACGCAGAAGTGCTGAGGGTGAAGAGCCTTGCACAGAAGGTTGCGGAAGGCAGAAACCTCTTCGTGATCTTTGACGAGCTTTTCAAGGGCACGAACGTGAAGGATGCCTACGACGCCACGCTTGCCGTGACTGAAGCGTTCGCCGTGCACCGGAACTGCCTTTTCGTGATATCCACCCACATAGTCGAGGTCGGCCCGGCCTTGTCCGAAAGGTGCGGAAACGTGAAGTTCAGGCGTCTTCCTTCCAGGATGGCTGAAGGCAGGCTGGTCTACCCGTATGTGCTCGAAGAAGGCATATCCGAAGACAGGCACGGAATGACAATCATAAGAAACGAGCGTATCCTCGAAATCATCAGAGGAGAGGCTGTAAACGAGGAAATATGAGTTTTATAATTGACAAACAGACACTTGACGACCTCGGCATATTTTCCCGCAACAAGGAGATTTCGGTTTACGCCCTCTACAACAACGCGCGGACAAGAGGAGGTGCCAGAATACTGGAGGACATGTTCTACAATCCTCTCGACAATTACACCCTCATCAGAAAAAGAGCGGACCTGATAAGCCGTTTCCAGAATACAGGGGTGCAGTTCCCGTTCAGGACAGCATGGTTTGATGCAGCGGAATTCTATCTTTCGGACACTGACGAAAGGACGCGCATAACCACAAATGGGGATTCCGGGAAAGGCAGGGATTCCGTATCTTTGCAGCGGAAAATAAGGAAGGTCATAAAGACCGATACCGAATTCGAGCAGGCGGAAAGGGGCATGATATCGCTGATATGGATAATCAACACCCTTTATGAGTTTTCGGACGAGAGCATGGCAGACATACGGTCCGTAATATCAGGGCCGGTATTCGCCAAAGTACTGGAATGCAAAGGCATAGAGCATCTTTCAGACGAGCAGGCGGCATATTTCGACAATCTGCTGAGATATGAGCACATAGACGATGTGAAGGCGATGCTGGACTGCATATACCATCTGGACGTGTACATCTCTGTGGCCGCTACGGCGAAGGAAAGAGGGTTTGTGCAGGCGGAAGTGCTTCCAGCCGAGGAGAATGTGATGGAATTCAGGGGAATATATCATCCCGCACTGCGGAATCCGGTCGCCAATGACCTCACCGTTTCTGCAGAAAACAACATAGTCTTCCTCACAGGAGCGAACATGGCAGGAAAGTCCACATTCATGAAGACCTTCGGCATCGCCGTATTCCTTGCCCATGTCGGATTTCCTGTCCCGGCGGCATCCATGAGGTTTTCAGTACGTGACGGCCTGTTCACGACCATAAACCTTCCTGACAATCTCAACCGCGGCTACAGCCATTTCTACGCCGAGGTCAGAAGACTGAAGCGTGTAGCACAGAGCGTAAACCGATGGCCGCGCCTCGTGGTCATCTTCGACGAGCTGTTCAGGGGAACTAACGTGAAGGACGCATTCGACGCGACCGTGGCTGTCACAGAAGCCTTCTCGCACATCAAAGGCGCCATTTTCATGATATCCACCCATATCATCGAAGCAGGCGAAGAGCTCAAGGGAAAATGCGGTAACATCGGATACATCTACCTGCCGACAGTCATGAAGGGAAGCATGCCGGAATACACCTACAGACTGGAGAAAGGCATCACGGAGGACAGGCACGGAATGCTGATAATCCGCAACGAGGGCATCCTCAACATATTGAAGAAACGATAGGACTTACATGAAGAGACATGAATTCTGATATTCAAAAAAGATTATTCCTCCTGCTGAAGACAGCATTTGCCGTACTTCTGCTGTCATGGACCGGAGGGAACGCATCTGCACAGAAGCAGAAAGATGACGGTTTCGTCGCCGGTATCGTGACCGACAGGGTCACGGAGGAGCCTCTCGTCGGTGTCGCCATATACTTTGACGGCCAAAGCTACGGCGTCATCACGGACGAGAACGGATATTATTCCATCAGAAGGCCTGAAAACGGAGGTACGCTCGTATTCTCCCTCATCGGATACGAGACCAGAAGCATCAGCATCAGGAACCACGCAAAGATGGACGTCACTCTTGTCGAAGCCAGAGAAAGCCTTGACGATGTGATTGTCACAGGCTTTGCCCCCATCAGAAAGGACGGCTTCTCAGGAAATACGACAAAGATCAGGAAGGACGAGATACTCATGGCCAACCCGACGAACATGATATCGGCAATACAGACCTTCGACCCGTCCTTCCGCATACAGCAGAACATTGCCGCCGGCTCAAATCCGAACGCCATGCCGGACATCACCCTCCGAGGCCAGACCAGCATAAGCGGGACATCCCTTGACACGCAGGACATCTCGAAACAGTCCCTTTCCGGTACCGCGAACCTCCCTATCTTCATTCTGGACGGCTTCGAAGTGGATGTGGAGAAGATCTACGACCTTGACCCGACACGTATCCACAGCATCAACATCCTGAAGGACGCCGCCGCAACGGCCTTGTACGGTTCCCGTGCAGCCAACGGAGTCATCGTCGTGGAACTCCGTGCCCCGGAGGCGGGAAAACTTCGTCTTCAATACAACACCACCCTTTCCATGGACATGCCCGATCTGTCGTCCTACAACCTGATGACCGCTTCCGAAAAGCTTGAAGCGGAAAGACTTGCCGGACTTTATGACAGCAGTATGCCGACGGTTTCCCCATATACCAACGGCTACTACGAGCGTATGAACAACATCCTGCAGGGCGTCGACACCTACTGGCTTGCCCTCGGACTGCGCACCGCATTCAGCCAGAGGCATTCCGTCTATGTGGACGGCGGTGAGAACGACGTGCGCTGGGGAATCGAGCTGAACTACACAGGCAACAACGGCGTCATGAAGGAGTCTTCAAGAAACGTGACTTCGGCCGGATTCTACGTAGACTACCGCATCGGCCGGTTCCAGATAAAGAACAAGGCGACATTCACATTCGGCAGCAGCAGCGACCTGCCGTTCAACTCATTCAGCGACTACTCGCATCTGCAGCCATATTTCAGGGTGTACGACGAAGACGGCAACTACCTCAGACAGCTGGAAAGCTTCACCGGATACAACGGTTCGCTCGTCAACCCGCTCTACGAGATGTACAACTACAACAGTTACGACAAGTCCTCCTACAACGAAATCGTGGACAACCTTCTCGTCAACTGGGACATCGCAAAGGGACTGAGGATGAGGCTGCAGCTGTCGGCGACAATCAAGCGTGACAAGTCCGAACTTTACAAGGATCCTGCATCGTCTTCATACGGAACAGGCAGCCTGTCCCTCAACGGAGACAAGACCGTTACCTCCGGAGACAGCAACATCCTTGACGGAACCCTCCAGATCATGTACAACAGGAGCATAAAGAAGCATTATCTGAACCTGAACCTTTCCGGAAACCTGCGCGCCACGACATACGAGACCGAATATGCCAGCTACAGAGGCTTCCCCGGAGGAGACCTCACATCTTCGAACTATGCGGCAGAAATCGTGGACAAGCCGTCGCGCAACGACGAGCGTTCCCGCCTGCTGGGCTTCCTTCTTACCGGCAACTATGCCTACGACAACATCTATTTCGCCGATCTCACCGGACGTCTCGACGGTTCATCGGAGTTCGGCTCGAACAGACGCTGGTCAATGTTCTGGGCAGCCGGTGCGGGCGTGAACATCCACAACTATGAATTCCTGAAGAACAGCGTGCTTTCCACTCTGAAGCTCCGAGGTTCATACGGACTGACCGGAAAGACAAACTTCTCCCAATATTCGGCACGCAACCTGTATCAGCTGCAGACCGGAAACTGGTTCCCGACCGGATACGGAGTGTATCTGTCACAGATGGGAAACAAGGACCTGCAGTGGGAAAGGACATACCAGCTCGATCTGGGATTCGAGTTCGGTCTCTGGAGGGACAGAATCTTCCTGAAGGCTTCCTGCTACAATGCGCGCACGGTAGACCTCATAACCGACTTCGCCCTTCCTTCGTCCACGGGATTCACCTCACATAAGGAGAACATGGGTGTCGTCAGGAACCTCGGTGTCGAGCTCGACCTCAGGGTGCGCCTCTATCAGGACAGGGACTGGATGGTGTCCGTATTCGGAAACTTCGCGCGCAACAAGAACACCGTCGTCGAGATTTCAGAGGCCATGAAGGCATACAATGAGAAGGTCGAGAAGCTTTTCAGCAATTATGACCCGACCTCCTCCACATCAAGCGAATATTCGAAACCGTATCTGAAATACTATGAAGGAGCCTCAATGACAGCCATCGCCGGCATGAAGTCACTCGGCATCAGCCCTTCCAACGGAAAGGAGATATATATGAAGCCGAACGGAGAGGTGACCGACAAATGGTCGGCTGAGGACTGGGTGGCCATCGGCGACACGGCACCGCTCGGACAGGGTTCGTTCGGACTCACCGCCTCCTTCAGGGAATGGTCGGTGTTCACATCGTTCCTGTACAACTTCGGAGGAGATGCCTACAACAGCACTCTCGTCGATTACGTCGAGAATGTGGATCTTGCCAATGAAAACGTGGACAGACGCGTGCTCATGGACCGCTGGCAGAAGCCGGGAGATGTGACCACGATGAAGGACATACGTGACAGGAACATCACCACGGGCGCCTCATCACGCTTCGTCCAGAAGGACAACACCCTGCAGTTCAGTTCGGTCACGCTGAGCTACGACTTCAAGCCGGGAGTGCTCAAGAAGGCACACATAAGCATGTGCAAGCTTTCACTGACGGCAAAAGACATATTCTATCTGTCGACCATACGTCGTGAGCGCGGACTTTCATATCCGTACTCACGTGCAATCAGCCTTTCAATCAACATAGGATTCTGACATGAGACGAAAAATTCTTATATTTATGACCTCACTGCTGGCCGTATCGTGCGGCTGGCTCGACATAACGCCGGAAAACGCCATAGATGAGGACGACCTCTTCGCCACCGGCTACGGCTTCCGCAACTCCCTCAACGGCGTCTATCTGAAGATAGGCAGCCGGGATCTTTACGGAGAAAACCTTTCATGGGGCTTTCTGAGTGCAGCTGCTCAGGAATACCTCACGGACAACTCGCAGCAGGGCGCCAACAGCATGCAGGTGAGCAAGGATGCAGCAGACTTCATCTACAACTCGGCAAGCACACAGCCTGTGATACAGACCGTCTGGGAAACCCAGTACTCCGTCATAGCCAACATCAACAAGATAATCGAGCATATAGACGAAGCGGACAAAAGTGCATTCGCGTACGGCGAAGACGAGCGCAGTCTGATAAAGGCGGAGGCATATGCTCTCCGTGCCATGCTGCATTTCGACCTTCTGCGCCTTTTTGCCCCGGCTCCCGCTACTGCCCCTGCCGGAACATACATCCCCTACCGCGATGAATTCTCCTCATCTGTAGGCGAAAAGCTGTCCGTGATGCAGTTCATCGAGCGCTGCCTTCAGGACATCGCCACTGCCGAACCGCTCCTGAAACATTTCGATACGGAATTTCATCCTGAGGCCATGCATGCCACCCTGGCAAGCGGTTCATCAACGGAATGGAGCGCAAGATACCGCTACGACTCCCGCATCCATCTTGACGAGATGGGCGAATTCTTCTGGTACCGCGGATGGAGGATGAACTATCTGTCCCTTCTCGCATTGAAGGCACGCATCTGCATGTATGCCGGACAGGCCTACTATCCCAACGCGAAGACAGCCGCGAGGGAACTTTACGACACATATTACAAGGACGAGGCATGGATAGGCTTCACTCCCGCCGAGAACATCACCTGCCAGCCGGATGTGAGGTATTACAAGATGTACAACGATGTGCTCATGGGAGCATATTACCGCAATCTTGCGACAGAATACGATGCCGTGCTATATGGTAACGACAATTCGGTGAAATACCCTCTGGCCAACATAGAGGCACTGTTTTCAAGCGACAACACCGGAATATATTCGGACTACCGCATCCAGTATCAGATCCTGTCGAGCAACACGTCCAGCCAGGCCTATTATACAGGCAAGTACAGCACGTCAGCCGAAACCGTCGTGGCGACGGTCGAGAATCCGATGGTGCCTCTTTTCAGATTCAGCGAGGTCTGCTATATCCTCGCTGAAATAGCAGCCGACGAGGGACGTATAAGTGACGGCATCAACTATCTCAAGACCGTCAGGGAGGCCAGAGGAGCTCTCCGCGACCTCTCCCTTACCGTGACGACGGCGGAGCAGCTGAAGGAGGAGATCCTGCTGGACGCACGCAAGGATCTCATGTGCGAAGGACAGGTCTTCTACATGTACAAACGTATGAACAGGCAGACGACTCCAAGCGCATCGGCACCCGGCCAGGAAAAGCAGATGCAGTCCGGATACGTACTTCCGGTTCCGACAAGCGAAAGTCCATTTTAATGCAACCAGACCATCATGACTATGAAACACACATATGAAGCCATCATCTTCCTTGTCCTTGCCGCATCTCTCGCCTCCTGCAAGGAAGACACTCTTGACGTCTATCACGGCGAAGATTACGTCCACTTCACTCCGGGCGCGGATGATGTGGCCGTGACATCATACAATTTCGCGCTTGACGGCGTGACCACCGCAGAGACAAGCGTCCTTGTTCCTGTGGAACTTACCCTGTGGGGCTACCTTCCGACCGAAGACTTCCGCTGTGAAGTCAGCGTCGTTGCGGAAGGGACCACCGCCATATCCTCCGATTATGAAGACCCGGGATACGCCACATTCCGTGCCGGCCACCATGTGGACACACTCTGGGTCCGCGTAAACCGAAAGGAAGAGCTGCTTGCCACGGATTACAGCCTCCGGTTGAGGCTTGACAGCGCCGGTGACGCACATGTGGTCGGCCCGTCCTCCTACAGCACGGTTACCCTGCATATCTTCGACAGGATTACCGACGAACCTTCATGGTGGGGCACGACGCAGGCCCTCGGCCCCTATTCAGCCATGAAATACAGACTGCTCAACATCTACCTCGGAAAGATTCTCAGGAATCTCGACGAATATACGAGTATAACATTCAAGGACGAGGCCCTCGCCTTCAAGGCATGGTGGAAGAGGCAGTGGGAAGAAGGAAATCACCGCTATTACGACACCGACGGGACAACTCCACTCTACGACACCATACCAGACTGATCATGAAACGGCTTATATACATATTTCCCCTGCTCCTGCTCTTCGCCTCGTGCATAGAGGACAAGAGCCAGTATGAATACAGGACAACCAACAAGGTAACCTTCCAGGACATGGTTTCCGGCTACGAATGGACTGCCGGAGAAGAAGTGGAACTGGTCGCTCCTATATCCTTTTCGATTCCGTTCGAGAATGAGGACGACATTGACGCCACATTCGAAATCACATGGTTTGCCAACGGTGAACCCATCGCAAGCGGATACAGGACGAAGTACGTGGTGTCCCAGACCGGAAGCTTCTCCATCGTGCTCAAGGTCGTACACCGCGAAACCGGAGAGACATACATAAGCGACGTCTACAGGAGCACCGCCAAAAGTTCCTTCGGCTGGGGCTGGATCGTACTCAGCGAAAGAGATGAGGAATCCTCAAGCCTGTCGTTCATCAGCCCTGTCGCCCTATTTGCACAGCATGAGCTGGAAGACATGATTGACGGCGGCCTCGGCAGCGGACCGAAAAGCCTGCACCGCTATTATGTGCTTTATTCCATTCCGGACGTATACATCTCCGGACTGTCGAAGCTTATCGTGAATCAGAAGAGCGGCACAGTGACGCTTGACGGGGATAATTTCATGAAGGACAAGTGGATGCGGGACGAGTTTGCCTCAGGAACCGAGCCGGAAGAGGACTTCACGATGACAGGCTTCGCGTGGAAGGGCAAGTTCTACCTCATCGCCACAGAGGAAGGCAATGTCTATCTGCGCTGCATGAGCCACGAGAACGAAGGCATCCCTTACTACGGGACATATTCGTCGACGCCATACGCTTTTGAAGGCGGAGCCAGGATAACATGCTTCAACGGCTTTCAGAATGTGACCTACAATGTACCGGACGACGAAATCGCACTGATGTTCGATGAGCAGAATTCACGTTTCCTTGCCTTCATATCAGGAGGTTACGGCGACACTTACGATGCCTATGCCCCAAAGGTCGTCTACCTTGATTATTATGACCAGAACGGAAGTTTCGATGCCGGTGTACCACCTGTGAACAGTCTCGGGAACGGAACCCGATGTCTTGCAATCGGAGCATATGAGCATTCCGGAACGACAGCATCGGGCGGTTTCCATATATATCCGGAATACGTGTCGCTGCTTGACCTCGGAGGCTCCGGAAATGTACAGCTGTACCGCTTCACCGTCGACCCTATATCCGCAAACAACCATGTCATCACGGAGAATACGATGGTTCCTTTCTCGGGAGCTTCGCTTCTTTCTCCGAAAAGCGTGATACAGATGTCCACCGACTTTGTCAAGAACCCTTTCTTCTACTTCACTGACGGTGACAGGAAACTGTATGTATACAGCATGGAGACCGGATCACATGTCCTGGCATACGAAGCCTCGTCCAAGATCACAGGTCTCTGTCCGAGCCCTCTGGCATGTCCGTTCAGCAGCTATGGAGCTAACAGCACTGCGCCGAACTTCAGGCTTGCCGTGGCACAGGAAGGAGGAACGGTCAGCGTGCTGGATGTGGCAGAATCCAAGATGGTACGTCTTTTCGAAGGCACGGCACCTGACCTTGAGCTCAAGACCATTTCAGGTTTCGGGGACATCAAGGATATGATATGGGCCACGAATTATCAAGGAGAGTTCTAAACCTATGAATATCTTAAGCTTAATGTTTAACCTTAAATCAAAAAACAAATGAGACGTCTAAATTATCTTGTTTGCGCAGCGCTGACGATAGCGGCAGCTGCAGCATGTGACAACGAGCCGGAAATCGTTGACTTTCCGATTGTCGGCGACCTGACACTTTATGGAAGCAGCGCTCAGGGCGCATGGGCAGAAGGTGACGAAATCGGCATCTTCGTGACTTCTGACGGAGTGGCTCAGTCCAACCTCGCATATGTCCCTGCATCGTTTGATGTAGAAGAAAGCGTAGCCCTCAATGCCAAAGGCGAGAAGGCAGGCTTCAAGCAGGGCGAGCATATGATCTACGCATACTATCCGTATTCTGCGGAGGTTACTGACTACACAAAGATTCCGGTAGATTACACGGTTCAGGAGACTTATGAGTATGATCCATATGCCGGTACAGATTTTGCCGGCATGATGACTCAGGCCAAGACCAAAACGGCTCAATTCGCTGTAGCAAAGACTTCCGTTTCAGAGTATTCTTCGGTAGCAGTGAGCCTTGATTTCGCCTCTGACGCCACCCTTTACAGCATCGAAGGCGGTATTTCATTCCAGCCGACCGATGATGTTGTAGTAGGCAAGAAGGTTAAGAAGGTTGTCATCTCATGCGACAAGACAATGGCTTATAAGAATGCCACATATGATCTCACGACAGGTGAAATCACAGGTGAGCCGGTCAATTCTATCGAGATTGCCATGGATGCTGTTCTGGCAAAGACCTATTTCATCAGCGCAAGCGCATTTGAGTTCGTTTCTGTTCTGAGCGAGGATGATGCCCACGCCACCACATTCAAGGTGGAAATAACTCTTGACGACAATTCCACATATGTGAATGAGGAATACAAGTGCAACAGCTTCACTTATGACATGGATGGTGACGGTGTTGAGGAACTTATTTACACATGGCCTGCAATAGAGTTCAGCGCAACCCCTGCTGAAGAGTAAGCCGAGCCTGTCATAAACGATAAAGCTGCCTGGTCCTATGGATTCGGCAGCTTTTTTTATATCTATAATTCAACTTCCGTCACCACCGGATAATGGTCGGAATACGGCAGGCGCGGAATTTCGTGGGATATGGCCCTGCAGCGCTCCGGGAAGAGGACGTAGTCTATCCTCAGCATCGGCCACAGACGGGCATATGTCGCCCCGAAGCCCCTTCCTGCATCCACGAACGCATCCTTTCTTCCACGAGTCATTCGGAAATATGTATATGACATCGGATTATCGTTGAAGTCGCCGCACACAAACGCCTCCGTCGGGCAGTTCTCAATATCTGAAAATACCTGATCCACCTGCTTGGGGCGTCTCGTGATCGACCTCTTCATCTTCGTGCCCGTATCTGAAAGCACATTGTCCTCACGGTTGATGAGAGCCCTGACGATGCCGTAGAAGGATATGCCGTAACTCTCGAAATGACAGTTATATACACGGAAGCTGCGGCCCTCGTGCCTGTAGTCCGTATATATCGCCAGATTCGCACTTTCCTCGAACTTTATCTTTCCCTTTCCCACCACGGGAATACGGCTCAACGTGACATTGCCGAAGGCTCCCTTTCTCGTCGGAAAGAGGTAATACTCAGCCTGATACCCGTTCATCTTGCGCTGCAGATAGCTCTTCACCTTGTCCACATCGTCCACATGCACCTCCTGAAGGCACACGATGTCAGGATTCTGCGAACGGATATAGCTGAATACGGAATCCGCACATTCCGAACTGCTGTCTATGCCTGCACCTGTGTCGTGAAGCGCGAAACGTCC
This sequence comes from Bacteroidales bacterium, assembly GCA_017452265.1. Classification (GTDB taxonomy): domain Bacteria; phylum Bacteroidota; class Bacteroidia; order Bacteroidales; family UBA932; genus Cryptobacteroides. Next base: position 8,791 of record JAFTMS010000030.1, on the reverse strand, counting down.
GACGTTGTATGACATGATTCTCAACGGATTTCCCTCATAGGCCTCCCGTTCAAGACGCTCTTCCTCCGACTCGAACTGCACGTACCTTCCTACAAAGAAGAAGGCAGGCAGAAGGGCGAGGAGCGGTATGAGGATGGATTTAGAACGGCGTTTCAAGGCCCAGAGCAGAAGGAAAAGGTTAAGCAGCGACAGTGGCACGAACATGATTCCCACGAGGGAGATCAACCACACCTTGGCCGGATTCACGACTATGGACATATAAGACAGCACCAGAAGCGCAGCCACTATGAGCATGAGCACTCTGGACGTGATTCCGAAAAGGAGATTCTTCTTCTTTCCGTCTTTATGCGCTGTCTTCCTTTTCCTTGCCATCAGTCGTATCTGCTGTACAGCGTATGTCTTTTCTTCCAGTACATTATCAGGAGGAAACCGAAAATCAGGCCTCCGAGATGTGCGAAATGTGCGATTCCGCCACCCGCGCCAGTCACTCCGGTCAGGAGCTCGATGCCGGCGAATATGAGGACGAACCACTTGGCCTTCATCGATACAGGAGGGAAGATGAGCGTCATGACGGAATCAGGATAAAGCATTGCATAGCCCATCAGAAGGCCGTATATGGCACCGGAAGCTCCGACAGTCGGAGTCATCTTCAGAGCGTGGATCGAAGCCTGTGCGGCCATCGAGCCTTCCGCCACCTGCGACATCCATCCCTGCATCTGTATCCATTCCACACCTGTATGAATCAGCGCTGCACCAAGACCCGTCACGAAATAGAACAGGAGGAACTTCTTCGTGCCCCATACGCGCTCCAGCACCGTTCCGAATATGTACAGGGTGTACATATTGAAGAAGAGATGCCAGAATCCGCCGTGCATGAACATGTGGGTGACAGGCTGCCACCAATGGAAGAACGGAGATGTCGGATAGAAGAGGGCGAACTTCTCGTACATGAAGTTCTCGTTCAATGCCGTCATGATCATCACGCAGACATTGATGATTATTATGTTCTTTACCGCCGGGGGAACATTGCTCATGAAGCCGCCACGGCTGCCGTTATCGTATGAATAATAGCTCATATTAGAATTTCTTTTCTATTTCTTCCATCGGGATTATTGTCATGATCCTGCGGCCTGTGCTCGTGAACTCCGCATTCTCGCATGCAGACAGCTCTTCAATCAATCTCTGTGCCTCTGCCGGATCAGTGACAGAGTCGGCACTCAGAGCCCCCAGACGGGCGAAACGGGATGCCATATTGGCAGTCATCATCTCTTCCAGGGCATTGTGATCCTCCGACAGAATCAGCAGCAGGTCCCCTATCATCGTCTGTACTTTTCCGGCCTCAACGCTGTATCCTTCCGGCACTCCGTTCACCACGACGGTATCCATCCCGAACGGCGCAATGTCGAAGCCGAGGCCGGAGAGCATCGCCGAATGTTCCTCAAAGAGACACATGTTCTCGACGCCGACCTGCACCGTCACAGGGAACAGCGATGCCTGCGTCACATGCCCGTTGCGTGACATGGCACGGAGGAAACGTTCATAAAGGACACGCTCCATGGCGCGGCTTATGTTAATGACCATCAGGCCGCTGCGGGCCGACGTCAATATATATTTTCCTTGAAGCGTGAGCAGGGACTTCGAAGGCATGAGCCTGTCTTCGAACAGCTTGCCGTAATCTTCGCGTCTGTTGATGAAGCTCGAAGCTCCACGGCCGTACGACGGACTGACGCTTTCCGGCTCCGATGGCTGCTGCGGATACATTTCCGGAACGAAGGCATTGTCGAAGGCCGGCTTTTCGGACGGGAATCCGTCATTGTCGAACGGATTGTACGAACTGTCCACACCGGGCTGCGGCTCCAGCACCTGACGGAATTCGTCGAAATTCCTGCCGAACGCCGGTATCTCGGGCACGCCTTCACGGTCGAAATCTATGCTCTCGCCGAACGAATTCTTTCCGAGGGACTCCTTTATGCAGGCATACACAATCTGGAATATGACACTGTCGTCCTCGAACTTGATTTCGGTCTTTGTCGGATGTATGTTCACATCGACCGTCTGCGGATCCACCTCCATATATATGAAATAGCTCGGCGTCACACCTTCCGGGATGAGGTTCTCATAGGCCTTCATCACGGCCTTGTGCAGATACGGGCTGCGGAAATATCTCCCGTTCACGAAGAAATACTGGTTTCCGAGGCCTTTCTTTGCCGCATCCGGACGCCCGACATATCCCCACAGATTCACGACAGACGTCTCCGCCTTTATATCTACAACGTCATTCACGACGTTTGCCCCCAGAATGTCCTGTATCCTGAATTTCAGCGACTTGGCAGGGCGGAGCACGTATATGTCACGGCCGTTGTGTGTCAGCGTGAAGCCTATCTCGGGACGTGTCAGCGCCACCCTTGTGAATTCTGACACGATATGCTTGAACTCCACATTGTCGGATTTGAGGAACTTGCGCCTTGCCGGCACATTGTAGAACAGGTTGCGCACTGAGAAATTCGCGCCTCGCGGCGTTGCAATTTCTTGAGTGGCAAGGTGCTGCGAGTCTGCGAAATCCACCTGACAGCCCACCTCATCCTCTTCGCGCCTCGTCTTCAGCGTCACCTCCGAAACCGCTGCTATCGACGCCAGAGCCTCGCCTCTGAAGCCGAACGTCAGGATGTTATTCAGGTCTTCCGCTGTGGACAGTTTCGATGTCGCATGCCTTTCGAAGCAGAGCACGGCCTGATCCGGAGACATTCCGCAGCCATTGTCGATCACCTGTATGAGCGTCCTTCCTGCGTCCTGTATGACCACGGTCACCTGATCCGCTCCTGCGTCCACGGCATTCTCCACAAGTTCCTTCACTACGGACGCAGGCCTCTGCACAACCTCTCCCGCAGCGATCATATTTGCTATATTGCTCGGTAATATCCTTATGTCCATGAGAAACCTTATAATGTAAGCGAATCTATAAGTATCGGAAAATACCTATAGATAAGGTATACGACGGCAAACAGAAGCAGCATCGTTATCATGCCGAGCACCTTCTGATTGCGGCTCACATCCTTGGTCTGAGAATAGTTTCCGTCGCGGAACTTGCCCTTAACGTACGAGCCAGGAACATACCGTTCCTCCTTTGGCTTGGTGAAGTCTCCGTATTTCTTTCTGCGTTCTTCCGTCTCAGGGTCATAAAAACGAGGCCGGTAGCTGAACTTACGCACTTCCTGCGTTCCGAAAAAGTTGAAGCTGAATCCCATATGTTTATCTTTTTATATATTTACGTTATCTGTTCCGTGGCCTGTATCGTCTGCTCCGCGGCTTTCGCCACGACTTTTGCACAGTCACGTTCCACTGCCAAAGAGCAAATTTAATGTTTTTTATTTACATTTGCGGAAATTATTTTTGAAGCTTGCGATATGGATATAAGAATCGGCAACGGATATGACGTGCACGCCCTTGCTCCGGGACTCCCCCTCTGGCTCGGCGGCGTGCAGGTGGAAAGTCCCGTCGGATGCATCGCGCATTCGGATGGTGACGTGGCTATACACGCATTGTGTGACGCTCTGTTAGGTGCTCTGGCCCTCGGAGACATCGGGAAGCACTTCCCCGACACATCGGACGAATTCGCCGGAATCGACAGCAAGATACTTCTGTCAAGGGTCATGGAACTGATTGAAAGAGAAGGCTGGCATGTGGTCAACGTGGACATCACCATCGCGATGCAGAGGCCTAAACTGGCGCCGTATATAGTACCTATGCGCGAATGTCTGGCGGAGATCATGGAGATTTCGCCTGCCAGAGTGTCTGTAAAGGCAACGACCACGGAGAAACTCGGTTTTGTGGGACGCGGCGAGGGATGCGAAGTGTACGCAGTGGCTCTGCTTGGCAGGGAGGAAGATTGCTTCAACTGATGCAGCCATGAGGACGGTGCGTTTTCTCGGAGCAATGGCTCTGATCATGACAATGTCCGCTGCCACAGGATGCCGCGGCGGTGTATCTCAGGGAGACTTCACACAGGAGGAGCTGTCGCTGATAAACGGTGTCAGGACTGCTGGAATTCCCGAAGGCACGATGCGCGTGCTGACAATCGAGGACAGCCTCGACAATGCAGTTCTCAGGGCAGCAAGCACAGACCTCTCGCAGAAGGCCCTGCTTTCAGACGACTACAAGACGCTTGAACGACTCATGGTTGCGACGGTCACTCATCCTTCGCAGGACGGAGTCGGCATCGCCGGGCCACAGGTAGGCCTCAACCGAAGAGTGGTGGCAGTGCAGCGCTTCGACAAGCCGGGAGAACCGTTCGAAGTGTATCCTAACATCCGCATAATATGGTATTCCGACTCCCTTGAATACGGGCCCGAAGGCTGTCTGTCCGTCCCGAACCGACGCGGACAGGTGCTCCGCTCCCGTGAAATCGTAATCGAATACGCCGACTCAGCCAGCCGCTACACCTCAACCGTCCGCGACACCGTGCAAGGCTTCACAGCCGTAATCTTCCAGCACGAAACCGACCACCTCGACGGTATCCTCTACACAGACCGCCTGTAATTCCTGCGGCTGCGAAATCTCCGTCTCGGGAGTCACTCTGCACACGCCTTTTTGAGCCAGTGCTCCGGAAAAAGGCGCGATTTTCCGGACGAGGGGGCTAAGCAGGGATTGACCTTAAGATTGGAAGGGGTACAGCCGCCAGTATACTTGCTGCGACCTTTACAATATGTTTCAAACAATAAAGGAGCAGCGTCATACTGCTCCATATAAACAATTATCGCACAAAGGACTTATTTGATCCTGTCCTTGATGACGAAATAATAGACTGCAAGGCCGACCCAGCTGCAGACGAGAAGGGCGATTGTGAGGACAATCTTGATTACATTGTCGATGCTTGTCTTGCTCCATACGTCCTTGACGCACCAGATGCAGCAGATGAGGCCTACGAGCCACACGAGAAATCCGATCATAATTCAGTTGTTTAAAGGTTAATATTATTTTCTTCGAAAGTTAAGTTTCCTAATATTCGAGGCTGATGCTTGCCGTCATGTCGTCCATGCAGAAGAATGCAGGCACGGCATCGTTAGTGGAAATCACCTCAAAGTCAATCGTCTCGATGCTTCCGAGAGAGGACATGTCGAACGGAGTCCATGTGCTCACAATCGAGTCCTTCGCCTCCGTGTATTCCGCAAGCTTCATGGACACCTCGCCGGTCCTTGTCTCACCCGCATACCCTATGGCCTTCAGCATAAGCACATCGCCGTCCTTGAAATTCTCCTTCACCGCTTCGGTCACAGCAACGGTATTGTTCACATAACAGCCGACCGGCGTGCATGTTCCGTAAGCTGAATACAGGAAAGAAATGGCCTTGTCCGGCATATTCGAAGCACTTCCGCTGATCTGGAACACCATATATGTGTCGCTCTTGCCGTTGCCATAAGCAGCATTCACGCGGTACGTTCCATCCGCACCCTCCTCAGTTGAAGCCTTCAGCCTCGAAAGCATGAATCCGCCGAGGAACGCTTCATTGTCCATATCCACCTTATGTGAAAACAGCAGGTCGTTCCACTGCGCTCCATAACCGAACTGCGTATCAAAATGGGTGCTGTCCTTACCGAAATCAGCTCCGGTATACTCAAACGTCGCTACCATAGTGTAGGACTGCTTTGTAACACTGTCGTCAAAGCATGATACGGCAGCAAAAAGTACTGCCAGAATAAATAAGAATCTCTTCATAAATAAAATTTCACAACTTTAATTCAACGCGGAAATTTCCGCACATCAGGGCAAAGATAACGTTTTTTACGGACTTCAAAATCTTTTCAGAGGATGATTTCTGCGACATATGCCGCAGGGCCTGTCAGATACACGTCACGGGCCACTCCCTGCAGCGGAGGCATAGGCAGAAAATCCACGCTGAGTCTGTCCCTTTTCGCCTTCACGTCATAGCGAACACGTCCGTCCTCATCCCTGTGTGATGGCTTCATTCCGGCCTTCAATGCCGCGATGCACGAAGCCACGATGCCGGTTCCGCACGCAAAAGTCTCGTCTTCGACGCCCTTTTCATATGTACGTACCTTTATACCTCCCTCGTAAGGTTCAATGAAATTCACGTTTGCACCTATAGGCTTCAGCTCAGCCGCATGATATCTTATGTCACGCCCTTCCGACACGATGTCATAAGCCTCAAGCTCGTCCACCACACGGACATAATGACGTGTGCCCGTATCAAGAAAACAGCCTCTTGACGGCACTGAAACGCCTGTCAGAGCATCGTGAAACTCGATCTGCGCGACATCCTTCATCTTCAGACGTACGGTCTTTGTCCTTCCGTCGTCCGCAAGAATCTGAGCCGTATGGGAACCGTCCGCCGCCTCGAAATCGAAGCGTGTCATGCCCATGTCGGCGGCAAAAGCCACAATGCAGCGGCCTCCGTTGCCGCACATCATGCCTCCCGAACCGTCGGAATTGTAGTAGGCCATATGGAAACCGCATCCCTCCCCATTCTCCAGCAGCATCAGCCCGTCCGCGCCGACGCCATATCGTCTGTCACAGATGTCCTCTATCCGCATGCTCCACTGCGAACCGTCGGAACCCACTGCCGTCAGCAGACCGTCGTTTTCAACGATGCGTCCGTCGCGGTTGTCCGCTATAAGGAAGTCATTGCCTGCGCCCTGATACTTATAGAATTTCATGACATCTGATTTTCAAGGAGTTTTGCAAGGAGTTTCACGCCTTCAGTGATGCGTTCGGGGCTCATGAAGGAGAAGTTCATCCTCATCGTATTCTTTCCGCTTCTGTCCGGATGGAAGAACTCTCCGGCCACATATGCCACTCCTGCATCCAGAGCCGTGTCGTAGAACTTCACGGCATCGAAGCCCTCGGGCATGGTCAGGAAAAGGAAGAGGCCGCCCTCGGGATGCGTCCACCTGACGCCTTCAGGCATATGTTCCTCCAGCAGGGAAAGAAGCAGGTCGCGTTTTGTCCTGTAAAGCGATATGCTCTTCTTCAGATTCGCATCCAGCCTGCCGCTTTCGAGGAATTCCGCCGCCACATACTGGTCGAATATCGGCGGACAGAGGTCCAGGGACTGCTTGCAGACATATATCTTGTCGAGGATGTCCGGATGCGCAATCGCCCAGCCCAGACGGAATCCCGGAGCGAATATCTTCGAGAACGAGCCCAGATGTATGACAGTGTCGGGAGCCAGTGAATACATTGCAGGAATATGCTCTCCTTCGTATCTGAGCTCACGGTACGGGCTGTCCTCCACAATCAGGAAAGCATGCTCCTGCGCCAGTTCCACCAGCATCCGTCTTTCCTCAAGGGTGAGCGATTCGCCGGACGGATTCTGGAAGTCCGGTATCATATACAGGAACTTTATGCGCTTCCCTTCCGCCTTCACTTTTGCGATTTCGGCCTCGTAGGCCTTTCTGAAGGCATCTATATCCTCTTCATGGCCGACTCCCCTGATGTCTGCACGATATGAGCAGAAAGACTGCAGGGCACCGAGATACGACGGATTCGACGTAAGCACGACATCACCCGGATTCACCAGCACACGCGTACACACATCGATTCCCTGCTGGGACGACGATGTGATCTGCACCCTTTCCACGGGCACGCCGTAACGCTTGGCCACGGCCTCACGCAGCTCCGGAACTCCTTGTGTGGCACCGTATTGAAAAGCCTTTCCTCCGTATTTCGCAATGACCTCCGACATCGTGGCCTCGATTTCCTCAAGCGGGAATGTCTCCACCGACGGATATCCGCCTGCAAAGGAATATATGGAATTCAGATCGACCTTCTTGAATATCTCCCTGACAGGAGAACGGAAGAACGATCCGACATCTTCTGAAAACAGTCCGTTGTAATTAATGCTGTCCATAGGCATAGTCCCTACCTCAACATGTCTTCCAAAGTGATCGAGCCTGACGTCTTTTCATCGCGGTACTTCACGATGACAGGGCAGTACAGGTGTATTCCCTGCTCCGCTCCCGGGCCTTTGCTCACAGGACGGCTTCCGGCTACGACCACAGCACCTGCCGGCACCACTATCTGACCATTCTCGTTCGCACGTATATATCCGCCGTTCACTGCATCGTATATCGCCGTTGATGCATTGATTATCACGCCGGTACCTATGACGGCGTTCTCCTTCACGACCGTGCCTTCGTAGATTCCGCAGTTGCCGCCGATGAAAACATTGTCCTCGATGATTACGGGGAGTGCTCCCACCGGCTCAAGCACACCGCCAAGCTGCGATGCCGCCGAAAGATGCACGTGCTTTCCCACCTGGGCACATGAGCCTACAAGGGCGTGGGAATCTATCATCGTACCTTCATCCACGTACGCACCTACGTTCACATATGCAGGCGGCATCATGATTACGGAAGGAGCAAGATACGCTCCCCTGCGCACGCTGCTTCCGCCCGGAACTATCCTCACTCCGTTCTCTGCCGTGAAACTTCTTGTCGGGAAGGTGTCCTTGTCGAAGAACGGGAACTGGCCCTGACTCATGTCCGCAAGGCTTCCGAGACGGAATCCTGAAAGAATAACCTCCTTCACCCATGCGTTCACCTTCCATTCGTCTCCGACCTTCTCGGCCACCCTGACCTTACCGCTCTCCAAGTCGGCAATGGTCTGTATGAATTTTTCCTTTTCTGTCATAATATAACGTCAGTTCGACGAATTTATTAATTTGTTTTTCAGATATTTAATGTTAGTGCTAAATAAATCCGCCAAACTGACGTTAACGGTTTTAGTGCCTAAAACCGAATATCTATTTACCACCCCACCTAAATCCTCCCCTTAT
>JAFTMS010000029.1 GCA_017452265.1 Bacteroidales bacterium | reverse complement strand
CTTTTCTCAAGACATATACTGTGGCGGTTATAGCGGTGAGGATCCACCTCTTCCCATTCCGAACAGAGAAGTTAAGCTCACCATCGCCGATGGTACTGCCCCACCAGGTGGGAGAGTAGGTAGCTGCCACTTTCTTCTAAGAGCCTTCGAGACAATGTCCCGGAGGCTTTTTTCATTCGTCGTGCGGTGCGATGCTTCGGGCGTCTGAGCCTCCGTGCGTCGTGCCGTGCGTTGAATCCTTCGTGAAATGCAACTCCCTGTCCGTCAGTCCATTATGTGAAGTGCGTGCCGCAAATGGGGAGCACGCACTTCTCGTAAGAAGCTGACAGATAGACGGTTATGGTTTACGGTGGTTATATGGCTGACTTTTTGGAATCTTTTTTGTAAATGTTTTTGTATTTTTGTAAAAATACAAGTCATGAAGATAAGGAAAATACATGCGCGCGAGATTCTGGATTCGCGCGGAATGCCGACCGTTGCGGCTGAGGTGCTTCTTGATAGCGGTCAAAAGGCAGAGGCGGCAGTTCCTTCAGGTGCATCTACCGGAACGAATGAGGCCCTTGAACTTAGGGATGGAGATCCTGCAAGATATTTTTGTAAAGGTGTTCTTAAGGCTGTTTCAAATGTCAATGAAATCATTGCTCCGTCTCTGATCGGGAAATGTGTCTTTGAGCAGACGGCAATCGATCGTCTGATGATCGAGCTTGATGGCACACTGAACAAATCACGCCTTGGTGCAAATGCTGTTCTTGCTGTTTCGCTTGCTGCTGCAAAGGCTGCTGCTGTATGTCTTGGAACTCCGTTGTACCGTTATCTCGGAGCACCTAATTCTAATGTCATCCCTGTGCCGATGATGAACATAATCAACGGTGGCTCTCACAGTGATTCGCCGATTGCCTTTCAGGAATTCATGATCCGTCCTGTCGGTGCTGCAAGTTTCAGAGATGGGCTGAGGATGGGTGTTGAAGTGTTCCACAGCCTCAAGAAAGTGCTCAAGGACAGAGGGTTGAATACTGCTGTCGGAGATGAAGGAGGCTTTGCTCCGGTCATATCCGGTACTGAAGAGGCTCTGGATATGATAATGCAGGCGATTGACAATGCCGGTTATCTGCCTGGACGTGATGTCACTCTTGCACTCGACTGTGCTTCTTCTGAATACTATAAGGATAATCTTTACGATTACGCAATCTTTGAGGGCAAAGGCGCAAAAAGGCTCGACAGCGTAGGGCAGGTTGACTATCTGAAGTCACTTGTGGAGCGCTATCCTATAGATTCGATAGAGGACGGAATGTCGGAAAACGACTGGAAGGGATGGGAACTGCTGACTGCAGAGCTCGGTGACCGCTGCCAGCTCGTGGGAGATGACCTCTTTGTGACGAACGTAGATTATCTCGCCAAGGGAATAAAGACCTCATGTGCAAATGCAATCCTCATCAAGCTGAATCAGATCGGTACGCTTACAGAGACTCTCGAAGCCATTGCTATGGCTCAAAGACATGGCTACAAGGCTATTGTGTCACATCGTTCCGGAGAGACCGAGGATACGACGATTGCAGATCTTGCCGTAGCGACAAACAGCGGACAGATAAAGACCGGTTCGCTGAGCCGTTCCGAGCGTATCGCGAAATACAACCGTCTGCTGAAGATCGAGGAGGAACTTGCAGGAAATTCAGTCTACGGATTGGTATTCTGATATATTATATTGCTTTTTTATACGTCTTTTCATGAAATATGGCTATATTTGCTGTAATGCGGTAGCAGAAATATAAAGTGCATATTTTCATGAAAAGGATTTTTACTGTGCTTCTGGCTTTGACCGTCATATGTGGAGTTGCAGAAGCAAGAAAGGTTACGGGAACCGTGAAAAGCGGCTCGGAAAAGCTGTCAGGCGTAATCGTGACTGACGGTGAGAATTTCACAAGGACAAAGAAGAACGGAAAGTTCTCCTTTGAAATCAATGATGATGCTGAGTTTGTCTATATCGTGACTCCGGCAGGCTATGTGGCGGATTTTTCTTCTGGAGTGCCTGCATTCTATCAGGCTGCGGATGGACGTAAGAAATTCGCTTTCGAACTTCAGAAGACTGCGCCTGGTAATGACTATTCCATCATAGCGATTGCGGATCCTCAGACTCAGAACGAAAAGCATTTCAGCAAGTTCGCAGACAAGCCGATGGCTGATCTTTGCGAAACCTCGAAGGAACTTTCCGCAAAGAATACGACTGTCGGGCTCACTCTCGGAGACATCTGCTGGGATTCACTTCCGTTGCTTGAAAAATATAAGGCTGAAATCGTCCGCACAGGCATTCCCTTCTATCCGGTTGTCGGAAACCATGACCATGAAAAGGATGCACAGGGAGACATCGCGACGACAGCGACCTACCGTTCGCAGATGGGCCCTGAGAATTATGCCTTCTGCCTTGGTAATGATGTCGTGATTGTTGTCGACAACATCATATATGACACCCAGAAGAAATATGAGGAAGGATATGCCGCTCATGTCATGGCTTGGGTGAAAGGCCTTCTGGAACTTATACCGGACGATACCGACCTGTATGTGGCCCAGCATTCTCCACTTTACAGATGGTTTGCCGGGCCGGACAGTCGTTATGTCGTGAACGGCAAGGAGATGCTTGAACTTCTCAAGGGGCATGAAGTGACTTTCCTTTCGGGACATACCCATATCAATAACAATCTGGACTATGGCGAAGGCATGTCGGAACACAACATCGCCGGATTATGCGGCGCATGGTGGGTGACCGACCATAACAATGACGGTACTCCGGGAGGTTACAAAGTATTTACCAAGAAGGGGGATGATCTGGAATGGTATTACAAGTCTACAGGATATCCTAAGGATTTCCAGATGGAGATCTTCAAGCCGGGCCAGGCTCCGATGCATCCGAACAGCGTGGTGGCCAACATCTGGGACTGGGATCCGACATGGAAAGTTGAATGGTATGAAGACGGCGTGGCAAAAGGAGCGATGGAGGAGCAGGTGATTGAGCTTTCCCCGCTGTATATTAAAGAGATAAATGCTGTTTATTTCGACAAGGGAAAGAAGACCCCGGGCTATAAGAAGCCTCGTCGCAACTATCATTATTTTGCCGCAATGCCGAGCCAGTATGCAAAGAATGTGACCATAACAGTGGAAAGCCGCTTCGGTCAGAAGTGGGTATACAATGTGGATATGTCTGACTATGTGGACGTGCAGGCACACAGGGGAGGTGCCGGACTTATGCCGGAGAATACGATCGAGGCCATGAAGAATGCCCTGGATATGGGCGTGAATACGCTGGAGCTGGATCTGCAGGTGAGCGCAGACGGAAAGGTGGTAGTATCTCATGATCCGTATTTCCACAGCAGGTATGCTATCCGTCCGGACGGAAGCTATGTCCGGAAGGGTGATCCTAAGGAATACATATATACGATGCCGTACGATTCTGTGGCAAGATATGATGTGGGAAGCCGTCCGAGCGAAGTGTGGCCGGAGAAGGCATGTATTCCGACAGTGAAGCCGCTTGCCGAGGATCTCATAAACTTCGTGGAATCTTACACAAAGGAAAAAGGATATTCTCCGGTGAGGTATAATATCGAGATAAAGTGCAAGGAGGCGGATGGCGAAGGAAAGAACTGGCCGACATATGATGCGTTCGTTGATGCATGTGCCAAATTCTTGATTTCCAAACATCTGGATGAAAGACTTGTGGTGCAGTGCTTTGATGCAAGGGCATTGAACTTCATGCACGAAAAGTATCCGGAACTGAATCTGTCGTATCTAGTAGGCGCAAAGGACAAGGATTTCGATACGTATATGGCAAAGCTGAAGTTCACTCCGCAGTGGCTCAGCCCTCACCATACGAATACAGATGCTGAACTTGTCCGCAGATGCCATGAGGCCGGAATGAAGATAGTGCCATGGACTGCTGACAATACGGAGGATATCGCCAGGCTGCTGAGCCTTGATATCGATGCAATAATATCAAACTATCCGGACAGGGTGATGGAGCTGACCAGAGGTTTCGCATATCCGATGCCTGTCCTTCCTGAAGAAAAGAAATAGCCTATGAAGAAGTCTTTGCTGTTCTCCGGAATGGGAGCTCTTGCGGTGGCAGGATGCTCTGCCCCGCAGCAGTTGAAGCCGAACATGCGTATATTCACAGACCTGCGGAGGCAATACCGTCATAGAGCATAACGGGGACCTGTATCCGTGCGACAATTTCGTATATCCGAAATACAGGCTTGGAAACGTTCTGGAAACGCCTTTGAGGCAGCTTATGACTTCTGCACAGCAGATACGTTTCGGAATTGAGAAACGCAATTCGCTTCCGCGTAAATGCCTCAGATGTGAATGGCTTTCTGCTTGTCATGGAGAATGTCCGAAGCATCGGTTCAGCAGGACGGAAGCAGGGGAGACCGGGCTCAATGTGCTTTTGTGACGGATACAGGATGTTCTTCCGTCATGTAGCTCCTTACATGGACAGGATGAAGGAACTGCTTGAAGCACGTATGCCGGCGGCCGGAGTGATGCCGTGGGCTAAAGCCCGTCATTAAGCTCCAGCCAGCGCATTTCCTTTTCGTCGGTCTGTTCCATGATCTGGCCGATCCGTTCAGAGACGGCCTGCAGGCGTTCGTATGGGAGTGTGCCGCTTCCGAGCTGCTCTTCCAGTTCCGCCTTTTCAGCGGCGAGTGCGTCAAGATCCTTTTCAAGCTGTTCCAGTTCGCGCTGCTCCTTGTATGTCAGCTTCTTTTTCTTTGGCTGTCTGTCTGATTCTGCACTGTTCGCAGTCTCCTTTGCGGCCTTCTCGCGTGCTGCCTTTTCCTCGGCACGTGCCTTTGAACGCTGTTCAGCTTCGTATTCCTTTATGTATTCGCGATACTCGCTGTAGCTTCCGACGAAATCCTTCACTACTCCGTCTCCACAGAATATGAACAGATGATCCACAAGCTTGTCGAGGAAATGACGGTCGTGCGATACGATTATGAGCGAGCCGCTGAATTCCTTGAGGTATTCCTCGAGGATGTTGAGTGTCACGATGTCGAGGTCGTTCGTCGGCTCGTCGAGAATCAGCAGATTGGGCTGCTGCATGAGGATTGTGAGCAGATACAGCCTGCGCCTTTCGCCTCCGCTAAGAGTGCCGATTCTGTTGTTCAGCATGTCGTGCGGAAAGAGGAAGCGGTTCAGCAGCCATGTGTCGTTCACGACATCCAGTACGGTATCTTCCGGATTGAATGCCATTCCGCTCTGGTGGTAGTATCCTGTCTTAAGGGATTCTCCACGCTCGATGGTTCCTATCAGAATGCCGGGATCGTTTTCGAAGAATCTGCCCGTCAGGATGTTCAGGAACGTGGATTTGCCAGCTCCGTTGCGTCCCACTATTCCGACTTTCTCGTATCTCTGGAAATTGTAGGTGAAGCTGTCCAGATAGCATTTGTCTCCATAGAAGAAGCTGAGGTTCCTGCAGTTGATTATCTTTGTGCCAAGCCTCGTTGAGCCCTTCATGGCCTCCATGCTGACTTGTTTCTGTGTGTATACCTGCGACGCCCTGTCCTTGAGGTCGTAGAATGCGTTTATGCGGTATCGGGCCTTTCCTGTACGGGCACACGGAGTGCTCCTTATCCATTCCAGTTCCCGTCTGAGGATGTTGCGCACCTTGTCCGTCTCTGCATTGTAGTTGGCTATACGTTCCTCGCGTTTCTCAAGGAAGTTCTGATAGTTTCCTTTATATGTGTATACGGCTCCGTGATCCATCTCCATGACGATGTTGCATACCCTGTCGAGGAAATACCGGTCGTGCGTGACCATGAGAAGGGTGCAGCGCGAACGGCTCAGATAGCCTTCGAGAAATTCGATGGCGTCTATGTCCAGATGGTTCGTCGGCTCGTCCATTATGAAGAATTCCGCTTCGCTGGCGAGCATCTGCGTCAGAGCCACCCTCTTGACTTCGCCGCCGGAAAGCTCCTTCATCTTCTGCTGAGGATCCGGAAGGTTGAAGTTGGTCAGGAACTTCAGCACGCGCCTTTCATATTCCCACAGATGCTCCTGGTCCAGATGTCCGGTAAACGCTGAACTTGAGGACATTATCTGGTCGAATATGCTTCTTTCGGGCTCGAAGTCGTATTCCTGTTCGAGGAAGGCTATCTTTATGTCCTTCAGGAACATTATCTTTCCGCCGGAATCTGATTTGTCCTTTCCTGCAAGAATCCTCATCAGGGATGTCTTGCCTGTTCCGTTCGGGGCGATGAGCGCGATCTTGTCGCCTTCGTTTATGTTGAAGCCGATATGTTCAAAGAGCACTTTGTGACCGTACGACTTCGATATGTTCTCAATCTGGAGGTAGCTTGCCATATTTACATCCTCTTATCTGAAGAATTTGTCCACTTCCTTTACTGCTTCCGGCAGGGCGAACACGGCCACACGGTCATATGCCTGTATGTGCGTGTCTCCGACTGCGATATATGACTCGTTTCCGCGTATCACTCCGCCGATGATGGCGTTGCGCGGGAAATTCATGTCCTTGAGCGGAAGCTTTGTGATCTTTGTGTCCGGGGCGACGATGAACTCCAGCACTTCCGCGTTCGTGCCGCTCATGTATTTTATGAACCTGACCTTGTTGCTGAGGGTGAATTTGAAGATACGGCCGGCTGTGATGAGCTTCTTGTTTATGACTGCATCCACACCCATGCTCTCCGCGAGCTTTATGTATTCGAGATTCTCCACCTCGGCAATCGTCCGTGCTATACCTAACCTTTTCGCCGCCACGCATGCGAGGATGTTGGTCTCAGTATTGTTGGTTACGGCTACAAATGCGTCGAAATCGCGTATCGATTCTTCAAGCAGCATGTCGGAATTTCTTCCGTCACCGTTTACAACTATCACATTGTCAGGGAGTTTCTCGGACAAGTCCATGCACTTCTCCCTGTCCTTCTCGATGATCTTTATCGTGTCGAGCTGTTTGGCGAGCTGCCTGGCCAGCATTTCGCCGATCGGGCTTCCTCCGAGAATCATGAGGCTGTTCACCTCGATGTTGCGCTTGCCGATGTATTTCGACATGAGCGTGTCCATTCCGTCACGTTTGGAGATTATGAACACGAGGTCGTGATACTTGAACTTTGTGTCGAACTTAGGGATTATGGTCTCGTTGTTTCTGGCTATGGCCACGACTCTGAACTGGAGGCCGTCCTGAGCTGCCAGATTACTGAATTCCGCCATGTTCATGCCTATGAGCGGAGATTCTTCCTCAAGCTTGAATACTGCCACCTGAAGCTTTCCGCGGGCGAAATCGAGCGAATCCGTCGATGCCGTACGCTTGAGCAGGTCTATGATTTCGCCTGTGGCTATCTTTTCGGGATAGAAGAGCAGGTCTATGCCCATTTCCGTGAAGAGGTACTTGTTCTCGTATGAGAGGTATTCTTCGTTGTTGATGCGGGCTGTGGCCTTCTTGCTGCCGAGCTTCTTGGCGAGCATTGCACTGACGATGTTTACGTCCTGCGATTCGGATGGGTTCACGGCTATGAACAGGTCTGCATCAGCTGCTCCGGCCTCCTGCAGAGTCCGTATCGCCGACGGATTTCCTTCCACGGTGATGACGTCCGTGTTTGTCCTCAATGCTTCCAGACGTTCCTGGTCGGAGTCTATGACCGTGATGTCATTAGACTCGTTGCTCAACATCTTTGCAAGGTGTGAACCCACTTCCCCTGCTCCTGCGATTACGATCTTCATATCCTAATTTTTGAAGTCCTCCCTTCTGATGCTTCCGAAGATTCCGCTTCCTTTCTGCATCGATTGAAGGATTATCCATTTTCTGTATATGCCTTTGACCTGGGAACTGCCGCCGTATTCCTTCAGGTAATTTACGGCTGCCTCCTTTTCCGGCCTTGTGCTCATCCTGTGGAAGTCCATGTGTGCCTGTATGACGGACTTGAAGCAGGACCATTTTCCCGTCATCAGATATACTGCTGCGGAAAGGGCGTCGAGGCATTGTCTGACGAATATCTTTGCCTGTGCCCTGCGCAGACCTTTTTCTGCTGCCTTTTCAATGTCCGTGCCCTTTCTGAATGCCTCCAGAGCATATGTCTTTGCGAGGTTATTCCTGAGCATCAGCAGGTTGTTGCGGAAGTTCAGGTACAGCTTGAACGGCGATGTGGCCGGAAGTGTGCCTCCGCCTACGTGGTATACGACCGATTGCGGTACCACCGTCACCTTCCATCCCTCCAGCTGCATCCTCCAGCACAGGTCGATTTCCTCCATGTGGGCGAAGAATCTTGCGTCGAGGCCTCCGAGCTTGCGGTAGACTTCGCTCCGTACCATCAGGCAAGCTCCTGTGGCCCAGAATACGTCTTCGGGGGTGTCGTACTGTCCTTTGTCCTCTTCGAGGCGGCTCATGATGCGGCCTCTGCAGAAGGGGTATCCGAAACGGTCTATGTATCCGCCTGCTGCCCCGGCGTATTCGAACTGTGTGCGCTCCTGCCAGCTGTGCAGTTTTGGAGCGCATGCTCCGCAGTCCTTGTGGCTGTCCATCCAGTCTACGAGGGGCTGAAGCCAGTCCTGAGGCACTTCTATGTCGGAATTTATGAGCAGGAAATATTCTGGAGCGTCTTTTGGAAAACAGTTCTCAGGTGTGTCCGCGCTGCCGCAAAGCTCTTCGAATGCTCTGTTGTAGCCGCCTGTGAAGCCGAGATTGCTTTCGAACCGGAGTGTCTTCACCTGAGGGAACTTTTCCTGCAGAACCTTCAGCGAACCGTCTGTGGAGGCGTTGTCTGCCACGACGACTTCCGCTCCCTCGACCTTCCTGACCGAATCCAGCAGGCCCGGCAGGAATCTTTCGAGGAAACCCTCTGTATTCCAGTTCAGTATGACGACGGCTGTGCGCATTCCTTGTGCTTTTCTGCTTTGTCAGGTCAGTGGCAGCCGCATCCTCCTTCATGATGACCGCATCCGCAGTCATCGCCGTGCTCGTGGCAGCCTTCTTCGCCGCAGCCGTGCTCTCCGCATCCGTGGCAGCCGCCTTCATGGTCGTGTCCGTGGCATCCGCCGCAGCCGCATGTGTGGACGAATTCTCCGTGCAGTCCTTCTGTAAGCTCTTTTTCCGTTGCTTCGCGGACTGTCAGGATTTCGCCTGTGAAATGAAGTGTCTTGCCTGCCATCTGATGGTTCAGGTCCATCTTCACACTGTCTTCGCTCACTTCGATGACGACTCCCGGTACGACTCCGCCCATGCCGTTGAGCATAGGAATCGTGTTGCCGGGCACGAGAAGGTCTTCACGCACTTCTCCGTTTATCTCGAATGCGGATTTGGGCAGGTCGATGATCCTGTTCGGATCCGGTTCACCGTAGCCCTCGGCAGGGGAGAGCGTCACATCGAACTGTGTTCCCGGCTCCATTCCCTCGATGTGTTCCTCAAGTTTCGGGAGAAGGCTTCCAGTGCCGTGGATATAGTCCAGCGGCTTCTCTTTCGTCGTGTGGTCGACAATCTGTCCGTCCACCTCAAGCTCGTAGCAGAATTCCACCACTCTGTTCTGTTCTATCTTCATAAGAATCAATGTTTACGTTTATAAATGTCATTTCCAATCCTACAAAGATACGCCTTTTTTGGCAATAGCTGCTATGCGGGGCGAAAAATTACTTTCTGTTTTCCGTCTCTTGGAATGACCTCGGTGCTCCGGAAAATAGCGCCATTTTCCGGAGCACTCCTGCATTTTGCCCCTCCCGTCCGGAAAATCACGCCATTTTCCGGAGCACTTCCCGTCATTCCGAGCGAAGTGTGGGAATCTCCGCCAATCAATTCAACTTGCATCCATTTCTTGGAAAAATGTATGAAACCTCAGTTCGAGCATACGAAATGAATGTTGACTATCATAAAACTTTGCAAAAATCTAGGAAAGGTGTATATTTGTGGTGTTCAAAAATCTAGGAAAGGTGTAAGAAGCCTATTGGTAAAAATCTAGGAAAGGTGAATATGAGAAGAAAGATATATGAAAAACTTCTTCAGTGGAAGAACGAGAAAGATGGAACGACAGCCCTTATGATTGAGGGGGCAAGACGTATAGGAAAGAGTTATATCGCAGAGAAATTTGCAGAAAATGAGTATGAATCATACATCCTGATTGATTTCAGCAAGGCGCCTGCTCGTGTGCGTGGATGGTTTGATGAGTATCTGGAGGATATTGATACTCTTCTCCAGTATATACAGCTGCATTATAAGAGGAAACTTGCTCCGCGTAAATCACTGATCATCTTTGACGAGGTGCAGAAATGCCCACGTGCCCGTGAGGCGATCAAGGCATTGGTGGAGGATCATCGTTTCGATTATATTGAAACAGGGTCGCTTATATCCATCAAGAAAAAAGTGGATGATATACTGATCCCTTCTGAAGAAGACGGCATCGAGATGTATCCTATGGATTTCGAAGAGTTTATGTGGGCTATGGGGGACGAGGTTATGTATCCATACATTAGAAAATGCTTTGAGACAAATAAGCCGATGGGAGATTTTCACCGTGAGGCTATGAGATATTTCCGTCAGTATCTTATCGTGGGCGGAATGCCACAAGCAGTTAAGGAGTATGTAAAGTCAAGGGATTTCGCGAAAGTGGATGCTGTCAAGAGGCAGATATTGAGACTGTATAGAAACGATATCAAGAAATACGCTGGTTCAGCAAAGACAAAAGTGGCATCTATATTCGAAGCCATACCTGGCCAGTTGCAGAAGAATGAGAAGAAGTTCAAACTTGCTGATCTTAATGATGAAGCCAGGATGAGAGATTATGATTCTGCATTCTTTTGGTTAAATGACGCTCGCTTGGCGAATATATGTTATAACACCACTGCGCCGAATATAGGTCTGCAACTTAACGAAGAACGAACTACGCTCAAATGCTATTTCTGTGATACAGGACTTCTGATTTCGATGGCATTCAATGCCAGAGGAATAGTTCAGAATGAGATATATCAGAAACTGATGTTTGACAAGCTGGAGATAAATGAGGGTATGCTTGTGGAAAACATTGTTGCGCAGATGCTCAGGACGGCTGGTCATAGCTTGTTCTTCTATAGTAATTATGATAAAGAAGACGCCAGCAACCGTATGGAAATTGATTTCCTGATACAGAAAGAGACCGTGACTTCCAGACATAATATCTCTCCTATTGAAGTGAAGAGCAGTACAAACTATACACTGAGTTCATTGACTAAATGTATCAACAAGTTCGGCCAGTACCTTTCTATTCCGTATGTGCTTCATTCAAAAGATCTGGAGATTGAAAACGGCATAACCTATCTGCCGTTGTATATGACGCCGCTACTATAAGGATTTTTAAACGCCTGTT
This sequence comes from Bacteroidales bacterium, assembly GCA_017452265.1. GTDB lineage: Bacteria > Bacteroidota > Bacteroidia > Bacteroidales > UBA932 > Cryptobacteroides. Next base: position 39,927 of record JAFTMS010000029.1, on the reverse strand, counting down.
TGGGCAATAGCTGCTATGCGGGGCGAAAAATTGCTTTCAGTTTTCCGTCATTCCGAGCGAAGCGTGGGAATCTCCGCCGATCAATTCAGCCACGCGTGTGCTATTACGGACCGGCCTATGCGCAGCGGTGGTGTGAGGGCATGTATGAAACAATCCCTTCCGCGAGTTTCTGGACATTGCCGGGCGGCTGTGCCGGCGGCGATGACCGGAGTCTCACAAGGATTTTTCTTTCATTGCAAAGGCCGTGCAGGAGAACATGTTATGGATTGTGTTAAAAGTGGTGTGTTTGCAGTTGAAACAAAAGGGGCTGGCTATTTCTCGATCAGGATGCCTTGATAGCCGGCCGGAACGAGAATCTTGCCGTTCCAGAATATGGCTCTGTCCGGATTGCCTTCGAGAGTCTCCTTCCAGAGTATCGTGGCGCTTTCCACGGTCGGGATGCTGACCTTCTTGAATTCCTTGCCATGGCGGAAGTTCACTGCGAGTGTGCTTTCTCCGTCCCAGACAGGCGAACCATTGAAATTGCCTTTAGCTTCGGCGATGATTTCAGCGGGCACGACTCCCGGCTTCAGCTGGCACAGCCTGTTGCCTTTCAGGTTCACGAGGACGGTGCCGTCGCGGAACGGACATGCTGCCGTCGTCGTCTGGACTGACCTGTCGTGCACGCTGTCTTTTGGAGTGCCGTTGAGATCTATCCATGACATGCCCTTGCCCACTATCGGGGCTGCTATGTAACCGTTCGGAGAGACTTTGTCCGCAATGTATTTGTCCCACCATGTAGTGCCCATGTGATGCTGGTGCACAGGCTTCATGGCCGGGAAGCCTGAGATGTCCAGAACGGTGTTGCCATAGCGTCTGTCGTTGATTATCACATATCTGTCGCTTACGGCGTTGACCCAGAGCGTGACCTTGAATTCGGGATATTCCGGCATGTCCTTCAGCCTTGCAATCTCCGTGAGCCTGCCGTCCCGGCTTATTTCATAGACACCGAGACCGTCGACACCTTCAGCAACATACACCCTGCCGTCTCTGAAGGATACGTCTCCGGCAAAATCCATATCACCCTTGCCGATCTGCTGAAGACCGGCCTTTCTGTCATTCCTGAGCACGATAAGTCCGGCATCCGAGCAGGCGGCCAGCAGCAGGTCGTCTCCGGCGAGGGCAAGAGCTCTGACCTGTGCCCGCTCGTCCGGTTTCCATGCCTTGAAATGGCTTCCTGCCGGCGTGTCGTAGGCATATCTTGCACCCGGATTCGAAGGAAGCGTCCCCTGATCCCTTTCCACCTTCTTCGCCTTGCTGCACTTTATCGCGACAAGGCCGAAGGTCTGTCCTGTGGCATATACCACACCGTCACCGACGGCGACTGAAGATACGTAGGTCGCCGGTTCTGCCGGCTTGCCTGTCTGCCCTATGAACACCCGTCCTGCAATCTTGGGATTCTTCTCGTCTGAGGCATCCACTGCATACAGCCCGTTGAATGTGTCTGCAACGAAGAGCGTCTTGCCGTCTGCGCTCGGACGCACTGTCCACCAGTCGCCGGAGCCGCGCTTGTAGAGTTTGTCGAACTGTACGCGCGAGATGAATGAAGGCTTTGCAGGATCGGATATGTCGAAAATGTCGAGTCCGTGTCCCATGCCCTGAGCTTCTTCCGAAGACATGTCCGTGTGCCTTGCATGGTGGCCTGTGGCGACATAAAGCCTGTCACCCAATGTGGAGAGGCCGTCGCCGCAGCCGTAAAGGTTGTCGGAGGACAGGATCCTGATGTCCGACATGTCCGATGCCTTTATCGTGGTCACTAGTCCCTTGGCCCATTCTCCTGAATACAGATACCCGTTCTGGTACCAGCAGCTCTGGCTTTCCGGGGTCTTCTGGCAATATATGTGCTGGGGATTGTAGATGTCCGATATGTCCACGAATTCCACTCCGTAGCCTCGAAGCGTCACGAAGAGAACGTCGCCTGCCACATCGACGCCGGTCGCAAGCTCGATGGTGTCGTATCTCTTGGCGAATTTCAGGTTGTCCAGGTCGGAAGCGTCGATGATGCTCAGTCCCTGGCCGCGTGCCGTGACGTAAATGGCCTTGTCATCTGCCACAAGCTGACGTACCCAGCCGTAGATGCTGCATCTTGAGCGGAGCTTCGGTGCCAGCGGATCCGAGACGTCGAAGACGAGGACTTCAGTACCCGAACCGCAGTAAAGAGTATTGCCGCGCAGATACAGGGCGTGTCCGGCATTGCCGGCTTCTGTGATTCGTGTGATGCCTTCGAATATGTTGCCTTCGATGTCCTGTATGACGGCTTCCTTCTTGCCGTTGACTGCACTTTGCGCATTTATGTCGGTGATTTCTGCGTTCAGTTCCGATGTGCAGCAGGTCAGTATGGAAAGAAGCAGTGTGATGAAGATTCTGGTCATAGTGTCTGATTATTTCGGATAAAGTTATAAAAAATATCATTTTATGATCATATGGTACAGGGATGCGGGGCAGGATTCCGGTCTGTCCATTTCGATGCGCAGCCGCGAGGTGCGTACAGGCCTGTCCAAAATCATATGGTTGACTGCCTGATGGTTCTCCGTCTTTACATATACGGGCCTTCCTGAACCCTCATATATCCTGTACGAGCGGACGCACTGAGGCATGACATTTTCGGTATGGCCCATCTGTACGGTCTCCATGGCATGGTCGGTGTCCGTGTCGAAGAAAAGTGTGATCTCCTTTATCTCCACCTCATGCTTCCATGTCAGCTCCACTGCCGCTTCCGCATCGTCACACGCCCAGCAGTCAGGCTGCCTGAGCGGCCTTTTCAGAATGTTTCTCAGATTGTCTGTCCCGTATATGTCAAGCGTCTGTTTCAGCGTCACCGCAAGGTTCCTTGCCGCCGGCCTTCTTTTCGGACACCAGAATTCGAACGATTCGAAGCCTGTGCCTTCCGGAGCATCCTGACGGCCGTAATTCGAAACTGCCGGATTGATATGATTGTATACTGTCATGATTCCCGGTGCAAGCTCACAGCTGCATCCTGCCTTTACATGGGGATTGCGCATGAGGCAGACAAATACGTATCTGTCACAGTCAATCACGTGCCTGAACGACCATGAAACAGTGCTTGCGCCCGCTTCGAGAGGAATCCTCACAGTCTCCAAGGTCACATCGGGAGTGAAGTTGCGGACTTTAGAACTCGTCCTGAGCTCTACCGTCAGTTCCGTTGCCTCCGTGGCTTCGACCGGTATGCTGATGCCGGGCACATTGCCTTTCCGGACGGGCAGCAGCAGGGCTGTGGAGAACTCCAGCGGCATGAATCCTGCGTCGTGACGGAATCCTCTGAACAGGAACGGACGGCTTGAGGTGAGGGAAGCCGAATTGAGGAGATTGTTCTTGTCGGCCTCCTCGAATCCCGGTATGAACTGCCCGCGTGCTTCCAGAGCGTGCTGAAGCTCCTTCACATTGCCGGCTTCCGTATAATATGCCGGGACATGGCCGTAGACAGTACAGAGTGCCGCCGCCATGCCAATGGCCTGTCCTCCATGGGCACATGTGCACATCACCCTCATCGAGCCGTTCGCCACGTGTGACGAACTTGCGATGCGTCCGCCGAACATCAGATTCTCTACATCCTTGCTGACAAAGCATCTGAACGGAATTCCGTATATGCCTTTAGAATGCCACTGGTTGCAGGCACGCCCCGGTGCGTACACACCTTCGGCCGGATGCAGGTCGACGGCCCATCCGCCATAGGAGACGGTGTCGTGGAATGACGTCTGCTCCACGATGTCCTGCTGCGTGAGCGTGTACATTCCCTTGAATCTGCGGCTTTCGCGCTTGCCCGGAATCACTCCGACCCACTCCAGAGTCCACGTGTCCATCTCGGGATGTGCGCCGGAGTTCTTGATGTGGTCCCATATCCCGTATACCACCTTCCATAGTTCAAGCTTTATCTTTTCCGTGTCATGCACCGTGTCGCATTTTCCTCCGTATTCCAGCCACCAGTATTTGCATCCGTGATGCCCTGTGTTGAAATATTCCGGATTGTGAATCTTTGAAATGTATTTTCCGGCATCCTTCAATGCGAATGACGGGGCCTTGTATTCCACCTTGCGGCCGGTGTCCTTCATGTAGAAGAATATGGTGTCGCCCATGAGTTCGCCGTATTTTTCGGGGTCGGGAGCGAATCCTTCTCCGTACACCTCCTTTTCTTCCGCTCCCATACGGTAAGGAACGCCGGCAAGATAGGACACGATGCCGTCTCCCGAGCAGTCGGCAAAAAGTCCTGCAGACAGTTCGTACATGGTCTCGGATGATGCGTTGAGGGCAAGGACGCTCCTGATGCGGCTTGCCGAGGACTTGCGTATGTCGAACACGATGGTGTTCAGCATCAGTGTGATGTTCTTTTCCGCCAGCACCTTGTCTATCAGCAGCATGTCGAAGAGGTGCGGATTTCCCTCCTTGTTCCTCCAGAGATTTTCCGTGAGTATCTCGTCTATCACTCCGCCTTCGCGTGACCACCTGTTGTTGTTTCCCTGATGGGATGTCGCTCCGAGGGCCCAGACGCGCACTTCGCTTGAAGAGTTGCCTCCGAGCACGGGCCTGTCCTGCACGAGACATACCTTGATACCCTCGCGCGCGGCAGTCAGGGCGCAGCACACTCCCGTGAGACCTCCTCCGATCACGACAAGATCATATGAACGTTCCTCCTTCTTGAGGGAACGCTCCGGATTGAAGCTTTCAAATATCATTTCCTGTTCCTTATAAGTATGACGAGACCTAAGAGAAGCACAGCGGAAGCGACTGTGACAGGGACTGCCTTGGCCGGGCTTATGAGTCCGAGCACGAGGATTGCCGCACCTGCCGCCGTGATGCTTATGCCGAGCACCTTCGATGTGAAACGGTTGGTCTCCTCGCCGTCAGCGGCACCGCCATCTCCGTCTCCGACGTCATCGGTCCTGCCTTCCGCTGCCTTTCCGGCGTATTCCGAAGCCATCGGATCTACGTATCCTCTTTTGGCAAGCACGATCTCGATTACCGTAAGCATCAGTACCGGAACCATCGTACCCACAAGCATCTCCATCCCTCTGCCGAGGCTCAGACCGAAGAGAGGGGTGACGAACTTGAACAGCAGATTGACAGTCAGGGACGAAAGCGTCACGCCCATGAGCGTCCTGCCGTTCTGCCGTCTTGAGTAGAGCGACCATATGAGCGGCAGATACAGAGGCACTCCCGTGAGTGCTGCAACGCTTATCACCACGTTCACTATGCCTCCCATCGATTTGACAAGAAGCGCCACCACGATGGCCAGAAGACCGAAGAATATCGTGGACATGCGCGCCATCCTCATCAGATGCTTCTGCGAAGACTCCGGACGCAGCTTTCTGTAGATGTCGTTTGTGAACACTCCTGCCGATATGTTGAGGGTGGAGTTCAGCGAGCTTGCGGTGGCGAATATCATTCCGCCGAGCATCATCCCGAGGAATCCGTACGGGAGGGCCTCCTTGCACATGAGCAGGTAGGCGTTCTCGTTCTCAAGGCCTTCAAGCCCCGGATTGTATATCCTGTATATCATCGGAGGAAGCATCCAGAGCACAGGGCTGACAATGTACAGCGCACCGAACAGCCAGCCGACCTTCCTGGCGCTCGAAGTGCCCTTCACTGCCGTATATCTCTGCACATACGCCCAGTTTCCGCCGAGGAACACTGCGTTGTAGATGCAGAATGCGAAGATGAACAGAGGTGAATACTCGTCGTTGAAGCATCTGAAGAAGCCTTCCGGCACCTTTTCGAGAAATTCTCCGACTCCGCCGACCTTTCCGAATGAAAGCGGGATGGCGATGACGACGGCCGCCATCAGTATCACGAACTGGAGCACGTCCGTCACCATGACTCCGCGCAGGCCTCCCAATGACACGTAGATGATGCAGAAGATTCCGAGAACGAGTATGGATGTCGTCAGCGGTACGCCGGCAGCCACTTCTATTATCTTTGCCACCGGGTACAGGAACGAGCCTGTCGTGAATATCGATACTGCAAGAAATATGTATGTGTAGGCCTTCTGCGTCTTTTCACCGAGCCTTTCGGTGGCGTATTCCGCGGCTGTCAGGCAGCCCGTCTGCTGCCATTTACCTGCCACGAAGGTGCCGACGGCGAATCCCGCCAGACACATCGTCAGCTGTATGATTATGGCGACGAGGCCGTGTGAATATGCAAGCGAACCCCATACTACGAAGGTGCCGGCCGAAAAGAATCCCATGAAGAGCGAAAGGCCGCTCATGCCCCAGGGCACATTTCCTCCTCCGCCGAAAAATCCCTTCATGTCCTTTCCTGTGCGCGAGAGCGAAATGCCTGTCACAAGTACCGCCACCGAGAATATGGCTACGGTCATCAGATCAAGTGTTCCCATCCTTATGTGTTTTAGTTTGACTTTCGAAGCGCAAAATTACCGGTTGCGGGGCAGGGACATAGGAAAAAATATCCCCGATTCTTGCAAAAAAATACCTATCGCGATACGCCGGCGGCATAGCCGTGACACAATATTGAAATCTTGTTTAACTTTGCATCGTAACGGATTTGCACCGGAACTTCCGGACCACATGATGATGCGTAAATTCATAACCAGTCTTCTCCTGTGTCTTGCCGTCTGCTTTGCTGCGACGGCGTCTCCATCGTTCATAAACATGACGATGCAGTCCCACGGACTCTCCAACGACGGAGTCCGCAGCATTCTTGTGGACAGCAGGGGATATGTCTGGGTGGGCACGTACATGGGCCTGAACCGTTATGACGGCACAAGGATGAAGTCATACACTCGTCGTGACATAGGTATAGACGCAAACTATGTCGGTGCCTTGTGCGAGGATTCCACTGGTCAGGTATGGATCGGCACCTCGCGGGGAGTGGCCGTCTACGACTATTCATCGGACAGCTTCCGCCTGCCGTGCGACGCGGACGGGCATATCCCGGACGGGGTCGTGAACCATCTCCATGCAGACGGCAGCGGAAACGTGTGGATGGACATCACAGGCGAGGGCATCTTCTCCTGCAATGTCGAGGAAGGCTTCCTCAGGTTCAGAAGCAAGTGGAAGAGGATGTATGCCAAGATGACGACGCTCAGCAATGAAAGACTCTTCGTATGCCGGAGCGCGGACAATGTGTACATATTCGACAAGCGCACGGACAGGATGCTTCCCGTGGATCTCGGGAAGGATACGGACATGTTCCTCAATGACGAACTTCATGCCCCTGTGCTGAGTCCGGGATCCGATGACGTGGTGTATGTCACCTCGAAGACACATGGTCTATGCCGCATCAACCTCAGCCGTGCGAGCGTGGAGGTCGTCTACAGGTGGATGGAGGGGCAGAAACCGAACCATGTCGAGTTCGTAGGGGAAAGATATATAATGATTTCCACGACATACGGCCTTCTTCGTTTTGATGTGCTCAATGACGAAGTCTCCCATTTCGGACATGATCCCGATGACCGTTTCTCGCTGGCAGAAAATTTTGTCACATGTTCGGCGATGGACAAGGACGGCAGGCTCTGGGTGGGACTGAACACAAGGGGACTGAACCGTTCTTCGTGCGGAAGCAGCAAGTTCGAACGCCATTATGTCACTTCTTCGGGAGTATCCATGTCCGGCAAGGTGGTCACGTGCATAGACGAGGGTGAGGATGGGACGGTATGGATGACGACCGAACGCCTCGGACTGCTGAAGTATGATCCTGCGACCGGCCGCATCGATGTCGTGAAGAACAGGCGGCTTCCGGTCTTCCTGACGTGGGTGTGTGCGGAGGGTGACCGTCTGTGGCTGGGTTCGTATGAGGGGCTGTACCGTCTGGACCTGTCCGACGGAAGTCTGCGCTGCTACGACCGGTTCGAGCTTGAAGGGGAGGTCGTGAACAACAGGGTGATGTCGATCCATCTGGGAAAGGGCGGAAAGGTGCTTGTAAGTCTTGTGGGCGGCATGTACGAATACAGGGAGGAGGATGATACGTTCGAGTGCTTGGGAACTTCCAAATATGGTAACGTCGTGGATTTCGTCCAGACCAGGGACGGTATGATATGGGCGTGTACATATATAAACGGTGTGTTCCGCTACGACAGGGCAAAGGGCACGGCGCAGGGATATGTGTCTTCCAAGGACAGGGAGGATGTCGGCGAGATGGTGTCGTCGCCGTTTGTGGACGATGACGGAGGCATATGGATGATAGGCAGGAATGCCGACATATACAGGTACGATCCCGATGCGGACAGGTTCAGGGTCTTCCACAGCATCGACCTCCCGGGTCTTTCGAACTGCTCGCTGCTTAATGCGCTTCAGGACGACAGAGGCCATATGTGGATAACCTCCACGGTGGGACTCTTCGACTTCGATCCTGAAAGAGGGTCGCTCAATATGTATACGGTCAATTCCGGTCTGCTGAACAATTCCCTGACGTCGGTGAAGGAACTTTCTTCGGGCGTTTCCCTCATGGGCTCGGCCGATGGTTTCATCTCGTTCGATCCGGAGGATTTTGACGACGACGCCCCTCTGGCCAGCCTTGATTTCTCGGAAATGTATATCGGCGAAGTGCCCGTAAGCTCGCATAAGGACAGGGACAGGATTGCCGGAGAAAATGTGAACCTTGTGGATGAGATACGTCTGACAGCCGGTCAGAATTCTTTCCGCTTCAGGTTCTCGACACCTTTGGAGGACTGGCCCGGTACCGTGTATGCGCAGCTTGATGGGTATGACAGCGAGCCTGCGGATGTTTCCTCTACAATGGAGATGTCCTGGTTCAATGTGCCGTACGGAAACTACACTCTGAATGTGACTGGCCATAAGCCTGTCCGGATCGTGATAGAACCGCCGTTCCTGCTTTCGGGGGTCGGCATAGCCATGATAGTCCTGGCCATAGTCTTCATCGTCGGCACGGTCGTGCTGATTCTCGACAGGGTGGAGAAGAAGAAGCATCAGAAGGATATCGAGGAGGTGAAGCGCGCAAAGGAAGTGGAGATGGTGCAGAACAAGATGGAGCTCCTTCAGACCGTCGTGCATGAGTTCAAGACGCCGCTGACGCTGATGAAGACGCCTTTGAAGTATCTGCATTCGCTTGATGGCCTTTCCGAGGATACCCGCGAGGAACTTCAGATAATAGACAACAGCACGGACTATCTGGACCGTCTGTCGAAGGAACTTCTCGAATTCATCAGGATAGAGGAATACGACCACGAGACGATGAAGCTTCAGCCTATGGATATTGTCGCGAAGCTCAGCTACATCTGCTTCAATTTTTCGGAGACGGCCAGAAACAGGAACCTGAAGCTGGATTTCATACATTCCGAAGAACAGATTATGGCCATAGTGGATGAGAAGGCCATAAACAAGATACTCAACAATCTGATACACAATGCTCTGAAGTATTCTGATTCTTATATTGAGGTTGAGGCTGCGGTGAAGGACGGCACTGTGGTCATATGTGTAAGAAACGACGGAGCGGAGATACCGACAGACAAACGTATCGAGATATTCAAGCCTTTCGTCCGGCTTACGGACGACAAGACGCGCTACTCTCAGGGATTCGGAATCGGCCTTTCGGTGGCGAGACGTTATGCTGAACTTCAGGGCGGTTCTCTGGCCCTCTCGCCTTCGCAGAAGACCGAATTCCAACTTACGCTCGCTTTAGCTCCGGATCCTGTCGAGGCGGAGGAGGATGAACCGGACATGGATATGGGCACGAAGCAGCCTGTCGTGCTTCTGGTCGAAGACAATCACGAGCTTTCAAGCTTCCTTCAGGACAGGATGAAGCAGATGTTCAATGTCATATCGGCGGAATCTGCCGAGGCGGCCCTGAAGATCATAGCGAAATGCAGGGTCGATGTGATTCTCACGGATGTCAGTATGCCGGGAATGGGCGGAGTCGAGTTCTGCAGACGTCTCAGCAGCGACTTCGAGAATTCGCATATTCCGGTTGTGGTGATTTCCGCAATATCCAATGAAAGCACCAAGATAAAGTGCATGGAGAATGGCGCAAGCCTCTATCTCGTCAAGCCTTTCACGGTCGAATATCTTGTCTCATGCATAAACGGCATCCTGCGCAAGCGCATGTCGCTGCGTGCGAGCATACAGAAGGAGTCCGACGAACAGGACAATCTTGCCGGATTCGACATAGAGGACAGAGATGTCGAGTTCCTGAGGAATCTGGATGCCATAGTCGAGGCCCACATCAGCGACGAGGACTTCAACGTGCGGCAGCTCGAAAACGAACTGCACATGAGCCATTCTTCACTGAACCGCAAGATGAACGGACTGCTCAACATGACCTCTGTCGAATACATCAGGGCGAAGCGTCTGAATGTGGCGGCCAAGATTCTCCGAAGGAAGGGTGTCATACCTTCCGAAGTCTGCTATATGGTCGGTTTCAGCACGCCTTCATATTTCTCGAAATGCTTCCGTGACTTCTTCGGAAAGACCCCGGCCGAGTATGCAAAAGATGCGGAGGAATAGCCTGCAGGCCGTATTTTTCCGGTGGTATTTTTTTGAAACAATATGGTATTTTTTTTCGGCCCCGTCAGAGGACCTCTTCCTAATTTTGTGTCAGGAAAGACATAATTCCAAAGCACAATATTATGAAGAAGGCATTATCAATCCTGATTATTCCGTTGGCGGGCATACTCTCCCTGTCTGCACAGGATTTCAAGACCGTTGAAATCACTGAGGCACACAAGGCAAGGGCTGCGGAGCTGATCGGAAAGATGAATCTGGAGCAGAAGCTGCGCGTGATCAGCGGAAAGTATCATCCGGATTCAATCGACCTGAACATCAACGTGCTGGCATGCGTGCCGGAACTTGGTGTCCAGCCTATTCCCATGGCGGACGGCCCCTGCGGCATCAACAACAAGGTGCGTCGTACCGAGCCATGTACCTTTTATCCTTGCGGCATCTCGCTGGCTGCAAGTTTCGACAGACGCTCCGCTTCACTTGTAGGTGATGCATTGGGACTTGATGCCCGTGCGCGCGGAGTCGGATTCTTTCTCGGTCCCGGCATCAATCTGTACCGTGCTCCTTTTGCCGGACGCAATTTCGACTATTATGGTGAAGACCCGTATCTGTCGGGAGAAATGGCCGTTTCCTTCATCAAGGCCGTACAGTCCCATGATGTCATCGCCACTGCAAAGCATTTCGCCGTGAACAACCAGGAGTGGGACCGTTTCGTCGTGACTCACAATGTGGATGAGCGCACCCTCCATGAAATCTATTTCGAGGCGTTCCGCAAGGCGGTTCAGGAGGCTAAGGTCGGTGCCGTGATGACGTCGTGCGGCAGGCTCAATGCGGTGCACTGCGCCGAAAGCCCGTATCTGCTCCGTCAGACTCTCCGTGAGGACTGGGGCTTCGAGGGAACGACCATGTGCGACTGGCAGACAATCTACAGTACTCTGAACGGTATCCGAGGCGGACTCGACATTGAGATGCCGAATCCTTTCACCCACGACTATGAAAGGGTGAAGCGCCTTGTGGAAAACGGAGTCGTACGCGAGGAAGAGATAGACGAGAAATGCCAGCATGTCCTCCAGACTGCCATCGCTTTCGGCCTGCTCGACCGTCCTCTTGTAAGGAAACCGGACGAATTCGACAACCCGTACTGTACTGCAAATGCCTATGAGGCGGCTTTGGGAGGCCCTGTGCTTCTCAAGAATGAGGGTGTGCTTCCTCTTGCAAAGGGACGTAAGAACACGATACTGCTGACAGGTCCATATGCCGACAGGCAGATTGCCGGCGGCGGGTCAAGCTGGTGCACACCGTTCGAAGGCAGATATGTCACCACATACCAGGGCATGAAGGCCCTCGGAAAGGATTATGATGTCGTATTGGCTGAAGAACCGACGGACGAGCAGATAAAGTCTGCAAAGACCGTCATCGTGGAGGTCGGCCTCGGAAAGCGTATCGAGGGCGAGAACCGCGACCATGAATTCGGTCTTCCGGAGGAACAGGAAGAACTTATCCGCAGGCTCACCGGTCTTTCCGAAAGGGTGATCGTGATAGTGCATGCCGGCTGCGAGGTGGACATGAACGCATGGAAGGACAAGGCCGCAGGCATCGTGTATGCATGGTACGGCGGTGAGAATACGGGAATTGTGCTTGCACAGCTTCTTTCCGGCAAGGTCTCGTTCTCAGGAAGGCTTCCTTTCACGATGTGGGGCACGTTCGAGAACAATCCGGCTTCGGACAGCTACTATGCCGACAAGTTCATAAAGTACATGAACAACGACCGCTTCGACCTCTGCCCTCACATTGACTTCAAGGAAGGTGTGTTCATGGGCTATCGTGGCATCGAGAAGTTCGACCGCACTCCGACATATCCTTTCGGCTACGGACTCACATATTCGACCTTCGAGTATTCGGACATTTCGGCAAAGCCAGCGGGTGACGGCTTCGACGTGACATTCACCATAAGGAACACCGGCAAGGTCGAGGCTGCGGAAGCCGCCCAGATATATGTGGCCCCTGTCGAACCTTCGCTTCCGCGTCCTGTGCGCGAACTCAAGGAATTCACGAAGGTGAAGCTCGGCAAGGGTGAGGCAAGGACTGTGACCGTACATCTTCCGAGGCATGCCTTCGAGCACTTCGACGTGCCGTCTCATTCATGGGTCGTCGACAAGGGTGACTATATGATCCAGGTCGGTGACAACGAGCAGCATATACTGCTTGAAACCCTTGTAACCCTCTGACGGTCATGAGAAGAAGACTTGCTCTTCTGGCTGCGGCCCTTCTGGCGGCCTTCTGTCTGCACGGACAGGAATACCCCGAGGATGCCCGGGAAGTGGCTGCGGCCTTCATGAATGCCTATGAGACAGGGGACACTTCGGCCGTGAGGTACGCCTGGTTCGACGGGAAGCATGTCCTTGCGATGGGAGGGACGCCGGAGGAACTCCGTGACGAGCTCCTGCCTGCCGAACTGAAGAGGAACAGACGGAATCCTGCTGATCCGGAGATGCTTGAGGTGACCTTTTCTGAAAAAGACAGAGACTATAAATGCGATGTCTGGTATGCCGTGTACTCCGCCCGTGGCAAGAAGCACACACTCTGCCTCCACTTCGTGGAAGGAAGATGGAAGGTGGATCTGTCCTACCTCTGGATGGGGGACTGGTATGACTGGATGCCGGGATATTGAATGATAACATGATTAAAAACATTAAGACAATGAGAAAGAATGTAACTGACCGCGCCTATGTCGCGCCCGAATGCTCTTATGTCGAGATACAGATAGAGCAGAATGTACTGAATTCAAGCTTCGTGAATGAGCTGACAGGCGGTGACAATGAACTGGAATGGTAAACATCAATAACACTATGACAATATGAATATGAAACAGACACTTATCTATCTGCTTGCTGCGGTGATAGCCGTGGCCGGCTGCACAAAGGAGACTCCAGCCGCTTCTTCCGATCCCGAAACACCGGCAGTGCCGGAGGAAACTCCTGAAGAAAATGAAGAATCGGAAGAAAATGCATCGGACATCTATACATTCACTGCTTCAACCCAGACCAGATCTTCGCTTGACGGCAAGGCTGTGGTATGGCAGGAAAAGGACTACCTCTCCATCTACGATGCATCGGGAAACAACAACGGCTTCATCTTCGATTCCGAGGATGTCTTCACAGGAACTCTCGCTGATGCTTCAGGCCCTTTCTATGCCGTATATCCGAATCTGAAATCCGAGAATATAGATGCAACGTATTTTGCTGCTGATGCAGATGCCGGCACCGTTGCCGTGACCACCTTCCTTCCGAGCTTCCAGCTTGCTGAAAAGGATTCGTTCACTCAAGGAGCCAACATCTCCGCCTGCTCACCTGTTCTGGATGAGGCGACCAACATGCTTTCAGGCACAATGATGAATCTCTGCGGCTACATCAAGTTCACGGTCAGCGAGGGCAGCGACATCTCCAGAATCAGGTTCTCTTCCAACAAGAAGCTTTCCGGGAAATGTACGGTGGAATTTGATGCTGAAGGCAATCCTTCGATAAGCGGACAGGAGAACAAGTTCGTCTATTGCGGAACAAACGGTGGAGGAGCTATGGCTGCCGGAACGTATGTGGTGACTGCATTCCCTACGTCGGGAACTGCCACGCTGACAGTGACCGTCACGACGACCGACGGAAAGGTGTACGAGCGCACTTCGGAAAATGCAACGATCGTACGCAACGAGTATCTTGATCTCGGTGACATCGTTACTAACGTCATGACTGCGGATTATCTTACGGATTATACGAGCATACTTGTAAATTTTACAAAGAATGCTCATAATACGAATCTTGCAGAGTCTCCGGAATCATCCATTGTCGTGACATTCAATGGTAAGTCATATGCCATGGATTATTCTTCCATGACTTACAAAACATATGGCTATGCACAGTTTGCAAAAAATGCATATGTCATTACTCCTGCGATTGAGGGCAAGACCTTGAAGGATGTCGTGGTTTCGTGGCGTAGCCATACCCAGAACGGCATTGCCAACATGGTCATCAAGACGGCTGATGCAGATGCAAAGAATGTGACCGGAGTGTACAAAGCTGATAAAAGCGAAGTGAACGACAAGCTGACATATGCATTCCCTATGATGAACAATGTCGTGCTACGTGCCTCGCACATATTCTCTCCTTATGTAAAGAATGATGGTGAATCACCTGTGATTTTCACTGAAACCGCACAGGCAAATACTTCGTATAAATTAATAACGACAATGGGCACATCATGTGTCGAATACATCGAACTGATTTACAAGTAATATAATCAGCAATATAAGCAACATAAACTGACACTTTATACAATGACTCTCAGAAACATATGCTGCATGGCAGCTGCGGGCTTCATGCTCGCAGCCTGCCTTGACGGCAGTTCCGCAGGCGAGGCGATGATCCTGGAAACCGACAAGGCTTCCGTGTACGCCCCTGCAGAATCTGCAGACGAAACGACCCTGAACCGGCAGGTCATCCGCATCCGGTCCAACAGAAGCTGGTATGCCCATCTGGACAATGCCGTCAATCCCGTAGGCCTTTCAGGACAGGTCGAATGGGGCACCATCGATGTGTGTGAACATTTCAACCTCACAGGCACGGCACACGAGACTGACATTACCGTGACATTTGAAACCAACTTCTCCACAACCCCTGTCAAGGGAGTCCTGAATCTGTATTCTGAGGGTCAGCTTTTCAAGAGCATTCCCGTCATCCAGGCGGGGGCCGATCCGTATCTGAGGCTTGAAGAGCCGGCGGATACGCAGCTCTCGCCGGATGAGGAGGGAAGGCTCGTATTCACGACCAACTGTGCGTGGACTGCTGAGGCGGTTGAGGACGGTCTGACGGGAATCGAACTGTCCAGAACATCCGGTGAGGCTGGTGAAGGACAGGAAATCACATTCACGTATACGAACAGCGGCTGTGATCCGGCTGTCCTTTCCGAAGGCCTGATACGTATCGTTCCTCAGGTGGAAGGTCTTGAACCTCTTGAAGTCACATATACCCAGAGGCCGTTCATGACCATAGACTTCTCGTCCGACATCTACACTCCGTCCCTTCCTGCGAAGACCTCTGCAGAGGTGACATCCCACAGGTTCATGTGCGGTGAAAACGAGTATGAAATATCTGTACGTCTGATTAATTTCAAGGATTCATACATCGTCTACAAGACAAAGGTGGGCAGCAACAGGGGATTTGTCGCTTTCCCGGGTATCGAAGGATGCACCCTGAAGACTGTAGAGATCTTCCTTAAGGGAGATGACAAGGAATATAAGATAAAGGCAAGGATGGAGAACATGGACGACGACAACCGTATCGTCCTCAGCGATTCGTATGATTTCACGGAGCAGGGAGTGGATGACCATTTCGTCCTGAACCTCGGTGAGGGCGGCAAGGATGTGAACGGCCAGCCTCAGCCTGGGGAAGTCTACAGGTTCATCGGTCTGGGCAACAGGGTCTGCCATCTTTCCAAGTTCATCCTGCATTACGAGTAACAGCCTATGAAAAATACTTTAAAGACAATATTCTGCCTTGTGCTCGGCCTTTCCGCGATGTCCGCCAAGGCTCAGGAAACGGTCGCAGACATGCTTCGTGGAGAAGTCGCCGGCGTATACGTGGGTTCCTTTGACGGCAATCCGGTCGGAAACGTGAATGTGAACATAAGGGGCATCAACTCGCTGCGTTCGGACAATCAGCCCCTCTACATCGTGGACGGAGTGATGATTTCGCAGAATCTCAACGACAACCGTGATGCGTTCTGGCAGTATGACGGGAAGAGCTGTTCTTCAGCGCTGAATCCGCTGTCCTTCCTCATTCCGTCCGAAATAGAAAGCATCGAGGTCCTGAAGGATGCTTCTGCGACAGCCATATATGGCGCAAGAGGCGCGAACGGTGTCGTGATCATCAGGACGAAGCGCAGCACCGGCCGTGAACTTGACATACGCTGGAACTCTGATGTCTCCCTGAACATGGCTGCTTCAGGAGTGCAGGGATACGGCATATCCCACAGCCATACGGTCGGTGTAAGCGGAAGCGCCGGCGGAAACAGCTACAATGTGTCCGGCTCGTTCCGCTCCATCGACGGCGTGCTCAAACGCAACGGAAGCAGCTACGGAACGGTCAGGGGAAATTACGAGACGTCGGGAAGCGACAGGCTCGTGTGGTTCGGGCTGAATGCGCTCCTGAGTGTCGGAAAATCGTCGTCTCCGGCAGGAACGGCATGGGTCGGCTGTCCTTCCTATACGCTTGCCCTGCGCGATCCTTCGCTTTCAGAGAATGTCACGCAGGAGACATGGCTCAGCGAATATGATGACGATACTGAAGATTATCGCGGCGTGATGTCCGCATGGCTGCAGCTCAACTTCACACGCCATCTTGCCCTGAAGTTCAGCGCCGGCCTCGATCTTCAGGAAAACAAGCGGGTCATCTGGTATGGAAGGCATGTGGGGCTCGGAATGATTTCAGATGAGAATCCAAACGGCGGTGCCGCATCAGTGATGTCTTCGATGCTTTTCGGCTACAATGCCGACGCCAGGCTCACATATCACCGCTATTTCAATCTTGAACATAATCTGACGGCTGTCGTCGGCGCTTCTCTGACGGGCAACGGCGACAAGCTCAATACGATAAACGCACGCAACTTCGTGACCGACGAACTCAGGGGCAAAGGCGTCGCCCTCGGAAATACGGAAAGATACAACCATGTCTTCAGCAATGAATATTTCCATCTCGGAGCCTATGCGGACATAACCTATGAATGGAAGTCTGCCATCGGTGCAGATCTCGTCATGCGTGCGGACGTCACTCCGGAATACGGCTGGGATGTGAAGGATCTGTTTCCGGCAGCGTCCGCATGGATGAATCTCGCCGAACTCTTGCTGCCGGACAATGAAAAGGTGTCGGCGATCAGGCTTGCCGGCGGATACGGATGGAGCGGCTACGAGAAATACATGCCTTTTGAGGAAGACATGATGAAGCTTCTGACCAAGGAGTGGCATGCCGGAGCGAAGTTCGGATTCCTTTCCGACAGGCTCGTCTTCGGAGGAAAATGGTACGACCGCATCACATATGGCGCATCAAGCTCTGTGGCCAACCGCGGCCTTGAATTCGAGCTTGATGCACGTCCGGTGGCGACAGGGAAGGTGGAATGGAACATGAATGCCGTTCTCGCATGGAATACGAACCGTCTGGTCTCCCTTGGAGCGGCTGACTTCATGGGCAATGAGATCGGCGGCGGCATGTGCGCGACATGCAACCTTCCGGGCTATCCTGTCAGCATGCTTGTCGGCTATCTCACAGACAGCGACGGCAGCTATATGGACCAGACCGGTGAAGGACTCGTGACGGAAGCGGACAGGATGCTTCTGGCGAACACGGTGCCTGTAATATATGGAGGGTTCTCGACTTCAGTCCGTATCGGAGGCTTCACCGTCTCCCTCGGGCTTGACGGAGCCGCCGGCCACCATATCGCAAATCTCAACCGTCTCATCCTCGAGCAGGGCATGCCTTCTGGCTGTGCACCGGTACTGAGTCCGGACTATGTGGAGAAGGGAGACTTCCTGAGGGTGAACGAACTGGGACTTCGCTACAGTGTGCCGGTAAAGGTGAAATGGATGCAGAGTCTTTCGGTTCAGCTGAGCACCCGCAACCTGTGTACGTTCACAGGCTACAGCGGATGGAATCCCGATGTGAACAGCTTCGGCATGAGCGCAATGTCGAACGGCCTTGATTATGGCTCATACCCCATGTCCCGCAGTATTGTCGCAGGTCTTTCCGTGACATTCTGAGAAATGGTAATCTGTTAATGGAAAAGTTATTATGAAAAAGATATTGCTGATGTTTATCGGTACGCTCCTTTCGGCACTATGTGCCTTTGCCCAGGATGTTACCGTATCAGGAACAGTGAAGGATGTCAAGGGTGAGCCTGTCATCGGAGCTGCCGTGCTTCTTGAAGGACGTGCCTCCGTCGGAACCGTTACCGATCTGGACGGACGCTGGTCGCTTCGGATACCGTCGGAGAAGGGACTGAAGCTTGTGGTGACATGTGTGAGCTACAAGAGCTAGACTGTCGATGTGAACGGCCGTGCCGTCATCGATATAGTGCTGAAGGAAGATGCCGAACTCCTTGACGAAGTTGTCGTCGTCGGCTATGGGGCGATGCGCCGTTCGGACCTTACAGGTTCGGTGACATCCGTACGCATAAACGAGGACGATGCGGCAAAGAGCACAAGCCTCGACCAGATACTCGACGGCCGTGCGGCAGGCATACAGGTCCTTTCCAACAGCGGCTCGCCGGATTCGGGAATCTCCATAAGGGTGCGCGGCCTCGGCTCGTTCACAGGCAGGACCGAACCGCTCTATGTCGTTGACGGAATCATCATCAACGGCGAATCGGAAAGCGTCACGTCCCTCACTGCCGGCTATGACTACTATTCCAACGAGACCACCAACGGCCTCTCGGGAATCAACCCGCAGGACATCGCCTCGATGGAAGTGCTGAAGGATGCTTCGGCAACGGCCATTTACGGTTCTCAGGGCGCAAACGGCGTGATCCTCATCACCACCAAGCAGGGCAGAAGCACGAGCCCCCAGCTGAGGTTCAATGCCGGCATGTCCGTAAACCACAGGCTGAACAAGCTCGATGTCATGAATCTGGATGATTTCGTCGGCTATCTTGACGCGCTCGGCACTTCCGCCTCCACCTCGACCCTGAAGAAGATATTCAAGGATCCGGAACTGCGTGACGGCAACGGAAAGTATGTGATGGGCGACAATCTCAACGTCGTGCCGATCGACTGGCAGGACTATGTGATGCGTACGAGCATAAGCCAGCGCTACTATGTGTCCGTGAGCGGCAATTCCAAGGGATGCAACTATCTCTTCTCCGCAGGATACAATCATAACGAGGGTATACTAAGGAATACGTCTTCGGACAATCTTACCGTACGTCTGAATCTTGAGAAGAAGCTCTTCCGCAACTTCACCGTCGGCTTCAAGTCCGGTTTCGGCTACACCTTCTCCAACCTTGTGAACGCGGCTTCCGCAGGAGGCACCCTGACAGGAGCGTCGGGAATATTGCGCTCGATGATGAGGACGAGGCCATATGTCACCGCCGACCCTGACGACCTTGAGGCGGATATAGGAGATGACGGCGAACTCATGTACGGCCCTAACAGATGGCTGAAACTCAGCAAGAACACGTCCGAGCGCTACCGTATCAATCCTTCGCTCTTCGCGCAATGGAAGATACTCCCGTGGCTCACCGTCAAATCCACTTTCGGAGGTGATTTTCAGGCTCAGTCACGTGTGAAGACCCGTGCTTCGAAGCTTGCTCCGACCGACGGAAACACCATAGGCTGGGGACATGGGACCAATGTAAGATACAATCTGGACAATCTCGTCATGTTCAATAAGAAGATGGGCAGGCACAACCTTCAGGGCACAGTGGGACAGTCGCTTTCACGCGTAAGCACCATGACCGAGAACGTGCAGGGAAAGAATCTTCCTCAGGAGCTGCCGGACATCAACGACCTCAACCTGTCGGATCCGCGCTATGCAAGCTTCAGATATGCGGAAGGCTCCAACAGCCTCCTGTCCTTCTTTGCTCGTGCCGTCTACAATTATGACGACCGTTATGTCCTCACGGCGACCTATCGTTTCGACGGTTCGAGCCGTTTCCAGGGCAGCAACAAATGGTCACAGTTCCCGTCATTCGCCTTCGCATGGAGAATCGCGGACGAACCTTGGTTCACAATACCGGTCGTGTCCAATGCCAAGCTGCGTGTCGGCTGGGGACGTGTCGGAAACCAGGCCATCTCGAATTACCAGACGCTTGCGACCTATGGTTCGGGCGCTGTCGGCAACCATTATGCATCAAGCGGTGAGGAAACTGCCATATATCCGTCCAACATCAACAATCCCGAACTCAAATGGGAGACATCGGAGCAGTATAACGTCGGACTCGACCTGTCCTTGTGGAGGGGACGCTTCACGCTGACGTATGACATGTATCTCAAGGATACGCGTGACCTGCTCCAGACGAAGAACGTGGCCCTTTCGACCGGCTTCGAGACCATAGCCATGAATGACGGCTGCATAAGGAACAAGGGAATGGAAATTACCGTCGAGGCAGTTCCTGTGCAGATCGCCGGAGTGGAATGGACTCTCGGCGGGAACATATCCTTCAACCGGAACACCATCATTGACGTCGGGGAAAGCGGCAACAGCGGTGAACTCTGGATAACCCGTGACAGCAAGCGGAAGGTCAGCTACTTCAACGGCTCCGTGCTCCAGAATTCCGGAAACACCGATCCTATAAACATCTTCATCGAAGGACAGCCTATGGGCCTTTTCTACGGCTACATCATGGAAGGCATCGTGCAGGAAGGGGAGACCGGACCGGGCTTTGCCGAAGGTGATACAAGAGGCCCGGGATATGTCAAGTATGCCGACCTGAACGGAAACGGATATATAGAGGAAGGCGACCGCACCATCATCGGCAATCCGCTTCCGAAATTCACCTACGGCTTCAATACTTCGATCTCATGGCGGGGCCTCACGTTGAACGCACAGTTCTCGGGAGCTTACGGCTTCGACATCTTCAATCTGAGCAACACTCAGGAATACGATGTGTACCAGCCGAACCATAATGTGCGCAAGTCTGCATATGTCAATGCCTGGACTCCTGAAAACAGGAGCAATAAGTGGCCGGGACTGGCGAAGATGAGCGGAGACGATGCCATATTCTCGACAAGGACGGTCGAGGACGGCTCTTACCTGCGTATGTCCGACCTGTCGTTGAGCTATTCGGTGCCGCTCAAGTCGAAGAAGCAGAAGGTGCTCAAGGGCCTTTCCTTCGGCCTGTCGTGTGCCAATGTCTTCGTGCTGACGGAATACACAGGGTGGAGTCCGGTCAACAATTCTTTCGGAGCGAATGTGAAGCGCATGGGCGTGGACATAGCTTCGGCGCCGATACCGCGCACATACAGCTTTGATGTGAAACTAAGATTCTAAGGAGATGCGATATATGAAAAAGATGATGCTTTTTATAGGTGCGCTTGCCTTCCTGTGTTCCTGCAGCAGTTTTCTGGAGGAGAAGCAGACGACGGGTATTTCCTCACCATATTCCACCGAGGAGATGCTTGAAAGCGACGTATTCGGCATTATAGCGAAATTTTCGGGTACATTCGGCTTCACAGGCGAGCCTATGGAGATCTTCTCTATCCCGTCAGGCCTGACGCACTGGGCCGGCTCGGCACGACTGAACAAGCATAAGTGGGAGTCGTCGCTGTATTTCACCCAGTATTCCACCACCGATACCAACAACAAGTTCTTCCGTTACATCTATAATGCGATAAACGGATGCAACGTGTTGATAGCCAGTCTTCCCGATTCACCGGTGGACGAGTCCTACAAGAAGGAGATCGAGGCCGAGGCCCGTTTCTACAGGGCAGTGCTGTATTTCTCTGCCGTCAGGCTCTGGGGCGACCTGCCGTTGCGTCTGGAGACAATATCCGTCGAATCTTCTACGAACTGCCCGCGCACCCATTTCTCGAAGGTGTACATGCAGATCATCGAAGACTTCGAATATGCGGCTCAGTACATGCGCTCTCCTGCCCGTGTGAAGGAAATCGGCTTCTCCGTACCGAGACCGGACAGATATGCTCCTGTAGCCTTCCTGTCGAGCGTCTATGTGACCATAGGATCGCTCCTCGCGTCTCCTGACGACAATTTCTGGGACTCTTCCAAGGAAGGCCGTGCACCGGATTTCAGCGCGATAGGCATTTCGTCGGCTGCCGATGCCTA
Organism: Bacteroidales bacterium; assembly: GCA_017452265.1. Taxonomy (GTDB): domain Bacteria; phylum Bacteroidota; class Bacteroidia; order Bacteroidales; family UBA932; genus Cryptobacteroides. The sequence goes on along the minus strand of JAFTMS010000029.1, from coordinate 17,642 downwards.
TGCAAAGGCATTGGAATATGCCGAAAGGATCATTCCTGGTACGGATACATATGATGCGGAATGCCGGTACAGGCTTGTGGAGAAGTTCTCCGACCTGTTCATGTTCACTCCTGAGTTCAGCCGCAACGGCTATGACGCATGGATGAATCCCGAACAGATATTCTCGCTCACTTACACGCCGACCTGCGGGCTCACTTCATATATGTCCGAGCGTGTCCTTCCCAAGTTCCCTGCCGGCTCTTCGCATGTCGATCCTGCCAAGACAAACGGAAACATGGGACGCTGGAGGCCGAACAGGTGGGTGTTCCAGAAATGGTGCGAGACTTATCCCGGAGACCTTGAAACCGTGAAGTTCAAGGGCAAGGACGTCACCCTCTACATGAACGGTTCGGATCCGCGCATCGATGCCACCTTGTATTTCTATGAATACGAGACCACCATATCGGACAATCCGACGAAGATATATCCTCAGATCCTTAACACGCACATCTCCTCATCCAATGATGCCGACAAATACCAGTGCTTCCCTTATTTCAGGAAATACTGGAGCTATTCCTACAATTACGACGAGGGAGACCACGACTTCTACTTCATGCGTTTTGCCGAGGTCTATCTCAATGCTGCCGAGGCGGCTGCATATCTTGACGACGAGGCTTCAGCCCGGCAATACATCGAAGTGCTGCATGCCCGTGCCCGCCACAGCGTGCCTGACGGCGAGGAGGATTCGGACATGCCGTCATGGGAGAACCGGACTTTCGCTGACAAGGACGAACTGCTGTCCGCCATATTCTGGGAGCGTATCTTCGAACTCTATGGAGAAGGCCACGAGTGGAACGAGACCCACAGACATGGGGCACAGTGGCTTGTGGACAATATTTCGGTGCCTAAGAACGCCTTCCTCGACAGATGGGAGCAGTCATATGTGATAGATGAACAGAAGAGCAGCATCTATCCTCAGGGCTTCCGCTACAGCACTGACCCTGTCCAGACCCGCAAGGCCCTTCTTGCCGCCTTCCCGTACAACGAGTTCCTCTACAATGAGGCTCTCTCATCCCCGGAAGACCAGAACGACTTCTATTTACAATAATTATGGTGAAGACAATATTAAAATCATTGAGCGTCATGGCAGTGCTGCTGCTCATGCTGCCCTGGGCTGCTGCTCAGACTACCGCTCATTCTGCTGCGGCTGACATAAAGACTGTGGAACTGGCTGTCACTGCGGATCATCCTCGTCTGCTGATGAATGACAAGGAGTTCTCGAAATACAGGAAAAGAGTCAACTCTTCTGTCAACCGCTCCCTTACCGCCATGCATGACAGCTACATCCAGTGGGCGGACAGAATCGTTGAGGAGGGAAAGGTTCCGGAATTCAAGAAGGACGCATCGGGCAAGCTTCTCAAGGTAAGCCGTGATGCTTTGGGGCAGATCACGGCCTGCTCCTATGCCTACCGTTTTACCAAAGATCCTAAATACCTTAATCATGCAGAGCTGGTGCTGAATCAGGTGTGCGATTTCGAATCATGGAATCCGCGCCATTTCCTTGATGTGGCGGAAATGGCCCTCGGAGTGGCGATCGGCTATGACTGGCTCTACAGGAAGCTTGATGAACAGACACGTGAAAAATGTGAAAAGGCTATAAGACGGTGTCTTTTCGACTGTACGGGCGGCAGCCAGCGCAAACGCTTCCATCTTGCCAACAACTGGGGGCAGGTGCTGAATTCCAGTCTGCTCTGCTCAGCTGTAGCTTTCTATGACACCGATCCCGAAAAATGCGCGGGATACATCCGCCGGGCCGTCATGGATTCTCAGGAACTCATGAAGAATCTCTACGCTCCCGACGGAATCTATCCCGAAGGCGTAATCTACTGGGACTACGGAACATCGTTCTCCATAATGATGAACGCCGTTCTGGAACAGCACTACGGCACCGATTTCGGTCTTTCAGAATGCACCGGATTCAGGAAGTCCGCATGGTTTCAGGTATTCTCCAGAGGCAATACTGGAATACCTTTCAACTGGTCGGACAGCACGACCGAGGACAGGTATCATCCTTCATTATGGTATTTTGCATACAAGTGCTCAGACGGTTCCATGGTATATGTCGAAAATGAAAAGATTCTGTCCGACAAGAAGTTCCGCTTCCGTGAGCGTCTCGGCGTAATCTTCCTTTACTATGCCTCCAGATGCAGGGCCAAGGACATCGTGCCTTCGGAAAGCCTCTATTATTCTGGACTTGGCACGAATCCGCTTGTGATGGCACGCACGGGATGGAAACGTGCCGATGCATACCTTGGAGTGAAGGGAGGAGGTGCGTGCAACAATCACTCTCATCTTGATGCCGGTTCCTTCGTCTTCGAACTCGACGGCATAAGATGGGCCTGCGATCCTCCGTATCCGGGCTATGCCAAGTCGGAGAATGCCCTCAGGACAATCGACGGCACGCCATGGAACCGCAAGCAGTCTTCATACCGCTGGAAGATACGGGGATACAACAACCTGCAGCACAGCACGCTCACGATCAACGGCAAGGACCATGACTGCCGTGGAGTGGCAACATTGGAGGAGTCCATCGATATGCCGGACCGCAAGGGAGGACGTTTCCATCTCACGGGAATATTCCAGGAAGAGGCGGCATATGTGGACAGGACGGTCTGCATGTGCGATGGTGAATGGCTTGAGGTCGTGGATGAGATAACGGCCCTTGAAGGCAAGGATGCTGATGTGTACTGGAATATGGCGACGCAGGCCGTATCGGAAATCACGCCTGAGGGCATTGTCCTGAAGGCGGGGAAAGGAAGCAGGATGCTTCTGAGGGCCGAAGGCGCTGAAGTGGAGTACTGCATGGGACAGCGTATCCCTTCCGGGGTCCCTGACTGCCTGATGCCTTTCTACGAGGAGGACAAGACCAATTATGTCGGCTTCACGTTCACAGTGCCGGCAGGTCAGGATGCACGTGTGAGGGTGACTTTGAAGAAACTTTAACGGATGTCATGTATGACAAGAATATTTGCAGCAGCACTCCTCATTCTGTCTTCTGCGGCTGCCGTTTCGTGCGGGAAGGATGACGGACGTGAAGCTTCTGAGCAGCCGGTGTGGAATTCATGGACGGATAGGAAATCGTTCGTCGCACTGCTTCATAAGGCCCCGCAGGAGGGAAAGGTCTATACAAGCCAGCAGAACTACTATGACTTCAAGACCCGTGACACCATACTCAATTCGCGTCACGAAAGGTACGGCGGCTATCCCCTGATGTACGGAATAGACTTCAGTACGATGACAGGCACATATTACCCGAAAGGTACACGTGTGCGCCACCATACCAACATGATGAAGATATTCCGGCAGGCCTGGGAAGAGAACCGCGCGGTTCCCGTGTGCTCCTGGCATCTCGAAAGCCCGTATGCGGAGGCCTCCAATCCCGATCTTGGCGGAACTGTGCTCCCTTGCCGGTTCTGCTGGCAGAAGAAGGATGAATACCCGTCCTTTCCTGAAAGGCACAGGTATCAGGTCGCCGAGATTCTGAACAATACCGGGGAGGCCGTCACGGGACAGAAATGCGGAGACTGGTTCGATGACCGTGTGCGCGAGGTCGCGGACATCATCAATCAGTTCGTCGACGAGGACGGCAATCCGATTCCGATCATATTCCGTCTTTGGCACGAACTCGAAAGCTGGTGGGCATGGTGGCAGGTGCATGACACGAGGGAAGGGGAGTATCAGGAGTTCTATCGTCTCACGGTCAGTAAGTTCCGTGAATATTGCCCCGATGCCGTAATCCTCTTTGCATACTGCACGGATAAGTACAATTCCGAGACGCCTGAAAAATATATGGCATACTGGCCCGGTGACGGCTATGTGGACATAATGGGATATGACGACTATACGATAGGCACAGGATACGATGCCGTAGATATGTCCGTGACCCGTGCAAGAGTGGTTTCCGCCCTGGCGAAGGAACATGGCAAGATAGCGATGCTTTGCGAGACCCTGAGGCCGGCGGATGAAGAGACACCTTATCAGGACATATTCTTTCAGGATTTTGTGACTCCTGTGGTAAGCGACCCTCAGACATCGCTTTCGATTTTCCAGGTATGGGGCGGAGCGGACAATACGGAACTTCGCAAAGTGTCCTTCAAAGGATGGTACGACAGTGATATGACAATATTCAACAAATAGAAATGATGAATAATACATTATTTATTGCATTGGCAGGTCTGTGTGTCCTGTCATGCGGAAGAACTTCCGGACTGGATGATATGATTGATGCGGCAGCGGAACTGTCTGCAGAGCAGTGCCTTGTCCTCGGCGGCTCGCTTGATGACGTGACGATGCCGAAGACGTATGTGGACGGAAAGATTGTGACTTCCAATCTCAAGTGGTGGTGCAGCGGCTTCTTTCCCGGCACCTGCTGGTATTCATATATGCTGACAGGACGGCAGGACGTCCGTGAACTGGCATGTGAGCGGACTGCTCTTCTGCTTGACGTCGATTCGTTCTACACCCACCACGACATCGGGTTTCAGGTCATGTGCTCATCGGGACTGGCATATAGGAATACGGGCGAGGAAAAGTATCTCGATGCTGTCCGTCGCGCTGCGGAACTGCTCGCTTCACGTTACAATCCTGTGACAGGAGTCATCTGCAGCTGGGATTTTCCCGAATATTCCTATCCGGTCATCATCGACAATATGATGAATCTGGAGCTTCTCACCTTTGCGGCCCGTCAGTTCGGGATGCCTCAGTGGAAGGACATTGCGGTCTCTCATGCAGACAGGACCATCGAAAACCATTTCCGTGAGGATGATTCCACCTGTCACCTTGTCGACTATGATTCAGAGACGGGAAAGGTGCTTCGTAAGATGACCGTCCAGGGATACAGCGACGATTCCGCCTGGTCAAGAGGCCAGTCATGGGCGCTTTACGGATATACGATGATGTATCGCGAAACGGGTCTTGAAAGGTATCTCGCCCAGGCAGAGAAGGTGGCTGAATATCTTCTGCCCCTGCTTGCCGAACGACCTGTGCCTGCATGGGATTTCGACGCTCCTGAAGACATGGTTTCGCAGGACGATGCTTCGGCGGGAGCCGTCATGGCGTCTGCCTTTGTCGAACTGAGCACTCTGACCGCCGATGAAGAGCTTTCGCACAGATGTCTTGCACAGGCGGAGGCCACTCTGAAGGCGCTCTGCGGATCTGAATACCTCGCTGCAAAAGGTGAAATCGGAGGCTTCATCCTGAAGCATAGCACAGGCTTCTATATGAAAGGCAGTGAAGTGGATGTCCCTCTCACATATGCCGACTACTACTTCCTCGAAGCCCTCTACCGCTACCGCCACCTCTGAACCCTGCATCTCTGAATTTCCCGGAGCACCATACGTCATTCCGAGCGCAGCGTGGGAATCTCCCTCCCCTCATCCGGAAAATCGCCCCTTTTTCCGGAGCACCCCCGCTTTTTGCCCTTCAGCTCGCCCGAAAACCCGGCACTCACGCCGAGAAGGACACCGCGTCGAAGGCGAGGGTGGGGATTTGCCAGCGGGTGCTGGGGCGGGCGTCGGTGGCGGCGGCGAGGAGGGAGTTCCAGAGCGTCAGGAGGTTGCCTGTGATGAGCATCTCGCGGACGGGGTGGGTGATGCGGCCGCGGCGGAAGGCAAAGCCTTCGACTCCGAATGAGAAGTCGCCGGTGGTCGGGTTGCAGTTGCCGCCGTTGAAGCCGGTGACGAGGATGCCGTTGCCGCATCTGCGGAGGATGTCCTGCCGGGAAATACTGCCGGAATGGATGGCCTCATCGCGGAGATAAGGCAGGACGCATGGCCGGGTAATGTCCTCGACGGTCGGGGCGATATGCATCTTGTTTGCCATGTAAGTATTTACAAAATACTGCCTTACGATTCCGTTCTCTATTATCGGCGCATCCTTGGTGGCGACTCCTTCCGTGTCGAAGAGCCTTGCGCCGGTCCTGCCCGGAGTGCGTGCGTAATCCATGAGGGTGAATCCTTCCGGAAACATGCGCTTTCCGATGCTGTCTTCGAGGAAGGACATCTTCTGCTGTATGGATGATGCGTTGAGGGCCGAAAGGATAGGGGAGATGAGCTTCGAGGCGACGGCCGTGTCCACAACCATCCGGTACAGTCCGCTGCGGCGGTTCTTGGGGCCGATCTGGCTTATGGCTTTCTGCAAGGCCGTTCTGCTGCATTCCTGGCCGTGAATGTCTTTGATGAAAGGGGAGGCTTCCCACCAGAAGCTGCTGTATTTGTTTCCTTCGGTGTCCTCGATCGTCATCTCTGTGAAGCAGTTGAAGGATGTTTCTGTATGCCTGCCTTCAAATCCCTGTGAATCAACTGTATATATATCGTCGATGCTGTCGGCGTATTCGCATTCTTCAGAAATGAGCCTGAATCTTCTGCCGTCCGTTTCAATGAATCCGTCTTCACCGGCGGCGAGGGAACCGTAGATGCTGAGGCTTTCGGCGGTGTGAAGCCTTGCGTCTGCGTCGGTTCCTTCATATGCGGCGTCATATAGCCCGAGTTCCAGGCCGCTCTTTGCATCAGTTGCAGTGCGTGACGGGTCGGGGAGTGTCCTGCAGAGGTCCTCTCCGAGCATCCGTACCATGCCTATAGCCTTGATTATGAATGCTTCCAGTTCGGCTTCCTCAAGACGGTTGGTCGAAAATGTACCGTACCTTCCGTCGACATAAAGATATATGTACACAGAGCGGTCGGCGCTGTGCGTGACCTTGTCAAGCTCTGAATTGAGCATGGTGCATGTGTCGTTCACGCTCTTCGTCAGGCAGACACGTGAGGCGGAAGCTCCGTTTTCAAGGGCTATGGTGATGCAGCGACGGGCTGCCTGTATTTCTGATGGTGTGATCATGGTCTTTCCGGCTTTTACTGATTTCCTCCTACGACGAGGCTGCTGATGAGCGTCGTCGGCATTCCGCATGAGACAGGCACGCTCTGCTCCTTTCCGCATGTCCACGTGCCGTTGTCGATTTTCAGGTCGTTGCCCACGGCTATGATGTCGGCAAGTGCCTGAGGGCCGTTTCCTATTATGTTTATGTCCTTGACGGGCATGGTCAGACGGCCGTTTTCAATCATGTAGCCGCTCTTGACGAAGAACGTGAAGTCTCCTTCGCCGATCTTTACCTGTCCGTTTGAGAATTCGTCCACATATATGCCGTGCTTTACCGATGCGATGATGTCTTCAGGGGCTGCATTTCCGCTTTCCATATATGTGGCGCGCATCCTCGGTATGGGATTATACCTGAAGTTCTCGCGGCGGCCGTTTCCTGTTGGAGCGACTCCGTACCAGCTTGCGCTGACGCGGTCGTGGATATATGATGTGAGCACACCGTCGGTTATCATGTACGTCTTTTCCGCGGATACTCCTTCGTCGTCGTAATTCCCTGAACCTCTGTTGAATGAGACGGTGCCGTCGTCCACAACGTTTATCCCTTCCGGACATACCTTGCGTCCCAGTTTGTCTGCGAATATGGATTGTCCCTTCCTGTTGAAATCCGCCTCAAATGCATGGCCCATTGCCTCGTGCAGCAGTATACCAGACGCTCCGGCTCCCATGACAACGCTCATCTGTCCGCCCTTAGGCCTCTGCGCCTCGAACCTTGCGTCGATTCCGGCAGTGACCTGCTCCGCCAGTTCATCAATCAGCTCCGGCGTGATCATTTCGACGCCCATCCTGAAGCTTCTTGATGCGCTCATGTTTTCAGTCATTCCATTCTGAGAAAATACGGCCGTCACCGTTATGCTGCCCATAGGTCTGGTGTCGCACGTGAGTTCGTCAAGAGAATTGTACATCATCACATCGCTGACCGAATTGGAAAGCCTTGCAATCACCTTCACCACTCTTCCGTCCTTTCCGAATACGGCCTTCTCGACAGCCTTCAGAAAGGGCAGAAATGCCTCTGCGCTGCTCTCCCTCCAGCATTTCGTGACGGGATACAGGTCTGCGGCTCTGTCCGTCACGGCCTGATAAGCCCTTCCGTTACCTGTGCCGCGCGCAATGGCCGAAGCCGCCTGCGCTGCCTTCAGCATGTCCGCCATCTCCGTGTTTTCAGAGTAGGCATATCCGGTCTTTTCGCCTTTCAGCACCCTTATTCCCACTCCGTAATCCGTGTGGAATCCTCCCGAAGAGACGACTCCGTCCTTGAGAAGCAGGTTGAAATATGTCGTATATTCGAAATAGAGGTCCGAATAGTCGCCTCCGTGAGCAAGGGCTGTCGCCGTCAGCTGCCTCAGCTGCTCCCTGCCCACTTTGAATGTGTCAAGATAATATTGTGTTCCGTTCATAAATCTCTTTCAGTCAGAGGGAAAGCGTATCTCCCGTCTCTTCCGCATACTTGTGGTGGGTGACTGCAATCCTGCGTATCTTTTCGAATGTTTCGGGATCCTTTATGTTTATGGCGTCCCTCTTCGAACCCTCGGCAATCACTCGGAAAGGTATCTGCGAATTGTCTGCCAGAATCCATCTTTCGCATATCGGTGCGTAGTCGTGGAAGAAATAGTCTATGCCCACCTGATAGCGTCTGCGTATGGTTTCTTCAGGAATGTTATGGCCTCCGGCCTCCACCCGCGCCCGTACCCTTTCCACTGCAAGATCGGGCGAATTCAGCCAGAAATACAGAAGCGTGACGGTGTATCCGGCGTTCTGGGCCATCTTTACGGTCTTGAGAATCGTCCTTGTGGCCAGCGTGGTCTCGATACCGAAGTCCATCTGCTTCTTGAGCAGGTAGCGTATCTTTGCCACCATGTATCGTCCTGCGGCAATCGATGCCTTTTCCGGCTGGAATGGCGACAGACCTTTTGCAAACTCGTCTGAATTCACGAATTCACTGCATTCGAGCATCTCCGGCAGCATTGTGTAGGAAGCGGTCGTCTTGCCGGCCCCGTTGCATCCTGATATTATGTATAGTCTTGGCATAGTCTTGATATTATGATGGTTACGGTGCTATCTGGAGCTTACGCCGTATCCGAACAGGGCGAAGTCTCCGAGGCATGGATCTTCCGGCCAGATTTCCTTGAAGGCATCCGTTATCTCCCGTGCCGTCACTATGTCCTTCTGCCTTCGCGATGTAAGCCCGAGGGCTGCCGCCTGGTCATATACATGCACGTCCAGCGGTAGTATCAGCTCCTTTCTGTCGGATTTCTTCCACAGTCCGAGATCCACCTTTCCGTCATCCCTGACCATCCATCGGCGCATCATGCTTATCTTCTTGTTCGGCGCCTTCCTGTCTTCCTTCTGCCCGAAAATCCTGCACCTTATTTCCGTGTCCGTAAGTCCTTCGATGCTTTGCCGCTCTTCGTATATACCCTTCAGCCTTGTGCATATTGCTGCAAATTCGCTCCATTTCACCGTCCTGTGCAGACTGGCATTCTCGTCCCTGTATTCCCCGTTCATCACGTATTCATACGGCTTCCAGCCCATCTCGTCAAACATCCTGCCGCAGTCCCGTACAATCATTGCGCGTCTTCCCCATGCGAGATGGGCGGCGAGCAGAGCGGCGATCTCCACATCGGCGAGCGATGCCTCGCCCGCCTCCAGCCGCCTCGCGAACAGTGTAGGGAAAATTATCGGATCCTCCTGGAAATACTTCGGGTCGTTGTATTCGTGTGCCCACCCGACGAGCGTCTCTTTCAATGCCTTGTCCATATCGGTGGCAAATATACGAAAAATGGTCGGTCACGCATCCGTAACCGACCATAAATTGATATATGTCCGCACTATTTTGCGACCTTCTCAAGCCATTTCACCATTCCGAGCATCACGCCCATCGAGATGAGGCAGAAGCCGGCGAACACTGCCCAGCACATCCACTGCTGAGGGAAAGAGTTGAGCATGTTCACTCCGAGGAAGATGAACAGGTTTCCGACTGCGGTTGCCGAAAGCCAGAGTGCCTGACATATGCCCTGCAGATGGCGCGGAGCGATCTTCGACACGAACGAAAGTCCGAGAGGCGAGATGAACAGCTCAGCGACCGTAAGGAAGAAATATGTGGCGATCAGAACCATAGGGCTTGATTTCATTGCCATCTTTGTTGCGTCATCGAGGCCTTTGAATTCGGCTCCTGAAGGATAGTTGTGGGCGATAGCGACAATCATCAGCAGGATATATGCACATGCGGCGATGAACATGCCATATGCAATTTTCCTCGGAGTGGAAACCTCTTTGCCCTTATGTGCAAGGCTGCCGAATACCCACATGATTACAGGCGTAAGCAGAATCACGAAGAGAGGGTTAATGCACTGCCAGATTTCAGGCGGAATCGATGTGGTTGTCACGAAATCGCGTGCGAAGATCGACAGTGACTGGCCGTTCTGATGGAAAGAGAACCAGAAGAACACTGCGACTCCGAGAACTGCAAACAGAGCATAAAGACGCTGCTTGATTTCCTTTGCATTTGCTGCCCTTTCCTCAGCTGTATATTCTTCAACTGCCTTCTTGTCTTTCTTAGCAGGGTTTGGAAGCTTGTTCTTGATGGCTACGAATACGCCCAGTGAAAGCAGCATAGCCAATACAGAAGCGATGAAAGAGAAATGGACTCCTGTGTTGAAGATCTGGAGATAGTCATTGCAGAAAGCGGCGTCTACAGTTCCTGAATGGCCGACTTCAGTGGCGAGTTTGCCGAGGTTCTCCATGTCGGTGGCAGTCATCGCGGCTGAGTCCTTGATGTAGTCGTGGCACAGACGAGGAAGGTCTGAATTGTATGAAAGATTGTGGATCTTCAGCCAGAAGCTGCGGAGAAGCGGGGCGATGAACGGAGCGATCACACCTCCGATATTGATGAACACGTAGAAGATCTGGAAGCCAGAGTCGCGCTTTTCCTTTGCCTTTGCGAGAGCCTCAGGGCCTTTCTTTGCCGCTTCGGCCTCGAAGTTGTCGTACATCTGGCCGACGAGAGCCTGAAGGTTGCCCTTGAACAGACCGTTACCGAAGGCTATGATGAGAAGGGCAACGCACGTCAGCACGAGAACCCATGAGAATCCGGTGCTTGCTGCAAATACAGGAACGGAAAGGATGCCGTATCCCAAGGCCATCACAAGGAGTCCGGCAATGATTGTTCCTTTGTAGTTCTGTGTGCGGTCAGCTATGATTCCGCCTGGCAGGCTGAGCACATAAATCAAAAAGTAGAATACTGCGTAGATCTTGCCGGCAGCCTCGTCGCTGATTCCGAACTTCGAACAGATGAAGAGCAGGAGCACTGCATTCATGATGTAGTATCCGAAGCGCTCTCCCATGTTGCTGAGCGCAGCGGCGATGAGTCCTTTCGGATGCTCCTTGCGGGCCTTGCTGATGTAGAAGACCATGAACGGGATCACGACAATCAGGATCGCGAGCAGAATCGCCATCGGCCGATTGTTCTCCCACAGATTTGTAATGAAAAGTAGCATAGTCGTTATATTAGTAAGTTTATTCCTTTTATGTCGGCCGACAAAGATAATGAAATTATTTTATCGGCAAAATATCGAAAATAATCAAGGAAATAATTATATTTGCTAATCTGTATTGTAGCCTGCTGTGTCCGGCTGCGTGCAGTTTATGCTTTATGAGGTCTGTATTGGATTGATAATGAAAGAATTAATAGCGAAGATAGTGCGGGCGTTCATCGTCGTAGCGGGAAAGCTTCCTCTGAAATTCCATTATTTTATGGGAGACGTTCTGTCGTGGATTATGAAGAATCTTGTGCATTACAGGAGCAGGGAAGTGCTGATAAACCTGTCGCGCTCTTTCCCTGAAATGAAATATCGGGACATAAGGAGGGTCTATGACGAATTCTACAGACATCTCGGGGAAATCTTTGCGGAGGCGATATGGTTCGGCGGAAGCAGCTACGGACGTCTGTACAGAAGCGGGATAGTGACGGTGATGAACCCGGAAGAAATCTCTGAGTGGTTCGACAATACGCCGGGCATGACGGTCCTCAGTACGCATTGCGGCAACTGGGAGCTTATGGGAGGCTTTCTCGGCTACAGGACGGCGACGGGCGGGAAGGTATCGATCCGGGAGGAGCATATAAAGGTGGTGTACAAGAAGCTCGCGAGCGACATCTCCGACGAGGTGTTCAAGCGTAACAGGGTGAATCCGCTGACGGAAGTGGGGACGGAATGCGAGATAGAGTCTTCGAATATCCTGCGCTATTCGCTCAAGCATAAGGATGAAAAGAACGTATACATATATCCGACGGATCAGGCGCCGTACAGGAACAGCGGCAGACACGATATCGGCGAGTTCATGCATCAGCACACATATGCGATGCTCGGAAGCGTCGGCGTGGCGTGCAGGCTTGAGCATTCGGTGATGTACATGAAGATGAGGCGGATGGAGAGGGGAAGATACGAGATGACGCTGATTCCTCTTTGCCGTGATGCCTCGAAGACGACACCGGAGGATATAATGAGGAAATATTACGATGAGCTGGAGAAGGAACTGAACGAGACTCCTTGCAACTGGCTCTGGACACATAAGAGGTGGAAATAAACCAAAAGAAAAAACGATATGAAGCACACAGTCAAAATGTTGGCGGCTCTGGTACTTTCGGCCGCAGCAATCGATGCCTCTGCGCAGAAGAAGCCGCAGGTGGATCCTGAGGGATATCTGACCTATTCATTGCCGTTGACGACCATCACGCTGGAGGTCGAGGCCGTACAGGAGAAGTTCTATGCCGGCCCTTATGCCAGATATGCGGAGAAGTATCTCGGCATCAAGGCCCGTCAGAAGGACGAGACGACTTTCCAGCTCACAGAGATAACCATGACCCCGTATGTCGAGGCGGATCAGGACAGGAGGTACACCGTGCAGGTGAAGGAAGGCGAGCTTGATGCAACATTCCTTAAACTGTCTTCGGCTGGTCTCGTCTCATTCGCCGACGGCAAGTTCGCCGAGGAGGCGGCATGGCGTTTTCCGATCCAGAGAAAGGGCGATTTCTCTGACAAGGGTATTTCGCCGAATCTGACGTCAGCTTCGACAACCCTCTACAAGAACAGCAAGAAGTCTTCCGGAAAGGTTTCTGTCCAGCAGCAGAACGTCGTAGTCGAGAAATCTCTTGAAAAGAAAGCGTCTGAGACGGCCGACCTTATCTTCAAGCTCCGTCAGCAGCGTCTGAAGATAGTTACGGGAGACACTGACGCAAACTACAGCGGCGAGGCAATGGGAGCGGCCCTGAACGAACTTTCACGGCTGGAGGAGGAGTATATGACGCTTTTCCTCGGATATTCCGAGACGCAGACCCAGAGGATGAAGTTCGAGGTGATACCTCAGGCAGGACGTGAAAGCCAGATGTATGTGGCATTCCGTCTCTCGGACACCGCCGGCCTTGTCCCTGCCGACAATCTTTCCGGCAAGCCTATCATCATGGAGATAACGGTTCCTGAGTTCGAGCAGATCGAGATTCCGGAAGTGGATCCCAAGAAGGCCAAGAAGGAGGCAAGACTTGCTGCAAAGCATCCTGAAAGGACAGTCGATGCATATTACTGCATCCCGGCCATGTGTTCTGTCAAGCTCATGGACGGCATGAACCTGCTTCTCCAGGACCGTCTGCCTATATATCAGCTCGGCCAGGAAAGCTCTATTCCGGTGAACATCAAATTCGCAGAAGTACAGACCAAATAACTACTGAATCAATATGACCATCAAGGAACTTGATCCACAGATCGTGTGGAAGAACTTTTATGCACTGACGCAGATTCCTCGTCCGTCAAAGCACGAGGAACTCGCAGTGGAGTATATGTATAACTGGGGTAAGGAGCATGGACTCGAGACCATCAAGGACGAGGTCGGAAACGTCATTATCCGCAAGCCTGCCACCCCTGGATGCGAGAACATGAAGGGAGTGATCCTTCAGGGACACATCGACATGGTGCCGCAGAAGAATGCCGACACTGTGCACGACTTCGAGAAGGATCCGATACAGACATGGATAGATGGCGAGTGGGTGAAGGCGAAGGGTACGACGCTCGGAGCAGACAACGGTCTTGGCGTGGCCATGGGCATGGCTGTTCTTGAGTCTGAGAACCTGAAGCATGGCCCGATCGAACTTCTCGTGACCATAGATGAGGAAACGGGTATGACGGGCGCCAATGCCCTCAAGCCGGGAATCCTTCAGGGCGACATCCTCATAAACCTTGATTCCGAGACTGAAGGTGAGCTTTATGTCGGCTGTGCCGGCGGCCTTGACGCTTCAGCCTCAGCGACATATGTTCCTGCGGACTACGACAGCAGCTGGCTCTGCTATTCGCTCGCTGTCAAGGGTTTCAAGGGCGGCCATTCCGGAATGGACATAATATTATATAGAGGAAATGCCAACAAGATTGCTGCGCGTATCCTTTATGCCCTCATGACAAAGGCGGATGTGAAGCTGCTTGATCTTGAAGGTGGCACTCTCCGCAATGCGATTCCTCGCGAGGCTTTCGCTACCGTTTACGTTCCGGCGGAGAAGCTTGCTGAGGCACAGAAGGTGTTCGATGAGGTTTCTGCCGAGATCAAGGCTGAATATGCAGGTACGGATCCTGATTCGGAATTCATCTTCAAGCCGTATGAGTGCGCGGAAGGCGAGTGCTGCTGCGGTGGTGACGAGTGCAGGTATGTTCCCGAGGCCGATGCTTTGCGTTTTGTGCGTGCTGTCATTGCATGTCCGGACGGCGTTGAGCGCATGAGCAGCGAGATGCCTGGTCTTGTGGAGACTTCCAACAATCTTGCTATGGTGAAGATCGAAGGCGGCGAGTTCTCTGTGAAGACTCTTATGAGAAGCTCTGTGGATACGGCAAAGGATGCTCTTGCGCAGAAGTTCGATGCGGTATTCTCGCTCGCAGGCGTACAGACGTCGTTCGCAGGCGGTTATTCAGGATGGGCACCGAACCCGGATTCTGCTATTCTTGCCACTATGAAGAAGGTCTACAACGACCTCTACGGCAAGGAACCTGCTGTGATGGCTATCCATGCCGGCCTTGAATGCGGTATCCTCGGCGGCATCTATCCGAGCTGGGACATGGTTTCATGCGGCCCGACACTCATGAGTCCTCACAGCCCGGACGAGCGTGCAAACATCCCTTCTGTTGCAAAATGCTGGGATTTCCTCAAAGCCGTCCTCGCCAACATTCCGGTGAAATAGGATTTACTCCTGAACGTCCCGACGTCATCCTGAACGAAGTGAAGGATTTAAAACATTTTGATATTTAAATATTTATTCCTATATTTGCAGCCCATTTTGGTGGATCAAGTCCTCTGAAGTGGGCTCAAATTATTATAAAACAATTAATTACAAACAAAATGATCAAACAGTACGAAACCGTTTTCATTGCAACTCCCGTTTTGTCTGATGTTCAGATGAAGGAAGCGGTAAAGAAGTACACAGACTACATCGTTTCAAAGGGCGGTGAGATCGTGTATGAAGAGGACTGGGGTCTCAGGCAGCTCGCCTACCCAATCCAGAAGAAGACCACAGGTTTTTATTATCTCATCGAGTTCAAGGCTGACAGCCAGGTGATCGCAAAGCTCGAGACTCAGTACCGTCGCGACGAGAGAATCATGAGATTCCTCACTTTCGCTATGGACAAGCATGCAGTGGCATACGCTGAGAAGAGAAGGGCTAACAAACAGGCTGAAAAATAATAAGGAGGACAAGAATTATGGCACAGAACAATGAAATCCGTTATCTCAACCCTCCTACAGTAGAGGTTAGAAAGAAGAAATACTGCCGCTTCAAGAAGGCTGGTATCAAGTATGTGGATTATAAGGACGCTGAGTTCCTCAAGAGGTTCCTTAACGAGCAGGGTAAGATTCTCCCTCGTCGTCTCACCGGTACTTCACTCAAGTTCCAGAGAAAGGTGGCTCAGGCAGTGAAGAGAGCAAGACATCTTGCACTTCTCCCATACGTAACAGACCTTTTGAAATAATAAGGAGGACAGCAATATGGAGATTATTCTTAAGAAAGATGTGGCTAACCTTGGCCACGCAGACGATATCGTCAATGTAAAGACAGGTTATGCTGTCAACTACCTTATCCCACAGGGCTATGCAATCATGGCTACTCCTTCTGCAAAGAAGGTGCTCGCTGAGAACCTCCGCCAGAGGGCTCACAAGATTGCTAAGTTCGTTGCAGATGCTGAGGCGCTCGCTGCAAAGCTCGCAGAGACTACTGTAAAGGTGGCTGTAAAGGTGAGCGAGACAGGCAAGATCTATGGTTCGGTTACAACAGCTCAGCTTGCAGAGGCTCTCGTTGCTGCTGGCCTTGAGATCGACAAGAAGGACATCACAGTGGCTGAGGCTGCAAAGGAGCTTGGTGTGTACGAGGCATCAGTAAAGTGCTACAAGGACGTCAAGGGTACCTTCAAGTATGAGATCGTAGCTGAGTAATCAGTTCTTTCGATACAGCAGAGACCGTCAGCCCGTCTGGCGGTCTTTTTTTGATATACGTTCATGGTGCAAACGTATATTTTTTGTGAAAATCCTTCAGGCTTATGAGTTTTTCACTATATTTGCACTCTGTTCAATGGGGATGTTTTGGTTTTGACAGCATCAGACGTTGGACGGTAAGCACGCCGGGCGTCGGAGGTTTGCCCGTTAATCTCAGCTTCCGAACAATTAGTTGGCAACAACTCTTATGCACTCGCTGCGTAGTCTGCAAAGCACACTACCTTAATCCGCGACGCCAAGGCTGTGTCGCCGACGAGTATCCCTCTATCCTTTAGGCCGGTTATGGATAGAATCCGGGGTATCATTCAAACCGGATGCACGGAGTGACTCCTTTAAGCTCCGCCAAGATTCAAAGGATAAGCATCAGGTAGCCTGTCCTGCAGCAGCCTGCTGACGAAAACCAAAGCCGGACTAAGCGTGTAGAAAGCCGCCTGATGCGGTGTTTGGACGGCGGTTCGAGTCCGCCCATCTCCACAAAAAGAGGCCGACCCAAAAGGTCAGCCTCTTACATTAAGAACTCCATCAATTCGCTTGGGGTGATGCACTCGAATCCTGCATCCTGATATGCTGCTTTGAACTGCGCCGGTGCACCAACTCGTTTTCCTTCTTTTCTCTTTACTTCATAACCGGTCATTACTCCGTCCTCTATCTCGATCAGATCAATCTCCTTCTTCTGTTGGGTTCTCCAGAAGTAGTGCTGCACAAATGTCCTCCCGGCATATTCGTTTTTCTTGAGTCGCTCTGCGATTGCGAAGTTTTCCCACATATGTCCGAGTTCCTCTGGCGACCTGAGTGATACGGGAGCCATATTTCCGATGACTCCATTGCGGATTCCCATATCCCAGAAGTAGAGTTTACGGGCAAATTTCAGTTCATTGCGCTGGTTCTTAGCGTATGATGGGAGCGTGAAGATGATGTAACTCTTTTCAAGGATTTCTATGTAGCGTTCTACTGTCTTTGCATCAATGCCAACGAGTCCGGCAAGTTCGGTTGCAGAGACGGTTGAGCCAATCTGGAATGCAAGGGCCTGAACCAGTTTCACCAATTTATCCGGCTTGGCGATGTTGTTTTCCTCCATGACATCTTTATAGAGATAACTGTCTATGAGTTCCTTGAGTACTTCCTTTTCATCGCCTGGAGAGGTTACGACTTCGGGATAATAGCCATAGATAAGTCTATGGTCAATCATCCTTGATTCTTCCAAGACGCTTGTGTCATCT
>JAFTMS010000028.1 GCA_017452265.1 Bacteroidales bacterium | reverse complement strand
GGCGGGACTTGCGAAACTTTTACCCACCGCACCTTCTATATTTACGTTACCCCTATCCTAAATCCTTTCCCTCGGGGAAAGGACTTACTATCGACCTAAAGGTCTCAAAAACAAGGTACTTTCGCACTTGCGAAAGTTAAGTATCTGCTATTATTCATATGGATTGAATTCTCCAGTGTCTTTAATCTCATCAACTGCTGAATCCACACTAAAGGACACAGAAGACATGAACTGTCCCTTTTCCTGATCGGCACCAACCGTGAGTTCCACCTTGTCGCCGGCATCAAGTGTCAGTCGGTTTGACACGGAGACCGTCTTTCCTGTATTTATGAATTTACCGGAGACGGTATAGGCTGCATCACCGGGTTTCAGCCACACCTCAGTTCCCGACTGCGTAACTGCAAGAGAACGTCCTCCTTCAGAAGTGACAGTCACCGTCAACTCCTCAAAGCGGCATTTTCCGTCAGCGTCATACAATGTTTCATCAAACACAACAGAAACAGCCGCATTTGCAACCTTGCAGTCCACAACAGCTGTTGCAGACGGAGCCTCATTTGACAGAGTTACTTTCGTACTGCCACAGAGTCTCATGGTGCCAAAGCCGCCATTAGCTGCAGACGCTTCTTCTTCCGTAAGGTTTTCCGCTGAGACAGAATAAGTGCCGAAAGCAAGAGGGACTGTTCCAAAATCCGCAAATTCATCCTCGACAAGCAGTTTGTCTGACGAATCATAAAGACATATGTTATATCCTGCCGCCTCCTCTGACGAAAGTTCAGACGATTTAGTCTGCGCATCTACAGAAGGACCGCCGGAAAGAGCTACCGAAATCTCGCCATATTGAGGCAGCGCACTCATCCTTTCAGATTCGCACGCGACAACCGCAATCATGGCGACCCCTATACCTATTAAAGCCTTTTTCATAATCATCTATCTATCATCAGACCGGTTCAACAAGGCTGAAGACCTCATCGTATTCCTCATCGGTAAGTTCCGACGGTTCATAAACGAGTTCGAACTCATCCAGATAAAGGACGCTTCCGATTCCTCCCGTAAAGTAATCGCCGTAATGACTTGCCGCCCCAGCAATCACAATATATCTTGGAATCCTGGTATTGTTCCTGTAAGTGAGCGGTAAAGTGAAGCTGACGTAGTCCGATACCGTTTCCGATGTATTGAACTGTCCCAAGGCAATTATACCGGTATCATTATCCAGATCCACAAACTTTTTTTCATTTGTATTGACTCTGAACGGTTCTGTCCAATCCGTAAGGAACACCAATATCTGGCACTCATCAGTCTTGCCAAGCATATCCTTATACGGATCTTTTGCCTTTCCTATCACCATCGGCGTATATTTGAAGTATCCTTTCAAGGCGAGAGGGCGGGAAGAGAAAGGACTGCCCCAATCCAACTCCGCACCAAGCCCGGCAAGTCCGGCAAAACTTCCTGTGAATATATTGCCGGCAGCCAGCATTCCGAAAGCAGAAACGGACTCCAGTCTTGCTGCCTTTCCGCTGACGGCATCATCGGAAGGAGAAGTCGTGACGGCCGCTCCAGAAGAATTCGCAGAATCCCACACTCTGCTTCCTTCCGCATTAGGATACTTGCCGTTGTCGCTCCAACTGTCAAAGTTCAGATTCGGAAGCTGGACTGCCGCACCTGTCCTGAATCCCCTCTCCTGACTGGTCGTAATGCCGTTTGTCAGACGCACGACGTATTCCGTATCAGGTTCAAGACCTGTCACATGGGCAGCAGCAACAGTTCCGGAAATCTTCACATCAGAACAAGTCCACCATTCTTCTTCATCGGCAATACGGTATTCGAATACCGGCACACCTTTGCCGTCCGTGACACCTCTGACTCCGGCAGAACATGCCCATGCATTGACAGAACTGACAGACACATCCACCTTCTTCTGAAGAAACTTCACAGACCACTCGATTTCTTCACCGGCATAATCCACGGTAAAGTACCTCATGATGACACAATCCAAAGTCATAGGGAAATTGCATTCCTCAACTTTAGGAACGCTCTGCCCGTTTTCCGAAACGAAGCCGGTCGTCGACATTATGCGGGAACCTTCCGGTTCGAGCTTCATCTCATTTATCTTCACCTCCAGCAGCGACTGTTCTTCCGTTACGTATACATAGGCTGTCTTCTTCACCGGGTCGATCTCTGCTTCGCCGATCTGGTTGTCACATCTTATGTACCTTTCTATCGGCTGAACAGCCGAAACCGTCCACACAAAATCCTCGTAAACCTTCAGCGTCAGCCGAACTGGCTCGTTCAGATTCAGATATTCAGGCATTCCGCCGACAACTTCACCTCCATTGGACACGGTATATCCTGTTACCCTGACAGCAGACATGTCCGCATTCTCGTCAAGAACGATTTCCACCGTACAGGAATCAGCGTTGATGCTGACACTCTTCTGACCGTCCACCTCGAATGAAGAAAAAGCGGCGTCAAGATGCGGATACGACAAGTCGTTCTCTATGCATGAGGATAATCCAAGCGCAGAAAACAGAAAAAGAATATTCAATATACCTCGTCTCATTTCACACCATTGTTCTTGCGAGCCTTCTTACTGTGAGGTCCCGTATAAAAATAGAATGCCGTACCGATCTCGATAGAAAGCGGATTTATGCGGAAATTGGCACCGCTTTGCTGCATCACGCTACGTTCCACCTGATTGCGTATCTGCTCTGTACGTTTATAGTCAATACCAAGTATGCCTATGGCGACTTCAACTGCAACATTATCCTGAGCAAAGATGCTGATACCCGGGACAAATGTCAGAGCACCTTTGACAGTCGTTGCGAAAGTGCCGAATCTGTCCTCTCCGTCAACCTTCCAGCTTTTCGACTCGCCGTAAGAGCCGGAAGCCCTCATCTCCGCAAATATTGCAAACCTCTTGCTGTCCGCAATCGACATATAGTATCTCAGCGTGAGAGATCCTGCATATGTCTGCGAAAGCGTATGATAGTCCGCGATGGAAAAGCCCATGTCTTCACTTATGGAAAGATTGGCATTTCCCAGATCAACCGAAGACCTGTCGTAATCGAAGCGGGCACCTACAGAGAGGTTGTTCCCGATGAAATATGACACATGCGGTGCCAGACCGAACGTGTACACATTCCCCTTCAGGCCATTAAGGATACCGAACAGCATCGAATACCCCGTATCGTCAGCCGCATTTCCAAGATCATAGGTCGTATAACTGAAATTGACTCCGGTACCTATTGTCCCTTTGGGGATAAAGACCGTGGATGAAGTACCGACACCTCTGTCGAACGGCTCGACAGGCTCCTTTTCACGAGAGCCTGCCAAGCTGTTGACGGCAGAGCATATCAATAATGCCATTATGAGTGTTCTCTTCATCATATATTAGAAAGGACTTACCTTGCTGAACACCTGGTTGAACTCATCTTCCGTAAGTTCGGCAGGATCGTAGACGAACTCGAACTCATCGATATACAGCGTACTGCCCACACCTCCGGTAAAATAATCTCCATAACGGCTCGCTGCAGCTGCAATGACGACATAATTCGGAATTCTTGTTGCATCTCTGTAGACCAGAGGTAATGTAAACTTCTTATAACCATCAACAGTTTCCGATGTATTGAACTGCCCAAGAGCAATAATGCCTGAATTATTGTCAAGATCCACAAACTGTTTCTTATTGGTATTGACTCTGAATGTGCCGTCCCAGTCTGTCAAGAACATCAGAATCTGACACTGATCGACTTCACCTTCCTTATCCTTGTAAGGATCCTTGGTCTTATTGATAGTCTGCGGTGAGTACTTGTAGTATCCTCTTAAGGCTATAGGTCTTGAACTGAAAGGTGTTCCCCAATCAAGTTCAGCGCCCAAGCCAGCAAGTCCGACGAACTGGCCTGTGAATATATTTCCAGCTGCCAACATGCCAAAGGCCGTAACTGACTCCAATTTAGCTGCATTGCCTTCCACGGCATCACTTGTCGGTGTCGTAGTGGTGGAAGCACCTGATGAGTTTGCCGAATCCCAGATATCATACCCTGAAGCATTCGGATATTTATCGCTGTCGGTCCATGAATCAAAGCTGAGATTATGGATGGTTCCTGCAGTCGCTGTGGTGAACGTAATCTCCTTTGTCTCCTTGTCTTCCGCAGAAACGGCCTTGAAGGCATATTCTGTAGATGGCTTGAGACCATACAGAACTGTCGTGAATCGAAGAGCGGAAGCGTTCATCTGAACGTCAGCAGTCGGAACCTCAATCCAATCGGAAGCCGAACTTTCCTTATACTGGAATGTCAGACCATCTGGAACGTCTGTCGTGAAATAGCGGCCTTCAAGCTGTGCGAAAGAAGCCCAGCCGGCATGTGCAGCCACAGCCTCCGCATCCACATCCGATATGACTTCAAGAACAAGGGTAAACACCTCATAATGCCCCTTCGCGTCTATCGCATAGAAGTCGATTTTGTACACACCGACCGGGAGAGCCGCGGCAAAGGATGTAATGTCAAGCGAAGTGGCACCTGCCTTTTGAGAAAGTACGATTCCTGCATCTGAAAGAGTCTTCAGAAGTTCGGCAGACGCACCGGCATACTCGACATTCTCAGGAAGGCCGGCAGAAGCGAGAACCGGACTGCCATGCACGGAACGAAGACTCTTGAGTCCTGCCGGTGTCTCGGCGGTAAGAATCTTTGTGGTCGTGCTTTCCACAGTCATCGTCACTGTCTTGCCGGATTCCGCACCGAACACATCGTTTGAAGAGAAAGAAGGAAGAGAACTGTTGTCAAAATCAAGGAGAAGTTCATGATCGTTTTCATCCATGGATGAATCCAAGGTCACCTTGAGGACAAAAGCGCCATCAGCAGACTGATCCTCTCCGAGCTTGAAAGAGAGATGGTAATGCTGCTTGGCCTTTACTCCTGTATAGGTCTCTGTCGCACGATATTCTCCGCCGTCGGTATTCTTGAGATAGAGTTCCCAAGTAAGCGAACCGGTCACGGCAAAATATGCCTTGGAATCAAGACCAGCCTCCAAAGAGCTTCCGTTCTGTGGAGAACTGCTGATGACAAGCTTATCTCCTACACCGTTTGTAAGAGCCACCTCATATTCTGTAAAGTTTTTGCCGAAATCATCCGGGAATTCCACCGTCACCAGAGAATTCGCCAATGAGCACGTAAGGTCAAGGGTCGTCATCTTGTCCGGAGATATAGTCACATTTGCCGTCCCCTCATAATATGGAGCATCAAATGCGGCATTGAGGTTTTCACCGCTGCTTGCGACAACGGTATAAGTGCCAATACGCAGAACGAACGGATTGTCTGTCGTAACTGAACGATGGTCTTCTGCCGATGCCACAGAACCGGATGCATCGCGTACGTCGACAGCAAAGACAAGGTCTTCCGCCGACGCATCACCGGCCTTGACAATGATGCTTTCGGAAAGATCACTGTCGAGCCTGCCGATGCCGAGGTATCCGTATCCGTCTTCCTGTATCATCTCCTGATTGCAGGAAACGGCCGTTCCCAGACAAAGTGCGACCATCATTATATATGAAAGTCTTCTTTTCATGCTAAAATGATATTAGTAGGATACCTGGCTACTCTGAAATGAAAGTAAGCGTGACTTCATACTCACCGCCATTCTCATCTGTAATGTTCAAAGTAAAGTTGTGCCTGTCACCTGCACTCGTATCATACATCGAAATCAACTTCACGAGATCAGTCAGGAAGAAATTCACCTGAGTCTCACCGAGAAGTCTGTCGCTTGTAGGAAGAGACGGAGCAGCTTCCGACAGGAATGCAATAAGTCCCTCATCGGTAATCAGATTCATCTTTGAACTTTCATCATATGTAAGTCCCTCTATCGCTGCTGTAAGCTGCGGCGAATCGACATCCACGACGAAAGTTGCTATCTTGCCAGGTACTGAAATCACGAGATCTGCATTGAGATTGTCATTGATGTTCATAGGGGCAAGAGTCGGATTGGCAGCCCAATCTATTGATGCCACAGGAACTGGAGTTTCGCCTTCATTGCCATCACCGGAGCCATCTTCATTGCCGTCTCCGGAGCCATCTTCACCACTATTGTCCTCGCCGTTGTCACCTTCATCCTCAGAAGGCTTGTCGCCCTCTACAGGAATCTCTTCAAAACCGGGAACGACAACCGGCTGGTCTATGTCATTCACATCATGGCTGATTGTAATCGTAATTCCGGAAGCGTTGTCTCCACCAAGCTGTCCCGTCACATTTGCATCAATGTTGAGGATATGATGATCAGCTGCCTTCACACCTGAAATATTGAGAATGGTGCTTGCGTCTGTACCATCGATTGCCCTGTGGCCGTTGACGGTTACAGTAAGGTCACCGACGGTGAAATAGCCGGATTCAGCACCTGTATAATATGTCTTTCCGTCCAAAGAGGTCGGCTTGAAATCATCTTCGGCCGCATTCCTGTTCCATGAAAGGCTTCCCTTGCCATTGGTGACCGTAACTGTATAGTCTGACAGTTCGCTTACGAAGTTTGATGACAGATTTACAGTCACCTTGACGTTCGTTATTGCGCACTGCAATGCAACGGTAGTCACCTGTCCGGTATGGATTGAGAAATCCTTGCTTCCTGAATATATCGGCTGCTCAAAAGCGGCGTCAGCCTTGTCCGGTGAAGAAGCCGTCAGGATGTAATCTCCTGAGCCGAGTTCCACCACCTTGCCCTTGATGCTGCTGAACGGGCTGTAATTTATGCTCCAGTTGTCGAAAGGACGCTTTATGTCAATGGACAGATTATTGATGATGTCGTCATCAGAAGCCTTGGTCGTCACTTCCTGATAGTCTGAATTGCAGGAAAGGTCAATTGCAAGTGAGCCTGAGCCCTGCTGCTCGATGACTTCACGGTTGCAGCCAGCCAGTACTGCTGAAACTGCCAGTATTGAGAAAAAAATCTTTTTCATTGTATTCATTCTTAATTAATATTCCAGCACAATATCATCCACACGAAGCACGGAACCGACATAGTGGTTTTCGCCATCACTATCATAGAATGTCAGTTTTCTCTTCTCTGTAGCAGGAGACGAATCCGTAGATGACTTGAATGTAATGAAGATCGATCCTGCCTTGGCATCCGTCACTGCATAAGGAATGTTCATAGCGCATTCCGTCCAGCCTGATGCCGCCGAGCCGTCAGTCTTCTCAGCCGATGCGATGACGTTGCCGGAAGCATCCCTGACTTCAACCTTGACATAGAAGCTGTCACCTTCATATGCCTCATACTGATACCAGAACTTCAGAACAGAAGGACGGCTTGCAAACGCATGTCCTGTGTAAGCATAGTTCCAGTCGTCCTGATGACCGGTATTCGACTTTCCGATGAAAAGTTCACCGGCATATGCTGTTCCTTTTGCCCATTCACTGGCAGCCTGTCCTGTCGAAACAGAAGCGATCTGCGCTGACTTACCGCCACCATGAACGCCTTCGACTATATATGTAACAGTCGGATAGCATTTGTAATTCTGGTATGCGACTGTCGGGTTGGTACGCAAGGTTCTCCGACTGTTCACATCCCACCATGCGGAACCTTCATCAGCCCACGGAAGATACCAATTTACCGATGTCTTACTTCCTGCCTGAGGAGTATACTCAAAATCCTTACACTGGAACTCCTCAAATCCGCTGTTACCCACCTGCTGCTCCGCCTCTGTCGTAACCGTCACTTCGTCACTGACACATGCCGTATTGCCATTATAGATGGCCCTGACCTTATATGTCGTATTCGAGGCAGTCTGCAAAGTACCGAAATCAACCGTCTTGCCGTTGACGGAAGGAGTAAGGTTCATATCCAGCCATTCAGTTCCGTCAAGCAGCTGCATCTTCACCAAAGATGCGTCACCATTATCAATTGTCGCGACAGGAGAAACCACCTTCTTCGCCCAAACATTGTAATCTGCAATCTCCATTGTCGGATTCACCCCGAGGGAAACGATTCTGAAATCTTCTGAAATCTCCTTTCCGACTCCGTCCACAACCTTCAGACTGAATGATGCCACGTCTGCCGGCTCCTTAGCCGCCTTGACGGAAGCAAGCATGTTCTGAATGACATTTGAGAAATCTATGTATGAAAGATTCCTTGACGTATACATGCCTTCATCCCATGAAAATCCGACGTTCTTGAGAACGGCCTTCTGGTCAGTGGTAAGCTTTGCAAAGTCATACTCACCGGTAACTCCCCTATCTTTAAGCCAGTCTGAGTCGACAGTCAGATAACAATGTGCAATCGAGCCTCTTGCGACGAAACTTGCCATTGCATTAGCTCCGACAGACACACCTTCCACAAACTCGTGGGCATTTCCGGATGCATCGAAACCTGACAATGTGATTTCCGGAGCTTCCTGAGGCACGGTATAAGCAGGTATTTCAATGACATCTTCTGTCGTATCTACCGAAGTATCCACCTTGATGTTCAGGACAAGGCTCCCTTCACGGTCATCTGTCGTCACACTGAAGGTCACGAAATCATTCGGCTGATATGTCAGTACGTCAGTCTTATAATATTTCCACGTGCCGTCGACATCCGCATAGACTTCCAGGACAAGCTCTCCGGCAGGTATATATCCGCACCGCGTTTCAGTCTTGGAAAACCTGATGTTCTTTGACGTATAGGCATTGTGCCTTACTACAGCATAATAATCCGAATAGCTTCCGCTTACGGACTCATCAAAACTTACCGCAAGTTTGACGTTAGCCAGCTTGGCGACAGCTTCGACGGTGTTGGTTCCCGCTTCCACAGTGAACGTCGGATCTGCAAGATAATAAGGTTTGTCAAAGCCGCAGCCAAGAGTGTCTCCATGCTGCGCGACAAGACGATATTCTCCTGCATTCAGTGAAATCTTCCTGCCAATCGTATTGGCATACGAGTCGTTGTAAAGACGCATCTGCGTTTTGACCTTATAGATCGCAACACGGAAATCGTCCAGATTCGGCTCGTCTGAATCTGCCCTGGTCCCGATGACCTCATTCTGCATGTCAGCAGCCAATGATATGGCCACAGTTCCCACCTCGTCAGGACCTTCTGAAGGACTCTGTTCGATGATGTTCTTGGAACATGATGCAGATAAGACCACCAGCAGGGCCGGAATGAATCTTAAACGTCGCATAATAAATTATAATTGGTTAAGAAATTAATTGTTTTCGTAATATTCGGGTTTGACTTTCCGAAGCGAGAATCTGTATGTAAGATTGACACCGATTCTTGTGATGCCCACATGATGTCCATCCTGATGTTCGATAAATTCCCATATTCCTTCATTGAAAGCTGCCGTATTCTGCTTGTAGTTTGCGTAACCGACTCCCAGCACAAACTCCAATCCCCAGTTCCCCTTCTGTCCAAAGCCGAGAGAATAGCCATAAGTCACGCCAAGACTCCATGCCGGAGTGTCGTTTCCTGCATCATGAAAATTTCCAATCCATACATTTTCCGGGCCATTCTGATACAGAAGGCCGTCGGTCCATTGCATCGTATACCATGCACAACGGGCATGGACTCCGACAAAACTGCCGCGGCGCATGATTCTGTTACCGAGCCAAAGACGAAGTTCCGGAGAGAATCCGTAGAAATTTGTCTGTCCGTCAGACGGATTGAATACATTATAGTCCGTATTCCATCCTTGAATGTCAAGAGAGAGCCGTTTTCCCAGCTGCACCTCAAGGCCGACAGTCGGAACCAGCATGGCATCAGAGAGCAGATTGGTCTTGACTCCCATCATCCAAGGCGTATCCCACACCTTGGCTTCTCTGTTCAGCGACCTTGAACGATAATCTTCGTATACCTGCTCTTTTGTCACAGGGACATCCAGCTGCACCGTCTCCTTGATGCAGTAGACCGTATCCCTGATATATATGGTATCGTTCCTGGATTCGGCAGGCTGCGGCAGTTCCACTACAGTTTCTACCGTATCAGCATCGCCAATTGAGGTTCCACGTTTGCAGATCACAATGAACCTTACTCCTCTCACTTTCGGGAAGTACTCCCCGGCAAGATAGTCCCAGACACGTCCGCCATCCAGCTTCTTGAGAGCGGTCTTCCTTTCCTCTCCCTGCTTGTTCCTGATTATATGCAGGACATCATACTTATATGGCACGTAGTTCTCCTCCACCAGACGATAGAGTGAGTACCAGTCCTCATTGAGACTTTCACGACATATCTTATAGTCAGGAATATCCATTACAGCCTTGATATATTCCGCTGCCGCATCCGTCCTCACCTTGCTGAGCTTGACGTTTGCATCCCAGGAGCCTTCCGGAGAAGCGCTGCCGCATACCCATACTTCCAGAAGCTCCGTTCCGGGATTCTGGAGGGCCTGCGAAAGTTCGAGGGCTGCCACGTTGATCTTGGGATAGTTGTCGAGTTTCGCCACGCTCTTCGGAAGAGGGACGAAATGCAGTGCTGAGTCCGTGTGTGCGGTACGGGACTTCAGCTCGTATTGTTCAACATACCTCACATAACTCTGCGCATCCGCGTAGTGAGGCATCAGTAAGGCGCATAACATCCCCAGCAGGGCGGCGCCTTTCAAATATGTCCTAATCATTGGTCAAGAATCTTTCAATCGGCAAAAGTAGGAAAAATCCGGCAGAATTGCAAGAATTCGTTTTACGGAAAAAATTTACTACCTTTGCACGAATATGTCTTTATAGGAATATGGCGAAAGAAGTTATAAACACAAACGCAAATTACACGGACGACAACATCAGGACGATGGAGGGTGTGGAACACATCCGCAAGCGTCCCGGAATGTACATCGGACGTCTCGGAAACGGAGATGACATCGGAGACGGCATCTATGTGCTGCTCAAGGAGGTGGTGGACAACTCCATCGACGAATTCTCGATGGGATTCGGAAAGCAGATCATCATCACGGCGGACGAGAAGGAGGTCACCGTCAGGGACTTCGGCCGAGGCATTCCGCTCAATTCGGTCGTGAAGGCGGTCAGCGTGCTGAACACGGGAGGAAAGTACGACACGAAGGGCTACAAGAAGTCCGTCGGTCTGAACGGAGTGGGTCTGAAGGCCGTGAACGCGCTTTCGTCCCATTTCTATGTGGAGGCATTCCGTGACGGCATGAGCTCGTACGCCGAGTTCCGCGAGGGCAAGCTCGTGGATTCGGGCCAGCGTCCGGCTCCGGCGAAGGAGAAGAACGGCACGTTCGTGAAGTTCATCCCGGACGACCATCTCTTCGTGGGCTACAGCTTCCACATGGAGTTCATCGAGTCCATGATGAAGAACTACTCGTACCTGAAGAAGGGCCTTACCCTGAACTTCAACGGCACGGCATACAAGTCAGAGAACGGTCTTCTGGACCTCATCAACGACAACATGTCGGAGACGCCGCTGTATGAGCCCATCCATCTCATCGGGGAGGATGTGGAGATCGTGCTCACGCACGGCAACAGCTACGGGGAGAACATCGCTTCATTCGTGAACGGTCAGAACACCCGCGACGGAGGAACGCATCTGGCCGCAATGAGGGAGGCCATTTCAAAGACACTCAAGGAGTTCTACAAGACGTTCGCCAAGAAGGACTTCGCTCCCGAGGACATACGTCAGGGCATAATCGGAGCCATCAGCATCCAGATCCAGGAGCCTAACTTCGAAGGACAGACTAAGACGAAGCTCGGTTCCACATACATGTGGGAGACTGAGACCACCAACGAGGACGGGACGCACAGCTACGAGCAGGGCCCGAGCATCAGGAGCTTCGTGAACGACTTCGTGAAGACCAACCTCGACAACTACCTGCACATCCACAAGGAGATAATCCCTGTCCTTCAGGAGAAGATCGCCTCGTCGGAGCAGGAACGCAAGGAAATCTCGACCATACAGAAGAAGACAAAGGAGCGCAACAAGCGTACGAGCGTGTACAACAAGAAGCTGCGCGACTGCAAGTACCACTACAAGGACAAGCTTCCTGCAGCGAAGGAGGAGCTGCGTGAGGAGACGAGCATCTTCATCACCGAGGGAGACTCTGCTTCCGGAACCATAACGAAGGCACGCAACGCCGAGACGCAGGCCGTGTTCTCGCTGCGCGGAAAGCCTATCAACTCGTACAAGGAAAGCCGCAAGAAGATTGCGGAGAACGAGGAGCTGAACCTGCTCATCAACGCCCTCGGACTGGAGGAGGACATCGACGACCTCCGCTACAACAAGATAATCGTGGCGACCGATGCCGATGACGACGGAATGCACATCCGTATGCTGGTGTGCACCTTCTTCATGAAGTACCACCCGGACCTCATCCGCAGAGGCCACCTGTACATATTGGAGACTCCCCTCTTCAGGGTGAAGACAAAGAACGAGGTGCACTACTGCTACAGCAGGGAGGAGAAGGAGAAGACGGTGAAGGATCTGAAGGGCAAGGTGGAGATCACGCGGTTCAAAGGTCTCGGAGAGATTTCCTGGGACGAGTTCACCGGCTTCATCGGCAAGGACATGAGGCTTGAGCGCGTGAGGCTGAGCGACGAGGAATCCATCGCCGACATCATGGAGTTCTACATGGGCGAGAACACGACGGACAGACAGATATTCATAAGCCGGAACCTGCGCACTGCACAGGAACTGGAGGATGTAGACTTTTAATATATGTGGAGAAAATTCTGCGGATGGCTGCTCAAGGTCCTCGGATGGACGGCAGATACAGGCGTCGTGCCTGAAGACAAGTGCATTATCCTCGGTGTGCCGCACACCTCAATATGGGATTTTGTGATTTCATACCTTTATTATACATCTGTGGGCGGAAAGCCGTACTGCATGGTGAAGGGCGAGCTCTTCTGGGGGCCGCTCGGATGGCTTCTGCGCAAGCTGGGCGGTATTCCTGTGGACAGGAAGAAGGGCAGCAACGTGACTCTGAGCGTCATCAAGGAGATGAAAGCGAAGAAGGTCGTGCACCTGGCTCTGGCCCCTGAAGGCACGCGTCAGCCGGTGAAGCGTTGGAAGACCGGCTTCCACACAATCGCCCGCGAGGTGGGATGTTCCGTATATATGGGATACTTCAACTGGGGGACGAAGCACATCAGCCGAGGCGAGAAGGTGGAGCTGACGGACGACGCGAGGGCGGACATGGCACGCATCCAGCAGATGTACGAGGAGATGCACCTTGTGGGAAAGCATCCTGAAATGTACATTACACACTAACCATTAAATAAATCTCGACCTATGGTCGATGCAAGTCCCTTTCCCGAGGAAAGGGATTCAGGGATAGGGTAACGTGGAAAAGGAAGTGCGGTGGGGGGAAAGTTTCGCAAGCTTCACCAACTTTCAGATTAAGAATAACCTACACTTGCGAAACTTGAATAATGTTATGATCCAACTCTACAAGAGAATGCAGAAGATGAGGGAGAAGTATGTCGACACTCTCGCCAAGCTCTATGAATATGCCACCACGGTGTATTCGAAGAACCAGTACACGCAGTGGTACGACACAAAGGAGGGCGGCTATACCTTCGGCGCATTCAAGAAGAAATGTGACAGCCTCTCGAAGAAGCTGACACAATATGGAATCGGTGCAGGAGACAAGGTGGCCATCCTTTCTCAGAGCATGCCGAACTGGTCTGTGGCCTTCTTCAGCGTGGTGCCGTTCGGCCGCATCGCCATCCCGATTCTCCCGGACAGTTCGGAAAACGAGGTGACCAACATCCTCAACCACTCGGAGAGCAAGGTGATTTTCGTATCACAGAGGCTCGCATCCAAGGTGAGCCAGGAATGCCGCGACAGGATGACGCTCGTGATAGACATCGACACTTTTGAGGTGCTCCAATCGGACGACGACAAGTTCACATGCGACGGACGCACATCGAACCCGACTCCGGACGACATCGCGACGATAATCTACACCTCAGGCACGACCGGAAGCGCAAAGGGCGTCGTACTCAGCCACCGCAACCTCGCATCCAACGTCATCACATGCTACCATTCATGCAAGAGGACGGAAAAGGACAGATGGCTTTCGGTGCTCCCGATGGCCCACACCCTCGAAATGACCTTGAGCATGCTCTACCCTATGTACTGCGGTTCAACGGTATACTACCTGCCAAAGCCACCTGTGGCATCGCTTCTGATGAAGGCCATGAAGATCGTGAAGCCTACGACAATGCTCACTGTGCCGCTCATCATCGAGAAGGTATACAAGAACAGCGTGGTTCCGACCATCCAGAAGAGCCGTACCCTCACATGGATGAATGAGCACATGAACGGTCTGATGTGCAAAATCATAGGCATGAAGATAAAGAAATCCTTCGGAGGACACATGTCGTTCTACGGCATCGGAGGAGCAAAGCTGGATCCTGAGGTGGAGGCATTCCTTCTCAAGGCCGGCTTCCCGTACGCAATCGGCTACGGCCTCACGGAGACCTCACCTCTGCTGGGTTATTCAATGAACAACTGGAGGACGGTCGGCTCGTTCGGATATCCCGTATACAACGTAAAGCTAAAGCTGCATAACGTAAATCCTGAAACCGGAGAGGGCGAAGTCGTGGCAAAGGGCCCGAACGTGATGTTAGGATACTACAAGGACCCCGTCCGCACCAAGAGTGTGTTCACGGAAGACGGCTGGTTCCGCACAAACGACATCGCCGTGCAGGACGAGAAGGGACGCTTCTTCATCAAGGGACGCAACAGCAACATGATCCTCGGCCCTTCGGGAGAGAACATATATCCTGAGGAAATCGAGAATGTGATAAACAACGTCGAGGGAGTGAGCGAATCCATCGTCGTGGAGCGCGGAGGCCGTCTTGTGGCCCTCGTGCAGCCGAACGAGAACTTCATCGAATGGGACAAGGAAAGCGAGGACAAGATCTATGAAAAGCTCGACAGCTGGAAGGAGAAGCTGCTCAAGGTCGTGAACAAGAGCGTGAACAAGTCTTCGCAGGTAAGTTCCGTAGAGGTGATGAAGGAGCCATTCGAAAAGACTGCGACACAGAAGATCCGCCGCTTCAAATACAAGGATTCAGCCCCTACAGTCGAATCTGAGCCAAAAGATACTTCAAAATAATTTGAAATATTTTTCACAGAAATTGTAAGTTTTACACCAAATTTGTATAAGGCGTTTCATGACACAATTTAATTACAGTGGTTATGAAACGTCTTAACTTTATTTTGGGAGCTGCGGCTCTTGCTGCTGTCTCATTGACAGCTTCCCCTTCCGTAAACGCACAGGAGAACGGCAACAGGGATGAATTCGGCGACATCGTACGCGGACCTTACGAGACCAACAGATTCGGGGACAACTGGTTCATCGGCGTCGGAGGCGGAATAAACATTTTCTGGAATGACGGCTATAAGACGGCCATCGGCCCGAGCATCGATGCAAACATCGGCAAATGGATTACCCCATCAATTGGCCTCAGGGCAGGATATCAGGGGCTTGGCTCTAATGTATGGTCCTATGCCCAGAACGTACTCGCACCTGTTCTGGACGCCGACAAGGGCATGTACAAGGAGAAGTTCGGATACATGTACATCCACGGCGATGTGATGTGGAACATCTCCAACGCACTGAGCGGCTACAAGGAGACACGTTTCTGGAATTTCGTGCCGTACATGCATACCGGCTTCTTCCGTGCATACGGCCTGGACGACACTGACTATGCGGACAACGAATTCGCCGCCGGTGCCGGCCTTCTCCACAATCTACGCCTCAGCGACAGGCTCGACCTTATCATAGACATGAGGGCGACACTCGTGAACGGCAAGATCCATGGTTCCGAGGGCGTGGCGGTGCTCCCTTCAGTGACGGCCGGCCTTGCGGTAGACCTCGGATGGCCGAACTTCGTGCGCACATCGACAATTGTCGGAGCCATAGAGATTGCAAATGCGGAGAAGTTCGAAGTGCTTGAGACTGCCGTAGTTGCGCTTGAGGCAGCGAATGCCGCCCTGGAGGCTCAGAACGCAGAACTCGCGCAGGCGAACGGAAAGCTCAGCAAGGAGCTGAAGTCACTCAGGCAGACGACCGTGAACGAGACGACATTCTTCGAGGACATGGGCCCGGCCACCATCTACTTCAACATCGGCCAGGCCACCCTCAACGACAAGGAGAAGCAGCATCTGGACTTCATCGCAAAGAACCTCATCAGCAAGGCTGCAAGCGACACGAAGATATATCTCACCCTCATGGGAACGGCTGACAGCAACACAGGTTCGGCCTCACGTAACAAGCAGCTCAGCGAGGCTCGAGGCAAGTATGTGTTCGACATCCTCACCACAAAATACGGCATCGCTCCAGACCGTCTGATCGTGAAATCCGAAGTGGTCAAGGCGGCTTCGAAGCCGGAACTCAGCAGGGCGGTGGTGATAAGCTTCTGACAATTCTACGGGCCGTAAGGCTCTGAAAGCATACCGATTCAGGGCACTGACGGGGGAAAAACAGCATAAGCCCCCTTCAGTGCCCTTATTTCGTGTCATTTTTATACAAAATATTTATCAAAAAGTTTTCTGAATATCGAAATTTATACTACCTTTGCATTTATGTATGTGCAACGGGTATTTGAATTGTGTGTACTGCATAAGTTCAGAATCAAGTATTATTTAAATAGTTATTAGTTTTTAACATTATGAAAACAGTAAAATTCTTTTTGGGAGCCCTCGCTCTTGCAGCTGTTTCAGCTTTCGCTGCGCCTCAGGCAAATGCGGCTGACGAGAACAGGGATGAGAACGGCAAGATCGTTCGTGGTCCTTACCTGACCAATGGTCTTTGGGACAACTGGTTTGTAAGCGCTGGCGTCGGTGCGAACTTCTTCTACGATGATTCAAACTGGGGAACAGGCTTCGCATTTGATGTAAACGTCGGAAAATGGTTCACTCCTGAGTGGGGAGCACGTCTCGGCGGAAACGGCATCTCAAAGGGCAACAATGACAAGTTCGGATACATCCACGCTGATGCAATGTGGAATATTTCAAACACAATCGGAGGCTACAAGCCGTCACGTATCTGGAACTTCGTTCCTTATGCACACTACGGACTTATGATTGACAACGGCAAGGAAATCGCCGGTGGTTTCGGTCTCTACAACATCATCAACGTAAGAAGCTGGAACAGAGTGGATTTCTTCCTCGATGTACGTGGAACAATCTACCGTCAGTCAGGCCCTGCAGGCATGATCTCAGCTAACGTCGGTGTAAACGTTGACCTCGGAAAGAACACTTGGGTACGTGCAAGCCAGTACAGCAACCCTTCAGATGTCGACAAGCTTTCTGCATCAGAGGCAGCAGTCGTAGCTCTTACAGCAGCTAACGCAGCTCTCCTCGACGAGAAGAAGACTCTTGAGGCCGAGAAGGTACAGGCAGTCCAGAAGCAGGAGGAGCTCGTACAGGAAGTGAAGAAGACTGCAGAAGAGTCTGGTCTTAAGGAAGTCGGTCCTGCATCATTCTACTTCGAGATCGGTCAGACAACTCTCAGCCAGAAGGAACTTGCTCACCTCGACTTCTACATGAAGAACGTCCTTCCTAACGTGAAGAACGGCAAGGCTACAGTCGTAACAGGTACAGCCGACAGCAACACCGGTTATGCTAAGCGTAACGAGTACCTCAGCAAGAAGCGTGCGGAGTACGTCATCGACCTCCTCAAGAGCAAGTATGGCATCGACACTGCTAACATCGTAGTGAAGAACCAGGTTATCAAGGCAGCCGCTAACAAGGCAGCTCTCGACAGAGCAGTTGTTGTATCTTTCGAGTAATCTGAAGACACAGATATTGAGAGACGTTCCTTTGGGACGTCTCTTTTTTTATATCCTTGTTTTATGTATATTTGCAGTCACAACAATATCTGAACAACCCTGAACACTATCAGACATGACTAAAATCGGAACAACATTCACGAAATCGGGCAAGAAGGCCGTCCTGTGCGGATCCGGCGAGCTCGGAAAAGAGGTGGCGATCGAGCTTCAGCGTTATGGCGTGGAGGTCGTGGCCTTGGACAAGTATGCAAACGCTCCAGCAATGCACATAGCCCACAGGAATCATGTGCTGTCAATGCTGGACGGAGAGGCTTTGAAGGCTGTAATCAAGGAGGAAAATCCGGATTATATCATTCCTGAGATCGAGGCGATTGCGACGGACAGGCTCGTGGAGCTGGAGGAAGAGGGATACAATGTGATTCCGACGGCAAAGGCAACACGCCTGACGATGAACCGAGAAGGCATCAGAAGGCTTGCAGCTGAAACACTCGGGCTGCCGACATCGCCGTACCGCTTTGCCGAAACACGTGAGGAATTCGATGCAGCAGTTGCGGAAATAGGCATTCCTTGCGTCGTGAAGCCGGTCATGAGCTCATCGGGACACGGGCAAAGCACGATAAAGTCAGGAGCGGACATAGAAAAGGCATGGCATATTTCGCAGGAAGGCGGACGCGCCGGAAGCGGAAAGGTGATTGTGGAGGGATTCGTGAAGTTTGATTATGAGATTACGCTTCTGACGGTACGCCATTGCGGAGGAACGACTTTCCTGAAACCGATCGGCCATCATCAGGTGGACGGAGACTACCGCGAGTCATGGCAGCCGCAGGCGATGTCGGCGGAGGCAATCGCAAAGGCTGAGGGTATTGCAAAGGCCATTACGGATGCGTTGGGAGGATACGGAATATTCGGCGTGGAACTGTTCATAAAGGGTGAGGATGTGATTTTCAGCGAGGTGTCGCCGCGTCCTCATGACACAGGAATGGTCACGATGATTTCGCAGGACATGTCTGAGTTTGCGCTGCACGCGAGGGCGATTCTCGGGCTTCCGGTGCCGGCTGTGCAGTTCTACGGCCCGTCTGCTTCGAAGGCGGTTGTCGTGGAGGGCAATACGAAGGAATATGAGTTCTGCGATCTGGAGAAGGTGCTGGAAGAGCCGGGGGTGCAGATGAGGATCTTCGGCAAGCCGGAGATTGCCGGCCACAGAAGAGTGGGTGTGCTGCTGGCGACAGCGGACACGGTGGAAGAGGCGCTGGCCAAAGTGGAAAGGGCATACGCCAAACTGAACGTCAATGTATATTGATATACTATTTGAAACGCGCGAGCCTTGCAAGCTCCCAGTCAATACGGATCTTATCGATTATAGAGCAGACCAGTCTGAAGGTTCTGCTCTCTTTCGTATAATTTGACGGTGTAATGAAATTCACCCTCTGCTGCCTCAGAAGCGTACGTGCGACTTCCTTCTTGCGCGGTATCTTAGGATTGTAGACAGCTATGGAATGGCCTCCGAACATCTTGACGATCTTCATGCAGGGCACATCTGTCTCTCCATCACCGAAATATATCATGTGCGGGAAAGGGATGCGCTTGTTGTCCTCAGCCTGGCTTTCATTGACGAGCTTGTTGTCACGTATGCTCAATATTCCCTTGTTTATCTTGAAGAGAAACTGTGTCTTTGCCGTGTAATCCACAGCGACTCCGGGCCATTCGGCTTCACCGGCCTCATTGTAAAGGAACGAGCAAGCGAATATGCGTTTGAACTCCTTGGCAATGGGCGTTCCCTCTATCATTTCAGCCAGTCCTGACGAATTGATGTAATGCTCCACCTTCACTCCCCTTTCCTTTCCGTATCCGTTCACGATGCGGAACCATTCACGCACTCCGTCGAACAGTTCGACCGATGCTCCGAACTTCTTGAAGTCCTCCCTCCGGAGCTTGATTCCGGCCTTACGGGCTTCATCAAACATCAGCTTCATATAGCTGAGGATGTTGCTGGCATCCTGGCCGACAGCGATCTCATCACTCTCCTGCCAAAACTCCTGAGGCTTCTTTCCTATTGCCTGGATGAAGCCGAACTCCTGCATGTTGCCCGGCGACAGCGTGCCGTCGAAGTCGTAAACCAAGGCAACGATAGGTCTGTTTCTCATATTGTGTCCTGTTTAGCCGTTACAAACGCCACACTTACAGGCGTTTCGCCACAAATATAATAATATATACGCGTACACGCGCAAATTTACGCTACTTTTGCGCCACAAATACAGCAAAATACGATGAAACATTACTTTACCAGACTTGAAGAGGCCATGAAGGCCAATTGGGAGCGTCCTGCTCTCGGCAACTATAAAGGCGAGCTTTTCACATTCGGTGAACTTGCCTCAAACATCGAGAAACTTCACATCCTGTTCGAGACAGCCGGCCTCAAGAAAGGCCACAAGGTGGCTCTCTGCGCAAAGAACTCCGCACGTTGGGGTGTCGCATTCTTTGCAGCGAACACCTACGAAGCTGTGGTCGTCCCTATTCTTGCGGATTTCCATCCGGGCAGCGTGAACTCCCTTGTGGATCATTCGGAAAGCACTGTACTCTTCACGGATTCGGACATCTGGAAGAAGCTCGACATCACGAAGATGCCGACAGTGAAGGCCGTGGTTTCGACAGCGGACTTCAAGCTTCTGTATGCTGCGACCGAGAAGATACAGGCGGCAAGCGACAATCTCGACACCCTCTTCGCCGAGAAGTATCCGAATGGCTTCAAGCCTGAGCACATCTCATATCCGACAGGCAACGACAAGGATCTGGCCATCATCAACTACACTTCCGGCACCACAAGCGCTCCTAAGGGTGTCATGCTCCGCTACGAGTGCCTTTCAGCCAACGTGGAGTTCGGCCAGAAGCGCCTTCCGTCATATCCGGAGGACAAGATCGTCTCAATGCTTCCGATGGCACATATGTACGGAATGATGTTCGAGCTGATCTACCCTCTTTGCGGAGGTTCTTCAATCTACTACCTCGGAAAGACACCGACTCCGGCCCTTCTTCTGGGAGCTATGGCGGAAGTGAAGCCATATCTCGTGATCACAGTGCCGCTCGTCATGGAAAAGATCTTCAAGAGCAAGGTTGCTCCTGTCGTGAACAAGCCTGCGATGAAGATCCTCTGCGCAATCCCTGGTGTGAACCAGCTCATATTCAAAAAGGTACGCAATAATCTGCTCAACGCATTCGGAGGAAAGGTACGTGAGATTGTGATGGGTGGAGCCGCCCTGAATCCGGACGTGGAGAAATGGTTCAGGAGATTCAAGCTGCCGTTCACGGTGGGCTACGGCATGACAGAGGCAGCTCCTCTTCTCGCATACGAAGACTGGTGGGAATTCGCGTCAAAATCCTGCGGAAAGGCAGTCGACAGTGTGGAGGTGCGCATAGATTCTGAAGATCCGTACAACAAGGTGGGAGAAATACAGGCCAAGGGAATCAGCCTCATGAGCGGATACTATAAGAATGAAGAGGCGACTTCTGCGTCATTCACGGCAGACGGCTGGATGAGGACGGGTGACCTCGGAGTCATCGACAAAAAGGGCAATATCTTCATCAAGGGACGCAGCAAGAACATGATCCTTTCGGCAAACGGACAGAACATCTATCCGGAGGAGATCGAGGCGGTGGTGAACAACCAGCCGTATGTAGTCGAGTCTGTGGTGGTTGACCGTGGCTCAAGGCTTGTGGCTCTCGTATATCTGGATGCGGAGAAGCTCAAGGCGGATGCTGCGGATGCAGAAGCCTACAAGGGCGTGCTCATGAACGAAGTTAACAAGTCAATGCCGTCATACAGCAAGATCAATGCCGTGGAGGTGATGGCTGAGCCGTTCGAAAAGACGCCTAAGATGAGCATAAAGAGGTTCATGTATAAATAATGTCAGTCGGGACTGACGATTTGTCAGTATTTGCAGGCTGGAACATATTTTGACTATATGAGGTCGTCCTTCGGGACGGCCTTTTTTGTATATGAAATTTAAAGATATGATATTATGGCGACAACAGGTAAAATTGGAGTTACGACCGAGAACATATTCCCGGTAATCAAGAAGTTTCTTTATTCAGACCACGAGATCTTCCTCAGGGAGCTTGTGGCAAACGCCGTGGACGCGACACAGAAGATGAAGGCGCTTGCAGCCTCAGGAGAATTCAGCGGCGAGCTTGGAGACCTTGCGGTGCGCATCGAGCTTGACGAGAAGGAGAAGACGCTCAAGATCATCGACAACGGTATCGGTATGACGGCCGAGGAAGTGGACAGATACATCAACCAGATTGCGTTCTCAAGCGCAGGAGAATTCCTCGAGAAGTACAAGGATCAGCTCAGCAGCATCATCGGTCACTTCGGACTGGGATTCTATTCTGCATTCATGGTGGCGGAGAAGGTGACAATCGAGACGCTTTCATGGAAGGATGGCGCAAAGGCCGTGAAGTGGACATGTGACGGTTCCCCGGAATACGGCATGGAGGAATGCAAGAAGGCCGACAGAGGTACCGTAATCACACTTTTCATTGCCGAAGACGAAAAGGAATTCGCCGAGAAGAACCGCATCCAGACCCTTCTGAACAAATACTGCAAGTTCATGCCGGTATCTGTAATCTTCGGCAAGGAGCAGGAGTGGAAGGACGGAAAATACGTGGATACGGACAAGGACAACGTCATCAACAAGGTAGAGCCGCTCTGGGCTAAGAAGCCGGCTGACCTCAAGGAGGAAGACTACCTCGAGTTCTACAGATACCTCTACCCGATGCAGGAGGATCCCCTCTTCCATATCCACCTCAACGTGGATTATCCGTTCAATCTCACCGGCATACTGTATTTCCCTAAGATCAAGAACAACGTGGAGATTTCACGCAACAAAATCCAGCTCTACTGCAATCAGATGTTCGTGACCGATTCAGTGGACAATATCGTACCGGACTTCCTGACGCTGCTGCATGGAGTGATCGATTCTCCGGACATTCCGCTGAACGTTTCAAGGAGCTACCTCCAGAGTGATTCGAACGTGAAGAAGATTTCCACATACATCACGAAGAAGGTGGCGGACCGTCTGGACGAGATATTCAGGAACGAGCGCCAGCAGCTTGAGGAGAAGTGGGACAACCTGAAGCTCTTCATCGAGTACGGAATGCTTTCGGACGAGAAGTTCTGCGACAGGGCAATGAAGTTCTGCCTGCTCAAGAACACAGAGGGAAAATACTTCAGCATCGAGGACTACAAGAAAGCCGTCGAGTGCGAA
This sequence comes from Bacteroidales bacterium, assembly GCA_017452265.1. Lineage (GTDB taxonomy): Bacteria > Bacteroidota > Bacteroidia > Bacteroidales > UBA932 > Cryptobacteroides. Next base: position 3,670 of record JAFTMS010000028.1, on the reverse strand, counting down.
CAGACGGATAAGGACAAGAAGATCGTGTTCCTTTATGCCACAGATGCAGAAAGCCAGTATCCTTTCATCGAGACCGCAAAGAACAAGGGCTACGACGTGCTTCTGCTCGACTGCCAGCTCGACAGCCATTTCGTGAATCTATTAGAGACAAAGGTGGAGAATACCCGTTTCGCACGTGTGGACTCCGACAGCATCGACAACCTCATCCCTAAGGAAGACAAAATCCGTCCTGAGCTTTCAGAAGCAGAGCAGAACGACCTTTCGGTGATATTCCAGGCTGTGCTTCCTAAGGAGAACCAATATTATGTGCAGGCAGACAATCTCGGTGCAGATGCCGCTCCTATACTCATCACACAGAGCGAGTTCATGAGGCGCTACCGCGAGATGTCCGCAATGGGTGGCGGCATGAACTTCTATGGTGAGATGCCTGCATCGTACAATATCACCGTGAACATGGAGAATCCGCTCGTGGCCAAGATCATGGCTTCGAAGACAGCAGATGTAGCTCCTGCTCAGGTGATTCCGGATGCGGCCGAGGATGCTTCAGAGGATGTGAAGAAGACCGTAAACGATGCAAAGGAGAGCGCAGAGGCTGCTCACAAGGCCGACCTTGAGACATTTGCAGAAGGCAACGAGATACTGCACCAGATTGCGGACCTTGCGCTTCTCGCAAACGGAATGCTGAAAGGCAAGGCACTGAGCGACTTCATATCACGAAGCGCAAAAGTCGTAGAGGACGCCTACCTTTAACGTATCAGATTCAGGAATTCGTTACGGGTACGCTCGTCTTTGAGAAAGATGCCGGAAAAGGCCGATGTTGTGGTCACAGCATTGGCCTTTTGCACACCTCTGAGCGTCATGCACGTATGTGAAGCCTCAATGACGACAGCCACTCCAAGCGGATTCAGCGTCTCCTGAATGCAGTCGCGTATCTGCACCGTCAGACGCTCCTGCACCTGAAGACGGCGGGCAAAGGTCTCGACGACACGCGCCACCTTGCTCAGACCGGTAATCTTCCCGTCAGGAATGTATGCCACATGAGCTTTGCCGATGAAAGGCATGACATGATGCTCGCAGGTCGAATACAGCTCGATGTTCTTCACAAGTACCATCTGCTGATATTCTTCCCTGAACATCGCACTACGAAGGATTTCCGCGCCGTCCTGATGCATTCCGTGAGTCAGAAACTGCAACGCCTTTGCCACACGCTCCGGAGTCTTCACAAGTCCCTCACGTTCAGGATCTTCGCCAAGAAGTCTGAGGATCTCCTTATAGTGGGCCGCAATTGCAGCAGTGGTAGCTTCGTCGTACCTTTCGTCCTTGATATAAGCCATTTCGAAGATATTTTATGTCATTATGGTATATATGCTGTCCATCCCGCTACAATGGTATGAATCTTGCGCCATACGAAAATGATGCGACAGCAAAAAAATATGTGCAAAAATAGCAAAAAGAACTGCATTATTGATTTTTTTGTCTATATTTGCCGCCCCTTTCAGAACAGGGAATGCTTAAATGCTGATAATTAATAATTTAAAAGTATAGAACTATGTATTGGACACTTGAACTTGCATATAGGCTCGAAGATGCTCCGTGGCCGGCTACCAAAGAGGAGCTCATCGACTATGCGACACGCTCCGGCGCTCCGCTCGAAGTCGTGGAAAACCTTGAAGAACTTGAAGACGATGGCGAGATCTACGAAAGCATCGAGGACATCTGGCCTGACTACCCTACCAAGGACGATTTCTTCTTTAACGAAGAAGAATACTAATGAGGCAACTTGTTTGAAATCAAACAGATAACTTTGCAGACAGGAGTAACTTATGTTGCTCCTGTCTGCATTTTACGTACTTCTACGGCATCCGGCGGTATCATAAGTTACTACATCAGTTAAACAAAACTATTCGCAAAAATACCACAGAATAAATATAGTTTTTCTGCAAAAAAGTTGTCGATATTACTGAATTTTGACCTGTTTTTTATATATAATATTGTACCGATTTTGTTAATTATTAACGATTTAAGTAGATATATTATGAGTAAAGTCAAGTCACAATTTCCGAATGGCAATTTTTATTTGAGAGAGGGAAAGGACGGTAACGGAGTTATACATATCCGTTACTTCATCAACGGTCGATATGTACACAAGTCGACAGGTATCAAGATCGATCCGAAGATGTGGGATGTCAAAAGTCAGAAGATCAAAGGGTCGGGCAATCCAAGACTCAACAATATCGCAAATCAGAAGAATCTGATTCTTGAAGAATTCAAGACGAATCTTGACACACAGATCCATAAGTACGACGGTCTGCTGACTTATGAAGTGATGTCGTTGATCCTCAATGGCGATTTCAATACAAAAGAAAAGCAACTCAAAGAAACCGACTTCATCGAATACTGTCAACATCTGTATCGAAACAAGTACGAGCAAGGCAAAATATCATACTCATACTGGTACAACAAGAAGTTGGTCATCGATCATTTCAGAGATTTTTTCAAAGACAAGTACCACAAAGAGACAATATCTATCTGTGATCTGACCTCAACTCTCTTTGATGACTACAAAACATTCCGAATCAAGAAGAAACACAACAGTCCTGTGTCTGTAAACAAATCTCTTGTACCTCTGTATGAGGGTATCAAATCACTGTATGAGTCAGGTCTTCTTGAACCACTTGTCTATTCAAGTATATATGGCAAGTATGAGAATACAAGAACAACTGTTTACGATCCAGTCGTAAAAGAAAAGACAATACGATACCTGACTCCAGATCAGATGAACGATTTTATTGCAATCTATCGCAATATGAAAAGACAACGAACCTATGAATATATGCAAATGTTCTTGTTCTCTGTCAATACCGGTCTGCGAGTGAGTGACATAATTACACTTGAATGGAGTCATATCGACTTTAAAGAGAGAAAGTTGAAGAAGAATATGGTCAAGACAAAAGAAGTTGTCGAAATCTATCTTAACAATACAGCAATTGACATTCTCAATATCTGGAAGAAGTGGAATCGTAACGAACGATTTGTATTCGATATGTTGCACAAAGATATCGATTTCAATGACCGCAAGTACATTCACAATACTATTGCTGCAAAGAATCGTTCAATCCAGACAAGTCTGCGATCGATCGGCGAAAAAATGAAGTTGCCATTTCATCTGACTTTCCACGTCGCACGACATACCTTTGCTGTCTTTGCACTCCGTCAGAATCCGAACATCTATGCAGTCAGCAAGTATCTCGGTCATACATCGACAAGATCAACTGAACGAACCTACGCAGAATTTCTGCCAGAAGACTATCGCAAGACATTCCTTGAAAAAATCGATTTCGGTATGGCAATCTGATAAATTTTCATTGTGTATTGTCTATATTATTATACCGCAGATAGAGTAATAATTATAAAACAATACACAATGAAAACACCAATTATCAACCAATTCACAATCAACAATCAGACAATGCAAAATGACAACCCGACAATGACCAGTATGTTCGACAAACCGTTTTATACCAATAAAGATGTGATGAAGATGTTAGATTGCACCGAAAAGACATTGCGAAAATATCGCAATGACGGTTTTCTCGGTTACTCACGAATGGGCGACAAGTTCTACTATACTGTTGAAGATATCGTTTTGTTTCTCAATCGGACTCATGTC
>JAFTMS010000027.1 GCA_017452265.1 Bacteroidales bacterium | reverse complement strand
TCGACCTTGGTCGAGGTTGGTCGCGAGCGATAAGCAAACAGCCCAGTGGGCTTTTGCAGCGAGCAGCTTCCCGAGGAAAGGGATTTAGGGATAGGGTAACGTAAATAGAGAAAGTGCGGTGGATAAAGTTTCGCAAACATCCGCAACTTTCAAATAACGAACAACTTACACTTGCGAAACTTATGATGTAAATCGGATGACAGGAATTGAATATTTTGTATTTAACAGCTTTCAGGAGCGCTGCGGCATTGTCTGGGACAAGGACGGTTTCTGTGCCTTTACGGACCCTGGCGCGGCATCCGATGCTGAAATCGCTTCTCTGACAGGATTCGTAGCTTCGAAGAAGCTGAAGCCGGTCTGCATACTGCTCACGCATGCCCATTTCGACCACATCTACGGAGTGGCGGCGCTGATGAAGGAATACAGGATTCCGGTGTATATGCACGAAAGGGAAAGGTTTACTCTCCAGCAGGCCAACCCACTGCTGTGCAAGGCCTTCGGGCTGCCGCTTCCGGCTGACTTCATGCAGTCCCCAACCTCATGCGCCGACGGAGGATCTTCCGTCAGATACGTTTCGCAGGGAAGTATCGTTCCCGTAGGTTCGCTCCGTTTCGAAGTGCTTGAGACGCCGGGGCATACAGCCGGAGGAGTCTGCTATCTTGAGCGCACCGAGAAGACGCTCTTCAGCGGCGACACGCTTTTTGCCGGAGCTATCGGCCGTACAGACCAGCCGGGAGGCGATTATGATGCACTGATGAAGGGCATATTCGAGCAGCTCATGATTCTGGACGGGGACATTGCCGTATACCCGGGTCACGGGCCGGAAACTGATATAGCCACAGAGCGTATGACAAATCCATTCCTCATGCCATTCAACGAACCGTATGAAGAATAAAGGAACCATCGAAATCGTCGGAGCGAAGGCCCACAACCTCAAGGGGGCGACGCTGTCGATCCCGCGCGGAAAGTTCGTCGTCGTGACGGGCCTGAGCGGAAGCGGCAAGTCCTCTCTTGCATTCGACACCATATACGCGGAGGGGCAGAGAAGATATATGGACACGCTCTCGACCTACGCAAAGCATTTCATGGGCATATTGGAAAAACCTGATGTAGAATCCATTACAGGTCTCAGTCCGATAATAGCCATAGAGCAGAAGACGACGGGAAACAATCCGCGCTCGACAGTGGGCACGATCACGGAGATATACGACTTCCTGCGCCTCCTGTATGCCCGTGCATCGACGGCATATTCTCCACAGACCGGCAAGGAGATGGTGCGGTACACCGACGAGCAGATCGTTTCGCTCATAATGGACAGCTACCGCGACCGCAAATGCTATCTGCTGGCTCCGGTCGTCAAGGGACGAAAAGGTCATTACAAGGAGCTGCTGGAGCAGATGCGCAAGCGTGGATACACTCAGGTGCGCATAGACGGAGCGCTCCGCGAGCTGAGCGAAGTCACTGCTCTGGACCGCTACAAGGCCCATTTCGTCGAGTTGGTGGTGGATCGGCTGAAGCCTTCCGTGAAGGATGAAAAGCGTATAAAGTCGTCCGTCATGTCGGCACTTAACATCGGCAAGGGCTCGCTCGCCGTCATGGACATGGAGACGTCCGAAGTGCACCACTATTCAAAGCATCTCGTATGCCCGGATACCGGAATTTCACTCGCAGAACCGGCTCCGCACTCGTTCTCGTTCAACTCACCGCAAGGCTACTGCCCTCACTGCAAGGGCCTCGGAATGATTGTGGACGTCAATATGGATACGATAATCCCAGACCGCTCTTCGTCTATCGCGGACGGAGGAATCGTGCCGTTAGGTAAGATACGCGAGACAAAGAAGTTCGACGTGATACGCGCGATCGCACGCAAATACAGCTTCTCACTGTACGACCCTATCGACGAACTGCCGGACGAGGTGGTTTCGCTCATCGTATTCGGTTCCGACGAACTTTTCAGGGTGGGCGAAGGCACATCCTCGGAAATGGTCTCGTTCCCGGGAATCGTGGACGACATCAGCGAGAAGGTCGTCTGCCCGGTATGCGGAGGGACGCGTCTGAACAAGGAGACCACATATTTCAAGATAGACGGGAAGACTATTTCGGAAGTGGCTGCAATGGAAATCAGCCAGCTGAAGGGATGGCTGCATTCGCTCGATTCCGTTTTCGGCAGACGCGAAAGCCTGATTGCAAGAGACATACTCAAGGAGCTGAAGGACAGGGTATCCTTCCTGCTGGATGTCGGTCTGGACTATCTTTCGCTGGACCGTGCGACTGCATCGCTTTCCGGAGGAGAAAGCCAGCGCATCAGACTGGCGACACAGATCGGTTCGAAGCTGGTCAACGTGCTGTACATCCTTGACGAGCCGTCGATAGGACTGCACCAGAGGGACAACCGAAAGCTCATCGCTTCGCTCAAGAAGCTGCGCGACGAAGGCAATTCCGTCATGGTCGTGGAGCACGATGCGGAGACGATGATGGCGGCGGACTGGCTGGTGGACGTCGGCCCTGGAGCCGGAGCGGAGGGCGGAAGGATATGCTACAACGGCCCTTTAGACGGCATCGCCGAAGGTTCGTCCACCACATTGGAATATCTTCGCGGCGAGAAGAGCATCGAGGTGCCGGCAGTACGCAGGCCGGGGAACGGTCTGACTGTAGGAATCCGGGGCGCGAGGGGCAACAACCTCAAGAACGTGGATGTGGACTTCCCGCTCGGCATGCTCATAGGCATAAGCGGAGTGAGCGGAAGCGGCAAGTCCTCGCTCATAAACGAGACGCTGATGCCCGTGCTCAAGAACAGGTTCTACAACGCCAAGATGCAGCCTCTGCCGTATGATGAAATCGTCGGCATAGAGAATATAGACAAGCTGATTGAGATCGACCAGAGCCCGATAGGGCGTACGCCGAGGAGCAATCCGGCCACGTTCACCGGCGTATTCAATGATATCAGGAACCTCTTCGAGGCCACCCCGGACGCGAAGGTGCGAGGCTTCAAGGCAGGACGCTTCTCGTTCAACGTGCCGGGAGGAAGGTGCGAGGAATGCAAGGGAGCGGGCATCAAGGTCATAGAGATGAACTTTCTGCCGTCTGTGAATGTAGTCTGCAACGAGTGTCGCGGAAAACGCTACAAGAACGACACGCTGGCTGTGCGCTACAAGGGAAAGAACATCAACGACGTGCTGGAGATGCCGATCAGCGAGGCTTATGAATTTTTCCGGAACATTCCGTCCATCGCCCCTAAGCTCAAGGCGCTTGTGGACGTGGGATTGGGATATGTTCAGCTCGGCCAGTCTGCCGTGACGCTTTCCGGCGGCGAGAGCCAGCGCATGAAGCTTGCCACTGAGCTTGCACGAAAAGGCACAGGAAACACATTATACATATTGGACGAGCCTACTACGGGCCTCCATTTCGACGACATCAAGGTACTCATGAACGTGCTCCAGCAGCTTGTGGAGCAGGGAAATACGGTCATAATCATCGAGCACAACCTCGACGTGCTGAAATCGGTGGACTATATTTTCGACATGGGACCTGAAGGAGGAAGAAAGGGAGGAATGATTGTTGCGGAGGGCACGCCGGAGCAGCTGGCGGAGAATCCTGATTCCGTCACCGGGCCGTTCCTGAAAGAGGTACTTTGAGATTGCCACGGCCTGAAGGCCTCGCAATGACGTACCAAAAAAGATTTATCAGATATGGAAGACATTCGGATCTACTGCGAAAACGACAAGGAATTTCATAAGGTGGCCATAGGCTCCACCCTTGCAGAGATTTCTGCTGCGATATGTCCGACGGTAAATGACGAAGGATGCTGCACAGGGCAGCCTGTACTCGCCGCCCTCGTGGACAACAAGCTGAAAGGGCTTGACTACACGATAATGAACCAGCACAACGTCCGTTTCATCGGCTACAGCCATCCTGACGGACGCCGCACATATATCCGTTCGCTCTGCTTCGTGCTGCAGAACGTCATCCGTCAGATGTATCCGGACAAGGTTCTCGCCATCGACTATTCGCTTCCGAGCGGCCTCTACTGCGAGATCCGCGAGCTGAAGGACAGGGAGGACGGCCGTCCCCACGTGTATTTCGCCACGGACGAAGAACTGGAGACAATCCGCATAAGAATGCAGGAACTCATCGATGCTGACCTGCCTTTCAGAAAGGTGAAGATGACCCTGGCGGAAGCTGAAAGGCTCTTCTCCGCCAACAGGCAGCAGGAAAAGGTGAACCTTCTCCACTCGCTCGGGAGATTCACATACAATGTGTATATGCTTGACGGTCAGGCAGACACATTCTACGGGCCGCTCACAAGAACCACCGGATGCCTCAAGACGTTCGGAATCATGGGATTCAGCGACGGGTTCTGCCTGCAGTACCCTTTAGACGGCACTCCTGGCAAGGTGCTGCCGGTCAAGAGGCAGTCGAAGATAGCGACGGCCCTGAAGGAGCATTCGGACTGGTGCGCCATCATGGACATAAAGGGTGTCGGCACGCTCAACAAGGCCGTGCAGTCGGGAAAGATCGTGGAGCTGATCAACTTCTCCGAAGCCCTTCACGAAAGAAGGTATGCAGACATTGCCGACCAGATATATTCACGCAAGGGAAGCGTAAAGATAGTATTCATCGCCGGCCCTTCCAGCAGCGGAAAGACATCCACATCGAAGCGTCTGGCCATCCAGTGCCGTATTCTCGGCCTCAACCCGAAGGTCATAGAGCTTGACAACTATTTTGTGGACAGGGACAAAACGCCGCGTGACGAAAACGGGGAATACGACTTCGAAGCTCTGGAGGCGATGGATCTGAAGTTCCTCGGGCAGCAGCTCAACGAGCTTCTCGAAGGCAAGGAAGTGGAGATTCCGAGATTCAGCTTCACGGAAGGAAAACGCTTTTTCAACGGCGACTTCATGAAGCTTGAGGAAAAGGACATCCTTATAATGGAAGGCATACACGCCTTGAATCCGGCCATGATTCCGGATGTGGACAATTCGAAGGTGTTCCGTGTATATGCCTCCGCCCTCACATCCCTCTCCATTGACGAGAACAACAACATATCCACATCGGACAACAGGATGCTCAGGCGCATGATCCGCGACAACCGCACAAGGGGAATCGTCCCCGAGGAGACAATAATGAGATGGCAGAGCGTCAGACGAGGCGAGAACCGCAACATCTTCCCGTTCCAGGAGAATGCCGACGCTGTGTTCAATTCAGCCCACATCTTCGAGCTTCCGGCCCTGAAATACTATGCAGAACCGCTTCTGAGACGCATTTCGCCGAACTCACCGGCCTACACGGAAGCCACCCGCATGCTGAAGTTCCTCGACTACATAGTGGCACTCTCCCCTGCCGAAATGGCCGCAATTCCGCCGACCTCAATACTCCGCGAATTCATCGGCGGCCAGACGTTGTAACCCACACTGCGCAACACTTTAAAAACCAGACATTTACAATAATTCGCCTGCTCCAGATGGAGCAGGCGAATTATTGTAAATTACTGAAATGCAATTCGTTACATGTTCCGTTTATTTCTCTTCGAAACTGATTGCGAAGCCACCTCCACGCGCCATGTTCATCGTAAGCACGTCTGATGCTGTCACATCCTGCTTCCAGATCTTATAAGCCTGAGGATTCTCCTTGTAGTCAGCATCTTCCGCATCCGCGTAGATTGTAGCCACATAGGTCTTGCCCGGATCGAGGAAGTCCATAGGCACCTCAAGTGTACGCTTCTGATCGTCGGTCACACCGCCGCAGAACCACTGTCCGTTCTTCTTGCCCTGACGTGCGATGACAACGTACTCACCCGGCTCTGCAAGAAGGTATCTGGACTGGATCCAGTCGATGTCCACGTCCTTGATGAACTGGAATGCATCCATGAACTGTTCGTAGTGCTCAGGAAGGTCAGCAGCCATCTGAAGAGGCGAGTACAACGTGACATAGAGGGCGAGCTGGTTGGCTATCGTGGCATTCACCCATGATGTATTCCTGCCGTCCGTGACAGATGCAAGATCCATAACGAAGATGCCAGGAGTATAATCCATAGGGCCGCCGTTAAGGCGTGTGAACGGAAGGATGGTGACATGGTGCGGCATGGTGCCGCCGAATGCCTGATATTCCGTTCCGCGTGCAGACTCGTTGCCGATGAGGTTCGGATATGTCCTGCAGAGACCTGTAGGACGCACCGCCTCATGCGCATTCACCATCACCTTGTGCTCAGCAGCCTTCTTCAGGGCGTAGAGGTAGTGGTTCACGATGGACTGGCTGTAGTGATGTTCTCCGACAGGAAGAATGTCGCCTACATAGCCGCTCTTGATCGAATTGTAGCCGTATTTGTCCATGAGGTCGAGGGCCTGGTCCAGATGACGCTCGTAATTGCGTACCGACGATGAAGTCTCGTGGTGCATCATGAGCTTGACGCCCTTTGAATGAGCATATTTATTGAGGGCTTCGATGTCGAAGTCCGGATACGGTGTCACGAAGTCGAAGACATAGTCCTTGTTGCAGTTGGCCCAGTCCTCCCAGCCTTCGTTCCAGCCTTCCACGAGCACCTGGTCGAAACCGTGCTCAGCCGCAAAATCGATATAGCTGCGCACCTTCTCGTTGTTGGCGGAGTGGCGGCCGTTAGGGGTAGCGGAGGCATAGTCGGTCTTGCCGAGCTGTACCGATGCAAAATCGTCGGTATATGCCCATGAGCCCTTGCCTGATATCATCTCCCACCATACGCCGATGTACTTTACAGGCTTGATCCAGTCTGTGGTTTCGAAGGCACATGGATCGTTGAGGTTCAGGATGAGGCGTGATGCGAGCTGAGCGGTTGCGCTCGGAGCCACCTGCACCGTACGCCAAGGGGTGTTGCAAGGAGTCTGCATACGGCCCTTCCAGCCCTGTGCGTCCGGAGTGAGGTGCGACGTGAACGTCATAGTCTTAGGATCGAGTTCGAGGTGCATGCACGGATAGTCCACAAGACCGGCCTCATGTATGTTTATATAGAGTCCGCCGTCCGTACGCATCTGGAGGGAGGTCTGGACGCCATTCACTGAGAAAGGAGTCTGCGAGTCGTTGCCGTTGATGGCCCCCTGCATCTTTCCTGCAATCTCCGAAAGACGGCACTCAGTGAAGTTGTACTCCTGTGTGTCGTAATCTCCCGGGAGCCACCATGCAGTATGGTCGCCGGCGAGGGCGAACTGCGTCATCTCCTCCTTGATCACGAAGTAGCTGAGGTTCTTCTGGTAAGGGAACTCGTAGCGGAAGCCGAGTCCGTCGTCATAAAGACGGAAGCGGATGGCCATCTTGCGGTCTGTGGACGTCTGCACGAGGTTTACAAGAAGTTCGTTGTAATGGTTGCGGATCTGAGATTCTTCACCCCAGACAGGCTCCCATGTCTCGTCGAATGAAGCCGTCTCTACGCTTTCCACTGCGAAGCCGTCATGGAATGAGTTGCAAGGCTGACGGTCTTCCTTCGAGATGGTGCCGTCGGCATTGTAGACGAGCTGCTGTGCCTTGAGCACACCTCTGAATTCGAAACCGAGGTCTGAAGGAAGTATCACCTTCTGTCCCTCATAGTCGAGGGCATACTGCGGAGTGCCGTCTGCCGTGAGCTGGAAGGTCATCTCCATGTTGCCTGAAGGCGACTGGAGTTTCTGCACGTCTGTCACTTCGCCGGCAGGCTTTGTACCGCATCCTGCAAGAAGGGCTATGGCTGATATTGCTGAAAGTATCTTTTTCATTTTTCTAACGTTTGTATTCTACGATCAGGACTGACTGCGGAGCGGCTACAGTGTCGTCCGACACCTCGCAAGGCTCGCCCGTAACCACGTCAACGCCGCCCTTGAGTCCTTCTGATATCTCCGAATAGTAGCTCCACGGAATGTTCTTTGGCTCATTTGAGTTGTTCACATACACGAATACCACATCATCGTCGTCGTAACGGAAATATCCGTAAGTATTGTCGCGTGAAAGGAAGTGCATCGTCTTGCCGTTGTGGATCACATCCTTTGTCTTTCTCCACTGGAAGAGGTGGCTCACATAGTCGAAGAGATCCGCCGCCTGTCCTTTCGGCACAGAAAGACCGTCTGTATTCTTTGTGGCATTCGCACGTCCCTCAGCCGTGAAGAGGTTCATCTCGTCGCCTTCCCATCCGCCAGGGAAATCCACACGGAGGCCGCCGTGGCCCATTCCGAGGTCGCATGACACGAACATCTGCTCGTCACCGGCGAAGATCTGAGGGTATCCGCGCATCGTCGCCATCATGGCCATCGCAATCTTCACACGGTCCGGATTCTTGCGAAGGACATCACCGAGACGGTCTGTGTCGTGGTTGCCCGGGAATATCATCATATTGGAAAGGTCATGATATACGAAGTCGTGCGAGAGGATGTCATACACACGAACCATTCCCATTCCCCAGCCGCCGTTGTCCTCGTTGAGACCGGCGCGGAGGGCGTCATGAAGAGGGAAGTCCATCACTGACTTGAGGTGCGAATTGAAGCCGTCCTTGTTTTCATTGTCACCCTGCCAGTATGCAAGCTGAGGAATCGATGAAGTCCACACTTCACCGACGATGTTGAAGTTCGGATATTCGTTCATCACGGCTGCGCACCAATCGGCCATAGGATCCTTCTCATTGTAAGGATATGTATCCACACGGAAGCCGTCGAGGCCTGCCCATTCGATCCACCATATCGCCCACTGCTTGAAGTAGTTGAGAACATACGGATTGTCGAGGTTCATGTCCACCATCGAACGGTCGAACCAGCCGCTTTCCTGGATGTAGAGGTCCTTCTTGGAAGCGTTCGGATCCATGTTTGTGGAGAACGCGATGTTCGAGCCTGTGTATGTGTCGAAGACATGGTACCAGTCCTTGAAAGGAGTGTCCTCCATCCACCAGTGGGCAGAGCCGGCGTGGTTAGGAACGATGTCCATGATTATCTTCAGGTCCTTCTCGTGAGCCTTGTCCACATACTCCTTGAAGAGGTCGTTGGTACCGAAGCGCGAATCTATCTTGTAATAGTTCGTGCAGGCATATCCGTGGTAAGAGTGCTGCGGCTGGTTGTCCTCGAGAAGAGGTGTACACCAGATGGCCGTGGCGCCGAGTTCGCTGATGTAGTCCAGATTGTTGATGATGCCCTGGATGTCACCGCCGTGGCGTCCGAAAAGCTCGTTACGGGCATATTTGTCGGCTGTATCGTCGGTCGAGTCGTTGGTCGGATCGCCGTTTGCGAAGCGGTCCGGCATGATGAGGTATATCATGTCAGCAGTGGTGAAGCTTTCACGCTCGGCAGAGCCATCCTCACGTGCCTCGATCTCATACGGATACTTGAACGAAGCTCCGTCTTTTGAGAACACGATGTAATATGTGCCCGGCTGCGCGTTTGCGGCAATCTTCACATCCACAAAAAGGAAGTTAGGGCTGTCCGCCTTGTTGACCTTCTCTACGGAAACGCCTGCTCCGCCTTCGATGGCCACATTGTATTCAGAGATGTTCTCACCCTGCACAAGAAGCTGGAGAGGCATCTTCATGCCCACCCACCACGAAAGCGGCTCGACACGTGTCACCTGCTCGGGAGTCGCGTCCGCGACTGTCGCAGGATCGAAAGTCTGATTGCCCGAACATGCTGCAAGGGCAATGACTGCAATTGCTGTAAGTATCTTCTTCATATTATGCTTTGTTTGTTTTTTAACGTCATTGCGAGGCCCTCAGGCCGTGGTCCAATCGACGCGAAGTCGCTTGAGCATCGCGAAAGAACCTATTCTGCCGTGATTTCGTATGCCCACGGCGCCTTGAGCTGAGCCTTCACCGTCACCTTGTTCTCCGGAAGAGTACGTGTGAACACGAGAGTGCTGTCCTCAGTGGAAACCACCTCGAAACGTCCTCCCTTGTCACCTGCCGCGAGAGCCGGATTCTCATGACGTGTCTTTATGAGCCATTTGTAGAAATCCGTGTATTCATTTTCCTCCCATGCCGGGATATGGTCCTTCTCGAAGAACTCGAAACGCTTGTTCCAGCCCATTTCCTGACCGGTGTAGATAAGCGGCTGGCCGTTCGGAAGAGTGAACGTGAGCAATGCCATGAGCTTTGCCGCGTCACCCATCCTCTCGAACTCCGTACCGGCCCATGAATTCTCGTCATGGTTCGACGTGAACATGAGGCGGAATGCGTCTGCCGGGTTGTTTGCGGCATCCTTCTCAATATATTCGAGAAGTTCAGGGATGTTCTTCTCACCACGGGCTATGGCGTTGAGCAAATGGTGAAGTTCCCATGCATATGATGCGTCGAAATCCGAAAGCGAATGAAGCTTAGGCTCCTCACCTTCCGCCAGCATGTACATGCCCGGATACTCTGCCCGAAGGCCTGCAATGGTCTCCTGCCAGAATTCGAGCGGCACTTCGCACGCCATGTCGCAGCGGAAACCGTCGATGCCGCGCTCCATCCAGAAGTGCATTGCATCTGCCATTCCCTTCCAGACGTCCTTGTTCTCATAATTGAGGTTTGCAGTGTCCGACCAGTCTGCCGTGAACGTTGTATTTCCTTCAGCATCACGCTCATACCAATCCGCAGGCTTTCCGCTCTCCCACACGGCGTCCGGAGAAGTGTGATTTGCCACCCAATCCAAAACGACGCGCAGCCCGAGCCTGTGGGCCTCAGCTACAAAACTGTCGAAATCCTCAAGGGTCCCGAATTCAGGATTTACGGCGCAGTAGTCCTTCACGGCATAGTACGAGCCGAGGGTTCCCTTGCGGCCTTCCACACCGATAGGGTATATAGGCATGAGCCATACTATGTCTACACCAAGTTCAGCGAGGCGCGGAAGCTGCTGCCAAGCTGCTGCGAATGTGCCTTCAGGAGTGTACTGGCGTACGTTCATCTCATACACGACCGAATTTTCAAGTGGCTGCTGCTCAGGGGCCTGCTGTGTACATGACAGAACCACAAGGGCAGCAAGAGCTGCAAAAAGTATCTTCTTCATATTTTAATGTTATTGATTCTCCATTGATGTCATTGCAAGGATTGCAGCGACGTGGCTGTCTCAGTATTCTGCAAGGATGGTCGCCGAGGTTGCTGTGGCCGTGATCCAGTTGCCGGAATATGCCGTGATACCGTCAACATCCGCCTTGCCGCCTCTTGCGAGGACAGTGTAGTCACCCTCAGGTATGGCCACCGTGGCGAGTTTCTTAGAACCGTTCAGCAGCACCGTGAGCGACTTTGCCGAATCTATGCCTTCAAGACCGCTGATCCTGAATGCAACCACGCAAGGATCCTCCGTTTCGATGAACTGCAGCTTCTCGCGCACCATGTCCGCATCCCCGAGGCAGAAGCCCGGATGTGCATGACGGATGGCTGCGAGGGCAGCATAGTAATCCACAAGATCCTTGTACTTTGTCTTGTATGTCCAGTCGATGGCATTGATTTCGTCAGGCTGGTTGTAGCTGTTCTTCACACCCTGCTTGTGGCGATAGAGCTCTTCTCCGTTGAAGATGAACGGAATACCCTGAGATGTATACACCGCAGTCTGTGCGAGCTTCACCATATTCAGACGCTCCGTTTCGGAAGCGTCAGTCGCTATCTCGAGACGGTCGCGCAGACAGTGGTCGTCGTGGCAGCTCACATAGCTGACATGCTGCAGCGGATTGTTCGTCCATGCCTCCACGCTCACCTGCGGATGCTCTATGCCTCCCACGACTCCGAACTCCACATTTGCCTTGTTGCCTGCCACCCCGTCCATGAATCCTGCATTCTCGCATCCGAGAGGGCCGCGGACTGCATCGCGGATGTTGTCGCTGAACGCTCCCACCTTGTCCATCATGTACGTATTCGCCTTAAGGGCAATCTTTTCTGCCGGATATGCAGGCGCAGATGCCGCCCATCCCTCGCCGTAAAGCACCACATCCGGATCGATGGCATGCAGACGCTCGCTTATGAGGTTCATGGTCTCGATGTCGTGAATGGCCATGAGGTCGAAACGGAAGCCGTCGATATGGTATTCCTTCATCCACCACTCAAGCGACTCCACCATATATTTACGGAACATTTCCTGCTCCGAAGCCGTCTCGTTGCCGCATCCGGAGCCGTCGAAGAATGTCCCGTCCGGGCGCATGCGGTAGAAATATCCCGGCATGGTGCGCTCGAAACCAGTATTGGCAGCATTTGTTGTATGATTATATACAACGTCCAGTATCACGCGGAAGCCAGCCTTGTGCAGAGCCTGCACCATCTGCTTGAACTCCCTGATTCTGGTCACAGGATCATACGGATCCGTCGAGAATGAGCCTTCCACGGCATTGTAGTTCAGCGGCTCATAACCCCAGTTGTACTGATTGTCCTCCAGACGTGTCTCATCAATCGTCGCGAAATCGGTCGAAGGCAGAAGCTGTATGTATGTGACGCCTATCTCCTTGAGGTGGTCGATGCCTGTCGCAAGACCGTCCGGATTCTTCGTACCTTCCTCAGTGAGGGCCACATACTTGCCCTTTCCGCTGATGCCTGAGGTCTCGTGTACAGAGAAATCCCTGTGCTGAAGTTCATAAACAATTATGTCTGACGGTTCTATTTCAGGACTTACATCATCCGCCCATCCCTCGGGATCAGTTTCATCCCAGTCCACGACAGCGCCGCGCCTTCCGTTCACGCCAACCGCCTTTGCAGCAATGCCGGCTGTCTCTTCGAGCCACTCCCCGTCCCTCTTCACCTGGAACGTGTAAAGCGCTCCCTTGAGGTCCTCGTCCACCGTCACCTTCCAAAGCCCGTCCTTTTTGGAGAGCTTCATGTTCACGATCTTGAAGGCGGCATCGTCCGAAGCGGAATGGTAAAGCCTCAACTGGGCTGCCTCCGCATCCGGAGCCCACACCGCAAATTCCGTTCTGTCACCCATATACACACACTCCTCAAGCGGAGCATCGGGCACGGTCACCGTACCCTTCGGAGCACACGAGGCCATTGTAGCGGCCGCTAACGTATACATCAGAATTCCTTTTAGTGTTATCTTCATGGTTATAAATCTCCTACAATCTGTGCGTCACCGCACTTTTATACATCTTACGAATATAGCAAGATTTTTTTGATTTCTTTACAAATACCAGACGAATCACTTAAAGTTTCATGACGAACGGTCGGATTTCCCTGACGAACAATAAGTATCCGACGCGATTTGTTGGTATCAGAACACCTGAAAGCTCCGCAAAAGAATCCATATCTTTCTATCCCGCATACAGGAACGACTCCGCCCGCAATGCATTTCAGCATCGCGGGCGGAATGAAAAGAGTTGTATGCGTTTGCTATCACTGTACAGCGGTCAGAGCTTCGACCGCTTCTGCATCAAGACCGGTGAACTGCACAATCTGCTCCAACGGCATTCCGGCTGCCAGCATCTTTCTCGCCATCTCGGCCTGAGCTCTGGCTTCGCCTTCAGCAAGTCCGGCTTGATGCCCTCTGGCTTCACCTTCGGCCAGACCGTCCTCTCTGGCGGCCTTCAGTTCTCCTCTGCGTCTTTTTTCGTCGTACATATCCTCATCGTATTGTTTGCGTTTGTCCTTTCCGAACAGGTCTATCTCCCATGAGTCGAGGATACTCTTGCATGGCATCTCGTCACCCCATTTCGGCGGGCGCTTCAGCCTTCCAGAGTTCTTCAGCAGATACAGGACACGGTCCAGATCCGTCTCGCACTCGTCCTCGCTCTTGCGGAACCTCGTCAACCAAGTCCCCGCAGGAGATATGGAGGCTCAGAATGACGTGGGGAGGCATTGCGAGAAGCGTCCCTTACGTCATTACGAGGCGAATCCACTCACGTCATTGCGAGGGCTTCAGCCAGTGGCAATCTATCGCGGTATCAGATTGACTTTGTCCGGATTGAATTCCGTCTATCAAAGCAGCCTTTCTTATGCAGCTTCAAGCCAGTCAGTTCCGCCATATCTCTTTCTGCTCCGGGAAATCGCGCCTTTTTCCGGAGCACCAAGGGTTTTTGCATGACTGCTCCGGGAAATCGCGCGATTCTCCGGAGCACTTCCAGTAATCTCGGCTCGGCGCTGCAACCAGCGCTGTCATTCAGCATGACGGAACATCGCGCATAAAAATATAATCACTTGCTGCTTAATAGATTAGATGAGGCACGTGCCCCCCCCAGTCGGCACGCATTTCCGGCAAGGTGTTGAGGTTCAACGGATTGCATTTTACGCTTAACTGTCGGTATCGGCAGTGATCCTACGTGGCCATTCTTTGCTATCACAATTTGTGATTTCAAAACCTGCCATTCCTCAGGTGTCAGTTGAAACATAAAGTCAGGCGGGAATCTGTCTGCATTCTTTTCACTGCCTGATTCAGAGCGCCGGTCGGCACTCCATAAAACTTTGCAATATCCTTATCTAACTCAAGTTTCGCAAGTGTAAGTTATTCTTGATATGAAAGTTGGTGAAGCTTGCGAAACTTTTCCCCACCGCACTTTCTTTATCTACGTTACCCTCCTCCTAAATCCCTGCCGTCCCTCCGGGCTGCTCGCTGCAAAAGCCCACTGGACTATTTGCTTTTCCGCCCGCGACCTCGGGAGGAGGACTTACCTCGACCAAGGTCGATATATAAGGTCTTTCGCATTTGCGAAAGTTAAGTTATCTAATATGACATTGACACTACACACTTCATAAATCACGTCCTTAAGATTGTCCTTTAATACGTCCATTCGTATTTCTACAAAGTTCCGAAGAGCTATCGGGGTAACGAAAAAGTATACGGATAAATCGAAAATCGTTCTCTGACACGTATCAAAGAACGATTTTCTCGAAAAAATTGTTGAAATTTGACACTAAATCCCAACAAATTTCATATGATTCAGCTATCAGAAGTCGGTCAGGAGTCTGAATTCGCCCGATTTGAGGGTAATTGTACCGGACACTGGCGTTCCTCCGTCCATATAGTCCTTCCATGAACCGGACGGAAGGTCGTATGTCCGGACGGATTTGTCGAAGTTGCCGACCACATGGAATGTCCTGCCGTCTGCCGAGCATGTTATCGTCTTCAAGGCCGCCGACGGAGTCCATGAGAATGAAGCATCGCTGTCGAAGAAGCGCGGGTTCTCGCGACGGAACTTAAGAAGGGCCGAATATGTGTCATAGAGGGCCTTGCGTGCCGGAACAGCGAGATAATCCGATGTCACGACAGGCTTCTCGCCCGTACGGTCGTTGTATTCGATAGAATAGTCATAGCCGATCTCACCGAACTGCCATATCATCTTAGGGCCAGGGACGGTAAGGAAGAATGCAGCCGAGGCGCCGGCACGACGCATAGCCACGGTGAGCGCATCCTCTGCAGCACCGCCTTCGATCTGAGGCTCGGCAGGACGCTTTCCTTCCTCCATAAGCCATACAGTCTCCACTTCAGGACAGAAATAGATGTCATAAGTTCCTGCGGCAGATATGTACATGTCCTTTGACGAGCTGCCGTTGGTCATGACATATCCCTGACCTACTGTGAGCTTGAAGTTTTCGACAGATGCACCATAGTTGTAAGCATCGTTCCACTCTCCCGCCTTACGGATCTTGAAACGGTCATTCGCCGCAG
>JAFTMS010000026.1 GCA_017452265.1 Bacteroidales bacterium | reverse complement strand
GGTAAAAACTTCGTTCGTTTGTTGGTGCAATAGAAAAAACTGCCTACCTTTGCCGTTGGAAAGTTATGTGAAAACCGGCCTTATAGGTCGGCAGTCTTTCTTTTGCCCTTTTTGGTTCGTTTGTTTGTTCGTTGGTGCAAAAGTAAGTAAGATTTTACTAACTACCAAATGTTTTAAGTAAAAAATTACTTGTTTGATTAAAATATGAATGAAAACGACGTAAAAAGCCGCTTGCGTACCGCTCTGGAGGCGTACAATGAAAACCCCACCAGTTTAGCAGGTAAATTTGGCGTTAATCAAAAAACGCTTCACAATCAGATTAACGGCACTACCTCAGTATCCATAAGTACAATTTTACTTATCGCTGAGGCTCTGCCGGAAATGTCGCTTGAATGGCTTTTGCGCGGAAAAGGTGAAATGATACTTAATACTGTGCCAGTAGTCAATAGTAACAATATAAACAGCAAAGTAAACAGCGATAATCATACTTTGCCCGAAAACTTTGTGCGTGATATGCTGGCAGAAAAGGATAAACAGATACAGACTTTATTAGCTATATTGGGAAAATGAAAAAGATAGTATTTACAATTATAGCACTTTGTTTGTGCGTGTGTGCGTATTCACAAAATGAATACAGCAGTAAATTTATGCGGTTTTATGTGCCTAATTCGGACGGCTCTCCGTTTCCTATGTCTATAGACGCTTACGCTGTCATTTTTGAAAATGGAGAAACCTATATTAAGATACACGCTAATAATCCGTATAATGCTGCTGAGTTTTCGGGCTATCAAAAATATGCCATATTAAAAAGTAATAATCTGTATTTGAAATTAGACAATGGAGAAATTTTAACCCTAACGTGTACACTGGATAAATCCGTTAAAGACGGTTATGTAACGACTAAAAACGGCGTTTATCAAAAATATGCGGATTATTCATATTTTCCCATAGATACGGAAACTATAGAAAAATTAAAAAATAGTGATGTTATAAAAGTTAGAGGGCAATTTAAGTTTGAGATAATGGACGGTTCTATGCAATTTACACCGGACGCAAAAGTAAATAAAACCAATGACGCTTTTATAGAGGCTATGCAAGCAATACAAAGTAAGTATAAAGCCGCTAAAAGTAATAGCCAAACACAGGAAATCTTAAAAGAAAACCCTCTGCACGGGTTTTAATCAATAAAGCAAATTTTCAGCAAATAAATTTTAATCTATTATAAACTATTGATTTACAGAGTGTTAAAATATCCTCGTTTATAGAGTTAGGAATGCAATAAACAAGTATATCCCGAATAAGAGTGATAATAGATATTATGCACTATTAACTCAAATTTACAAAGCTGAAAATTTATATAAAGAAGCACTAAGTTCTTATGAGCAATTCAACAAAATAACAGACTCTCTTGATTTCGTTTCTCTCAAGCAGGACACCCAGTTCATCGAAGAACGTCATCAGTTGGAACTGAAAGCACTCCAGGAGAAGGAGGCAAAGACCAGAACTGTGCTCATCTGCATCATCGCCCTACTCATATCATTCATAGTAATCTATTTCATCCGCAGAAAACTACAGATCCGCACCGCCGAAAAGAAGCAGCTAGAAATCGAGAAGAAGAGGTATGAACAACTCTATGCAGACGCTATTGCTGAACGCGATGCATTGACCAAGATGATTGAGGACTCTAGCGTGAAGGATGAGACAAAGGCTGTCATCAGAGAGAGGCTTGAGGTGTTGAACAAAGTGATAATCTCACACATTACCGATACAAGTTCTGCAAACAAGAAAGCGTTCCAAGAACTGGAGGCTCTCGTGGCTGACAGAGATTCATTCATTGAGTCAACAAGACTGACCATTGAGGGCAATAATCCGGGATTCATCACCGTCCTCCGGGAGGCAGGGCTGACTGACGAGGAGATAAACATCTGCTGTCTTTATGTGATCGGTCTGAAAGGAAAGGATATCAAGGCCTACACCAGCCAGCCGAGACATTACAATCAGAGTGCAGACATCAGGCATAAGTTAGGACTGACGGAGAATGATACGAATCTGTCGATTTTCCTGAGGGAGATGCTTGAAAAATAGGTTTGCAAAACTTTTCAAAGGCACTGCAAAAGAATTATTTTCAATCCACATTGATAATCAACGACTTACGAGATGAAATTCGTAGGTCGTTTTTTGTTGTGCAAAACTTTTGGCGGGTAACTTTGTGGTAAGCAAAACGAGAAGTATCGAATAAACACATAGCCATGAAACGAATCTTAACAATCATCGCACTTTCATTATTGTGCCTCACATCAAACGCCCAGCTTCTCTGGAAGATCAGCGGTAACGGTATAAAGAAGCCCTCATACATTGTCGGCAGTCATCACGCGTGTACTTTCCAGTACTGTGACAGTATCCCCGGACTGATGAAGGCTTTTGAAAAGGTTGACTATGTCATTGGTGAATATGATATGGTGAAGTCTCAGCAGATGACACCGGAAGAAACGATGAAGCTGAAGAGCATGATGATGATGCCGGCAGACACGTCTTTCGCATCACTCTTTGCCGAAGACGAAAAAGCCAAGCTGGATGAGTTCCTCAAATCAAAGCTCGGAGTTCCTTCTGACAAGCTGGCTACATTGAAGCCGATGGCAATAATGATTACCGTTCAGAACAAGGTCATAATGGAGGTTCTGCCTGATGCGGCAACCATGACAGGTATGGATAAATACATGCAGACTTTTGCTGATTATAAGGGCAAAGGCGTGGGAGGCCTTGAGACCATGAACTATCAGATGGAACTCCTCTTCGGTGGTTCCCTTGAGTCACAGGCCGATGCATTGCTCGAATACATTGATACCGGAAACACAAAAGAGCTTATAACCAAACTGGCGGATGCATATAAGTCACAAGACCTGGATCAGCTTTGGGAGGTTTTCATGGAGCAGATGTCGAAATATGACTATGACAATGTTGTGACCGTACGTAACAGGAACTGGGAGAAACAGATGAAGGAGCTTCTTCCGAAGCAAAGCACCTTGTATGTTGTCGGAGCAGGTCATCTACCAGGTGAATTCGGAATGATCAACCTGCTTCGTAATGCTGGATATAAGTTAAAGCCTGTAACAAAATAATCATTAATATGGATCAACTCCGCAATGTCCCAAAAACTTGAGCAAATCAAGGAAAGCCGGAGGGAGTTCATCGAGAATCTGCTGGCTGCTTTCGAGAGGGATCATCCGGAGTTCATAGAGCATCTGAAGGAGTGCGGACTTGATGAGGAGGAGATTCGGTATTGCTGTCTGGAGGTGTTGGGGGTTAAGGAATAGTATTATGAGGATATGTTTTCGTCTTATGTATGAACTTTAATGATTATTGATATGAAGAAGATTTTTGTAATTATGGCGGCGGTGGTCTGCCTGATGGGATGTGAGAAGAATGTAGGATATGAAGCTGGTACATTTGAGGCTCTTGCTAATGAGATGTGCGGCGAGTATGTATTGACTGGAATGCATTGGACTGGAACTCCAATCGACCTTAATGGGGATGGAAGCGGATATAACGACCTTATCAAGGAGTTGTGTTGGTTCAATGGTTATTATGAGCCAAATCATTTTGCCGAGGTTGCTGTTTCAGATATTGCCGATAAGAATGACGATAAGACTATTGCTGTGAGCGTTATGTTGGCTTATCCTGATTTCAGGTTGGAGGACGGAAACACTTCAATTGCCGGTGTAGGATATCTGCCTTTCACTTTGCGTGAGACTTATATCGGCGGTGATACCAGGGTGGCCTTGACTTATGGGCCTGTTTCATTTGATCAAGTACCGGATGAGGAAGTATTCTTGAAGGGAATCACCGAGCTGAGGATTACGGATTTCGAGGATGGAGAGTTCACGGTGAGGCTCCGTTGCCATCTGAAGGAGGCTGATGAGGATGAGTATAAGCATGAGTATCTGAATTATTATTACAGGAGATTGAACTAACGAATAGACCCTAACCGGCACTAGCCGGATACCAAGGTGAATTTTAACAATTATTGACATGAAGAAAATAGTATTGACAATTACATTATGCGTATTGGCATTAAATGCCTTCGCTCAAAAGAATGGCACTTACACCAAATCCATTAACATGGAACTTCTGGGATCTTCCGGAATGGTAGGAGTGAACTACGATGCTCGGTTCAAGGGTAATCATGGATGGGGATATAGTGCCGGCATCGGATATGGCTATGCCAACAGCAACTATGACTTCGTGGAGACTCCCGGAAGAGATGGGGTTTCACATGAAATCGGTATCCCGGTGGAAGTGAATTATCTGTTTGGCAAGAGGAACAGTCATTTCGTACTGGGTGCGGGAGGATTCGTCGGAGCTTGGATTAATGAAGGTAGCAGAAAGGCACAGTTTGGATATACGTTGTTCGCAGACATTGCGTATAGATACCAGAAGCCTACAGGATTCACCTTTTCAGTTGGTCTGAAACCAAACCTGACTAATGTGTTCTGGCCGTATATCACGTTGGGATATTCATTCTAGTATACCTATATGAACTTACAAATAGACCCTAACCGGCCCTAGCCGGATACCAAGGTGAGCACACACCTTTCGATGCCGTCGATGATGGTTTCGACAATGGCTAGTCTGGCAATCTGCTGGCTGCTTTCGAGAGGGATCACCCAGAGTTCATAGAACATCTGAAGGAGTGCGGGCTTGATGAGGAGGAGATTCGGTATTGCTGTCTGGAGGTGCTGGGAACTAAGGAATAATATTTTTCAAACTTTATAAAGAATTTTAATATGAAACTTACATCTTATCTATTTTCAGTCTTAAAGAGATTGTTTATTGCAATTTCATGCCTTTTTGCCATAAACGCTGCAGTAGCATGCGAAGATTTCAAACAGAATTTTAAATACGAGTATAAGTATACCGTAAAGAAACACAATGTTAAAGATTCGAATATAGAAGTGATCGACCAAGCTTTAAATAGGCACAACTGGAAGAAATTACAGAATCTTACTGAAAACGAGGCTAAAATAGAATGGGAGTCATTCTTGAGTGACATCAATGATGAGGAAGTAAACATCATCGATGGAGGTTATGTGAGTGTGAGTTTTCATAAAGTGGAATCTATGACAATTGATGATATTATCACTTATATTGATGGGGAAAAGGTCGGAGAGAAAACATGGGAGTAAACATCAACAAATAAAATGAACTGACAAATAGACATTAACCGGCCCTAGCCGGATAACAAGGTGAGCACACACCTTTCGATGCCGTCGATGATGGTTTCGGCAATGGCTCGTCTGCCTTCTTGTGAGAGGAGGTAGGCGAGATCCTGTTTGTTGTCCATGAAGAAGTTTTCGATAAGGACGGCGGGACAGTGGGTGTGGCGGAGGATGTAGAAGTTTTCTTCCCAGTCGGGGTCGCCGTCGCGGGCGTAGTCGGTGCGGATGGCTTTGCCTTTGAGGGTGTGGCGGGCGGATTGGTAGAGGCAGGTGGCGAGGGTGTCGGAGAGGGTGTGGCCTTTGGTGGTGTAGCAGGACCAGCCGGTGGCGTTCATCCATTGCGTGCCGTTTCCGGCGGCGTTCACATGAATACTGATGAGGATTACATTCTGCTTGTCCAAGAGGAAACAAGCCGTGTTTACACGCCTTACACGCTCGGCCAAAGATATGTCATCTTCTTCCGGTACCAGGAGTTCGGCATCATAGCCTCGATCTTGTAGGTCAACAACTATTCTTTTGGCAAGTTGTCTTGTGTAGATTGCTTCGATGAGTGTTCCATCAGGAGAACGCTTGCCAGGAGTGTCAAGACCGTGGCCGTTGTCGATTAGGATTTTCATAATGCTGTCAGGGTGACAGCTCGGGGATTCCTTTGACGAAGATACGGATTTTAACTATTTTTGCAGAAAGTTTGCGAAAGCAAATTTATTGATTGCATTGAGCCTTGTGCCTATCGCTAGGCACAGGGTTCTTCTCTTTTACCGAATTAGGCACATTTTAGGCACATATTTTAAACAAATAACCCTCACAGGCTATCCTGAGAGGGTTATCAGTGGTGTCACCGGGAATCGAACCAGGGACACAAGGATTTTCAGTACTTTGCTCTACCAACTGAGCTATGACACCATTTTTGTTCCAAAATTATTTTAAGAACTCCCATTCTTTTCGTTTGGGATTGCAAAGGTAGGCATTTTTTCTTAACCTGCAAACTTTTCTTGAAAAATTTTGCAAAAAGTTACTATCTTCGCAGTGCGATGGACAAAAAGACCTACATATCGGTGATACTTCCGCTCAAGCTTGAGTGGGAGCCTTGCTATAGCATACCCGAAGCATACGGGAGCGGAATCATCGTCGGAGACAGGGTGCGGGTGGCTTTTGCAAACCGCATTTACGTGGGCGTGGTCAGCGCTGTAGGCATAGAGCCGGATATAGAGCCGTCGAGGATTCTGCCGATAAAGTCTGTGGAAGGGGGGCTGGAAAGGATTCTGCCGCAGGAAATCGAGCTGTGGAGAAAGGTGGCCGGTTATTATATGTGCAGCATCGGCGAAGTCTGCAAGGCGGCGTATCCATATGGGAAGATCGGTATGGAGGAAGGACGGGCGGCAGCACTGAGGAAGGACGAAGAGCGGAAGGCGAAGGCGGCCGCGGCAATGGAGGCCAGGCTCGCAATACTGGAGGAAAGGCTCGGAAAGAAACGGGAACTGTGGGCAAAATCGCGCAAGGAAAGTACACGTGCCGCATATGCAGAGGACATCTCAAGGCTGGAGCGAGAAATCGAAGCATTGAAGGCCGGCCGGACAGACGCGTACAGCAAGGCAGAAAACGAAGTACGACAGCCGCTGGAATGCTTCATAGAGCTATCCCCTGCCCAAAAGAAGGCATATGACGACGTCTGCGAAGGCTTTGCCGAGAGAAAGCCTGTCCTTCTGCATGGAGTGACGGGCTCAGGAAAGACGGAAATATACATGAAGCTGGCATGCGAGGCGATGCGGAAAGGGAAAAACGTGCTGTATCTCGTGCCGGAAATCGCGGTCAGCCGCCAGCTGGAGGACAGGCTGCGCAGCATGTTCGGCGACTCCCTGCTCGTGTTCCATTCCGGCGAAACCGCAGCCGGCAAGAGAAATACGGCAGAGACGTTGAGGAACAGCGAAGGTCAGAATCATATAGTCCTCGGCACACGTTCCGCCATATTTCTGCCGCACCGGAATCTGGGCCTTATCGTCGTGGACGAAGAGCACGACAGTTCATACAAGCAGGACTCCCCTGCCCCACGCTACAACGGCCGTGACACAGCCCTGATGCTGTCTCAGATACATTCATCGGACGGGGAAAGATGCAGCGTCATACTCGGTTCGGCCACCCCCTCGCTGGAGGAACTGTACAACTGCCGGACGGGAAGGCATAAGCTTGTGGAGCTGAAGGAACGCTACCACGGTTCGGAAACATCAGACATCGAAATAATAGACACAAAGGCGGAGCGTCGCAAGAGGGGCATGGTCGGAAATTTCTCCAGAAAGCTCATAGACCATATAAACACGACGCTCGCGGAAGGAGGTCAGGCAATAATCCTCCGCTCACGCCGGGCCTGGTCCCCTGTCCTGCAATGCGAAAGCTGCGGAGAAATACAGAAATGTCTGCACTGCAATGTGAGTCTCAGCATGCACAAAGCCCCTTACACATCTGCTGAAGTTCCACAGCAAGGCACACTCACCTGCCATTACTGCGGCTACAGCACGCCATACACCGGCAGCTGCATGAAATGCGGAGGTCCGCTGGCCCGCCTCGGCGCAGGAACGCAGCGCATTGAGGAAGAGGCGGCAGCGCTGTTCCCTGCCGCTGCAATTGCCCGTCTGGACAGCGATACAGCTCAAAGCAAATCATTCGAGCTCAAGACGATACAGGGATTCAGCAAAGGCGAGATAGACATCCTCATAGGCACACAGATCGTCACAAAGGGCTTCGATTTCAGCAACCTCACCCTCGTTGCCGTCATAGCAGCCGACGGTCTGCTCGGAATGCAGGACTTCAGGGCGGACGAAAAGGCGGTGCAGCTGCTCGAACAGTTCCGTGGAAGATGCGGCAGAAGAGAGAAGAAAGGCATGTTCGTCATCCAGACATCACAGCCGGAACATCCTGTATACCAAAGACTTCTCCGCAACGAAGCGACGGAATTCACGAATGAGCTTCTGGACGAAAGACGCGACTTCTTTTTCCCGCCGTATTCACGCACCATAGAAATAACTATAAAGGACATATATGCGGACAGAGCCGACAGGATGGCTTCATCACTTTTCGGAATACTTTCGGCAGGCATGAACGGCACGGCCGCAGTCATAGGCCCGTACTCACCTGCCGTAGACAAGGTCGCAGACCATCATATCCGCATGATAAGGATCAGTCTGCATAAAGACAAATACCTGAGCATCAACAAGAAGGCGATAACAGACCGGATAAGTTCATTCGAAAGGGAGAAGAAGTACGACGGGCATATATCCATAAACGTAGATCCGTCATAAAATCACCCCAAGACCAAGAACCACAACCGCCTCAGCCCCGTCCCGTGACGATGTTTATCTGAGAATCCATCACCTCAAACCGCACCGGAGCCTTTCCGACCACTTCACCGTCCACCTCTACAGGTTCCGCCGATTCATTGTAAGGATAAACCGTGACCGTACGTCCACGCGACACTGCCAGCTCCGGCACCTTGAGGAAAGTACCCGTAAAGAGTCTCGGCACCTCACGGGCGATACGCAGAAGAGGAAGATCCGGGATTATGGTCACGTCCACCAGCCCGTCGTCAAGCACGGCCTCCGGAGTCTGCCTCATGCCTCCGCCTGAATATTTTCCCACACCGAAAGCCATTGACAGATAAGCCCCTGCAAACATTTCACAGCCATCGCATACGACCTTTGCATAGGCCGGAACACGGTTGCGTATGGCATGAATCAGGGATGCGACGTAAAGCTTCCTGCCCCTCAAGCCCTGCTTCTTCTTCATGTTCACGCGCTCGCACACCCTTGCATCGATTCCGACACCGGCAACATTGGCCATATATGTCGCGGCAAGCATACGTTCCGAAGAACCGCATATATCCAGGACAGACACCTTCACGACATCCTGCCTCCCGATGCATCCTCCGGCAACCAGTCCGACAGCCGAAGCCATATCGCGCGGCACTCCCGTAGACTTTATCCAATCGTTTCCGGAACCGACAGGAATAACGCCGAGGGTGAAGTCCGAGAAGTCAAGCTTGCCGCCCGACTGAGCCTGCCATTCGATGAACGCCCCGATACCGTCCAGCACATCATGCACGGTACCATCCCCTCCGACGGCAAGAAACCTGCGGTAGCCGGCCACACAAGCGTCGAAGGTAAGCTCCGTGGCATTGCCGGTCCGTCCTGTCTTCCTGCTGTGGAAAGCGATTCCCGCCGCCTTGAGAAGTTCCTCGGCCTTCTCCCAAAGGGAGGCAGCCTTCTTCGATGCCGCGAAAACATTCACTACAGCATGCCAGATCATGCCTTTATAACAATTATCCATAGGGCCAAATTTCTGATTCCTTATCACTTACGGAAGTCCGGCCAAAGCGTACCGGACGAATTGCGGAACAAAAGTAGCAAATAAAGCCAACGAATGAAATTTTTTTGTAATTTTGCAGGGATTATGTCCTAACAAGAACGAACATGGGAAAAGTTATAGCTATAGCAAATCAGAAAGGCGGTGTGGGCAAGACCACGACAGCCATCAACCTTGCCGCGTCACTGGCGGTGCTCGAGAAGAAGGTGCTCATCATTGACGCCGATCCTCAGGCCAACACGACGTCGGGCCTGAACTTTTCTCCGGAGGACGACCAGAAGAGGACGCTGTATGAAGTGATGATAGGAAAGATCGGTGTACGTGACGCACTGATACAGACGGAGATAGCATCACTGCACATGATTCCGTCGCACATAAACCTTGTGGGCGCGGAGATCGAGATGCTCGAAGACGAGAACAGGGAATCCCTGATGAAGAACGCCCTCGCCCCGATAAAGGACGAATACGACTTCATAATCATCGACTGCTCCCCTTCCCTCGGCCTCATCACCATCAACTCGCTCACGGCAGCGGATTCCGTCATGATACCGGTCCAGCCTGAGTTCTTCGCCCTCGAAGGCCTCGGAAAGCTCCTGCAGACGATCAGGCTCGTACAGGGAGGCCCGAATCCGGCACTGACGATCGAAGGCTTCGTGGTCACGATGTTCGACGGAAGGACAAAAGTCCACAACCAGGTACTCGGAGAGCTTCGCGAGCATTTCAGCAACATGGTATTCAACACCATAATACAGAGAAACATACGTCTGAGCGAAGCCCCGTCGCACGGCAAGCCTATCATCCTTTACGACGTGATATGCAACGGTACGACAAACTACCTGAATCTTGCAAAGGAAGTGCTTGAGAAAAACAGCTAAAGAAAGAAGAGATGAGCAAACAGCAGAGAGGTTTAGGCAAAGGACTCGGCGCCCTTCTCGGGGACGGCAGGGACCTCAGCCAGATTAGAAAGCCGGTAGGATACGTAAACAAGGAAGTGGTGAGCGAGGCAAAGCAGCCTCAGCAGAGCACCGCCGACATAATGCGCATCCCTGTGGATATGATAGAGCCGAACCCGTTCCAGCCACGAATGAACTTCGATCAGGAGGCACTGGAAGAGCTGGCGGATTCGATAAGGACGCTCGGCCTGATCCAGCCTATCACGGTGCGCAGAAAGGGTGACGGAAGATACCAGATCATAAGCGGAGAACGCCGTTTCAGGGCATGCAGCCTCGCAGGAATGGACATGATTCCGGCATATATACGCGATGCCAACGA
Source organism: Bacteroidales bacterium (assembly GCA_017452265.1). Lineage (GTDB taxonomy): Bacteria > Bacteroidota > Bacteroidia > Bacteroidales > UBA932 > Cryptobacteroides. The sequence goes on along the minus strand of JAFTMS010000026.1, from coordinate 17,206 downwards.
CCAGGGCATGCTTGAGATGGCCATCGTGGAGAACATCCAGAGGGAGAATCTGGATCCGATCGAAGTGGCCATGAGCTACCAGAGGCTCATCGAGGAATGCAGCCTCACGCAGGAGCAGATGGCCATCAGAGTGGGCAAGAAACGTGCTTCGGTGACCAACTACCTCAGGCTTCTCAAGCTTCCGGCAAAGATCCAGCACGACCTCAAGGTGGGCATTCTGAGCGTCGGACATGCCAAGGTTCTGCTCGGATTGGAAGACACGAACATGCAGGAATACCTCTGCGACCTCGTGATCAAGGAGGATCTTTCGGTACGACAGCTCGAAGACAAGATACGCAAGCTGTCCGAGCCGAAGAAGAAGCAGGAGCAGGCGGGACAGGATCTGCCGGACGAATATGTGAAGGTTCTTGAAATCGTCGGCAAATATTTTGATAACAGCATAAGCCTGAAGCGCTCAAGCGGCGGAAAAGGCTCGATGACAATACATTTCAGTTCAGACGATGAGGTCAGGAAGTTCCTGAAGGCCCTTGAAGACTCGAAGTTCTGACCAGTTTGAGACATGCACGGAAAGTCAATAAAATACATATTCGCACTCATCATGGGCCTTGCACTCTTTTCCCTGCGCTGTGAGGCGCAGTTCAAGGAAAAGGCATTCAGCCAGACCTACAACGACACCACAAAGACGGCAAGTGCGGACAGCACCGACAAGCTCTTTTCCTTCAAGGACTGGGCAGGCGGTCTTGCGCACAAGAACACGATAAAGATCGGAACCATGTTCGCAGGTTCCATGTTTGCGCCAGGCTCAGCCCAGATCTACAACAAGGATTACTGGAAGCTGCCGGTGATATACAGCGGCATCGGAGCATTTGCAGGTACCGGAGGATATTATCTCCATAAATACAACAAGACCAGGAAGCTCTACGACGGCTTCCTCAAGGACAAGAGCTCCTTTGAGGCACAGTATCCGAATCTGGAATATCCGTTCACGGCACCGGCTCTTGACTATAAGTCCAAGAAGACGGGAACATGGCTGATGGTCGGTGCCGGAGTCATGTACTGGGCATCGCTTCTGGACGGCGTCATATGCTATGAGTCGGATGAAAAGCCTCTTCCGGGACGTGCCACGCTGTATTCTGCGCTGGTTCCCGGTCTGGGGCAGATATATAATGGAGAGCTATACAAGGTGCCGATATACTGGACCGGCCTTCTCGCATCCGTCCACTTCCTTTCAACCAACAACACCAACTACGTGAGGTTCAAGAGGATACACAACGAAGCGGCGGCAGGGCTGGACACTCAGGGAATATCAGAGGAGACGGCAAAATGGTACAGGGACGTATACAGAAGATACAGGGACTACTCCATTGTAGCGACCGTCCTCGTATACTTCCTTCAGGTCATAGACGCCAATGTGTTCGCCTATATGCACGACTTCGAAGTAAGCGACGACATAAGCATGAACATGGAACCTACCATCATAGCTCCGGACAACGCCTATGCCCTGCATAGCCCGATGCAGTACGGGACGGGACAGACAGCTGTCGGAATGAAGATAGGATTCAGGTTTTAGACCATATAAGTAATTGACACATAGCAATATAATGAAGTTAAGGAAATTTATTGCAGTCGCTCTGGCGGCTGTTTTTGTTGCCACAGGGGCGGCAGCACAGGAAAAGACGCAGAAGGAAAGGAAGCTTCCGGTGAAGATTGTGACAAAGGCGCAGCTGAAGAAGGAGAACCTCAAGCTGCAGACCGAATTGGATTCCCTGAAGGCTGAGATTGAAAGATACCGCATAGAGGACAGCCTGGCACATGAGATTATGGACATATACGAGGATCAGGCGGAAGAGAACGCACTGCGTCCGGAAGACTACACAGTCGAGGTTTCGGACAGCCTTCTGGACCTGTGGTATGCCCACAAGAAGGTCTGCGAATACGGCTTCGATGAGGAATATGACATGGATTCCGTACGTTTCGAATCAAATGTGCCGGATTCCGTATACATAAACAGGATCAAGGCGATGAATTCGTTCATAACCCTCCCGTACAACGACATCGTGAAGAACTACATCATCCTCTATTCCGAGAAGATGCCGGCCAAGATGAGCCATATCCTCGGGATCTGCGAGTACTACATGCCGATTTTCCAGGAGACCTTCGACAGATACGACATGCCGGAGGAACTCAGGGCCATGGCGGTCATAGAGTCAGCACTGAACCCGACGGCGGTGTCGCGTGCAGGAGCAAAAGGAATGTGGCAGTTCATGTATTCGACGGCAAAGAGCTACGGACTTACCATAAATTCATTCGTCGACGAAAGACTGGATCCGGTGAAATCGGCAGAAGCGGCCGCACAATACCTTCAGGATTCATACGAGATCTTCGGAGACTGGAATCTCGCGATCGCATCATACAACTGCGGTGCAGGAAACGTGAACAAGGCGATACGCCGAAGCGGGGGAAGCCGTGCGTTCTGGGACATCTGGCCGTATCTTCCGCGCGAGACAAGGGGATATGTCCCGGCATTCGTCGGCGCCCTGTACGCTATGACATACTACAAGGAACATGGCATCAGACCGGAACCTGTACAGATGCCTTTGCATGTCGACACTCTGCATATCAGCAGGCAGATGCACTTCGGTCAGGTGGCGGAGCTCACCGGTGCGCCTCTCGAAGAGCTGAAGAACCTCAACCCACAGTACAAGCACGATATAGTACCGGGAAATGAAAAGGAATATATCTTCAGACTTCCACATCAATATACCAACGCATTCATCGAACATGAAGACACGCTATACACCTACAAAGCCGACATCTTCTTCAACCCTGTGACAATCAAAAAGATAAAGGACGGAGGGGATGGTGAACGCATCGTATACCGCGTCAAGAGCGGAGACTATCTCGGAAGAATCGCGAGCAGACATGGCTGCACGGTGGCACAGATCAAGAGATGGAACGACCTCAGGAGCAACAACATACGAGTCGGGCAGAGGCTCATAATCTACCGAAACGGAAAGGCCCCAGCCGCCGCTTCCGGCAGTTCGGCTTCAAACGCTTCAACGACAGCTGCGAAACAGGTATCAGCGCCTGCCACGACAGACAAGGGCAGCTACATAGAATACACCGTAAGAAGCGGCGACTCTTTCTACAGCATTGCAAAGAACTATCCGGGCATCAGCGCACAGAACATCATGGACTACAACGGACTCAGCAGTTCGAAGATAAAGCCGGGAATGAAGATAAAGATTCCTAAGAAATAATCAGAACGAAAACATGAACTGAAGTTTAAGCTCGGCCTTGCCGGGCTTTTTCTTTTCGGCAGACATGAAGGGATAAGCCGTATATGAGGCACGTACATACAGCTTTCCCCACCTTGCAAACCGCCAGCTGGACGCAAAGGAAGCCCAAACTCCGCGACCATAGAAGGCAGGAACGTTGAAGCTTCCGGGCGCGTCACGTTCATAAGCATATATCCTGTCGTCCCATTCATCAATCCGGAAGAGGCCGCATCGTAGATAGATTGACGCTTCATCTTCGCAGAAACCGCCTTCAGCATAACCCAGGAGGCCCCAGCCGACGCACTTCAGAGCATTCAGTCTCGCCGCAGCTGAGAAACGGCCCGACTGCCAGAGCAGATCTGCCCTCATATCCGTCCTGAAAGGTTCGCCCCAGGACCGTATCCTTTCAGAAAAACGGAACTTCATGCTCCACACTTCGGAAAGAGTCACATCCCATACGGCAAGCGCCTTCACCTGCATGCTGTGCAGATGTTCCTTGTCCTTGGCTTCAGGAAAGAAGGCGACATCAACTGAGAAATTCCCGATATGCCTTCTGCGGCTTGCTCCGAATCCTTCCTGTCCGCGCAGCTTCACCCATTCCCCTGCCGCAAACTCCCCGCAGAAAGACGCTGCATGTTCATTTGTACATCTGGTCGTACTTCGCACAGCTCCGCTTCTGAGGGACGAATATTCTGCAGGATAATACCTGAGCATCGCTGCAAGGCGGAGATTCTCGCCAGCCGGGAAAGACGTACCTGCAAGGGCCGCTGTGCGCATCGACACCCAATCGAATGCCGCTTCCGCAAAGATATCCGTTCCCCGTATGCACCAGCTGCCGTCTACGGATGTCTTCATGTCCGGAATACGAACGGAACAGTCTTTCGAAATCAATCCTGAAAATTCCGCATAATGAGTCGCACCTATATGGCCGTTCCTCCCGTTCCATGTGATATTGGCAGCCGGAAGGATGGCCACATCTTCCAAAGTTCGGCCGAAGAACAGGCCCTTGATTCCTGGCACAGAAAGCATAAGCGAGACGGACAGGCGGCCTGCAGACCATTCCGTGGCAAGCCCTGTCATGGAACAGTTGCCTGTAAAAGACCAGGACTGCGATATTCCGGACGGTCTTTTGGCCAGTGACGAAGGGGCAGACACTCCGCTCATGGACATTCCGTTCCAAAGCGCAAGTCCCTGCCCGAAACGGGAATTGAAATCCCCGAGAACAATCTTTGCCGGAAGCCTTTTCATGTTCCACGAGACATATCCGGAATATGCGTCAGGCACGCCTCCTGAAGCGTCATAGCTGCTCGACATAGCGATTCCTGCCTCTACTGCACCGCATTCGATCCTATATCTCATTCCATAGTTCCATAATGCGCCCTCCTCTGCCGTCATCTTCCCGGCAGACCGCACCGCGAGATCGTTCCGCGCCACATCCGACTCTCCGGCCCTCTGTCCCGGCAGCGTCCTGCTCTCCAGCGATACAAATGGCGCAAGAGCCCTTACGAACTGCTCTCCGAATCCGTCCACAGCCGCCAGCTCGGCCAGCGACAGGACGTCGCCATGCCTCGCCCTGTAATCCGTCAGCGATGCCGCCTGATACTTAGTGAAAAGTCCGCTTGCAGAAAGCGAAGAAGCGCTCACCATATTGATCCGGAGAGGCCTGACAAGATAGTCCGCCAACCGCTCCGCCTCATATGAATCGATTTCCTCAGGCGAATCCGTCCCGAGGAACATCAGAAGAGGCTCTATTTCCTGCTGGGCCATGCACCTGATTCCGATGCTCAAGGCCAAAACCGCTGCCGTTACCGTACGCCACATGACACACAAAGATGAAATCCGCCACTAAATTATCCGCATTTGCCCACAAACATGTTGTTTTAACGTAAAACAACCTTAAAACAACAAACATTTTTCTTTTTTTTATTCGTTTTATGCTAAATTTGCGTTTTCGTTACATAAATGTATCATGGAAAAAGTCACTTTAAAGGACAAGACATTCAGGACATTCATTCCTTATGAAAAGATTTCATCGGCAATCGATGACGTCGCTGTAAAGATCAATGCAGACTTCAACGGATGCACGGACGTTCCGATTCTTCTCTGCGTGCTCAACGGCTCGATAATGTTCATGGCCGAACTCATGAAAAGGCTTACGTTCAACTGCCAGGTGGTGTCGACCAAACTGACATCATATGCAGGCACAAGCACGACTGGCCGGGTGAAGACGGCGATGGGCCTCACCTCCGACATCAGGGGAAGACGCGTCATCATCATCGAGGACATCGTGGACTCGGGAAACACAATCGTGGAGCTGAAGGAAATCATGAAGGAAAACGGCGCTGCGGAATCGTACGTCTGCACAATGCTTCTCAAGCCAGACGCCTTCAAGAAGGACGTGAAGATCGACTATGTGGCAATGGAAATCCCGAATGACTTCATCGTCGGATTCGGACTCGACTACGACGAACTGGGACGAAACCTGAAGGACATTTATGTACTGGACGAATAAACATTAACGGATAAGATGAAGTATTACATCCTTTTCGGCCCTCCGGGTGCAGGCAAAGGCACCCAGGCCACAGTAATGGTGGAAAAGTACAATCTCCACCACATTTCAACCGGAGCCCTTCTGCGCAAGGAGATTGCAGCCGGCACTGAGCTCGGACTGCAGGCAAAGGCCCTCATCGAGAAGGGCTGCCTCGTACCTGACGAAGTAGTGGAAGGCATGATAGAAAGCGAATTCAAGACAGTGACAGGTGTGGACGGCTTCCTTCTTGACGGCTTCCCCCGCACTCTTCCGCAGGCAGAAGCGCTGGACGCAATCCTTGCAAAGACCGGAGAAGAGGTCACAGGCACAGTCTCGATAATGATTCCTGACGAAATGATCATGGAGCGCATCAAGGGCCGCGCCCTCAAGGAAGGCCGTGCAGACGACGCCAGCGAAGACACGATCAACAACCGCATCGTCACCTACCACAACCAGACCGAGCCGCTCATAGACTTCTACAGCAAGGTTTCCAAATACCACGAAATCGACGGAATCGGAACAATCGAAGAAGTCCGCGACCGCATCTTCGCAGTGATGGACAGCATTTAACAGACAAATACACATAAAGGAACCGCCGACTGTCACTCAGCCGGCGGTTCTTCGTTTTCATATTTCCTGAACTACATCCTTTCCGGAAGCGTGATGCCGAGGATGGACATCGCTTTGGTGAGGACTTTGGCGATTGTGTCTACGAGCATCAGGCGGTACTTCAGGAGGTCCTGGTTCTCTTCGCGGAGAATCGGGGTGTCATGATAGTACTGGTTGAATTCCTTCGCCAGTTCGTAGGCGTAGTTTGCTATGAGAGCCGGAGAATGAGCTGCTCCAGCCTCGGCAACCTTTGCAGGGAACGTATTGAGAATCTTGATTATACGTATTTCCTTCGGCGAAAGTTCCGAATGCGGCGTTACGGATGCGGAGGAGTACTGCACTCCCCTTTCCTCTGCCTTGCGCAGAATCGACTTGATACGTGCGTGGGTGTACTGGATGAACGGACCTGTATTTCCGTTGAAGTCGATGGATTCCTTAGGATCGAAGAGCATGGTCTTCTTAGGATCCACCTTGAGGATGAAGTACTTGAGCGCTCCGAGGCTTATCATCCTGAAAAGGGCATCCTGCTCTTCCTCGCTGAGATTGTCTATCTTTCCGAGTTCGAGAGACGTCTCCTTTGCGGTATTGTACATGTCTGCAATGAGGTCATCAGCATCCACTACCGTTCCTTCGCGTGACTTCATCTTGCCCTCAGGAAGCTCCACCATGCCGTATGAAAGGTGGTAGATGCTGTCCGCCCAGTCAAAGCCGAGCTTGCCGAGGATGAGCTTGAGCACCTGGAAATGGTAATTCTGCTCGTTTCCTACCACATATATATGCTCGTCGAGGCTGTATTCCTCAAAACGCTTTTCCGCCGTACCGAGATCCTGCGTCATGTACACAGACGTGCCGTCGCCACGGAGCAGAAGCTTTCTGTCAAGGCCGTCAGACGTGAGGTCGCACCATACGGAACCGTCCTCCTGTCTTTCGAATATGCCCATGTCGAGGCCCTTCTGCACGAGAGCCTTACCGAAGAGATATGTCTGAGACTCGTAATATGTCCTGTCGAAGCTGATACCGAGGTCCTTGTACGTCTTGTCGAAGCCCTCGTACACCCAACCGTTCATCGTCTTCCAGAGCTCCACGACTTCAGGATCTCCGTTCTCCCACTTGAAGAGCATATCCTGTGCGGCCTTGAGGGACGGAGCATTCTTTTCAGCATCCTCCTTGGCCATTCCCCCGGCAACGAGTTCGTCCACCTCCTTCTTGTAAAGGTTGTTGAAAGCCACATAATAGTCGCCCACAAGGTGGTCTCCCTTCTTTCCGCTCGACTGCGGAGTCTCGCCGTTACCCAGCACCTTCCATGCATACATGGACTTGCAGATATGGATTCCTCGGTCGTTCACAAGATTGACCTTCATGACATTATGTCCGCACACTTCAAGCAGTTTTGCGACAGACCAGCCGAGCAGGTTGTTGCGGATGTGTCCCAGATGAAGCGGCTTGTTCGTATTCGGTGAAGAATACTCGACCATTATCGTCTTTCCTGTTGCAGGAAGCTGTCCGAAATCCTCCGCAGCGGCAATCACCGCAAACACCTCGTTCCAGTATACCTCAGAGAAGGAAATGTTCAGGAAGCCCTTGACTGTGTTGTAGCCAGAAATCTCAGGAACATTGGTCTTGAGCCACTCTCCTATCGCATTTCCGGTATTCTCAGGCGAGCTCTTCGACACCTTGAGAAGAGGGAAGACGACCAGCGTATAGTCTCCCTCGAACTCCTTCCTCGTCACCTGGACCTGAAGCTGCGCCTCATTCACTTCTGCACCATAAAGTTCCCTGATGGCCCCCACGGCCTTAGTTATAATAAATAATTCTGGAGTCATATTATCCTAAATAGCTTTTCAAAAGTTTGCTTCTCGAGTTGTTCTTCAGCTTACGGATAGCCTTCTCCTTGATCTGCCTCACACGCTCCCTTGTAAGCCCGAACCTTTCTCCGATCTCCTCAAGCGTCATCTCCTGGCAGCCGATGCCGAAGAACGACTTGATGATCTCCCTTTCACGCGTTGCCAGCGTAGAAAGCGCGCGCTCTATCTCCTTATTGAGCGACTCGTTCACGAGGCCTCTGTCCGCACTCGGAGAATCATTGTTCACCAGCACATCCAGCAGGCTGTTGTCCTCGCCCTCGACGAACGGAGCATCCACTGAAACATGACGTCCGGAAACCCTGAGCGTATCGGCTATCTTGTCCTTTGGAACGTCAATCATCTCCGAAAGCTCCTCGCTTGACGGCATACGCTCGTTCTCCTGCTCGAACTTTGAAAGAGCCTTGTTTATCTTGTTGAGCGATCCCACCTGATTGAGCGGAAGCCTCACGATCCTCGACTGCTCGGCAAGAGCCTGAAGAATGGACTGGCGGATCCACCACACTGCATAGGAAATGAACTTGAAGCCCCTTGTCTCGTCGAACTTCTCGGCTGCCTTGATCAGTCCGAGGTTTCCCTCATTGATAAGGTCCGGAAGGCTGAGGCCCTGATTCTGGTACTGTTTCGCAACAGAGACCACGAATCGGAGGTTTGCCCTTGTAAGCTTCTCCAAAGCCGCCTGGTCACCCTTACGGATCCTCTGGGCGAGCTCTACCTCTTCCTCCACTGTGATGAGTTCCTCCCTGCCGATCTCCTGAAGATACTTGTCGAGAGATGCGCTCTCACGGTTGGTAATCGATTTTGTAATCTTAAGCTGTCTCATGAACACAAGTTTCGCAAGTGTATGTTATCTATTACAAGAAAGTACGTATGGCTTGCGAAACTTTTACCCACCGCACTTTCTCTATCCACGTTACCCTATCCCTAAATCCCTTTCCTCGGGAAAGGGACTTGCTTCGACCAAAGGTCGAGATAGGGCGGAACCTTCTATATTCCGAAGCCGAAATAGCCTGTTCTTCCGGCAGGGGTGATGCCCTCCACGAATACAGCCCTCTTCGACTTCTTTACGATGTCAATGACATCCTGAGGCGTCTTCACCGGATGATCGTTCACGTACTGGATTATGAATCCTTCCGTTGCACCGGCCTCCATCAGCTTGCCAGGGCCGAGTTCAACGATTTCCACTCCGCTCTTCAAGCCGTATTTTGCAAGCGTTTCCTCTGAAGCGGCCTTGATTGACGAGCCGTAGAATGCCACGGAGCCGTCATCCGACACGGTTCCAGTCTCCTGAGACGTGCCCTTGAACGTCACCTCGAACTCCTTTCCCCTGCCGTCTCTGATTACGGTAAGCACCGCCTTGTCTCCCGGAGAGAATCTGCTGACGGCCTCCTGAACCGAAGAAGGCGTCGTAATCTTGGTCGAATCAATGGCAATCAGCACATCACCGGCCTTGATTCCGGCCACATCAGCGGCTCCGCTTTTTGAAACCTCAACAATATATACGCCGTTTCTTGAAGAAAGTTTCAATTCATCAGCGATTTTATCGTCAATCGGCTGCATAGTGATGCCAAGAAGCGCTCTCTTAACGCTTCCGAAGTCCATCAGATCGTAAGCGATCTTCTTCACGATGTTCACCGGCACAGCGAATGAATATCCGGCATAAGAACCTGTCTGTGAATATATTGCCGTATTGATTCCTACAAGATTTCCGGCCTTGTCCACAAGCGCACCTCCACTGTTGCCCGGATTCACGGCTGCATCGGTCTGAATGAAGGATTCTATCTTGAATTCGCCTGAATAATTCGGCATCGAACGTCCCTTTGCACTTACAATTCCTGCGGTGATGGTGGAACGAAGGTCGTAAGGAGAACCGATTGCAATCACCCATTCGCCGAGACGAAGCTTGTCGGAATCGCCGAACGGAATGACAGGAAGGCCAGACGCATCTATCTTTAAAAGAGCGACATCCGTCGCAGGATCTGTGCCCACGAGCGTCGCAGGATACGTCTGGTTGTTGTTCAGCGTCACCTCTATCTTGGTGGCGCCGTCGATGACATGGTTGTTGGTGACTATATATCCGTCCTCGCGGATGATGACGCCTGAGCCGCTGCCCACCCTTTCACGCTGCTGAGGGCCGCTCTGCGGTATTCCGAAGAAGTAGTCGAAGATCGAGCTCGGAGCCTGCTGGGTGGTCTGAGTGGATGTCACCTTTACATATACCACGGCATCTACGGCAGACTCAGCCGCATAAGTGAAGTCCGGCCAGTTGTCCTGTGACAGATTGACAGTGCGGAAACGTGCACCGTCCGCAGTCTGCACGGTCTGCACCTGTGCATCGTCAGTCTTTGACTCAACGACAGCATAAGCTGTCAGCCCTCCGACCACTGCGGAGAGCAAAACAATCAGGATTCCTCTTTTCATTTTGTCGGTAATTTTATTTCTGTTAAAGTTAAAAATTCTGTTTTTATCATGTTTGTGTGCGATTTTTGCCTGCATTTTGTCAGCATCGGCAAAACCGAGGTGAAAAAATCAAAAAATATGCCATTGTCAAGTAAATAAATTTGTATATTTGTTGGCTTGTATTTCGTAAAACATGCAGAAATTTATTTAAGACCATAATTATGAAACTTATCATTTCAAGTTCAGAGCTGCTCAGAGGAGTAATGTCAGTCGCCAAGGCCATTCCGGCGAAGTCCGCACTTCCTATTTTGGAGAACTTCCTTTTCGACCTGAAGGGAAATGTGCTGGAGATTACAGCTTCAGACTCGGAGCTGACGCTCAAGACAAGCATCGAGGTGGAAAACACAGCCGAAGAGGGACGTATAGCCGTTCCTGCAAAGCATATGATGGATCTTCTCAAGGAGCTTCCGGACCAGCCTCTGACCATAAACACGTCAAGTGACAGTTCGTTTGTGTGCAGCTGGGCAAGCGGTGAATCGACGCTTCCGTACTTCCCTGCAGAGGACTATCCTGAGATCACGACGACAGACGACACAGCCGTGACTCTCGAATTCCCGGCACAGAGCCTCGTGGACGGCATTTCAAGCACAATATATGCAACTGCGGACGACGAGATCCGCCCTGCGATGAACGGTATCCTCTTCGACATCGACATCCCGTCTACCACTCTTGTGGCTTCGGATTCACATAAGCTTATCTGCTATACGACGGCAGACGTGAAGGCTTCAGAGAAGGCTTCGTTCATCCTCCACAAGAAACCGGCAGCCATCCTCAAGGCCATCATCGGCAAGGAGGTGGAGACTGTGGAGATTTCGTTCGATTCAAAGAACGCCGTCTTCAAGTTCAACAATACGATGGTCATATGCCGCCTCGTGGTGGGCAAATATCCGAAATATCGTGACGTCATCCCTCAGAACAACTCGAATATCCTCAGGATCAACCGCGTACAGCTACTCAACACAGTACGCCGCGTGTCCGTATGTTCAAACAAGGCATCGAACCACATCAAGTTCGACCTCAAGAGCGGTTCGCTCATGGTTTCGGCACAGGATCTCGGATTCTCGATTGCGGCCCATGAGACGATAGCCTGCCAGTACGACGGCGAAGACCTCACAATAGGATTCAAGTCGCCTTTCATCATCGAAATCCTTTCCAACATGGCATGCGGAGAGGTGGTGATGAAGTTCCTCGACAGCAAGAGGGCCGCCCTCATAGTGCCGGCTGAGGAGGAGGAAGAGAGCGAGAAGATCTGCGGCATCCTTATGCCTATAATGATAAGCTAAGTCATGGAACTTAATCTGCAAAGACCTTTATTATTTTTTGACATAGAAAGCACAGGGCTCAATATCGCGTCAGACTCGATCATTGAGCTCAGCTTTGTGAAGATACTTCCAGGAGGCGAGCAGCGCGTGAAGACATGGCGTGTGAAGCCTTGGGACTATGAGAGGAACTGCCAGAGGCCGATAAATCCGTCTGCTCAGGCCGTTCACGGAATTTCGGACGCAGACCTGAAGGACGAAAGGACATTCGGACTGATTGCGGACGAAGTGGTGGCATGGCTGCAGGACAGCGACCTCGCAGGCTTCAATTCGGCAAAGTTCGACCTTCCGATGCTTGCGGAGGAAATCGAACGCGTACGCCGTTGGGAGCGCCGCGAACTGCCGGTGAATCTGCATGAGATGAAGATGGTGGATGTGCAGAACATCTTCCACGCAATGGAGCCGCGCACACTCAAGGCGGCTTATATGTTCTACTGCGGACGGGATCTGGAGAATGCGCATGCTGCCGAGGCGGACACTCTTGCGACATATGAGGTGCTGAAGGGCCAGCTGGACAGGTACGCCGGCGATCCGCGCATCGAGAACGATGTGGAAAAGCTGGCGAAATTCTCTACAAAGCAGCGCACTGTGGACTATGCAGGAAGGCTTATCCTCAACGACAAGGACGAGCCGACAGTGAGCTTCGGAAAGCATAAGGGCAAGACTGCACGCGAGGTGTATTTCACGGAACCGTCATATTTCGCATGGATCGACAACGGAGACTTCACCCTCGACACAAAGCGTCAGTTCGCCCTTCTTAAGGCACAGTTCGAAGCGGAGAAGAAGGCGGCACAGCAGGAGCGCAGAAGGGCTTCGGAGCCGATTCCGCGCACGAAGGGATATACGCCTTTCGAGTCGCTCGGAGGCCTCTTCTCACAGGAAGACGAATAACAGAAGGATCATGAACATTATCGTAAAGACAAACGGCAGCGGATTGTGCCACTGCCGTCCGGATACGACCTGGGAGCGTGAAAACAAGGATTTCTACGCTCCCGATTGTGTTAATGAGGTGCATTGGGCACCAGTGCTGTTTGCCCGCATATGCAAGGCCGGCAAATGCGTAGGTGAGAAGTTCGCGTCACGCTACTACGACGCTGTCGGATTCGGAGCATTGTTATATATAGGTGACTTCATGCCGGACATGGCGGCCGCCTCGTGCGCTGACCACACGTCACTTCTTCCGTTCCCGCTTTACAATCCTGTGGTCATAGAGAATGAGGAAAACACATATGAAGTGCTGAAGAACGGAGAAGGCATATATACATATGCATCTGCGGATGCCGGGCTCATCGCTCAGGCTGTCTGCGATGCATCAAGGCTCACTTCGCTGCGTATCGGAGATTTCGTTGCAGTGGAACTGGAACAGCCGAAACCGCTTGCAAGTCGTGCAGAGGGAGGCATTGCATTGAAGGCGACTTACTGCGAAAACGAGCTGTACGACATAAAGCTGATCTTTTAAAGAGGCCGCTATTCCAGCTCAAAGAAATAGTGAACGTCATTCCGAGCGTTTACTCCTACGTCATTCCGAGCGTAGTCGAGGAATCTCTCCCCCCGCAGCATGACAACCATATCCTCCAGAACAAGGTCCGGACGCACAGCACCGCTTTCCCAGAAATCATTACCACCTTCAGGAGTCGTCCTGAGGGTGTTGTTATATACGGGAAGCCCTTTGTCAAGCGGCCCGAACGACGGAAAGAGCTGATGTACATGTTCCAGTTCATCACGGGTGCGGCAGTGCCCCGGATTAAGCCATATGTCCGCATACTGCGACAGTCTGTATGCTTCCTCCATACCGACTGCCCGCGAACGGCTCTCCCCTTCGGCAGCGCCGAGCACCTCGCCTCCGGCATCACGTATCAGCTGCGACATGTAATTCTCAGCTCCCGGAATATACCAGACATCACCGTAAGGAATGTTCAGCAGCACCTTCACAATGCGGCCGTCGGGGGCGTTCCGTACCTCTTCCGCAAGAGCCGTATACCTGTCACAGACTGCCGCAAAGACTGAATCGGCCGCTTCGAGTCGGCCGGACAGCCTTCCGAAAAGCCGCACATATTCCGCCCTTGCAAGAGGATGATTCTCGATATGGTCGTGAAGAACCAATACCGGTATACCAAGTGTACGAAGCTTCGCAAGATATTGAGGCTCAGCCCCGGAAACCGTATATGCCACAAGCAGGTCCGGCTTCAGCGACATTATCCTCTCATAATCAAGAGACGGCTCATATCCGATATCATACAGGTTCCCTGCATCATATCTGTCCCGAAGCGAAGGATTGGATATGTAGCGTATGCCCGAAACGGCTGAGATGACGGAATCTGCCTGAACGGCAGCAAGACAGGCAACATGAGATGAGGACATGCACACGATGCTTTCAAGCGGTTCATCCACAAGTAAAGTATCGCGCCTCCCGTCATATGGCGAAATGCTCACCACTCCCCCGTCAAACACATCAAAATACTCCGCATAGGCACAGGAACTCCGTACATCAGAGCCGGTACCACGCCCACACGAAACCGTCAGGCCACACAAAAAGCCGCCCAAAGCAGCTGAAACCATTATTCTGAACAAACTCTTCATCCCGTTTGCAATCCCCAAAAACTCATTTCCCCGCAAAAATACAAATAATAACAAAGAACTCCTCAAGTCTACACAAATAATACTTTTAACATGCATGCCTCAACTCCTTCATAAGGACATTTGCGATTCAAAGATTTATTGCTATATTTACATCGGCAGTTCCCACTTATTTTGTTCCATAACTGTAGCAAAATGCTGCCTAAGTGCGTCTATATAGGGATTTCAGCAAATCGGCTGAAAGTTTCCCTGCTTAGCTTGATGAGAATCCCAGAAGTCGCCGACGATCCGGTTTTGCTTCCGAATTTTTGATTCTCGCAGGCTTATCATGAGATTGCGGTAAGTTTTGGGTATGGCAAGCCGCTCCGATGGAGGTCGGAGTCATGGATTTTATGATCTGAGTTTAGACTGCGGCTTTCTTCTTGGACTGTTCCAATGCAAGCTGACGAGCTGCCAAGACAGCAGCGTTTGCCATATGGATACCGAAGAAGAGCAAGAGGGTTTCGCTTTGGGCATTTCTGGCAGCTATGCGACCAACGCTGTAATGTTGCTTTTGAGTGCCGAATGACCCTTCCATCATTGTCGCACGAAGTGTTCCTATGATGCGTCTTGATGTGCGGGTCTCTTTGTCCTCATCTTTCGGCTTTGGACCTTTGCGGACGAAAGAGGTCGTGATGCCGTTTTCGGTGCAGTAGCTGCGGTTTGCATTGCTTGCATAGATTGTGTCACCACCGAATCGAGTGACCTTGACTCCAGTGAGAGATTCTTGATATTCAATACATTGCCTTAGGCGCGCTCCCTCGTTGAAAGCCTCGAATGAATGATGTTCAATGAACGAGATTCCTCCGATCTGGATGTTGTTGACCTTGGCTCCGAACTCGACGTGCTTGTTTTCCTTGCCGCGTACGATAGGGCGGAGATAAGGGCGGACTAAAGTCCTGCTTTAACCAAATTAAACACAGTACATAAGTCACTCATTTACACATATTTAACCCCATTAAAGTTTATTTCAATTTACTTGAATATATCAGTTATTGTGTTTAGACACTGAAGAACAAAACCAAACACAGTGGCAAAGATACCGTTTTTGTCACGAAAAACAAACACAATACTATGCCAGTACGCTTCTACCTCTACCCTGTGCCCAACAAGAAAGGCGAATGTCCGATCCGAGTATCCATCTCAATCGGCTCAACAAGATTCATGACCGGAATAGGCTACAACTGCGCCACTGAGGCCTGAGAAGATGGGCGCGGAGTAAAGGCACGCGACACCAATTCCAAAGGAGTTTCGTCCAAGATCGTCAATGCCTGCACCAAGGTGAAACTTATCGATATGGATGGGAAAGAATATGAAAAGAAAGTCTGTGAAGCCGGAGCATTGGAAAAGACAAAAGATCTATTCTGCTTCTGTTGCTTCACATCGCTCAGGTATTCCGACATGGCAAAAGTGAAACGCTCAGACATCGTAGGAGACATCCTCTATGTTACCACCCAGAAAACAAACGACCGCCTGCCAATCAATCTTAACTCATTTGCCAAAGAAATTCTTGCCAAGTATGAGAAGACTGTATTCTCAGGCGGTCTTGCCCTTCCAGTAATCACAAACCAGAAGATGAATTACTATCTCAAGGATCTATGTGAACTTTGTGGATTCAATGAACCAATCAGCAAAACCTGCTATCGAGCTGGTCAAAAGGTAGAAGAGATCTTCCCGAAATATGAACTCATCGGCACCCACGCTGGCCGTCGTACATTTATCTGTTTCGCTCTCTCCAGCGGCATCCCGCCTCAGGTAGTAATGAAATGGACGGGCCACAGCGACTATAAAGCCATGAAACCATACATTGACATCGCCGAAAAGACCAAAGCCGAGGCAATGAATATCTTTGAGATGGGACTGAAGAAATAGTCAAACTCCGCAAATATTATAATTTTTCAGGAGTTAACTCCGCAAATCTTTTAAGATTTAAGGAATTTGTATATATTTGCACTGGATAGATAATAATGATGCTATGATTACAAGAGCCATAGAGGATAGAATCAACAATGCCCTCGCAAAGAAAAAAGCAGTAACCATAATGGGCCCGCGTCAGGTAGGAAAATCAACTCTTGCTGATGCCATAATTCCGAAAGATGCAAAAGTCCTTGAAATCAACGGTGACAACACCGACGTGCAGACTATGTTCGTGAACGTCGATGAAGCCAAGATGAAGGTCCTTATCGGCAATAGCAACTTTCTCTTCGTGGATGAGGCGCAGAAGATTGAGAACGTCGGTAATATGCTCAAGATCGTGGCAGAGAAGTTCAAAGACGTTAAAATCATCGTAACCGGCAGTTCAGCATTCAAACTGGCTGAGGCAGTAAACGAGTCCTTGACCGGAAGAAAACGTGAGTTCAAACTCTATCCGCTGTCATTCAAAGAAATGGCAGATGACACAAGCGTCTTGGAAGAATCAAGGATGATTGACCATAGACTTATCTATGGCTATTATCCCGAAGTCGTAACCTCTCCAGGCGATGAAAAGGAAGTACTCAAGGAACTCATAGACAGTTATCTCTATAAAGATGT
>JAFTMS010000025.1 GCA_017452265.1 Bacteroidales bacterium | reverse complement strand
TTGTCATCTGGGACGGTCTTGTCGCAGGAAGCTGCCATCAGAAGCGACAGCACGGCTGCAAATGCAAAATAAGTTCTGATTCTTCTCATATCGATGTCTATCTGTCAGTTGATAATAGGTGTTCTGCAAAGTTAATAAGAAACTGTGTGAATTCTTCTTTGAAAAACATTATTTACGCGTCGTGAAACGGACGATGAGGGCAAGCAGGAGCAGAAGGAATATGAATGTGCAGAGGCGACCTGTAATATCTCCGTGTCTTACGAAGAATGTGAGATCCTTGCGGAGCGGAATGCTGCCTTCGAGGATTGCCTGCTCCCACCAGGAAGTCTCGCTGACGATTTCTCCTGACGGGCTGATGATGGCGCTTATGCCCGTATTCGCACATCGTGCAATTGCGCGTCGTGTCTCTATTGCGCGGAGCGTGGCATAGCTCAGATGCTGCCTGTATCCCGGAGTCTTGCCCCACCATGCGTCATTTGTGATGATAGTCATGGCCAGAGCTCCCTTGCGGATATAGTCCGTATAGTATTCCCCGTACACCGACTCGTAGCATACCGCACAGCCCACAGGGATGTCTCCTACATGCAGCAGGCTGATCCCGTCCTGTCCGACGCATCTTCCCATGACTCCGCCCAGCATGTCGTCCACCTTGCAGAAGATAGCCGGATATGGAGTCTTTTCCACAGCCACCACAAGGCGGCTTTTGTGGAAGATTTCCGTGCGCTGCGAGCCGTCGATCATCAGAGCAGAATTATGTGATTCGATCCATAGACCGTCGTTCAGTTTTCTCGCAGTGTGTGATGGCGCTTCAGCAGATTCTATATAGTCGTATGATGAAGCTCCGAACAGCATGCTGACCCCCGGATAATTCTTGAGCATGTTCGTGAAGCGCCTCCATGTGCGGCTTCTCGGATAATCTCCGACGATGATGTCGTTTGTGAAGGTCTCGGGCGCAAGCACGAGAAGCGGACTGCAGCACGCTGAGTCTGCCTTGCGCTCCGCCAGCACGGAAGCCATCTGATCCTCTACGATAGCGTTCTGCTGGTCCTGAGTCATCGCCTGGAACTTGTTGTAAGGATCTATGTTGGGCTGGACTATGAGCACAGGAAGCTGGCTGTCCGCATCCATGGCGTCCTTGTAGTTCCTTCCGATGATGCCGGAAGCTATGAGAGGGCAGGCAAGCAGCAGGACGTATCCCGCAACGGCAGCAAATCTGGCCTTCCCGTTGAACCTCTCCCACCAGCGTCCGTCGGAAAACGAGACGAGGATGCCGAACAGGCCGAGGTTGCAGGCCCACACCCAGAGCGAGCCTCCGAGCGAGCCGGTGACCTCATACCATTGTATGGCCCATGTGCTCCTTGCAAACGAGTTTCCGAGCACGAGCCACGGCCAGGAGATTTCCGCATCAAAATAGAATCGTTCCCATGCAATCCAGGCCACCGCAAGGAAAATGTAAGGCAGCGAGCCGGAGAACTTCTTTTTGCTCAAGCGGAAGAGTCCGAATATCAGAGACATCTGTAAGGCGTTGGCCAGACAGGCGAATATGCCGCCCCCGACCGTCGCATTGCACACCCAGAACGTGGTGAAGGCGTTCCAGAGCACGAATGCAGTATAGTGATATATCCACACGTGCCTTTTCCCAAGTTGTGCCGCTATGCGGTCCATGCACAGCAGAGGCACGATGCCGAAAAGGGCCAGAAGGCCCGTGTGAGGCACAAGGAAAGGGACGGACATCATCACTGCAAAAAGCAGCACAAGCCCCCAGAGAATCATGTTTTCCTTTTTCATCTTCATTCAAGCTTACCATTTCGCGGTAAAACAACGCAAAGATATAAATAAAATTGCTTACCTTTGTCTGTTTATAGTTTATTGGAAGTAAGATTATGATATTGGACATGCTCAAAGGATTCCTTGTAGGGATATGCGCATCTGCCCCGGTCGGGCCGATAGCCATTCTCGTGATACAGAAGTCCTTGAGCAAAGGACATAAGGCAGGTTTCGTGTCGGGGCTTGGAGCGAGTGTAGTGGATACGATATATGCTTCGATAGCCATCTTCGCCCTCGCATTCGCGCAGAAGTTCATGGACGACCATAAGACGCTGATTCTGCTCGTCGGAGGAGGCGTACTCATAATCGTGGGTATCTCCATGGCCTTTTCCGACCCCTTCCGCAAGATGAAGGCGGACGGTGAGTCCGTAGTGTCTCCTAAAGATTTCGGCCAGGCTGTTGCGATGGGCCTGTCGAATCCGATGGCCATATTCGTGATGTTCACGCTCTTCGCCTTCTTCGGACTGGCGGAGAAGACTCCGAGCGACTGGAGTGTCGCTCCGATAATCATTTCTGTCAGCATAGGCTCGGTGACGTACTGGTTCAGCATGTCGTGGCTGCTGAGCTGCTTCCGCAGGAACTTCAGAATGAGGACGATACTGTGGATAAGCAGGATAACGGGTGCAATAGTGGTAATAATAGGCATAGCCCTGCTCGGACAGGGACTCTTCAACGTCATTTTCAAGGGCATGCCGATAGCATAAATGTATATATGGAAAACTCAAAGGTATTCTTCACGGACCTCAGGACGGTCCCCGGTAACGACCTCCTTACCAAGCTGGAAAGGCTCGTCAGAAGGGCCGGAATCGCAGACATCGACTTCGAAGGAAAGTTCACGGCAATAAAGATCCACTTCGGTGAGCCTGGAAATCTTGCATACATACGTCCGAACTACGCGGCGCGTATCGTGGACATTGTGCGTTCCCTCGGCGGAAAGCCTTTCCTGACGGACAGCAATACGCTTTATTCCGGAGGCCGTTCGAATGCTGTAGACCATCTGAATGCGGCGATGGAGAACGGGTTCAACAGGATAGGCGCTCATGCGGACGTAATAATAGCCGACGGTCTTAAAGGTACAGACTACAAGGAAGTACCGTGTGGCGGAGAATACTGCCCGTCACCTAAGATTGGCGCAGCGATCGCCGATGCGGACATCGTGATTTCGATGAACCATTTCAAGGGACATGAGCAGAGCGGATTCGGCGGGGCCCTCAAGAATCTCGGCATGGGTTCGGCCAGCGTCGGAGGCAAGCTGGAGCTTCACTCGTCTTCGCAGCCGTGCATAGATCTCGAAAATTGTATAGGATGCCGTATCTGCGAGAAATACTGCCGCCACGATGCCGTGAAGGTGGTAGATAGAAAAGCCGTGATAGACTACACCAGGTGCGTGGGATGCGGCCAGTGCGTCGCAGTATGCCAGAAGTCTGCTGCGGTGATAAAGGATTACGACACGTCGGAAGTGCTCAACAGCAAGATTGCGGAATATGCCCTTGCTGTGGTGAAGGACAAGCCTTCCTTCCATATAAGCTTCATAATGAACGTATCTCCGAACTGCGACTGCTGGAATCACAACGACGCCGCCATAGTACCGGATCTCGGCATCGCAGCATCGTTCGACCCTGTGGCTCTGGATTGTGCATGCGCCGACCTCGTCAAGGCGGCTCCGAGTCTTGTGGGGAACGCGATATCGGATAAGGACGCCGTACATGAGCATGACGGGGAATGCGGATGCCGTCATCATCACAAGGATGAGGACAAGTTCCGCCTCGTGCATCCGGACACGAACTGGGAGGCAGGTGTCGCATATGGAGAGAAGATAGGCTTGGGAAGCCGCAGCTATGAACTTATAAGAATCTGAAAAGATGGCTGAAAGCAAGAAGAAGGAGGCCGGAAAAGGGATACCCGGCAAATGGATATGGAAGAACCTGCTCATAGCGGTGCTGATTGTCGCACTGCTGGTTGCGGGGGCAATGGTGCTGCTGAATGTGTTCACTCAGCACGGCGAGGAGATTTCGGTACCGGATTTCTCTAACATGAGCGTGCCTGAGGCTGAATATGCTGCTTCGCAGGCCGGCATGAGAGTGGAGGTGACCGATTCTGTCTTTGTGGGCAGGATGCGCAAGGGAGCGGTCTACAGACAGAACCCTCCGGCCGGAAGCATGGTCAAGAACGGAAGACGCATCATGCTGACCATCAATGCCGTGAATGCGAAGAAAGTGACGATGCCGAATCTGGTGGGCTACTCGATGCGTCAGGCGAAGGCGGAGCTTCTTTCGCGTGGCCTGGTGCTCGGAAAGCTGATATATGTGCAGGACATTGCGACGAACAACGTGTTGAAGCAGCTTCACGGAAACAGGGAGGCTGAGCCAGGCACATTGATAGAGAGCGAGTCGGTCATAGACCTTGTCGTAGGATTGAATTCAAGCGACAATGTTACTTTCGTTCCTGATGTGATGGGGCTCAAGAACTTGAGCGCCAAGGATGCCGTACATGGCAATTCTTTGAACATCAAGGATATGAAGTTCGATAAGACTGTTCTGGATTATGACGACAGCCTGAACGCTGTGGTCTACAGACAGGTGCCGTCACCGTCGGATTCGCTTCCTGTGCCGATGGGAGACGAGGTGACTCTCTATCTCACGATCGATCATGCCAAGGTGCCCGCTAAAACGAAGTAAGGACGATGAAGGACAGATTCTTTGATTATGACGAGGATCCGATAGAGGATTTCAATTCGGAGACGGCCGGTGACGAGGTCGCGTATGAGGATGAACAGCAGGAGATGTTTGAGCATTTCCGCTTCGACATAGACAAGGGACAGACTCCTATGCGCGTGGACAAGTATCTCGCCACTCATATGGAATACACTTCACGCCACCGCATCCAGCTGGCCATAAAGCAGGATTACATACGTGTGAACGACAAGGTCGTGAAGGCGAACTATATCGTCCGTCCGGGTGATGTGGTAACGTTCGTGATGCCGTATCAGAGGCGCGGACTGGAAATCCTGCCGGAGAACATACCTTTGAACATCGTATATGAAGATGACGATCTTCTTGTGCTGAACAAGGAGGCCGGAATGGTGGTGCATCCTGGTCACGGACATTTTTCAGGCACTCTCGTGAATGCTCTTGCATTCCATCTGGGCATATCGCAAGGCCCTGAAGCACAGGATGAAAGGATGGGAGTGCTTGTGCATAGAATCGATAAGGACACGTCGGGCCTGCTGGTCGTTGCAAAGAATGACGAGGCCCAGCTGGACCTTGCCAAGCAGTTTTTCGTACATTCGATCGAGCGCAGGTATGTCGCAATCGTTTGGGGAAACATAAAGGAGGACGAAGGCACGATTACGGGAAACATCGGACGCGATCCGGCGGACCGCATGAGGTTCAAGGTGTTTCCGGAAGGAGATCACGGCAAGCATGCCGTCACTCACTATCGCGTTCTGGAGCGTTTCGGTTATGTCACCGTGGTGGAATGCAGGCTCGAGACCGGACGTACGCATCAGATCCGTGTCCATTTCAATCATATAGGACATCCGCTCTTCAACGACGAACGCTATGACGGTTCTGAAATCAGGAAGGGAACGATATACGCGAAGTACCGCCGCTTCATAGAGAACTGCTTCCGTATTCTGCCGCGGCAGGCTCTGCATGCCAAGACATTGGGCTTTGTGCATCCGCGCACGAAAAAGCTTGTGCAGTTCGATTCACAGCTGCCCGACGACATGCAGGCGCTGATAGACAAATGGCGTAAATACGCTGAGAACCTTACTCCGGAACTGGAGTAAGGTTATTTTTTTCTTGCCGTGGCTCTTTTATGTCTGGCCTGGCGTATCCCCTTGATGCTCTGGAGTGTGATGGCGTCAACCATGGACTTGCGTCCCGCAATGAGGTCGAGTATGGCTGCGACGAGGGGGAATATCATTGTGAACGAGAATACCATTTCCTTGTGGTATGTGAAATAGTCCATGCCCATCCATATCTGGAATCCTAAGCTGAGAAAGGCAGCAATCACGCATACACGGGACTGCAGCAGGAATACCTTGTAGCTTGCCAATGCTGCAATCTGTGCGGTCAGGGTCATGATGAGCAGTACGAGGAAAGGCTTCTTTTCATAGTATCGTATGATTATTTCCTCACCCCCTGGAGCGATTATGGTCGCAAACCTGCAGAAGAACATTGTGCCGATGAGAAGGACGGCGATTCCGAGATATAATGTCTGTATCCTTTGCCACTTCATGATGTCAAAATTAGTGTTGAGGCCACAAAAGTAGGAATTTTCGCAGGAAAAAACTATATTTACACGATTATTGAAATACTACGCCTTATGAGAATAGCAGAATCAGAACTTATAATCAATGGCGACGGATCGGTGTTTCATCTGCACCTCCGCCCTGAAGAACTTGCCGACAATGTGATTCTTGTCGGAGATCCCGGTCGTGTGGACATGATAGCCGAATATCTTTCGGACATCGAATTCCGCCATGCATCCCGTGAATTCGTTTCTGTGACAGGACGATACAAGGGAGTGCGCATTACGGTTCTTTCAACAGGAATCGGTACGGACAACATCGACATCGTGATGAATGAGCTTGACGCCCTTGCCAATATAGATTTCAATACCCGTGAAGTGAAGCCGGAGCACCGCTCGCTGAACATAATCCGTATCGGCACATCAGGGGCAATTCAGCCGGACATTCCGCTCGGCGCCTTCGTGTTCTCGCACGTGTCTGTCGGCTGCGACGGCCTGCTGAACTGGTATGCGGACCGCGATGCCATTGCCATGACGGACATCGAAGAGGCGTTCAAGAAGCACACGGGATGGAACAGACATCTTCCGGATCCTTATTTCGTGAAGGCCGGCGCGAAGATGAGCGGGAAGTTCCGCGACTGCACCGTTCCCGGCATGACCATAGCCGCATCCGGATTCTACGGCCCGCAGGGACGTGTCCTGCGCATGCCTCTCGCGATGCCGGATATGCTTGATACATTCGAGAGCTTCCGTTTCGGAGAGTACCGCGTGACGAATTTCGAGATGGAGGGCTCTGCCATCGCCGGCATAGCGGCCCACCTCGGCCACAACGCCGGCACAGTCTGCTGCATCATCGCCCATCGCCACCACAAGGCCAGCAATCCGGACTACAAGCCATCTGTCCGCCGTCTGATCGAGCTCGTCCTCGAAAAGCTCGCGGAATAGTTCCATATATAAACCCTATATCGACAACAGCCTTTATGAAAAAAGTATTGTGTTTGCTGAGCGTATCAATCATAAGCGCTTCCCTTGTTTCTGCACAGCCGCCGGCTCCGGCGGAAGATAATGTATCATCCGAAAGACGGGCGCTGGAGGATTCTGTGGCGATGTGTATGTTCCCTCGAAATCTTATGGATGCAGTTCTGTCTGCAAATATGGAATCTCATAATCTGGAACTGGAGCCGCAGGAAATGCTGAAAATAGAATATGCTATGTACATGGGGATGTCAGATGTCATAAGGAAAATGTCTGCTTCCATGTCTGACAAGGACTTGAGAACTTTTTACGAATTATTAGATACTAAAGCATATAGGACTATACTTTCCCCGGAATTCCTGACTATGGCTCAGGAGTATCTCACTAAGGCTGTCATGTATGAGGCCGGAGAATTGAGAGATTTTTCGTATGAGGTCAAAGATAAGGAGTTTGCCGAACTTATGGCCACTTCCGATATAAACGGAATTGATGATAAGGTGGAAAACCTCAAGAAGTCTCTCAATGATATGTTTGCCGGTCAGAATATGAGTGCAGAACAACTGGATATGGTAAAAGTGGTTGTCAATAGAGTATTGGCTCATATGCAGGATATTGTGGCTCTTTCTGCCATGGAGTATCTGACCGTGGAGGATATGTGGGCAATTGAAGCGGCAGCGGGAAGTGACGCGCTTTCCGGGATGCCGGAAAGTCCTGATTATGATGCTGAGACTTTGATGGCAGAGAAGTTGTCCGAGATGGAAAAAGACCGTTACATAAATGAGAAGCTCGCCGCTTATGTGACCAAGACACGCTCCGTTCCATATTTCATTCCTCAGAAGGTAAGGCCATACAAGGAACTGAAGATAAAGAAATATACATATGCAGGTGAGACATTCAACACTCTTCCGCACGGTAAAGGTGTCCTGACCGATAACAAGGGTGTCAGATATTCAGGAGATTTCCGCAATGGCAAGCGTCATGGACTTATCGAGGTGACTAAGCCAGGAGAGGAGCCGGTGTTGCAGGTCTGGGCCGACGGCAAGTACCGCAAGGATATTCCTGTAGGAGCAGGGGTGGATGGAAAAGTGCCGGATGTCGCATTGTTTTTGGGAAATGCGTTTGGCTATGGCAGCATGTATGACCATGAGACTTCCACAATAACCGAGGGTTTTTTCATTGACGGCCTCTTGAATGGCAAAGGCAAGATTTCTACACCTGATTATGAACTGACTTCTGAGTTTATCGATGGACAACCACGCAATGGTGTGATTGTATGGAAATCCTCTGATGGCAGGAGCAATGTGTTCCGCGGGCTGTTTAATGGCCATACACGCGAAGGAGTTCATAAGACTGAAAACCTTGACGGAACTGTTACGGTTGCACGTGGAATGGAGGTCAACGGCAATCTTGATGGAAAGGTGACATTAAAAGTTATTAATGCCGGTGATACGGTGACCTTCAAAGGCTTGTTTGCCTATGGAGAAATGTGGGGAGATGGCACGTGTGAGATTTCTTCTGCTCCGGATAAAAACGGCATTCGGTTCAGCTGCACTTACGATGGCTCTTTTGCCGCATCCTATTTTCATGGCAAGGGAAAACTATGCGGCACGAATATTATTCCTGCCAGCAACTTAATCTGGACATTGACAAGATACGGTGTCAAAATTGATGATTGTGTCGGTGGCAGCGATGTGGCCATTGAAATGGACGGACGTTTTGATGGCGGTGTCTTTGTAGAGGGTAAGGTTACGGTTTCCAACGGAGTTGTCATGGAAGGAAAATTCAAGGATGGAATCTTGAAGCAGGGTAGGATTGTCAAGGTGTATCCCGACGGCTCCCGCTATGAGGGAGAATGTGTCGACGGTCAGTTTGAAGGGCAGGGTACGTTGGAATATGCTGACGGAAGCATCTTTGAAGGCACTTTCGAAGAGGGAAGACCATCTGTAGGAGAACTTAGGAATTCAGACGGCAAAGTCTTGAAGAGATACGGCAAGACAGCTGTCATAGTAAGAAGATAATCATGAAAAGACTGTTCCTGCTTCTTCTTTTGCCGGCGGTTGCTGTTGCAGCGCATGGACAAGTTCCTTATAAAGGGACGGAACGCGACAGGATTGTCGATTCGATGGCATACCGTGCTTTGGACAGAGTGCTGCTGAATGAGGCTACGATGAACATTGTGGAGTCTATGTCCCTTCCATTGCTTTATTCTGAGGCGGAATATGCAACTTTCATGTATGCCCGCAATTCCCTCGCAGGCCATTATAATAAGCTTTCTGATGAGGAATTGAGGCAGGTGAAGGACTTCATGTGCTCGGAACCGTATCTCAGACTGAATTCGATATCATTCTGGAACAACTTCGTAAGGAAGGTGCAGAAGTATTCGGAGGCGTTGAAGGGTGCATCATCTCCGGTGATATTGCAGATGCCGGACAAGGAATATCAGGAAGCTGCGACGGAACTTATTGATGCCATGTCGCTTGAGCCTGTGGCAGAGTCGTACTGTCTGATATGCGGACTGCCCGGACATCTGACAGGCAAGGTCAGCAAAAATGCCGCTGCCCTCATGGTCCAGAATATCGCAGACTATCTGTCATATGACCAGCTTGCAGAATTGCTTTCATTCTGTCGTTCAGATGTCTTTGCAAAGGCGGCAGTGAAGGAGAAAGGTTTGACTGATATGAACGCAATCCTGATGCAGTTCGTGCCTTCAGGCCATCGGGCGGACGTGGAGTCGGCGATGATTGCAGGAAGGGCGAATCTTGCAGGACTTGGGCATCTGTATGACTTGTTTGTCAGCAAGGCGGAATCCGCCGGCAAGAATGATGTGATAGAAGTTCTGAAAGAAATCCGCAGCGTTCCGATGCCTTTTTATTCTTACCACACCGTTGAGCCTGTTGCGGACGATGCGTCTGTTGTTACTCATTGTAACGGAATTACACATCGGTATGAACGTAAGGAGAATGTGACGCACATGATTCTGAAGACGGAACATGTCTATTCCGGATTGTTTATAGATGATGTGTTTGTGGAAGGTACGTATCGGAATATTCACCAGACCGATGAGGGCCCTCGCATTTGGGTCGATTTCGAGGGTAATATATATTCCGGCAATGTGTGGGCCGGTGAAGTCAAGAATTGCGGAATCATTCAGGGAGGATATAAAAGGACGCGTGAAAACGGCTGGATGGCAGGCAATTTATGTGAACTTGATGGTCTTGGGGAGGAAGGGTTCGCTGAAGGCAGCCTTTCTCAGGATATTTCAGGGATGTTTGTGCGTGGAAGACTTTATGGCGATGCCGTCATCAGACGTACTTCTTTGAATTCTTCCGGCATATTTTCTGAGACTTCTCTGAAAGGTCGTTTCTGGAACGGAGCTCTTTACGGATCTGCCTCGGCCACTGAAAAGATTACCGATATCCCTGTCCAGCAAGGCAAGGCTCGTGTGGTGAGGCCGTTCGGAATACGCATACTGACAAGGGGAGTGTCGTCTCTTACTGTCAAATGTGTTGGAGAATTTGCCGGCGACTGGTTCCTGAAAGGAAAGGTGACGGTTTCCGATGGAACATGGATGGACGGAGAGTTCGAGGACGGGGTGCTGATTACGGGAAAGGCGAAGACCATAGATAAATATGGTACGGTCTACGAAGGTGACATCAGAAACGGTTATCCTCACGGAGAAGGCAGATGCACATATAAGGACGGCACCTGGTTCAAAGGAAAATTCGCCAACGGCAACCGTATGGGCGGAACCCACTACACCGCCGAAGGCGCAGTCATCAAAGTGTATCAGTAGTGCAGATCAGTTGCCGTAAAGTTCTTTACGGGACTGGGGACCGGAGCCTTTGTAGACGTCGGGGTCTGATATCCAAGCCTCAATGATGCGCTCGTCGCCCTGCATCACATTATTCTCGAGGAATTTGAACTGGAGGTCGGTCGTTGTGTTCATCGAGCCTGCGATTTCGTGACCGTAATCGAGAAAGTGGTACATGTTGTAGTTGTATCCGAACTTCTGGAATCTTTCCACCAACTTTCCGCCTCCGAAGAATCCCAGCCAGAACACCTTTATCTGCTTGTAAGGCACAAGCTTGTCTGCGGTTCCGTGCAGCATGAGGGTCGGACATGGTGCGGTGGCGTAGTTCACCTTGCCTTCGCGTGAAAGTATGGCTCCGGAGAATGACATGACGCCTGCATAGTTGAATCCTTCGGGAAGAACCGAAGCCCATGGGGTTCTGTTGCATATTTCATATTCTGCCTGCATGACGGTGATAGCTCCTGCAGATGAGCCGCTTATCACGATGTTAGTCGGGTCGACGCCGAGCTGGTCGGCATTGTCGATAATGAAGTTGGTCGCGCTGAAAAGGTCTTCCACAGCCATATGTATGGCCTTGTCAAGCACGTTCACCTGGGCCACTCCCACCTTTGTCGAGCCTTTGAGACCGAGCCTGTAGTCTATGGATATCACCCTGTATCCGTTCCGCGTCATGATGCTGAACCAGTCGTGATAGCCGGCGTCGTCACGTGTACCGTGTATGAATCCGCCTCCGAACATGAATATTACCGTCGGCTTGGCCTTCCCGTCTATGTGCGTCTCGCTGCCGGCTGCCGGATTGTATACGTCCATGAGCAGGTCGCATGTGTCCCTCTTCTCAAAGATATATGTGCCGTCAGGTGTTATGTGTGCAGCTACAGAGGTCGCTGCAAATGCCAGTGCGCATGTGAGCGCGATAAAGAGTCTTTTGTTCATGTTCCTATTCGTTTTCTTCTTCGTGTATGAGTCTTTCTGACGGAATGAGCCTCCGTATGGCCTTTATGTGGCGGAAGAACCGGTATGCAATCACCCTGACCACCGTATAGCAAGGGATGGCTACGATCATTCCGAACGGGCCGCCGATATGCCCGGCGATAAGCAGGACTATGAATATCTCGAGTGGCTTCGCCTTGATGCTTGAAGAGTATATTACAGGCTGGTAGAGCATATTGTCAATGAGCTGGGTGACGCAGAAGATCGCAATCAGTATCAGGGTGAAGCTGAGGAAGCTGACGTCGAGTCCGAGCGGTGTGGCGCTGCTGTACTTGAGCACAAGGCCGAGTATGGTGCCGATTGCTCCTCCTGCGAGCGGACCGACATACGGAATGATGTTGAGCACTCCTGTCAGGAACGCGATTCCTATCGATGCGTTGAATCCCAGGCGGGCTATCAGCAGCAGACCGAGGAAGTTCACGAGGGCGACCCCTGTCATCTCGATGAGTATGCCGTTGAAGTAGCGCGAAAGCAGATATCCGATGTCCGATATGGCTGAGATGGCATTCTGTTCATGTCTGTCCGGTACAAGTGCCGCCACAATCTTGCCGAACAGGTCTCCGTCCTTGATGAAGAAGAATCCGATGAAGCATACTGAGAATATGCCGACGCCGAAGCTTGAAAGGAACGACGCCGCAGAGCCTATCAGTGAAGAGAATTTCGTCATGTCGAACATCTTCTGAACCTGCTGCACGAAGGCAGTCTCTATTCTGAACTCATTGCCGAGATCCGGGAAGCTCTGCCTCAGCCATGCATTGAATTCGCTGAGCGGAACGGCTATGTGTCTTGCCGCCTCCTCGATGTTTGTCAGCGATATGTTCTTGATGATGCCGCTCACGATAGGGATGATCAGGATGATGACCGAAAGGAATATCACAATGAGCAGGATCAGTGAAAATACAGCCAGGAGCCAGTCCGGGGCCGTTTTTCCCTTGATTCTGATCTTCTTGAGCATATCCATGATGGGTCTTGCGACAAGCGACACGACCACAGCCACCAGTACATATATGATGACGCTTCTGAAATACCAGCTTATGCTTCCGATTATGGCGACTGACGCAGCAATCATTATGTACTTTGCCAGTCTGTCTGTGTTCCTTTCCGTTTCCATGGTTCCAAAGTTAGGATTTTATTTCAGATTCTGCATGACCGCTTCGACAATTTGTGCAGGATTGTCGACCATAATCCAAGGATCGTATGCCGCCAGTTCCTCTCTTGTGCGGAATCCCCATGTGACACCTATTGTGCGCACACCGGCATTGCGTCCCGTCTGCATGTCCACATCGCTGTCGCCGCAGTAGATGATTTCCTCCGGCTTTATGTCAGGGACAGCCTCCATTGCCTCATAGACGATTTCCGGCGAAGGTTTTATCGGCTTCCCGTCCCTCTGACCGAGTATTCTTGCAAAATCATACCTGCCGAAGAAGTCCCTCACGAGCTGCTCAGTGCCCGCCTGATACTTGTTCGATGCGATTGCTAAAGCAATTCCCGTTCCCGAAAGCCTGTCGAGCATCCCGATGATTCCGTCATACGGTCTCGTTCGGTCGCAGCTGTGCTCGTTGTAGTAGGGCACGAAATGCGAATTCATCTTCTGCACCATTTCCTCCGTGCGCATTTCCTCCGGCAGAGCGCCTCTGAAAAGGTTGAATATCCCCCGGCCGACAAGCATGTTGTAGTCCCCGAGGGCAAGTGTGCGGCAACCGCATGCTGCGAGCGCATGGTTGCAGGATACGGCAAGGTCTTCCAGCGTGTTGAGAAGAGTGCCGTCAAGGTCGAATATTATAAGTTTCGTCATATTTTTTATCGGTGTGCCTTGTCTTGGCACAAGCAGCCTCTACCTTTGCATCAACAAAACGATAGAGAACCTTTTAAAACATAAAGTCATGAACACACAGAACACTCTCGCCTACATCAGCTCAATGATTTCATCAGAGTCATCGTATATGACATTGGTAGACATGATCAATGAGATGGATCTCGAACTCATGGACGTGAGCCTCGCATAGTCATCGCCATTCCACTGCAGTGCTTTCCCTGTCTTTCGAAAGGCTGACGCGCAGAGTATCCCCCTTATGCTCTTTGCCGAGTATCCTGTCCATTATTATGGCTTCGGACACAGGGTCTTCGACATATTTCTGAATGGCCCTTTTGAGCGGTCTTGCACCATAGCTCGGATCGTAGCCTGCATCTGCGACGAAGTTTCTTGCGGCAGCTGTGACGTTAAGCTCGAATCCGGCCTCCTTTACCCTGGCCTTCAGCCCCTTGAGCTCGATGTCGATGATTTGCCCGATGTCCTCCTTCGTCAGCGGATTGAAGAACACCTGCTCGTCCACGCGGTTGATGAATTCAGGTGGGAAAGCCTTCCTGACGGCTTTTTCAAGCACAGACCTGCGGTTGACCTGGACATTCTTCCCGGCAGTGCTGAATCCCATTCCGTTTCCGTATTCCTGAAGTTCGCGGCTGCCGACGTTGGATGTCATGATCACTATCGTGTTGCGGAAGTTCACCGTCCTTCCGTTGCTGTCAGTCAGGCGTCCCTCGTCCATGACCTGCAGCAGAAGGTTGAACACGTCCGGATGCGCCTTTTCGATCTCGTCCAGAAGCACGACGCAATACGGCTTCCTGCGCACCTTCTCGCTCAGCTGCCCTCCGTCCTCGAATCCCACGTACCCGGGAGGCGCACCGATAAGCCTTGATACATTGAACTTCTCCATGTATTCGCTCATGTCCAGCCTTGTCATATTCTCTTCTGAATCAAAGAGATATTCCGCAAGCGACTTGGCCAGCTGCGTCTTTCCGACTCCCGTCGGGCCGAAGAACAGGAATGTGCCGATGGGCTTGCCCGGATCCTTGATACCGGCCCTGTTGCGCCTGATGGCCTTCACCACCTTGTCTATGGCCTCCTCCTGCCCGATGATTCTTCTGCGGAGCTTGTCTCCCATCTTCAGCAGCTTGCTTCCCTCATTCTCCGCTATCCTTCCTGAAGGTATTCCCGTCATTTTGGAAATGACCGTCGCCACGTCCTCGGCAGTCACATGGCCCGTCTTCCTTCCGCTTTTCAGACGCACCATCGAACCGGCTTCGTCCATTGCATCGATAGCTTTGTCCGGAAGGCATCTGTCGGTGATGTATCTGTCTGACATTCTGACGCATGCTTCTATCGCATCTTCATTGTATTCCACATTATGATGCTTCTCGTAATTGGTCTTGAGGCGTGACAGGATGGAGATGGTCTGCGGTATGTCCGTATGTTCTACGACAATCTTCTGGAAACGTCTGTCCAGCGCTCCGTCCTTCTCCACTATCTTGCGGAATTCGTCCATCGTCGTGGCTCCTATGCACTGGATGTCGCCCCTTGCAAGCGCCGGCTTCAGCATGTTGGCCGCATCGAGGCTTCCCGACGCTCCGCCTGCACCTACGATGGTGTGGAATTCGTCTATGAACAGGATGACATCCGGTCTTTCAGCCACTTCATTTATTATCGATTTGAGCCTCTTCTCGAAGTCTCCTCGGTATTTTGTTCCGGCAACGATCGAGCCCAAGTCCAATGAAATCAGTTTCTTGTCAGAAAGTGCAGGAGGTATATCTCCGCTCACGATCTTCAGCGCGATGCCTTCCACAATCGCCGATTTGCCCACTCCGGGGTCTCCGACCAGCATAGGGTTGTTCTTGCGTCTTCTCCCGAGAATCTGGATCACGCGCTGTATCTCATCCTCCCTGCCCACGAGCGGATCCAGTTTTCCCTCGCGCGCCGCCTCGGTGATGTCGTATCCGAATTCCTCCAGCGGCGACTGCTCCGGCTCAGCCGGCTTTTCCTCGGCGACTGCCCGTATGCGGATCTGTGGCGCTTCCTCCCCGGCCGTCGTCTCCTCCGGCCCGCGCTCGAGCATCGAATTGCGGTCCATGTATCTGAAAATGCATCCGTAGTCAATACCGTTATCTCTGAGATAAGTGCTTCCGTATGAGCCTCCGGCACGGCAGAGTGCAAGCAGCAGATGCTCCGGACAGGCCTGTCTCATGCGTAGTTTCGTGGCTTCCAGAATGGTGAAGCTCAATGCATTCTGGGCTCCGCGCGAGAATGATATGCTGTCGATGTCGGAGTAGGGGACATGCTCGTTCGTGAAGATATGGCTGTCGATGAACTGCTTCATTTCCTCCACGTCCGTCCCGAGGCCACGGAGCGCGTCCACGGCGGAGTTCTCCCTATGTCTCAGAAGCCCGAGAAAAAGGTGGTCGGGCGCTATTCCGTAGCTTCCAGTCCTCATCGCTTCCTCGCGCGAATAGCTGATGATCGAGTTGAGTGAATCCGATATGCTGATTTCCATATGTATGTTTTGCTCCTTGTTGAAATTTAAACCTTAATGATAGCACAAAATTACTAAAAATTATGTAACTTTGCACAGATATACCGACAAGTATTAAAAGTTAAAAAGTATTTATGGAAGAAAATGAAGTTATAAATACAGGCAGGATTGAGCAGGTGAACATCGACGAGCAGATGAGAAGTGCGTATATCGACTACTCGATGTCCGTCATCGTGTCACGAGCTCTTCCTGATGTGAGGGATGGTTTCAAGCCGGTGCACAGAAGGGTGCTGTTCGGAATGGACGGGCTGGGACTGAGGTATTCTACACAGACGAAGAAGTCTGCGCGTATCGTCGGAGAGGTGCTTGGTAAGTATCATCCGCACGGAGATTCCAGCGTGTACGATGCGATGGCCAGAATGGCGCAGGACTGGAGCCTGAGGTATCCGCTTGTCTTCGGACAGGGTAACTTCGGTTCTATGGACGGCGACCCTGTGGCTGCGATGCGATATACCGAGGCAAAGCTCTCGAAGCTGGCCGATGAGGTGCTGGCGGATCTGGACAAGGATACCGTGGATTTCCAGAACAACTTCGACGATTCCCTCCAGGAGCCGACAGTGCTTCCGACAAAGATTCCGCTCCTTCTTCTGAACGGTTCTTCGGGAATCGCGGTCGGAATGGCCACGAACATGGCGCCGCACAACCTCAGCGAATGCTGCGACGCGATATGCGCATATATCGACAATCCGGAGATCACGATAGAGGAACTGATGCATTATGTGAAGGGCCCGGACTTCCCGACGGGAGGTATCATCCAGGGCCGTCAGGGCATCAAGGATGCGTTCGAGACCGGACGCGGCCGCATCGTGATACGTTCCAAGACGGAGATCGAGGTGAGCGATTCAGGTCGTGAGACCATCGTCGTGACGGAGATTCCGTATATGGTGAACAAGCGTGAGATGATTGAGAAGATTGCGGAACTTGTTGAAAACAAGAGGATTGACGGAATCGCATACATCAACGATGAAACTACGATGAAGGGTGTCCGCGTGATCATACGTCTGAAGAAGGACGCGAACTCAAATGTGGTTCTGAACACCCTCTTCAAGTACACGCCGCTCCAGTCGAGCTTCTCTGTGAACAACGTCGCCCTCGTGAACGGACGTCCGCGCACGCTCAACCTCAAGGACCTCATCAAGTACTTCGTCAAGCACAGGCATGAGGTGGTGGTGAGAAGGACCAAGTTCGATCTCGACAAGGCACGTAAGAGGGCGCATATCCTCGAAGGTCTGCTCAAGGCTCTTGATGTCATAGATCAGATAATCAATATCATACGTGCTTCGAAGAGCGTTGAGGATGCCAAGAATGAACTCATGGCGACGTTCGGATTCACGGATGTGCAGGCGACAGCGATTGTGGAGATGAGGCTTCGTCAGCTCACCGGACTCGAAAGGGAGAAGCTCCAGAGCGAATTCGACGAGCTCATGAAGTTCATCCACTACTGCGAGGATGTCCTTGCCAACGAGAGCATGCAGCTGCAGATCATCAAGGACGAGACGATGGAGATGAAGGAGAAGTACGGAGATGCCAGAAGGACGGAAATCGCGCTTTCGGCAGAGGAATTCAATCCGGAGGACTTCTACGCGGATGAGGACGTGGTGATCACGATATCGCATCTCGGATATATCAAGAGGACGTCCCTCACCGAATACAGGACGCAGAACAGGGGTGGAGTCGGCATGAAGGGCAGTGCGACGCGTGACGAGGACTTCATCGAGCATATATATGTCGCAAATATGCACAGCACCATGCTTCTGTTCACCCAGAACGGAAAGTGCTACTGGCTTAAGGTCTATGAGATTCCGGAAGGCTCGCGCGCATCAAAGGGCCGCGCCATCCAGAACGTGATAAACATAGAGCCGGACGACAAGATAAAGACATACCTCAATGTGAAGAACCTCAAGGACGAGAACTATATAAACAACAATTATATCGTTCTTGCGACAAAGAGGGGAATCATCAAGAAGACATCTCTGGAGGCATATTCAAGGCCGCGTGCCAACGGCGTGATTGCGATTACGGTGCGTGAAGGGGACGAACTGCTGGAGGCTGTGATGACGAACGGCCGCAGCGAGATTCTCCTTGCAGGACGCAACGGACGCTGCTGCCGCTTTGACGAGACCGATGCAAGAGCGCTCGGAAGAACCGCTTCAGGAGTCCGTGGTATAAATATTGAGGATGACGATGAAGTTGTCGGCATGATAACCTATGACCCGGCTGCAGAGGACAAGGATGCCCATACTATTCTCGTTGTCAGCGAGCACGGATACGGAAAACGTTCGGACTTCGATGAATACCGCAAGACAAACAGAGGCGGAAAGGGTGTCAAGACGTTGAATATCACGGAAAAGACCGGAAATCTGGTCGCAATCAAGAATGTGACTGATGAAAATGATCTTATGATTATAAACCGCTCGGGACTTACCATCAGGATGGCTGTTTCAGGCATCAAGGTGGCAGGCCGTGCGACTCAGGGTGTCCGTCTTATAAATATCAAGGACGGAGATTCGATTGCGGCGGTTTCTGCGGTCAACAAGAGCGAGGATGAGACATCGACTCCGGCAGAACAGCCGGAAGGACAGCTTCCGGAGAATCTGGATGTTTCTCAGACGGAATAATCAATTAACTTAATACCAAACATTTATGAAAAGAATTTTAATCGCATTGGCAGTGTTTGCTTCAGTACAGATTGCTGATGCACAGGTAAAGACACCTGAGGCAGCCAAGAAGGCGGTTGAGGCTGCAAAGGCTGCTTCCGAAAACGAGAAGAAGGCTGTAAAGGTTGCGACATGGACAAAGCTGGCCGAGTCTTATCTTGATGCTTACAATGCGCCCGCAGGCTCTGCATGGGTAGGTGCTTCAAAGCAGGAGCTCCAGCTTCTCATGGGTAATGAGAAGCCGCTTTCTGTTGAGAATGCCGTTCTAAACGGCGAACCTTGCACAAAGGAGATTTATGAGAACAAGGAGTTCTATTTCAACAATGCCGGACAGCTCACAATGATAAACGTTACGAAACCGGTATTCGAAAATGCTCTTGACGAGGCCCTTGCCGCTTATAAGAAGGCATATGAGGTGGATGTCAAGAAGTCAAAGGCGAAGGATATCGCAGCCGGTCTTGACAACATTTCCAAGAAGTATCTCGACGAAGGTATGAACCGCTATATGCTTCAGGATCTTGCAGGTGCGAGCGTGCTTTTCGAGAAGTCGGCTGAGGCTGCCGCTACTGAACCGCTTGCGAAGGTGGATTCGACCGCTCTTTACAATGCAGGTTTCACTGCCTGGGCAGTAAAGGATTATGAAAGGGCTAAGAAGTTCTTCGAGTCATGCGTTGAGGTAGGCTACTACTATGAAGGTGGCGAGGTATTCGCAAAGCTTGCTGACGTATACAAGAACCTCGGTGACGAGAAGAAGAGTGCAGAGATTCTTGAGCAGGGTTTCGTTGCATATCCGCAGAGCCAGAGCATCCTTATCGGACTCATCAACTACTACATCGAGAGCGGCGAGAACACAGACCGTCTCTTCGTCCTCATCGACGAGGCCAAGAAGAACGAGCCTAACAACGCTTCGCTTTACTATGTCGAGGGTAACATCTACAACCAGCTCGGTGACAAGGAGAAGGCTGTCGAGGCTTACTACAAGTGTGCAGAAATCAACCCTGATTATGAGTACGGCTATATTGGAGCTGGTGTGATGTACTACAATCTCGCTATCGAGCTTCAGGACAAGGCTGCCAACGAGTTTGATGATGCCAAGTATCAGGCAATCCTCGTTGAGTTTGAGCAGGCTCTCATGAATGCTCTTGAGCCGTTCGAAAAGGCATATGCTGTCTCTAAGGATGAATCTCTCAAGGTGAATGTCGCAGAGTACCTCAAGAACATCTACTACCGCTTCATCTCGAAGGGAGCAGAGTACGAGGCCGGCTACAACAAATACGACGAAGTAGTCCGCACCGGAAAGGCTATCTGATAGTTCATGACATACGCATACACGAAGAGACCGGCCTTCTTAGGTCGGTCTTTCTTCGTGTATATGCGCGCCTCCTGCCTTCCGCCCTCTGCCTTCTCCACACACCTCTTGCCGCGCACCATAAGCGCGATTACGTGAAGTAAATCCTAATCCGTCATTCCGAGCGGAAGCGTGGGAATCTCCCGCAATGACGTGATGGATGCTCCTCGCAATACTGTGCCTCGAAATGATAAGGCATACAAAATATGCCATAGTTATAAACGTGACCTTGCCAAGAACATCCGTCGCATCGTCGAAGCGTAAAATGCAATCAACTGAGCTTCAGTATCTTGCAGAAAGTGCGTGCCGTCATGAGGCAGCACGCATATTGCATAAACGTCTCAGTGCCAATTGCTTATATTTCACGCAGCAGCTTCCAGATTGTAGAAGTATCTCAATCCCTGAAATCATATGACGGAGAACACCTTAACATGTCAGACCCAGAAAATTTGTTCGAATTTGGCGCCAAATTTCAACAAATTTTTCAGAAAAAGATGACTTGCAGCGCGTCGTAAGCTCGATTTCCAACTTTGTCCGTGTACTTTTTGTTTACACGGATAAGCCTTCGGAACTTTGCTGCCATAAGTTATATATACGTTATGGCTGATAAAAAGAAGATTCGAAAGAGTGGTGGAGGCGCCGAGGGTGCTGAAGCCGGAGATGCCGTAATCACCGGCACGTATGCAAACGCAATGACCGACTTCATGTTCAAGCGTCTGTTCGGCAACAGGAGGAAGAGACTGGTGAAGTGATGACCGACACGCTGCGTTATGTGTTCGTGGAGCTCGGCCGCTTCCTGAAGCACGAGTCTGAATGCGTGACGTTTATGGACATGCTGACGTATTCCATAAAGATGATGCACCAGTTCGACAAGATGCCTGCCTCGTTCGAGGACGATGTGATCAAATATTTGTATAAGTTGTCCGAAATGTATAATTTTACGGCCAAAGAACTGGAGGCGTACAAAAAGTCATTGGATATGAACTGGGACATAAAGAACATAGAGGACTTCGCCCATGAGAAGGGCTATAATGCCGGGCATGCTGAGGGCGAGGCTAAAGGCAAAGCGGAAGGCAAAGTGGAAGGCCGCTCAGAAGCACAGGCCGAAATGGTGAGAATTTAAAGGCTCTTGGAGTCGACATTGAAACCATTGTCAATGCTCTTCCTTTTCGAAGGCTTTGACGATTTTTGCGACGAGGGGGTGGCGGACGATGTCTTCGTTGCGGAAGGCTATGGTCTTGATGCCCTTTATGTTCCTGGTCAGCTCTATGCCTTTGAGCAGGCCGGAGTCCTTTTTGTTGGGGAGGTCTATCTGGCTTGCGTCACCTGTGACTATGAACTTGGCGTCGCAGCCCATTCGGGTGAGGAACATCTTCAGCTGGCCGAGATTGGTGTTCTGGGCCTCGTCGAGAATGACGCATGCCCTGTCGAGGGTGCGGCCTCTCATATATGCCAGAGGGGCGATCTGGATGGTGCCTTCCGCCATGAATTCCTGCAGACGCTTTGCCGGAATCATGTCTCCGAGCGCATCATAGAGCGGCTGGAGATACGGATCGAGCTTGTCCTTCAGGTCGCCTGGAAGGAAGCCGAGCCTCTCTCCGGCCTCGACAGCCGGACGTGTAAGTATTATCCTTTTAATTTCCCGGTTCTTCAAGGCTCTGACAGCCAGCGCAATGGCGATGTATGTCTTTCCTGTTCCGGCCGGCCCGACAGCAAAGATGAGGTCGTTTTCGAAATATGCCTTCACCATCTCCTGCTGCGTCCGGTTGCGTGCCTTTATAGGTTTGCCGTCGTTGCCGTGCACTATGACGGCATCTCCGTACAGTTTGAACCGGTCCGGTGAAATCTCTCCGTCGAATAGGTCTTCCACGTCGTAAGGCGTGACGTTCATCTTGTGCTGCCTGCGTTCGATGAGCATACGCAGCTTCACTTCGAAGTCCTCGATGTCCGTATCCTTTCCGTCAAGGATGATTTCATTTCCTCGTGCAACCACCTTGAGCTCAGGGAAATAGCTGCATAGAGCCTCAAGGTTTCTGTTGGCCGGGCCATAGATCTCGATGGGGTCTATGGCTTCAAGCCTGATTGTGTTTCTGCTCATTATATGGTTCTGTAATTGTTATTCTTCCGTTATGGGGCCGTCCTTTATGCCCGTGGCTTTCAGCACCCTGTCATACGTGGCCGTCATCTTGTCATAGTCCCATCCGCCTTTCCATAACTCTCTTTTTCCGAGATGCTCCGCCACCGGTATGACCATGTAGGATTCTCCGTATCCTCCCGGACGTGAACACCAGAGGACCGTGAATTCCAGCGGCAGCAGCGATATGTCCCCGTTCCCGTTGCGTACAAGCCTTGCTGTCGCCATCAGCCCGAGCTGAGTATCCGGAGCGCTCATGTTCGAGACGGCATTCCCCAAGGAGTATGCCACAGGGACATTTCCTACGTCTGCGAAATCCTGCACCACATGCGGATGTGCGCCGATTATCAGGCCGGCTCCCTGTCCGGCGAGCCATTCCGCCGTCTCCTCCTGCGCCTCATTGTGCCTCAGTACGTATTCGTCCCCCCAATGAGGCAGGGCTATGATCAGATCTGCATCCTCCTCGTGCGCCCTTGAGAACGCCTCGCCGAGGAATTTTGTCTCACGCATGTAGTTGGTCTTCGGCCAATGGCTTGCAGTTCCGAGGTTCGTGCCGTATGTGAAATTGACCAGAGCCACCTTCATCCCTTTTCTCCTGATTGTCAGCGGGGTGTTGTCTCTTCGTGCCTCCTCGCTTTCCGCCAGTCCGGTGAACATTATGCCATACCTTTCCTCAAGCCTGCGCAGCACCTCTACCGTCCGCATCGTGCCTTCTGCACCCTTGTCGTATATGTGGTTGTTGGCTGTCAGGAAGACGTCGATGCCGC
Organism: Bacteroidales bacterium; assembly: GCA_017452265.1. Lineage (GTDB taxonomy): Bacteria > Bacteroidota > Bacteroidia > Bacteroidales > UBA932 > Cryptobacteroides. The sequence continues at coordinate 22,341 of JAFTMS010000025.1, read as the reverse complement.
AGAGGGCGAGGTGGGCCGCAAGCGTGTCCGGAGCCGAAAATTCGGGATAACCTGTGTAAGGTTCCCCTGCCAGCGTGAACTCAAGGTTTGCGACAGCGATGTCGGCGGCTTCGATCTTATCGCGGATCTTTTCAAAATACGGGTCGAAATCGAACTCCGAAGGGCCTCTGCGTGCGTTCTCGATCTGTGCAGTGTGCATCATGACATCTCCAAGGAAGCATATTGTAAGAGTGTCCTGCCTGTACAGCGGCCGCACATCCGTCAGCGCCCTTGTCCAGCCTTCCGGAAAGCATATCTCCTGTGCAGAACAAGCCGGGCCGCCATGCATCAGTGCTGCTGTGACGGCCGTGACCAATGCTCCTGCTATGTGGATCACGCTCTTGTGCAAACCGGATGTCTGATTTGTAATCATGGTTCCGCAAATGCGGAGCCGAACGATTTATGATGCAAATATATCACTTTTATTTTGTCCCGGACCATTAAATGGTTAAATTTGCACGTTATGCAAATTTGTAACTATATGAAATACCTGAAAGTCATACTTGCCCTTGCAGTGATGATGACGGTGACGGGATGCGACTTCTTCCGTACACTTGCCGGCCGTCCGACAAGCGAGGACATAGAAAACAGACGTATAGAGATACTGAAGGCTGAAGAGGCGGCTCTGCAGGCGCGTGTGGATTCGCTCAGGAATGTGGAGCAGAAGATGCTTCAGGACTCGCTGAACGCCTTGGATTCCATAAGGCAGATAGGAGGTACGATTCTGAATCCGGCAAAGTACGGCGGCCTTTTCGCCACCAAGCTTGAAGCCCGTTATTATATAATAGTAGGTGCATTCCGTACGCGTTCAAACGCAGAGGCACTTCTGAATACGGCAGCGGAAAAAGGCTATCGTCCAGCCCTCATAAGTTTCCAGAGCGGCCTTATCGCTGTCGGACTATGCCCGGTGAACAAGCTTACAGATGCCCTTGTGGAACTCAAGAAAGTGAAGAAGGAGCCGTTCTGCCCTTCTGATGTGTGGATTCTGTTAAATGAATAGGCCTATGGTTTTCAAAAGGATATTCCTTGTCTCCTGCTTCGCCCTGCTCTCCGTGTCCGTCGTTTCCGCTCAGTTCCGTGAGGGCTCTTACGAGGAGTTGGACGACAGTGAGAACGTGGCGTCGATGAAGGCGTCGGTGCGCTATCTTTCGTCCGCGCTTCTCGAAGGCAGGAAGGCTGGTTCGGAAGGTGAAAAGCTTGCGGCTGAGTATGTTGCGGAGAAATTCAAGGAATATGGCGTTGACGTGATCACGCCGGCTTCGGGAGAAACCTTCGGCATAAGGAAGGAAGACGGTGATACGCTGACCTCGCGTAATGTGGTCGGCTTTGTGCAGGGATATGACCGCAAGCTGCGTAATCAGTATATCGTGGTGGGTGCAAGGCTCGACAATCTCGGCTCGATGACGATGACCGTGGACGGAAGTCCCGTCGAACGTATATATTATGGTGCAAACGGCAATGCTTCGGGCCTCGCCATGATGCTGGAGCTCGCCCGTATGGTGCAGATGAACTCGCTTCTTTTCCGTCGCTCGGTGCTGTTCGTGGCCTTCGGAGCCTCACTCGAGACTTTCGCCGGGTCGTGGTATTTCCTGAACCGCTCGTTTTCGGATGCACAGAGCATAGACGCAATGATAAATCTGGACATGGTGGGGACGGGATACAACGGATTCTATGCGTACACGTCTTCGAATGCGGACATGAACGCGCTTCTGCGCACCCTTTCCGGGGAACTGCAGCCGGTGACTCCTGAAATCGTGGCCTCGGAGCCATATCCTTCTGACCACAGGACCTTCTATGCGATGGAGATACCGTCGGTGATGTTCACGACCGGACGCTATCAGGAAAAGAATACAGACAAGGACACACAGTCGGTCATCGATTACGAGATGATGGAGAAGGAACTTGAATATGTCTACAACTTTACCACATATGTGGCGAACACGGAAGGGCCGATAGCCTTCAGACAGTCTCAGGTGGCTTCTCGCGGAACATCTTTCGACAATGTCGTGTCATACAACGACTGCGATGAAAGACCGCTGTTCCTGAACAGCGCCGATCCTGCGACCTTCCTTGAGAAATGGGTATACCAGTATCTCAAGTATCCAGCGGAGGCTGTGCGTGACGGCATCCAGGGCAGGGTGATGGTGGAGTTCATCATCGAGAAGGACGGAAAGGTGACGAATGCCCGTGTCGTGAAGGGCGTTTCGGAGGAGCTTGATGCCGAGGCACTTAAAGTGATAAACGCTTCGCCGAAGTGGAGGGCCGGAAGGGTCGCCGGAGAAAAGGTCAGGACATCGATGACCATCCCTGTCGAATTCCGTCTTGAAAAGAAAGGGGCCAAAGGCAGCTTCGGAATAAAGAAATAATGTTACTTTTGTAGGTTTTTACATACTTGAGCGTATATATATGGACTACAATTTTAAGGAAATCGAGAAGAAATGGCAGGCGTATTGGGCTGCCAATCAGACTTTCAAGGCAGAGATAGACAGCTCGAAGCCTAAATATTACGTGCTCGACATGTTCCCGTATCCGTCAGGAGCGGGTCTGCATGTGGGCCATCCGCTCGGATACATCGCGAGCGACATCTACAGCCGTTACAAGCGTCTGTGCGGCTTCAACGTGCTTCATCCGATGGGATACGACGCCTTCGGACTTCCGGCTGAGCAGTATGCCATCCAGACCGGCCAGCACCCTGCAGTGACCACGGAGAAGAACATCGCACGCTACCGCGAGCAGATGGACAGGATCGGATTCTCGTATGACTGGTCGCGTGAGGTGAGGACTTGCGATCCTGAATATTACAAATGGACGCAGTGGGCCTTCCTCAAGATGTTCGACGGCTGGTACGACAATGTGCAGCAGAAGGCGAGGCCGATAGCGGAGCTGGAGGCAGCCTTCTCGCTGGGAGGAAGCGCTGCAGTGGATGCCGCATGTGGCGACGTGAAGCCTTTCACGGCAGATGAATGGGCTTCGTTCACAGAAAAGGAAAAGGCTGATGTGCTGATGCAGTATCGTATTGCATATCAGGGTGAAACGTCCGTAAACTGGTGTCCTGCCCTCGGAACCGTTCTTGCGAATGACGAGGTGAAGGAGGGATATTCCGTGCGTGGAGGCCATCCTGTGGAGCAGAAGAAGATGACGCAGTGGCAGCTCAGGGTGTCGGCCTATGCAGGACGTCTGCTTGAAGATCTTGAGGATCTCGACTGGACGGACTCGCTGAAGGATATGCAGCGCAACTGGATCGGCAGAAGCCAGGGAGCTGAGATGGTGTTCAAGGTGTCGGACGGCGTCGAGGAATACGACATGACCATATTCACCACACGTGCAGATACTGTATTCGGAGTCACTTTCATGGTTCTTGCTCCTGAAAGCGAGTGGGTTGAAAAGCTTACGACTCCTCAACAGAAGGAGGCTGTGGAAGAGTATCTCGCAATGGCGAAGAAGAAGACAGAGCGCGAGAGGATGACGGAGACGAGGAAGGTGACGGGAGTATTCTCAGGCTCGTACGCAACAAATCCTCTTACAGGCGCAAAGGTGCCGGTATGGATATCTGAATATGTCCTCGCAGGCTATGGTACAGGCGCAATCATGGCGGTCCCAGCCCACGACAGCCGAGACTATGCTTTCGCAAAGCGCTTTGACCTCCCGATCATCCCTCTGATCGAGGGCTGCGACGTGAGCGGGTCAAGCTTTGATGCGAAGGAAGGAATCATGTGCAATTCAGGCTTCCTCAATGGAAAGACCGTCAAGGAGGCCATTCCTGCCGCCATCGATTATGTCGAGGCGCACGGAATAGGACGCAGAAAGGTGAATTACAGGCTTCGTGACGCCATATTCTCACGTCAGAGATATTGGGGCGAGCCGTTCCCGATGTATTTCAAGGACGGAATCGCCACGCCTATGTCCTTCGACAAGCTTCCTCTGGAGCTTCCGGAAGTGGACAAGTTCCTTCCGACAGAGACAGGAGAGCCGCCTCTCGGACGTGCTTCAGGCTGGACAATCGACGGATATCCTATCGAGAAGAGCACAATGCCGGGTTTTGCAGGCAGCAGCGCATACTATCTCCGCTATATGGATCCTCATAATCAGGATGCCCTCGTGAGCCGTGAGGCAGATGAATATTGGCGTGACGTGGATCTCTATATCGGTGGTACAGAGCACGCGACAGGCCACCTGATCTATTCGCGCTTCTGGAACAAGTTCCTCTTCGACCTCGGTTATGTGTGCGAAAAGGAGCCGTTCAGAAAGCTGATCAACCAGGGCATGATCCAGGGCCGCTCGAATTTCGTATACCGTATAATAAATACAAATACATTCGTTTCATGCGGACTCAAGGACGAGTATGAGACCACAGAGATACATGTGGACGTGAATATAGTCCATAACGACCGTCTCGACCTTGAGGCCTTCCGCAACTGGATGCCGGACTATGCGAATGCCGAATTCATCCTTGAAGACGGTGAATACATCTGCGGCTGGGCGATAGAGAAGATGTCGAAGTCCATGTTCAACGTCGTGAATCCGGATATGATCTGCGATACTTACGGTGCTGACACTCTAAGGCTTTACGAGATGTTCCTCGGACCTCTTGAGCAGTCCAAGCCATGGGATACAAAGGGAATTGACGGAGTGAACCGCTTCCTCAAGAGGGTATGGAGGATGTTCTACGACCGTGACGGCTTCATCGTGACCGACGAAAAGGCATCTCCGGAAGAGCTCAAGGCCCTTCACAAGCTCATAGGCAAGGTGCAGACGGACATCGAGGCATTCTCGTACAATACGGCTGTCAGTGCGTTCATGATTGCGGTGAACGAGCTTTACGATCTCAAGTGCAGCAAGCGCGAGATTCTGGAGCCGCTCATCATCCTGCTCTCTCCGTTCGCTCCGCACATCGCAGAAGAGCTCTGGGAGGCTCTCGGCCACAAGGAAAGCATCACTTATGCCCGTTTCCCTGAATATGTCGAGGCATATACCGTGGAGAACAGCTGCACATATGCCGTTTCATTCAACGGCAAGACGCGTTTCACAGTGGAACTGCCTCTGGACATGCCGCGTGAGGATGTGGATGCGCATGTGCGCGGACTCGAGCAGACGGCAAAATATGTGGCTGACGGCAACATCGTGAAGGTCATTGTCGTCCCTGGCAAGATTGTGAACATTGTGGTGAAATAATGCATCGCTTCAACCTATGAAACCGAACCGCCTTTTGACCGTCCTCTGGGATTATCTGATCCTGACGGTCGGTTCAATAATATTCTGCATGGTCTGGACCTCCTTCCTGATTCCTAACGGGCTCGCGAGTGGTGGCCTCACAGGTCTTTGCACCATCATCCAGTACGGAACCGGCATCCCAGTGGGCTGGTCCTATCCGGTATTGAATGTCCTGCTGCTGATTCTTGGAGTCCTTACGCTTGGTAAGGCATTCGGTATCAAGACGATATATGTGATAGCCCTGACGTCTGTCCTGTTCGAGATTCTTCCGAAATATCCTCAGCTTGCCGTGCTGATGGACGAAAAGTTCCTTGTTGCCCTTGTGGGTGCGGCACTTGAGTCTGTCGGAATCGGCCTTGTTCTGCTGCGTGGAGGCAGTACGGGAGGTACCGACATCATCGCCATGATGATAAACAAGTATTGGCCCCTGTCTCCTGGAAGAGTGTATCTCTTCACAGACATCTTCATCATCGCGCTGTTGCTTTTTGTTCCGGGCAAGGGTCTTGTGGACATGATATATGCCTATGTCGTGATGCTCGGCTTCTCGTTCGGAGTGGATTTCGTTCTTTTGGGCAACAAGTCTTCCGTGCAGATACTCGTCTTCTCCGATAAATATCAGGAGATTGCAGACCATATCATAAATGATGTGCATCGTGGAGTGACTGCCCTGCAGTCGGTCGGATGGTATTCTCAGAAGGAGGGCAAGGTGCTGCTGATAGTAGCAAGAAAGTATCAGATGAACGAAGTCGTGAACGAGATCAAGATCATCGACAAGAGGGCGTTCATATCGGTGTCTACGGCGATGAGCGTATTCGGCGAAGGCTTTGAGGAGGTCAAGACCGGCATCAAGATAAAGAAGAACAATAAGATGGAGGAAACAGAAAATGACCGGTAAACTGTTGAAGGCATCCTTCGGATCTCTGCTGAAGGAATATGCCGTCGTCACGCTTGGAGTAATCTCCTATGCCTTGGGATGGACCATATTCCTGCTTCCGAACAATCTCGTCGGCGGTGGAGTGTCCGGTTTCGCGTCGATCCTGTTCTATGCGACGGGAATCCCTATGGGCGTCACATATTTCATTCTTAACGTGCTGCTGCTCATTATCGGCACGAAGATTCTCGGTACCGGCTTCGGAGGCAAGACAATCTATGCCATATTCATGACATCCATCATGCTGAGCCTCATGCCGAAGCTGATACCGATGGAGTTCATCCATGAGTTTGCCGTGTCGAACGGCAAACTCTTGTGCACGATTCTCGGAGGCGTGATTGCCGGCTTCGGAATCGGCCTTTCGATGTCGGTAGGGGGCAGCACAGGAGGCACTGACATCATTGCCCTGCTCTGGTGCAAGTATTATCCGGCCTCTCCCGGACGTGTGATCCTCATCATCGATGTTGGTATAATCCTGTCTTCGCTCCTTTTCCCTTCATATACTGACGCAGGAGAGGTGCTTCCGTTCACCGAAAAGCTTGCGGTGGTGGTGTATGGTCTCATACAGGTGACAGTGAGCGGCTATGCCGTGGATCTTTATCTTTCCGGCTCAAAGCAGTCCGTCCAGGTGTTCATCTTCACCAAGAAGGTCGCCGAGATGGCCGATGCGATCGCCTTCGACATGAACAGGGGAGTGACCGTGCTTCCGGCAAAGGGATGGTATTCGAAGGAGGAGCGTGAAGTGCTCATGGTCGTGACGAGAAAAGACGACCTGAACCTTCTGCTGAGATATGTGAAGACCATCGATTCGGACGCATTTCTATCCGTTTCCAATGTCATGGGTGTGTACGGCCAGGGCTTCGACACCATAAAGGTGAAGACGAAAAAGGATAAAAAAAAGAAATTTGTTTAAAAAAAAGAAAAATGTGACGAAACTCCTCCTTCCGGAATGCTGCGGAAAGGGGAGTTTGCTTATTTTTGTCTGCTTGATGAACCAATAATCAATTATATACTGAACTAGCTATGAATATCATTGCTTATCTCATCGTGTCGGTGTCACTTTTGTGCGCCATGATTGTACTTTCTGTCAAAAACGTCCGCTACAAGGAGCTTGCGGACAGAAAGACCAGAACCGTTCCCTTATTTCTGCTTGCATGCATCCTGCTTGTTTCCGCCGATCTGACGGCTGGAGGCGGAGACATGCCTCTGCGGCTTTCCTGGGATCTGATGCTGTGCATGATACCAGTCATGTTTCTGACCTCTTCCCTCTGGAAACGGGAACAGGCGGAGGTCATCCTGCGTGTCTGTGGGGCTGCGACTGTCCTGACGGCTGCGTACTACCTCGCCGTTGCGTTCTCTCTTCTGGAAATGCTTCCTTCCGTCTGGTCTGCAGGAGGCGTCATGCTTCTTGCCTTGTCGGTGGCAGGGCTGTTCATATATGGCCTGTGGAGGCACATCAGGGATGTCAGGGCCGTCATGAAGAACGGTACGGTGTGGTTCAACGTCAGCCTTGGCACTGAAGCGCTGTATTCGATTGTCGTGCTGATGCATGTGCTTGTGTTCCTGTTTGTCAGCTCTGCGGCCGGCACGTATTCCGGTGTGCATTCCCTGATTCTTACCGTGCTACTTGTTGCGACTGTGTGTGCCCTTGCTGCAAGAGTGGCCTTCGATTCCGTCTTTGTCTTCATGCATGTCCATGAAAGGCGTATAGTGGAGTCGATGAAGATGACTCAGGTCGAGGTCGTGCCGGACACCTCAAGGATAGAGGAACAGTACAAGGACATTTTCGAACGTGTGACGGAGTATTTCGAGGTACACAAGCCGTATCTTAACGGAGAACTGACGATAAACGACGTCGTGAAGGTCGTCTATACGAACAAGCTGTACATTTCAAGGGCAATCAGCCAGTTCACGGGCAGAAATTTCTGCCAGTTCGTCAATTATTACAGGGTGATGTATTCCATGGAATTGTTTCGGAGCAGCCCTGAGCTTAAGATCCACGAACTTGCCAACTTCAGCGGATTCAATTCCGTAGTCTCCTTCAACATGGCCTTCCGTCTGTTCATGGGAGAAATTCCGAGCGAATGGTGCCGTCGGGAAAGGGGAAAGCTGCTCAGAAAGAAAAAATGACTTGTGGAATCGGAACGGGAAACTTATCTTTGCGCAGAATTAATCCGGAATCGATTATTTAAAATTAAAACATACAGTCATATATGGCAGACGAGAAGATTATTTTTTCAATGAACGGTGTGGGCAAGATTCTTCCCCACAACAACAGGGTGATCCTCAAGGACATCTATCTTTCATTCTTCTATGGCGCAAAGATCGGAATCGTCGGTCTGAACGGTGCCGGAAAGTCCACGCTCATGAAGATTATAGCCGGAATCGAAAAGGGATATCAGGGCGAGGTCGTCTGGGCACCGGGCTATTCTGTGGGTTATCTTGAGCAGGAACCTCAGATGGATCCTGACAAGACCGTCATCGAGGTCGTTCAGGAAGGTGTGCAGGAAGTGATGGACATACTCAGGGAATACGAGGAAGTGAACATGAAGTTCTGCGAGCCTATGTCGGACGACGAGATGGCTGCCCTCATAGAGCGTCAGGGAGAGCTTACCGAGAAGATAGAGCATTGTGGCGGCTGGGAGATAGATTCGAAGCTTGAAAGGGCTATGGACGCACTCCAGTGCCCGCCTTCGGATGCTAAAGTTTCGACTTTGAGCGGTGGTGAGCGCCGTCGTGTGGCTCTGTGCCGCCTGCTCCTCCGTCAGCCTGATGTGCTCCTGCTTGACGAGCCGACGAACCACCTCGACACCGAGAGCATCCAGTGGCTTGAGGCGCATCTACAGCAGTACAAGGGCACAGTGATAGCTGTAACGCACGACCGTTATTTCCTCGACAATGTTGCAGGCTGGATTCTCGAACTGGATCGTGGAGAAGGCATTCCTTGGAAGGGCAACTATTCTTCATGGCTTGAGCAGAAGAGCACCCGTCTGGCTCAGGAGGAAAAGCAGGAGAGCAAGCGCAGGAAGGCTCTGGAACGCGAGTTGGAATGGGTCCGTATGGCTCCTAAGGCCCGTCATGCGAAGTCCAAGGCCCGTCTGGGAGCCTATGAGAAGATGGCGGCGGACGACGGACGCGAGAAGGAGGCAAATCTTGAGATCTTCATCCCGAACGGCCCGAGGCTTGGAAACAAGGTCATCGAATTCAAGAACGTATCAAAGGCCTATGGCGACAAGCTTCTTTACGAGAACCTCAATTTCGTGCTTCCGCCTGCAGGTATCGTAGGTGTGATCGGCCCGAACGGTGCCGGAAAGACGACTCTTTTCCGCCTGATAATGGGGCTTGACACTCCTTATACAGGTGAGATTACGATTGGGGAGACCGTAAAGATTGCATACGTGGACCAGCAGCACAAGAGCATAGATCCGGACAAGACCGTCTATGAGACGATTGCGGAGAATTCCGAGTTCGTGAAGCTCGGCAAGAGGGAGGTGAACGCGAGGGCATATGTTTCACGCTTCAATTTCTCGGGAGCGGATCAGGAGAAGCTCTGCGGAATACTTTCAGGCGGTGAAAGGAACCGTCTGCATCTGGCTCTTACCCTCAAGGACGAAGGCAACGTGCTTCTTCTTGACGAGCCGACCAACGATGTGGATGTGAATACGATACGTGCGCTGGAGGAAGGTCTTGAGAACTTCGCCGGCTGTGCTGTTGTGATCTCGCACGACCGTTGGTTCCTCGACCGTATCGCCACTCATATCCTTGCCTTCGAAGGCGATTCACAGGTATATTTCTTCGAGGGTACCTACTCTGAATACGAAGAGAACAAGAAGCGCCGCCTCGGCAACGAAGAGCCGAAGCGCTTCAAATACAAGAAGCTGATGGAGTAGGAGGGAGGTTCTCTGCCATGAAGAAACTGGTTCTGACACTGCTTTTGTGCCTTGCTGTTTTCAGCGACTCCTTTGCCGGAAAGCCTTATGACGGTCTGTATCGTCCTGATGTCGGTCGTCGGGTGAGGCCTCGGATGGAGGTGCTGGCTTCGGAGGTGCGGGAAGGGTACGAGTGCAGTCTTGTGGAATTTTCAGTGGATGACACTCATGTGTCGTCAGATGGACGTAAGGAAAAGGCTGCGGAGAGAATCAAGGCGTACCTGCTTGTGCCGGATCGTGCCATGAAGGGAGTGAAGTGCCCGGGAATCGTGATGCTGCACGACCATGGCGCAAGGTTCGACATAGGCAAGGAAAAGCTGGTCAAGCCGATTGCATCTGCTGTTTCCGAACATATCGTGCGTTCTTCGCGGCAGTGGATAGACCGGAATTTCGACGGAGTGTACATGGCGGACTCACTCGCAGGACTCGGCTATGTCGTCCTCGTCGCTGATGCCCTTTATTGGGGCAGCCGCTCCTGTACTGAAGCTCAGGAATGGTCCCGTCTCAATTATTCGGAAAATGCTGATCCAAGAGCATCAAAGACAAGGATCAAGGAACTGAAGACGATAGTGTACGAAGGCCAGAGGCAGGTCTATGATTCATTGCAGCGCACTGGCGTCATCTGGGCAGAGAAGATGCTCAGGGACGATGCCGCATCTGTGAACCTGCTGCGAAGCCTTCCGTATGTGGATAAACGTAACATCGGAGCATTCGGCTTCTCGATGGGAGCGCACCGATGCTGGATGCTCGCCGCTTTCTGCAGGAGTGTGAAATGCGGTGCCGCGCTGTCTTGGATCACGACTCTGGACGGATACGAAGGCAACAATGCCTCTGATCTTTCGATGCGAATCCTGCCTATGAGGGACGCGATGGACTTCGGAGACATCGGACTTTTCCTCGCTCCGAAACCGATGCTCTTCCTGAATGGTGCTAAGGATCATCTTTTTCCGCAGGACAAAGTGCAGACGGCCTTTGGGAAGCTGCGGAAGCATTATTCTGAGTACAATGCTGCGAAGGGCTGCAATACAGAACCGCCGTTCGAACCGCTCCAGACCGTATTCTTCAGCGGAGGACACCATTGCGGAAAGGACGTACAGAAGACGATTGCAGAATTCTTCGATTCAAATCTGAAATAATGCAAGGGCGACTGTCGGGCCGCCCTTTGAGTTTTTCATAGTTTAGTGTGCATCAGAAGTTGAAGTATCTGTCTGCATTGTTGTACGATATGTCCTTCACCATCTGGTGCATGAATTCCATTTCGCTCTTAGGAAGCTTGCCCTTCTCGATGTCTTCTCCTATCACGCTGCAGAGGATGCGGCGGAAGTATTCGTGACGCGGATATGAAAGGAAGCTGCGTGAGTCTGTGAGCATTCCGACGAAACGGCTGAGCAGACCGAGCGACGAGAGTGCGTTCATCTGCTTCCTCATGCCGTCCTCCTGATCGAGGAACCACCATCCGGAGCCTAACTGTATCTTGCCTGGGCATGTGCCGTCGTTGAATGTATATGCCATTGTCGCGAGCACCTCGTTGTCCTTAGGGTTGAGGTTGTAGAGAATGGTCTTGGTGAGCTTGTCCTCCATGGCGAGCCTGTTGAGGAACTTGTGTCCTGCGGCTGCGCACTGCACGTCGTGGATTGCGTCGTATCCTGTATCCGGGCCGAGGATGTCGAACATGCGTGTGTTGTTGTCGCGTATCGCTCCGATGTGGAACTGCTGTGCCCAGCCTTTCGCATGGTCCATGCGCGCGAAGTCGAGAAGGATTGCGCTGCGGAACTTGAGCACTTCCTCCTGGGTCGGCCTCTTGCCCTTGAGGGTGTTGCGGAAGATCTTGTCGATTTCGTCAAGCTCGAAGTCCTCTGCGTAGAATGTCTCGAGTCCGTGGTCTGAAAGGCGGCTTCCCATTTCATGGAAATAGTCGTGACGCTTCTGAAGGGCATCGAGAAGGTCCTGATAGCTGTTTATCTCCACACCTGACACGCCGCTCAGCTTCTTGATGTATTCCTTGTACTGCTCCGGCTTCTCGATCACCATCGCCTTGTCCGGCCTCCATGCCGGCAGAACCTTCACGCCGAACGGATGCTCGTTTATATATTTATGGTATTCGAGGCTGTCTGCAGGGTCGTCCGTCGTGCACACTACCTTCACATTGAACCTCTTCATGAGGCCCTGGCCCCTGAATTCCTCCGTCTGAAGCTTAGCGCTGCATTCGTCGTAAATCGCACGTGCCGTCTTAGGGCTTAGGATGTCATACACTCCGAACACTCTGGCAAGCTCCAGGTGCGTCCAGTGGTAGAGCGGGTTGCGCATCGTGTACGGAACAGTCTCCGCCCACTTCTCGAACTTCTCGTAGCTTCCGCGTGCTCCTGTGATGAACTCTTCCGGCACTCCGTTTCCGCGCATGGCTCTCCACTTGTAGTGGTCGCCGCCGAGCCAGACTTCCGTCAGATCCTTGAACTGGTGGTTGTCTGCAATCATCTTCGGTACGAGGTGGCAGTGGTAGTCGATGATCGGCATGTGCTCCGCGCTCTCGTGGTACAGCTCGCGTGCATAGTCGTTGGTCAGCATGAAATCGTCATGGATGAAGGGCCTTGTGCCCGTCAGTCCGTCGATGTTCTCCTTTACTTTTGATAAGATGTCCATTTTATTCAGTCTTTAGTGTTGTTCCTTTTGCAAATATCGCCTTTAACGGGGCTTGTGTGATATGAAATTCTTCCAAAAAGATGTGAAAAATCATCATTCGGGGATAAATATACATATTTTTCCGTGAACGTACACGGAAATTTCATATATTTGTGAAAAGAGATTGCCACGCTGCGCTCGCAATGACGTGATAGACGCTCGCGATGACGTATGGTGTCATCCTGAGGAGCGCAGCGACGTGAGGAACTCTTCAGGAAGCAGTGCAACAACTAAAAATCGAATATAATGGAAGCTTTAAACAGAAAGACGGCTAAGGCCAATCAGTATCCGGACAAGGTCATTCAGTTCGGTGAAGGAAATTTTCTCAGAGCATTTGTGGACTGGATCATATGGAATACCAACAAGACGACTGACTTCAATGCCGGTGTCGTGGTGGTTCAGCCGATCGAAAGGGGTATGGTGGATATGCTCAATGCGCAAGATGGTCTGTATCACCTTAACCTTCAAGGTATTGATAAGGGTGAGCCAGTGGACTCCATCGATATGATCGACGTGATAAACAGGGGTATAAACCCATATAGTGAATTCGATGAGTATCTTGCTCTGGCCGAAGATCCGAACATCCGTTTCGTGATTTCAAACACAACGGAGGCCGGCATCGCCTTCGATTCTTCATGCAGGCTCGAGGACAGACCGGCGTCCTCATATCCGGGCAAGCTCACCCAGCTTCTGTACCGCAGGTACGAGCATTTCAAGGGTGACGTCACCAAGGGATTCATCATCCTGCCTTGCGAGCTCATCTTTCTGAACGGAAAGGAACTGAAGAAGTGCATATATCAATATATCGAACTGTGGCAGCTCGGCGAGGATTTCAAGAAGTGGTTTGAAGAGGCCTGCGGTGTATATTGTACCCTCGTGGACCGTATCGTTCCGGGCTATCCTAAGGACAACATCGACGAGATTCTTGCACGCATCGGCTACGAGGACAAGCTTGTGGACAAGGGTGAGATCTTCCACCTGTGGGTTATCGAGGCTCCCGAGGCTGTCGCTGCAGAATTCCCTGCCGACAAGGCCGGACTGAACGTCCTTTTCGTGCCGAGCGAGGCTCCATATCACGAAAGAAAGGTGACTCTGCTCAACGGTCCTCACACTGTCCTCTCGCCTGTCGGCTATCTTTCCGGACTCGACACCGTGAAGCAGTGCGTCGAGGATCCTGAGGTGGGACAGTTCGTGAAGAAGGTGATGTATGGAGAGCTTCTTGAGACGCTGAACCTGCCGAAGCCTGAGCTTGAGGCGTTTGCGGACTCTGTCGTGGAGCGTTTCGTGAATCCGTACGTGAAGCATTTCGTGACGAGCATCATGCTCAATTCGTTCCCTAAGTACAGGACGCGCGACCTGCCTGGCTTGAAGATATACCTCGAGCGTAAGGGAGAACTTCCGGAAGGACTTGTGCTCGGACTCGCTGCAATCATCACATATTATAAAGGTGGAAAGAGGGGAGATGTGGAGATCGTTCCTAATGACGATGCGGCTATCGTGGCGCTTCTGAAGGAACTTTGGGAGACAGGATGCGTGCGTAAGGTAGCTGAGGGTGTGCTCGGAGCGGAGTTCATCTGGGGCGAGGATTTGAATGCGATACCTGGCCTTACGGATAAGGTGACTTCGTATCTCGACCTCATTCAGAAGGAAGGCATGCGTGCCGCAGTCAGAAAAGTCATTGCATAGATATGGCAGATTTCATAAGGATAAACCCCGCCGACAATGTGGCGGTAGCGATACACGATGTCGAGGCAGGGGGCTGCTTCGGCATCGATGGTGTACAGGTGACGGCTCTGGAAAGGATTCCGGCCGGGCATAAGATGGCCCTGTGTGATATTGCGGAAGGAGAGGATGTGATCAAGTACGGCTTCCCGATAGGGCATGTCCTGAAGGCTGTTCCGCAGGGTGGCTTGATCGATCATAATGTCTTGAAGACCAATCTCGAAGGCCTTCTCGAATATACCTATAGACCGGAACTGACGGAAATCGTCCCTGCTTCGGAGAAGGCATTCTTCAAGGGATACCGCCGCGCCGACGGTCGTGCAGGCATACGCAACGAGCTTTGGATCATCCCGACTGTCGGCTGCGTGAACGGTGTGGCTCAGAACATTCAGAAGCGCTTCGAGGCGGAGCTTGCGTCATATCCGGGAGTGGAGAAGGTCATTGCCTTTCCGCACAACTACGGATGCTCGCAGCTTGGCGGAGACCATGAGAACACGAGGAAGATTCTCGCGGATATGGTGCATCATCCGAATGCCGCAGGAGTGCTTGTGGTGGCCCTCGGATGCGAAAACAATCAGCTGGGAGCCTTCCGGGAACTTGTCGGAGAAGTGGATGAAAAGCGCGTGAAGTTCATGGAGTCTCAGAAGATCCAGGGCGATGAGGTGGAATACGGACTCGGACTGCTTCGTGAAATCGCAGATGTGGCGAAGGAGGACAGGCGTGAGGATGTGCCTGTGAGCGAACTGAAGGTGGGATTGAAATGCGGCGGTTCTGACGGCTTTTCAGGCATCACTGCAAACCCGCTTCTTGGACGCTTCTCGGACTGGATTGTGGCGCAGGGAGGCACGACCGTGCTGACCGAGGTGCCGGAGATGTTCGGTGCCGAGACCATACTGATGTCACGCTGCCAGGACGAGGCCACTTTTGACCGCACGGTACATCTGATAAACGACTTCAAGGAGTATTTCATGAAGAACGACCAGCCTGTGTACGAGAATCCGTCACCCGGCAACAAGGCCGGCGGAATATCCACCCTCGAGGAAAAGTCGCTCGGATGCACTCAGAAGTCCGGAAATTCCATTGTGCGTGATGTCCTGCTGTATGGTGACAGGCTCAGGACAAAGGGGCTGAACCTGCTCAGCGCTCCGGGAAACGACCTTGTGGCTTCAACGGCTCTCGCGGCGGCAGGATGTCAGATTGTCCTTTTCACGACCGGCCGTGGAACTCCTTTCGGTACTTTCGTCCCGACAGCCAAGATTTCCACAAACAGCACCCTTGCCGCAGACAAGCCTCGCTGGATAGATTTCAATGCCGGTGAGATAGTTGACGGAAGGCCCGTTGCGGAAGTTGATGAGGATTTCATAGACTTTGTTCTCTCCGTCGCATCGGGCGCGCAGGTGAACAACGAGAAATCGGGATACAGCGAGATAGCGATATTCAAGTCCGGAGTGACTCTTTAGACCGTCAAATCCCGTTACCGTACACGGAAATATTTGCCCATGACGGAAATATTCCCTAATTTTGAGGCCTGATGCGAGGAAACCTTGGCATCAGGCCCTTTTTGAAACACATAAAAACGTCTTATCATATGAAAACAAACAGCGAAGTAAGATATGCGTCCCATCCGCAGGATGCCAAACATTATGACACGGCACAGCTCCGTGAGCACTACCTCATTGAAAAGGTGTTCACGGCTGACGAGGTGAATGTGGTATATACAATGCATGACAGGATGATTGCCGGTGGAGTTATGCCTGTAAATGAGGTGGTGGAACTCCAGCCGATAGACATCCTGAGGAACGGATATTTCCTCGGACGTCGTGAGATGGGTATCTTCAATGTCGGCGGAAAGGGATTCGTCAAGGCAGATGATGAGGTGTATCCGATGGACTATAAGGAAGCCCTTTATCTCGGACGTGGCGACAGGAAGGTGACGTTCGAGAGCCTGGATCCTGCAGATCCGGCAAAGTTCTATTTCTGCTCTTCGCCGGCGCACTGCACTTATCCTGATCATCTTACAACTCGTGAGGATGCTGTGAAGATGGAGCTTGGAACCCTCGAGGAAAGCAACCACAGGATCATCAACAGGATGCTTGTGAAGGAGGTCGTACCGACATGTCAGCTTCAGATGGGCATGACGGAGCTTCAGCCGGGCAGCACCTGGAACACTATGCCGGCCCACACCCATGAGCGCCGCATGGAAGTGTACTTCTATTTCGAACTTCCTGAGGATCAGGCTGTATGTCACTTCATGGGCCAGACGGACGAGACACGCCACATCTGGATGAAGAACGAGCAGGCCGTGATTTCGCCTGAATGGAGCATCCACTCCGCGTGCGCGACAAAGAACTATACGTTCATCTGGGCGATGTGCGGCGAGAACCTCGACTATAACGACATGGACGGCTGTGCAACAGTGAACCTCAAGTAACCATGACAGATCTGACAAGAATATTGGCCACAGCATCCCTGATGGCCATTTTCGCTTCATGTGCAGGCACGGGGCAGAAGATAACCGTGACAAACGACAGCACCCTCGCACGTGAAAACGAGACCGTAGAGCTGTGCTTCAAGACTCTTCAGGATGCCGACAAGGCCTTGACTGCGGAAAATGTCGTGGTCACCGATGAGGCCGGCACGCAGATTCCTTCCCAGGTGTATCAGGAAGAGGACGGAACTGCTGTCCTGCTGTTTCAGGCGACGGTGGGTGCCGGCAAAAAGGCTGTGTACAGCGTCAGGGCAGGGGAGCGCGAGGCGTATCCCGTGCAGGCATACAGCCGCCATGTCCCTGAACGCAAGGATGACTATGCCTATGAGAACAATATCATAGCAGGACGTATATATGGGCCCGCCCTTGAGTCCCCGAGGACATTCGGCTCGGACATATGGGTGAAATGTACCGACAGGCTTATCATCGACGTGTGGTTCGCAAAGCGTGACTATCATCACAATTACGGTGAGGGAATGGACTGCTATAAGGTCGGTGCTACGCTCGGAGGCGGTGCGCTTGTCCCGTATTCGAGCTGCAATGAGAAGTTCGTGATAGGGGACAACTGGGCTTCATTCCGCCACATCTGCGACGGTCCGGTGCGCACGAAGGCTCTCTTTACATATGACGCCTTCGATGTGGACGGAGTGAAATATTCGGCATCAC
Organism: Bacteroidales bacterium; assembly: GCA_017452265.1. GTDB lineage: Bacteria > Bacteroidota > Bacteroidia > Bacteroidales > UBA932 > Cryptobacteroides. The sequence goes on along the minus strand of JAFTMS010000025.1, from coordinate 4,676 downwards.
GTGTGCTGGAGCTTGACGCCAATTCACATTTCGTGAAGTCTGTCACGGCTTTTCATCCTGTCGGTCATGATACTGATTCCCTTAATGTCGTGCTTGGTGCTATACAGCATGATGTTCTTGCCCGTGAGGATGGGGAAAACTGGATTGCATTCACGGAAAAGGCTTCGGATTCAAAGCAGCCTGATGTGGACGGCAACATCTCGATAGCTCTTGTCTATGATGCTGCAGAGCTTGCAGACAACCCGATAAAGGGAGTCGGAACCGTAGCCGGGGAGGCCTCAGGCCATGCTGCCATCATCACGAAGGAGGCATCCGGCAAGCCGATAACAGTATGGACAGGTTCCGGATGGAGCCAGGGCGGCATCGAAAGCCCCGAAGCATGGATTCGGCTCGTCAAGGATTTCGCATACTCAAAATCCAATCCTCTCAAGGTCGAAGCAGGAAAATAATCGTTTAAAGATATATACGAACGTGCAGGTGGTGTATAATCATCTGCACTTTTTTCATATATTTGCAGGTTATTCGCAATGAAATATATTAAAACCTGTTTATATGAATAGATTCAGACCATTGATTCTTGCGGTCACAACCGTCTTTGCCGCCCTTCTGGCATATGGACTGTGGACGCTTCCAAAGGCTCAGCCTGCTGATGCGGAAGGCTTTTCCGCTGCCCGTGTGGCCAAGGACATCGAAGTGATTTCAAAGGAGCATCATTCTGTGGCTCAGCTTGAGGAAAGGGCAGCCGTACGTGAGTATCTTGTGCAGAGGCTTTCCGGACTCGGCGCGGATACGGTTCAGGTCTTCAGGTATGATTCTCTGGTCGGCCCTAAGAACAAGCATGTGGTCTATACCTTTGATGCTTATGATGTTCTTGCAGAGTTCCCGCCTCTTGACGCTTCAGACGAAGACACATACATGATGCTTGTGGCACATTACGACTCGAGATATTCGCAGCCGATGCCTAAGCAGGATACTGTGTGGTCATATGGCGCGGCGGACGACGGCTATGGTGTCGGCGTCATTCTCGAGACCGTATCTCAGGCTCTGAAGCAGCGTCCGGACTGGAAGCAGGGAATAAAGGTCCTGTTCACCGATGCTGAGGAAGTGGGCATGATGGGTATGTCGGCGATATGGGAAAACAACCGCGAAGTGTTTGACAATGTGGGTCTTGTCCTGAATATCGAAGCCCGTGGTCCTTGGGGACCTTCCCTCCTTTTCGAGACTTGCCCTGGAAATGCAAAAGTGATGGAGCTTTATGGCAAGGCAAAGTATCCGTATACATATTCACTCACTACAGTGGTCTACAGCTTCATGCCGAACTTCACGGACTTCACCATCGTAAAGGATGAGCTCCCCGGCATGAACTTCTCTGCCATAGCCGATATAAACCATTATCATACGGATCTCGACAACTTCAGCAACATCAGCGAGAAGACCATCCAGCATTACGGTGCCCAGGTGCTTCCGGTTACGATGGAATATCTGACCAATGAAGTATATGCTGATAAGGAATACCTTGAGGCAGACGATGATACGACTAATTTTACGGTTCCGCTCCTCGGACTCTTCAACTTCACGAAGACGCAGTATCTCATTCTGAACATTATCCTCTTCATTCTTTTCCTGCTGGTCTTTGCATTTGAGGTGATACGTGGCAGAGTGAAGCTTGGAGCGGCTTTGAAGAAGTCTGTCGTTGTGCTCTGCATGGCTGTCGGTGTACTCGCGCTCGGTGAGCTTGTATCATATGTCTGTGCAGCGATCGCCGGAGCGAAGTTCAAGCCTTTCGGCATTGTGGTCGGAATACCGTTCGACAATGTCGCGATGATAGCTTCCTCCGTTCTTCTCGCGGTTGTCTGCGTTGCAGTCTATGTAATGTTCAGAAAGAAGGCAGTCCGGGCAGTTTCCGGCTCAATGAGGGCCAGTGCAGCAGTCAATGCAGCTTCGAAATATGCCTATGTGACCCTCTACGGTACTCTGTTCCTGATGTTTGTCCTCAGTGCAGTGCTCATATTTGCTCTTGGTGAGAACCTCATGTTCATGATTCCGCTTCTTTGCGCGACGGTCGCAATGCTTCTGTACCACATGACGTCGCTCCGTCTGTGGCTTATTGCTGCCATTGCCCTTATCCTCCTTCATGCGTTCTCCTTCCTGTGGGCTCTTGCAATGGCACTCACGATAGGAGCATTCGGAGCTGTCGCAATGCTGGCATTCTGTGACCTGATGGTCCTTATTCCGCTTTCCGACCTTTATATGATACAGACTTCAAGAAGAAAACAGTAATTTGCCATGAAAAGGATGATTATATTTTTAGTGGCTCTGGTCATGGCTGGAGCGCTTTCTGCACGTGAATATGAATATGATAAGGAAATTCTTTACAAAGGAGCTCCTGATGCGTATACGGAGAAGATGTGCCGGCTTGATGTCGCATATGAGAAGGGCGGCGAGGCAAGGCCTGTCATCGTCTGGTTCCACAGCGGGGGACTGACGTCGGGCTGGAGGCATGTGCCGGAAGCCCTTCTGCGTGACGGAGCGGTTGTGGTCGGAGTCGGCTACCGTTTCGTCTCGGAGGTGTCGCTTCCGGAAACGATTGACGATGCTGCCGCTTCTGTCGCCTGGGTGTTTGAAAATATTGAAAGATACGGCGGAGACCTGTCGAAGATATTCCTTGCGGGCCATTCTGCAGGCGGTTATCTCGTGAATATGCTGACTTTGGACAAGCATTATCTGGCGAAATACGGTATCGATCCCGACAAGCAGATTGCTGCGGCGGTTCCGTACAGCGGACAGGTCATCACCCATTTCGCCCAGCGCCGCAAGCAGGGACTGTCCGACCTCACTCCGACTATCGACAGCCTCGCTCCGCTCTATCATGTCCGTGGCGACGCCGCCCCAATGTACATCATATCGGGAGACCGCGAGATGGAACTCTTCGGCCGCTATGAAGAGACCGCATATTTTGCCAGAATGCTCCGCCTGAACGGTCACAAGGACATAATATTCCACGAACTGGACGGCTTCGGCCACGGCGACATGGCCGAACCTGCCCACCTCCTTCTGCTGAAGTACATCAAGAAGCGCCTGCCATAGCGAAACTTAATCGTCTGATCATTGCGAAAAATTGCCGATATGCCTACTCAATGACTTTCCAATCTTCAATCCGTCTGTTCTCGGTTGAGAAGCTTACGCCAATCTTGAAGATCTTTCTCGGATCGTCTGCGAAAGGCTTTGCATAGCCCTTTTCCTTGATCTGCTGCAATGCCGCGTCTGCCGTGTTGTCAATCTTCAGTTCGACTATGTAGATGTAGTCCTTCGTCTGAAGCAGCAGGTCGATTCTGCCGTTGCTGGTGCTTCGTTCGGCCTGCACATATTCTCCCAGCAGTTCGATTATGATGTACATCGCATACTGGAAGTTCTTTTCCGAGTCGCCCTGAATCTGGTATGTGGTGTTGGCGAACAGGGCTTCCAGTATTTTCATGAATGTATTTGGATCACCTGCTCTGAGCGCTCGCGTGAGCTTGCTCGTGGTGGTGTTTCCTTCGGCCGGATTTACAGGCACATAATACGAATATATGAATCTCAGGAATCCGTTCTTGACCTCATCGTTCGGAAAACCGAGAGTATATTCGTTGAATTCCCGGTCGTAGTCCTTTATGGTCAGATAGCCTGTCTGAAAGAACAGTGGCACCGGTCTGTTTATGATGTCCTGCATGCCGTTGAGGTCCTCAGCCGAGACCACGACATTGTCAGACAAAGTCGTTACATCGAATGAGGTCTGTTTCATTACATTCACCAGCATTGTCGGCGTGCCTGTTTCAAACCAGTATTCCTTGAATTTCTTGGAGCGTAATGTGTTCAATATACTGAATGGATTATACATCCCGTCAGAATCTTCCGAGAAATGATAGCCGTCGTACATGTCCTTCAGTTTCCCGTAGCATTCATCTATGCTTAGCCGATTTGCATCCGCTAATTCAGTGACACTTTCATAAAAATGTTTGTGCAGGTCGCTCTCGGATATTCCGCAAATGTCGGAATATTCATTTTCCATAGAAATATCAGTAAGGTTATTCAGTCCACTGAATACACTCAATTTGCCAATCTTAGATACACCTGTCAGGAAACCGAAGCGAATCTTTCCGTCCTTTGCCTTCATCACGCTATAGAATCCCTGAAGTACATTTTTGTAATAGTCGGCAAGGGCAGGGTTTACAAGGTTATCGACAATAGGTTTGTCATATTCATCTATAAGGATGACTACCTTTGGGCCGGTCTTGTCATATATGCCGTCAATGATATTCTGAAATCTTGCAGAGAGCTTGCTGTACCGGGAAGTGATGCCATACTCCGATTCCCAACGGTCAAGATGCATACTCAAAGTCACATCCAGATCATCGGGCTCCAGGTATTTGCTGCCGTTCAGATCCAGATGTAGTACAGGATACTCAATCCAATCCTTCTCCAGACCCTCCATGGCGAGACCTTTGAAAAGTTCCTTCCTGCCCTTGAAATATGCCTCCATAGTGGACACAAGAAGACTCTTGCCGAACCTGCGTGGACGGCTGAGGAAGTAGTATTTTCCTGTAGAAGCTAAACGATGTATGTGGTGTGTCTTGTCCACATACACAAAATCGTTTCTTCTCAAATCATCAAAATTCTGTATTCCTATCGGGTACAAC